>NZ_VJZJ01000004.1:0-661948 GCF_009825425.1 Klebsiella sp. Lac1
AACTTCGTAATGAATTACGTATGTTCACTCACTGAGACTTGGTATTCATTTTTCGTCCGAGGACGTTAAGAATCCATGTCACTTTGAGTGCCCACACAGATTGTCTGATAAATTGTTAAAGAGCAGTTGCGACGGCGCTTAGCGCTCTGTCGCGAGGTGGCGTATATTACGCTTTCCTCTTTCAGAGTCAACCCTGAATTTCAGATTTTTTTCTCTGCCGACCCGGCTTACTCTGTGAACTCGTTCACATGTGCCGTGTCAGTGGGAGCGCATTATAGGGATCCCATTTTATTGCACAAGTCTTTTATCGATCTTTTTTTTCAAGTGATGGTTTTTCGCCCTTTTCGCGGCGTTATTGTTCAGATTGCTCAATTTTCACCACAATAAGGGGTTGCAGGTGGCCGCAAAAGCCACCAGAGTCTTGGTACAACCCAGGTTCATTGAGGTAACCATGTCCGCTAATTTACGTCCTTATAAAGATTTATTCCCTCAAATCGGCCAGCGAGTGATGATCGATGCCACCAGCGTAGCGATCGGCGATGTCCGAATGGCTGATGATGTCAGCATCTGGCCGCTGGTTGCGATTCGCGGAGATGTTAACTATGTAGCAATCGGTGCCCGCACTAACATTCAGGACGGCAGCGTGCTGCATGTCACCCACAAATCCGCCTCTAACCCTCAGGGAAATCCGCTGATCATTGGTGAAGAGGTCACCGTTGGTCACAAGGTCATGCTGCATGGCTGTACTATTGGCAATCGGGTGCTGGTTGGCATGGGCTCGATTTTACTGGATGGCGTAGTAGTAGAAGACGATGTGATGATTGGTGCCGGTAGCCTGGTCCCGCAAAACAAACGGCTGGAAAGCGGCTATCTCTATTTTGGCAACCCGGTGAAACAAATCCGCCCCCTGACGGAGGCGGAACGGGCAGGTCTGCTCTATTCAGCAAACAACTATGTGAAATGGAAAAACGATTATCTGGATCAGGATAACCATACCCAGCCCTGATTATCTTCCTGCTGGTCGCGGATCAATACTTCAGCTTCTTCTTCCAGATCCCAGCGATGTCCACAAAACGCGGCCAGCCACTGCCCGGGGGTATCACCACCGAAGCGCTGTTTTAACGTTACGCCTCTGATTGCGCAGGTGAGCTGCATACCATTAGCCAGTGCGGGAAAGGTGACACACTGCCGGTCGCTATCCCACTCCTCTCTGTCAGGAAACTGAATCGACTGATTCACGTATTCAGTTCCTTATGCAAGGCCTGAATAACCGGTGTAATCTCGGGCAGAACTCCATGCCAGAGCAAAACGGCGTGGGCGGCCTGCGCCACCAGCATACCCAGCCCATCGGCACACATTTTCGCACCATGCTCCTGGCACCAGTGTAAAAACGGCGTGCTGCCCTTCTGATAAAACATGTCATAACAATAGACGTGCGTGTTGATTAGGGACGCGGGAACTGCCGGCACATCGCCGCTGATACCGCTGGAAGTTGCATTAATAATGAGATCGAACTCATGCTCAGCCAGCGATCCCATCTCAAGCGCGCATACACTACCGGTATGCGCAAACAGCGTCGCCAGCTCCTGCGCGCGGGAATAAGTCCGGTTGACGATAGTGACAGCGCAATCCAGTGACAGCAGGGGTAGCAAGACACCCCGCGATGCCCCGCCAGCCCCGATGAGCAATACCCGATAGCCCGGTTTAATGAACCCCAACCGCTCCAGATCGCTCAGCAGTCCAATCCCGTCGGTGTTGTCCCCTAGCAAACGTCCATCGTCCAGCCTTTTTAGGGTATTCACCGCCCCCGCCAGAGCCGCACGTTCGGTCAGTTCATCCGCTCGGGCAAACGCTTCCTCCTTGAACGGAACGGTAACGTTAGCGCCCTTTCCCCCTTCGGCGAAGAAGGTATCCAGAGTAGAGCGAAAATCGTCCAGCGGCGCCAGAACTCGCCCATACGGATGCACAATCTGCAACTGCTGCGCAAAGCGCTGGTGAATAGAGGGGGACTTACTGTGGGCGATCGGATTGCCGAAGACAGCGTAGGTTTGCATAAATTACCCCTGGCGAAAGAGTTCGCCCGTCAGGGCATCGCGAATTTCAGACGGATTCTGACGCCCACCCGTTGCACCATCGACGACCGGGAAACTGGCGCCAAACTGAGCCAGAACTTCAGCCGTGGTGCGGCAAGGCGGCTGACCGGATAAATTCGCGCTGGTTGAAACCAGCGGTTTGCCATAAGCCTCGCACAATTCGACCACCAGCGGATGATCGCTGACGCGTACCGCCAGGGAATCAAAGCGCCCGGTCAACCAGCGTGGCGTTGTGGCGCGGGCCGGAAAGACAAACGTGACCGGTCCCGGCCAGCAGGAGAAGATCGCCGCTCGCTGTTTATCATTAAGCTGCGAATCATCAATATAAGGTGTCAGTTGTTCGTAGCTGGCCGCGATCAGAATGAGCCCCTTCTCGACGGGGCGTTGTTTAAGCGCCAGCAGGTGCATGACTGCCGTTTCGCTGTCAGGATCGCAGCCTACGCCAAAAACGGCTTCTGTCGGATAGGCGATGACATGTTCGTTAAGCAGTACCGTCACGGCATGGGCGACGGTTTCTGATTGCAGGTTCTTATTCACTGATTTGTTCCGCCGGGATCGGCTTTCCACATTGTTTACTGGCACAAAAGCGTTTTACGCCCTGCGCCGTTTTCTTTTCGATTAATAGCGGATAGTGGCATTCAGGGCATTCACCCGCTACCGGTTTGAAGTTGATAACGAACTGGCAATCGGGATAACGATCGCAGGAATGAAAGGTTTTGCCGAAACGAGAACGACGCTGAACCAGCTGCCCTTGCCCACACTGCGGGCAGGAAATCGCTGTTTCATCAGGTTTATCAATAGTTTCAGTATGTTCACATTCCGGGTAACGGCTGCAGCCAATAAACATACCGAAGCGTCCCTGACGTAACACCATAACGGCACCGCAAGACGGACATTCCTGCCCCTCCAGTACCTTTACGATATGTCCGTCCGCCTGATTTTTCAGCGGACGGACATAGTCACAGTCCGGATAGTGTGAGCAACCGAGAAACGGCCCGTGTTTCCCGGAGCGAATTACCAGTTCAGCCCCGCACTGTGGGCAGGGCTCATTTTTACGCACCGAAAACAGTGCTGATTTGGTCATAACAACTCGATGTTGCCGCAATAAGATTAGTGCAGCATACCTTCATTTACTTCGAAGAGTAATTCTTCCATTTGTTGATAGGCATTTTCGCAGCCCGGAATATTAAACAGTACCATCAGGATCACCCATTTCAGGTCTTCCAGATCGAATTCTGCTGTATCCAGCGCCAGCACGCGCTCTATCACCATTTCCCGTGTTTCGAGGTTCAACACCTGAATCTGCTCGAGGAATAATAAAAATCCCCGGCAACTGGCATCCAGACGCAGACACTCTTCTTCGGTATAAATCCGCAAAGAGAGCGGGTCAGAAGCAAGCTGCATGGGAGCAACGAGCCCCTCCTGATAGTCAGCCAGTTTCTCTAGCCACATCAACGCGTTATAAATATCTTCCCGATCGAATCCTGCATCGGTGAGATCCCGGGTCAGTCTATCCTGATCCACGCGCATTTCTGCTTCGTTTTGGATGTAAGTCTCAAACAAATACATGAGTACGTCGAACATGGCTTGCCCTCCTTAATCGGACATAGCCGCCGGGTACAGCTGCGATCCAGCCTGCTAACTCCAGTTCAAGTAGCTGAGCTACGGTCACTGGCACAGATTGGCCGGCACGTTCAGCGACAACGTCAACAGGTGTTACCTCATCTCCTACGTTAGCCAGGAGCTCTGGAAATGGCAATGCCAGGGGAGGCGGATCCATGCAATTATTTATATTGTCAGGCACATCCTGGAGCCATCGCAGTTCCTGCTGGCAATAGTCGATGATATCTGCCGCTGATGTCACGGGGATGGCACCTTGTTTAATCAGCCAGAGTGGACCTTCGGAACCCGGATTACCTACCGGCCCAGGTAGGGCAAAAACCTCTCTTCCTTGCTCCAGCGCACAGCGAACGGTCACCAGCGAGCCGCTTTTCAAAGCGGCCTCAATCACCAGCACGCCAATACTCAGTCCGCTGATAATTCGATTCCGACGAGGGAAGTTTCCCGGCCACGGGGAGGCTGAAAGAGGGAACTCAGACAGCAATGCTCCCCCGCTCTCCACTATATTCCCGGCTAATGCATGATGACGGCGTGGGTAGATTGCGCCTAATCCATTGCCAAGTACGCCGATTGTCTTCCCGCACGCCTCAAGTGCGCCGCGGTGAGCGACACCGTCAATGCCGATCGCCAGACCGCTGGTAATGGTGATACCGAGACGCGCCAGGCTTTCACTGAACAGTTTCCCCCAGCGAGCACCGTACCAGGAGTGGGAACGGCTGCCGACAATGGCCAGTTGCAAACTGCTCAACACGGTCAAATCTCCACAAACGAAAAGCGCGCCGGGATAGTCAGCAATGGCGCGCAGTCGGGGTGGGTAGAATGGATTATCAGCGAGTAACAGGTGGTGCCCGGGTTGCTCCAGCCACAATAGCGTAGACGCAAGCTCTTGTTGGCCAACGGATAGAAATTGCTTCGCTTGCGCTGCGCTCAGACCACAGGCGTACAATGCTTCGCGATCTGGCACCGAGGCCGCGCGCAGTATTCTGGCAGCCATCACCATGTTGTCACCATAAAGGTTGCTCACCTTCATCAGACGCAGCCAGATCTCCGTAGGTGTCATCCTTGTCCCCTGCCATAAGTGGCTTTAACAATCTTTGCGATTGGACAGCGAGACTGTCAATTACAGGGGGTTTTGTCTAGAATAGAGCTAATAATCTTATCAACTCCTGAATACGACTCTGGATCTTTATGGCAGTTTTGCAAGTGTTACATATCCCGGACGAGCGCCTTCGCAAAGTCGCTGAACCGGTAAAAGAAGTCAATGCAGAAATTCAACGCATCGTCGATGATATGTTCGAGACGATGTACGTGGAAGAAGGTATTGGTCTGGCCGCCACCCAGGTAGATGTTCATCAGCGCATTATCGTTATCGATGTTTCAGAAAACCGTGAAGAGCAGCTGGTGTTAATCAACCCTGAGCTGTTGGAAAAAGACGGTGAAACGGGCATCGAAGAAGGTTGCTTGTCTATCCCGGAACAGCGCGCACTGGTGCCACGTGCCGAAACCGTGAAGATTCGTGCATTGGATCGCGAAGGCAAGCAGTTTGAACTGAATGCTGACGGCCTGCTGGCTATCTGTATCCAGCATGAAATGGATCACCTGGTAGGCAAACTGTTTATCGATTATCTGTCGCCGCTTAAACAACAGCGTATTCGCCAGAAAGTTGAAAAACTGGACCGTTTGCGTACGCGTGCCTGAGGACAAGGACTAACGTGTCACAATCACTACGTATTATCTTTGCGGGAACTCCCGATTTTGCAGCGCGTCATCTCGATGCGCTGCTGTCGTCTGGGCACCAGATTGTTGGCGTATTTACCCAGCCCGATCGCCCCGCAGGCCGCGGTAAAAAGCTCATGCCGAGCCCGGTAAAAGTGCTGGCTGAAGCTAATAATTTACCGGTATTTCAGCCTGTCTCCCTGCGCCCGCAGGAAAATCAGCAGCGGGTTGCCTCGCTGAATGCCGATGTCATGGTCGTTGTTGCCTACGGATTGATTCTGCCCAAAGCGGTTCTGGATATGCCACGGCTGGGCTGTATCAACGTACACGGCTCTTTGCTGCCGCGCTGGCGCGGAGCGGCGCCTATTCAGCGCTCGCTCTGGGCGGGTGATGCTGAAACCGGTGTGACCATCATGCAGATGGATGTCGGTCTGGATACAGGTGACATGCTGTATAAACTCTCCTGTCCAATCGCTGCGCAAGATACCAGCGCCAGTCTGTATGACAAGCTGGCAGAACTTGGCCCACAAGGGTTGCTGGAAACGTTAACTCAGCTCGCAAACGGTTCGACTCAGCCGGAAGTCCAGGATGAGGCGCTGGTGACCTATGCCGAGAAGCTCAGTAAAGAAGAAGCCCGCATTGACTGGTCTCTTTCCGCTGCGCAACTCGAACGTTGCATTCGCGCATTCAACCCATGGCCTATGAGCTGGCTGGAAATTGATGAGCAACCGGTGAAAGTGTGGCAGGCATCCGTCATTGCTGAAACCCGCCGCGCTGAACCTGGTACGATCGTGGCCGCTGGCAAGCAAGGCATTCAGGTCGTAACCGGCGATGGCATCCTGAACCTCGAGTTGTTGCAGCCGGCAGGTAAAAAAGCGATGAGCGCCCAGGACTTGCTAAATTCTCGCCGGGAATGGTTTATCCCCGGTAACCGTCTCTCCTGACGGTAGTCACTGTCTAAAGCCCGGATTTACCGGGCATTTTTATTTTGCGGTTATGAAAAAAAAACTAAATTTACGCAGCCTGGCGGCGAAAGCCATTGAGCAGGTTGTCGAACAAGGTCAGTCATTAAGTAACGTTCTGCCGCCATTGCAGCAAAAGGTCGGGGAAAAGGACAAAGCGCTGCTGCAAGAGCTGTGCTTTGGCGTTCTGCGTACCCTCAGCCAGTTGGACTGGCTGGTTAACAAACTGATGGCTCGCCCGATGACTGGCAAACAACGCACCGTTCACTATTTAATTATGGTGGGGTTTTATCAACTGCTCTATACCCGCATTCCGGCCCATGCTGCGCTGGCGGAAACGGTGGAAGGCGCGGTAGCCATCAAACGCCCGCAGTTGAAGGGACTAATCAACGGTGTTTTACGTCAGTTTCAGCGCCAGCAGGAAGCTTTGTTGGCTGAATTTGCCCAAAGCGAGAGTCGTTTTCTTCATCCGGCATGGTTGCTCAAGCGTCTGCAAAAATCATGGCCGCAGCAATGGCAGGCTATTGCTGATGCAAATAACCAACGCCCGCCTATGTGGCTGCGCGTAAACCGCAATCATCATTCGCGCGATGAGTGGCTCGCGCTTCTGGAAGAGGCCGGACTGCAAGGTTTTACCCATCCTGATTATCCTGATGCGGTGCGCCTGGCAACGCCGGCACCCGTTCAGGCATTACCCGGATTCGACCAGGGCTGGGTTACCGTCCAGGATGCTTCAGCCCAGGGCTGCATGCGCTATCTGAGCCCAGAAAACGGCGAGAAAATCCTCGATCTGTGCGCAGCCCCTGGCGGCAAAACGACGCATATTCTGGAAGTGGCACCGCAGGCCAGCGTCATGGCGGTTGATATTGATGAGCAGCGCCTGTCGCGCGTCTATGACAACCTGAAGCGACTCGGAATGAAAGCGCAGGTGAAACAGGGAGATGGCCGCTATCCCGCTCAGTGGTGCGAAGACGAACAGTTCGATCGCATTCTGCTCGATGCTCCCTGCTCGGCAACAGGCGTCATTCGTCGTCATCCGGATATTAAGTGGCTACGCCGCGATCGCGACATTGCCGAGCTGGCCCAACTGCAGGCGGAGATTCTTGACGCCATCTGGCCTCATCTGAAACCTGGCGGAACACTGGTCTATGCAACCTGCTCAATTCTTCCAGAAGAGAATAGTCAGCAAATTGCTGCGTTCCTGAAGCGCACGCCAGATGCAGAGCTCAGCCTCACCGGCACACCTGAGCAACCGGGCAGACAAAATTTGCCCGACGCAGAAGAGGGTGACGGGTTCTTTTACGCTAAGCTGATCAAACATCGGAAATAATGGATCACTGCTGATGAAGATTATTATTCTGGGCGCCGGTCAGGTAGGCGGAACGCTTGCGGAAAACCTCGTCGGAGAGAACAACGATATCACCCTGGTCGACACCAATGGTGACCGCCTGCGCAGCCTGCAGGATAAATTCGACCTTCGCGTTGTTCAGGGACACGGCTCCCACCCGCGCGTGCTGCGTGAAGCGGGCGCCGACGACGCCGACATGCTGGTTGCCGTAACCAGTTCAGATGAAACCAATATGGTGGCCTGCCAGGTCGCTTATTCCCTGTTCAATACGCCTAATCGTATTGCGCGTATTCGTTCTCCGGATTACGTACGGGATGCCGAAAAGCTATTCCATTCGGAAGCGGTGCCTATCGATCATCTTATCGCGCCCGAACAGCTGGTTATCGACAATATCTACCGACTCATTGAATACCCAGGCGCACTGCAGGTCGTAAACTTTGCCGAAGGCAAAGTCAGCCTCGCGGTGGTAAAAGCCTACTACGGCGGTCCACTGGTGGGGAATGCGCTCTCGACAATGCGTGAACATATGCCGCATATCGATACTCGCGTAGCGGCCATTTTCCGCCACGACAGACCCATTCGCCCGCAGGGTTCGACCATCGTTGAAGCCGGCGATGAAGTGTTCTTTATTGCCGCATCACAGCATATTCGAGCCGTCATGAGCGAACTGCAGCGCCTGGAAAAACCCTATAAGCGCATCATGCTGGTTGGCGGGGGGAATATCGGCGCAGGTCTTGCTCGTCGTCTTGAGAAAGATTACAGCGTTAAGCTTATCGAACGCGATCAGCAACGTGCCGCCGAGCTTGCGGAAAAACTGCAGAATACGATTGTTTTCTATGGCGATGCCTCGGATCAGGAGCTGCTGGCGGAAGAACACATCGATCAAGTCGATCTCTTTATTGCCGTCACCAACGATGATGAAGCTAACATCATGTCCGCAATGCTGGCCAAACGGATGGGCGCCAAAAAAGTCATGGTGTTGATCCAGCGGAAAGCCTACGTCGATCTGGTGCAGGGTAGCGTGATCGATATTGCTATATCACCGCAGCAAGCCACGATCTCCGCCCTGCTGAGCCATGTGCGTAAGGCCGATATTGTTGGCGTGTCGTCACTGCGTCGCGGTGTCGCGGAGGCCATTGAAGCGGTGGCTCACGGCGATGAAAGTACCTCACGCGTAGTGGGACGCTCGATCGATGAGATCAAGCTACCGCCTGGTACGATCATCGGCGCCGTCGTCCGTGGCAATGACGTGATGATCGCCAATAATAACCTGCGTATTGAACAGGGCGATCATGTGATTATGTTTTTGACGGACAAAAAATTTATCTCGGATGTCGAAAGACTTTTCCAGCCCAGCCCTTTCTTCCTGTAATTCCCCAGGGCGCCATGCGAGCGCCCTTTTTATTATCCCTTATTAATCAAGGGATGATATTTTTCTGCAAATATTTACTGGTTATGGAAAATGAAAATACATTTGTTAAACTTAACGTATCAACTGACTCAAGGAGAATAGAATGAGTTTTTTAAAAGAGTTTCGCGAATTCGCGATGCGTGGGAACGTTGTCGATTTGGCAGTGGGTGTGATCATCGGTGCGGCATTCGGTAAAATTGTATCGTCATTAGTGGCCGATATTATTATGCCTCCACTGGGTTTGCTCATTGGCGGGATCGACTTTAAACAGTTCGCTGTGACGCTACGCGATGCGCAGGGAGATGTCCCGGCCGTTGTCATGCATTATGGCGTGTTTATTCAAAACGTATTTGATTTCATCATTGTCGCATTTGCCATCTTTATGGCGATCAAACTGATGAATAAACTGAATCGTAAGAAAGAAGAAGCGCCAGCTGCGCCACCGGCACCTACGAAAGAAGAAGTTTTGTTAAGTGAGATTCGCGATCTGCTGAAAGAACAAAATAAACGTTCGTAATCAGGCAACAGAAAGCAGAAGGCCAGTGGTAAAAAAGTGATTCACTCTTTTGCCACTGGCCTCCCGGTCATTCCGCCCCGCATGTTTTTCCTTACGTTGGTAGCTGCCTTTCCCCTTCCGGTTTTTCTCTACTCGCTGTCTGAATAACGGGTCATGTAGCAACGCCTCAATGGCATTGTCTTTTATTTGCCCTTTCGTGTGTTGATAGCGGCTCATAATAGCTCCTGAATGTGAATGAGATCGGCGCGAGTGTAGATCCGCGCAATGAAAAAATCAACGTTCCGCTGTGGTACTACTGGCTCCTTGTTCAAGGGACTCGAGAATAGAACAATACACGCTGCTATGAGCCGTACCGCAGCAGGCATCATTGAGTCGTTGCAATGAACGGCGCATTGTTTGTAACTCTTTAATTCGTGCTTCCACTTCGCTCAGACGCGCCTGAACAATACCTTTCGATTCCTGACAGGTATGATGCTCCGGATCGACGCGGATCGACAGTAATTCGCGGATCGCCTCCAGCGTAAACCCAAGCTGACGGGCATAGCGGATGAAACGCAGGCGCTGAAGATCGTTCTCGGTATAGAGGCGAAATCCACCTTCTGTGCGTACATCGTGAGCCATCATCTGCTGTTTTTCATAATAGCGAATGGTATCGGGCGTGACATCAGCCAGCTTTGCGAGTTCACCAATACGGTACATGCTTACCCCTCATCAATTTTGTTCTGAAGCCTGTCTGCATATTCACCACGTAAAAAATCGGTATTCAATCCCGCCTGGCGTAATTTCAGTTCCAGCAAAGCAAGTCGGCGGCTGAGCTCTGCATACTGCGGATCGTCCGGACGGACCGCTTTTAATAAATCGACCAGCGCAACGGCTTCTCTTCGTTGCTCAAGCTCAGGGGGCAGACAGCCGGCATTTTTGAGTAAGCGGTAGCCCGCGCGTAATTCGGGTGGCACATGCAGGTCATCATCCAACGTCAACGGTGTGCCGCTGCCGGGAAGATTATCAAACTCGCCTTTGCTTTGTGCGTCAAGGATATGGCGTTCTGCCCACTGGTCCAGTAACCACATTATACGGCTCCCAGGGATGAACAAAAAGAGTACAGCTATTGTAATGAAGCAGGAATCGGGGGGATATAAAAAAACCCGCCGAAGCGGGTTTTTTTACGTTACTACAGATTACTCTGCAGCAGCTTCTGCTTTCAGCTCAGCACGATCAACCAGCTCGATGTATGCCATCGGCGCGTTGTCGCCTGCACGGAAGCCACACTTCAGAATGCGAGTGTAACCACCGGCGCGGCTCGCGAAACGCGGGCCCAGCTCGTTAAACAGTTTTGCCACGATCTCGTTATCACGAGTACGGGCGAATGCCAGACGACGATTAGCAACGCTATCAGTCTTGGCAAGAGTAATCAGCGGCTCAACTACGCGACGCAGTTCTTTCGCTTTCGGCAGGGTCGTCTTGATGATTTCATGACGAACCAGCGAACCAGCCATGTTACGGAACATAGCCTGGCGATGGCTGCTGTTGCGGTTCAGTTGACGACCACTCTTACGATGGCGCATGACCTTATCCTTCTCAGTAAAACCTTAACCTGTGATCCGGTTACTCGTCAGCAATGCTTGCCGGTGGCCAGTTTTCCAGGCGCATGCCCAGAGACAGACCACGTGAAGCCAGCACGTCTTTAATCTCGGTAAGAGATTTTTTACCCAGGTTCGGCGTTTTCAGCAACTCAACCTCGGTACGCTGTACCAGATCACCGATATAGTGGATAGCTTCTGCCTTGAGGCAGTTAGCAGAGCGGACAGTCAATTCGAGATCGTCAACAGGGCGCAGCAGGATCGGATCGAATTCTGGTTTCTCTTCTTTCACTTCCGGCTGACGTACATCACGTAAGTCAACGAAAGCTTCCAGTTGTTCTGCCAGGATGGTTGCCGCACGACGAATCGCCTCTTCAGGATCGATTGTGCCGTTGGTTTCCATTTCGATGACCAGCTTGTCCAGGTCGGTACGCTGTTCTACACGCGCTGCTTCAACATTGTAGGCAATACGCTCTACCGGGCTGTAGCATGCGTCGACCAGCAGACGGCCGATTGGGCGCTCATCTTCTTCCGAATGAATTCGGGCAGAAGCCGGCACATAACCGCGACCGCGCTGAACTTTGATACGCATGCTAATCGCAGCGTTCTCATCGGTCAGGTGGCAGATCACATGTTGCGGCTTGACGATTTCGACATCACCGTCATGGGTAATGTCGGCTGCGGTCACAGGGCCAATGCCAGATTTATTCAAAGTAAGGATGACTTCATCTTTACCCTGAACTCTCACCGCAAGCCCTTTCAGGTTGAGCAGGATTTCAAGGATATCTTCCTGAACGCCTTCTTTGGTGCTGTACTCGTGCAGTACACCATCAATCTCAACCTCGGTCACCGCGCAACCCGGCATCGATGAGAGCAGAATACGGCGCAGTGCGTTACCCAGAGTATGGCCAAAGCCACGCTCTAAAGGCTCAAGGGTCACCTTGGCGTGCGTCGAACTCACTTGCTCGATATCGACCAGGCGCGGTTTTAGAAACTCTGTCACAGAACCCTGCATTGTGTCCTCTCTTTGGTACTAAGCTTTACTTGGAGTAAAGCTCGACGATCAGGTGTTCGTTAATGTCCGCAGACAGATCAGAACGTTCCGGCTGACGCTTGAACGTACCTTCCATCTTGCCAGCATCAACTTCCAGCCAGGTTGGCTTTTCACGCTGCTCAGCCAGCTCCAGAGCGGCTTTCACGCGAGATTGCTTTTTCGCTTTCTCACGAATGCTAACAACGTCGTTCGCTTTAACCTGATAAGAAGCAATGTTAACAACACGACCGTTTACCATGATAGCTTTGTGGCTAACCAGCTGACGTGATTCAGCACGAGTCGCGCCGAAGCCCATACGGTATACAACGTTGTCCAGACGACCTTCCAGCAGAGCCAACAGGTTTTCACCGGTGTTGCCTTTCAGACGTGCTGCTTCTTTATAGTAGTTACGGAACTGACGCTCCAGCACACCGTACATACGGCGAACTTTTTGCTTTTCACGCAACTGCACACCATAGTCAGACAGACGCGGTTTACGCGCACCGTGCTGGCCAGGAGCTTGTTCAATTTTACACTTGGTATCGATCGCGCGAACGCCAGACTTAAGGAATAAGTCGGTGCCCTCACGACGGCTCAGCTTGAGCTTAGGACCCAAATATCTTGCCATTTTCTTTCTCCAACAATCCTAGAAACGAGCGCGTTATACGCGACGTTTTTTCGGCGGACGACAACCGTTATGAGGGATCGGAGTCACATCAGTAATATTAGTGATGCGGAAACCAGCGGCGTTCAGTGCACGAATGGTAGATTCGCGACCCGGACCCGGACCTTTGACCATAACTTCCAGATTCTTGATGCCGTATTCTTTTACGGCTTCAGCGCAACGCTCTGCTGCAACCTGAGCTGCAAACGGAGTGGATTTGCGAGAACCACGGAAACCGGAACCACCGGCTGTTGCCCAACCCAGTGCGTTACCCTGACGATCGGTAATGGTAACGATGGTGTTGTTAAAAGAAGCATGGACATGAGCCACGCCATCAGAGACTTGTTTTCTTACACGCTTACGTGCACGAACTGGTGCCTTTGCCATTATTCAATCACCCCGATTATTTCTTGATCGGTTTACGCGGACCCTTACGGGTACGTGCGTTGGTCTTAGTACGCTGACCGCGAACCGGAAGACCACGACGATGGCGTAAACCACGATAGCAACCAAGGTCCATCAGACGCTTGATGCTCAGGGTGATTTCACGGCGCAGATCACCTTCAACGACAAATTTACCTACTGCTTCACGCAGGGATTCAATTTGTTCTTCAGACAGCTCACTGATCTTAACATTTTCAGCGATACCCGTGTCAGCACAGATGGCTTTAGAGCGGGTCTTGCCGATACCGAAAATAGCAGTTAATGCGATTACGGTATGTTTGTGATCAGGAATGTTAATGCCTGCTATACGGGCCACTATGCACTCCTACTATTTAATATGTACGCACCATGCTGAAAAGCCCGTTTTCAGGATACTCAAATGGAAACGCACAGACATACAAAAGATTGGCTGGCTAATCTAGCCAGCTCAATCCAACTTTGCAAGAAAAATATGCGAAAAAATCAGCCTTGGCGCTGTTTATGCTTTGGCTCGGCACTGCAAATCACGCGGATGACGCCATCACGCTTAACGATTTTGCAGTTACGGCATAATTTCTTGACGGAAGCACGAACTTTCATTTTTACTCTCCGTAACTTCTCGGGCGCCCTGTTAGCGGCCGTAGCCTTTCAGGTTCGCCTTCTTCAATGCAGACTCGTACTGACTTGACATCATCAGAGTTTGCACTTGAGCCATAAAGTCCATAATCACAACGACAACAATAAGCAGCGAGGTTCCACCGAAGTAGAACGGCACTTTCATTGCATCACGCATGAACTCCGGGATCAGGCAGATAAAGGTAATGTATAACGCACCAACCAGGGTCAGGCGAGTCATCACTTTATCAATATACTTCGCCGTTTGCTCTCCCGGACGAATTCCTGGTACAAATGCACCGGACTTCTTCAGGTTATCTGCTGTTTCACGCGGGTTGAAAACCAACGCCGTGTAGAAGAAACAGAAGAATATGATTGCAGACGCATAGAGTAACACATAAAGCGGTTGCCCAGGCTGCAAATACAGCGAAATTGTTGTCAGCCAGTTCCAACCGGTTCCGCCCCCGAACCATGACGCGATGGTCGCAGGGAACAGAATAATACTGGAAGCGAAGATTGCCGGGATAACCCCTGCCATATTCACTTTCAGCGGTAAATGTGTGCTCTGTGCAGCATAGACACGACGACCTTGTTGACGCTTCGCGTAGTTCACCACAATGCGGCGTTGACCACGTTCTACGAATACAACAAAGAAGGTCACGGCAAATACTAATACTGCAACCAACAGCAACAGGAGGAAGTGCAGGTCGCCTTGACGCGCTTGCTCGATAGTATGGGCGATGGCTGGCGGGAGACCCGCAACGATACCAGCGAAGATAATGATCGAAATACCGTTACCGATACCACGTTCAGTAATCTGTTCGCCGAGCCACATCAGGAACATAGTCCCTGTGACCAGACTTACAACAGCGGTGAAATAGAATGCAAAGCCTGGATTCATCACCAGGCCCTGCATACCAGGCATATTCGGCAGACCGGTAGCAATACCGATCGACTGGAATATCGCCAGCACCAGAGTACCGTAGCGGGTGTACTGGCTGATCTTACGACGACCAGACTCCCCTTCTTTCTTTATTTCTGCCAGCGGCTGATAAACAACCGTCAACAGTTGGACAATAATCGATGCCGAAATATACGGCATGATACCCAAAGCAAAGATAGAAGCACGGCTGAGAGCACCACCAGAGAACATGTTGAACATTTCAATGATGGTGCCTCGCTGTTGCTCAAGCAGTTTGGCAAGTACAGCGGCATCAATACCAGGGATCGGAATAAAAGAACCAATACGGAACACAATCAGCGCACCGATAACAAACAAAAGTCTGCGTTTCAGTTCGCCAAGTCCACCTTTGGCACTTTGAAAATCTAATCCCGGTTGCTTAGCCATCTGCTACTTATTCCTCAATTTTACCGCCAGCAGCTTCGATAGCAGCACGAGCACCTTTAGTCACACGCAGGCCACGAACAGTTACCGGACGAGCTACCTCACCAGACAGGATCACTTTCGCGAACTCAATCTGAATACCGATAATGTTAGCTGCTTTCAGCGTGTTCAGGTCGACTACATCGCCTTCTACGTGAGCCAGATCAGACAGACGAATTTCTGCAGTGATCATCGCTTTACGAGAAGTGAAGCCGAATTTCGGCAGACGACGGTACAGAGGCATCTGACCACCCTCGAAACCGCGACGTACGCCACCGCCAGAACGAGAGTTCTGACCTTTGTGACCACGACCACCGGTTTTACCGAGGCCAGAACCGATACCACGACCAAGGCGTTTACCCGCCTTTTTGGAGCCTTCGGCCGGAGACAGAGTATTTAAACGCATCTCTTACTCCTCAACTTTAACCATAAAGGAAACCGCGTTGACCATACCACGAACGGCAGGAGTATCCTCGCGTTCTACGGTGTGACCAATACGACGCAGACCCAGGCCAAGCAGCGTTGCCTTGTGTTTCGGCAGACGACCGATTGCACTGCGGGTTTGAGTAATTTTAATAGTCTTTGCCATGGTTTATTTCCCCAGAATTTCTTCAACGGATTTACCACGCTTGGCAGCGACCATTTCTGGAGAATTCATATTTTCCAGGCCATCAATAGTTGCACGAACCACGTTGATCGGGTTGGTGGAACCATATGCTTTAGCCAGAACGTTATGAACTCCAGCAACTTCCAGAACGGCGCGCATTGCACCACCGGCGATGATACCGGTACCTTCGGAAGCTGGCTGCATGAATACACGAGAACCCGTGTGAACACCTTTAACCGGGTGTTGCAGGGTGCCGTGGTTCAGCGCGACGTTAATCATATTGCGACGGGCTTTTTCCATCGCTTTCTGGATCGCTGCTGGAACTTCACGCGCTTTACCGTAACCAAAACCTACGCGGCCATTACCATCACCAACTACAGTCAGAGCTGTGAAGGAGAAAATACGACCACCTTTAACGGTTTTAGATACGCGGTTAACCGCGATCAGCTTTTCCTGCAGTTCG
The DNA here is from genome assembly GCF_009825425.1 of Klebsiella sp. Lac1. NCBI lineage: Bacteria > Pseudomonadati > Pseudomonadota > Gammaproteobacteria > Enterobacterales > Enterobacteriaceae > Klebsiella > Klebsiella sp. Lac1. The sequence continues at coordinate 16,437 of NZ_VJZJ01000004.1, forward strand.
CCAGCTTGTTTTTCGATGTGAGCCATCTTACACCTCTACCTTAGAACTGAAGGCCAGCTTCACGGGCAGCATCTGCCAGTGCCTGGACACGACCATGATATTGGAACCCGGAACGGTCAAAGGAAACATCTTTGATGCCTTTTTCCAGAGCGCGTTCAGCAACAGCTTTACCCACAGCTGCAGCCGCGTCTTTGTTACCGGTGTACTTCAGTTGTTCAGCGATAGCTTTTTCTACAGTAGAAGCAGCTACCAGAACTTCAGAACCGTTCGGTGCAATTACCTGTGCGTAAATATGACGCGGGGTACGATGTACCACCAGGCGAGTTGCACCCAGCTCCTGGAGCTTGCGGCGTGCGCGGGTCGCACGACGGATACGAGCAGATTTCTTATCCATAGTGTTACCTTACTTCTTCTTAGCCTCTTTGGTACGCACGACTTCGTCGGCGTAACGAACACCCTTGCCTTTATAAGGCTCAGGACGACGGTAGGCGCGCAGATCTGCTGCAACCTGGCCGATCACCTGCTTATCAGCGCCTTTCAGCACGATTTCAGTTTGAGTCGGACATTCTGCAGTGATACCGGCCGGCAGCTTGTGTTCAACAGGATGAGAGAAACCTAAAGCCAGGTTTACTACATCCCCTTTAACCGCTGCACGATAACCTACACCAACCAGCTGAAGCTTTTTAGTGAAGCCTTCGGTAACACCGATAACTACTGAGTTAAGCAGGGCACGCGCGGTACCAGCCTGAGCCCAACCGTCTGCGAAACCATCACGCGGACCGAAGGTCAGTGCATTATCTGCATGTTTAACTTCAACAGCATCGTTGAGAGTACGAGTCAGCTCGCCATTCTTACCTTTGATCGTAATAACCTGACCGTTGATTTTTACGTCAACGCCGGCAGGAACAACGACCGGTGCTTTAGCAACACGAGACATTTTTTCCTCCGATTAGGCTACGTAGCAGATAATTTCGCCACCAAGACCAGCCTGGCGCGCTGCACGATCAGTCATAACACCTTTAGAGGTAGAAATAACTGCGATACCCAGACCCGCCATAACTTTCGGCAGCTCATCTTTACGTTTATAGATGCGCAGACCTGGGCGGCTGACACGCTGAATGCTTTCTACAACAGCTTTACCCTGGAAATACTTAAGAGTCAGTTCCAGTTCCGGCTTGATGTCGCCTTCAACTTTAAAATCTTCAATAAAGCCTTCTTCCTTCAGCACGTTGGCAATTGCCACTTTCAGCTTGGAGGAAGGCATGGTGACCGCAGCTTTATTCGCGGCCTGACCGTTACGGATACGGGTCAGCATATCCGCGATCGGATCTTGCATGCTCATCTGTCTTTACTCCCGTGATTCAATTGGTGACAATTACCAGCTAGCCTTTTTCAGACCCGGGATTTCACCGCGCATGGCGGCTTCACGGACCTTGATACGGCTCAACCCGAACTTCCGCAGGAAACCATGCGGACGACCTGTTTGACGGCAGCGATTACGCTGACGAGACGGGCTGGAATCACGCGGCAGAGTCTGCAGCTTGAGAACGGCATTCCAACGATCTTCGTCGGTTGCGTTCACATCAGAGATGATAGCTTTCAGTTCAGCGCGTTTAGCGAAGAATTTATCAGCTAAAGCCACGCGCTTTACTTCGCGTGCTTTCATTGATTGCTTAGCCATTAAGTAACCCTACCTTACTTGCGGAACGGGAAGTCAAAGGCAGCCAGCAGAGCGCGGCCTTCTTCATCAGATTTCGCAGTAGTGGTAATGGTAATATCCAAACCACGAACGCGGTCGACTTTATCGTAGTCGATTTCTGGGAAGATGATCTGCTCACGGACACCCATGCTGTAGTTACCACGACCGTCGAAAGACTTAGAGGACAAGCCACGGAAGTCACGGATACGCGGTACAGCAATAGTGATCAGGCGCTCAAAGAACTCCCACATGCGTTCGCCACGCAGAGTTACTTTACAGCCGATCGGATAGCCCTGACGGATTTTGAAGCCTGCAACTGATTTGCGTGCTTTGGTGATCAACGGCTTTTGACCGGAGATTGCTGTCAGATCAGCTGCTGCGTTATCCAGCAGTTTCTTGTCAGCGATCGCTTCACCAACACCCATGTTCAGGGTGATCTTCTCGACCCGAGGGACTTGCATGACAGAATTGTAGTTAAACTCAGTCATGAGTTTATTAACTACTTCGTCTTTGTAGTAATCATGCAGTTTCGCCATCGTACTACTCCAAATTACTTGATAGTTTCGCTGTTAGACTTGAAGAAACGGACTTTTTTGCCGTCTTCGAATCTAAAGCCTACACGGTCAGCCTTGCCGGTTGCCGCATTGAAGATTGCAACGTTAGAAACCTGAATAGCAGCTTCTTTTTCAACGATGCCACCCGGTTGGTTCAGAGCCGGAACCGGCTTCTGGTGTTTCTTAACCAGGTTGATACCTTCAATAATGAGCTTGCCGGAAGACAAGACATTCTTAACTTTACCGCGTTTACCTTTATCTTTACCGGTTAACACGATAACTTCGTCATCACGACGGATTTTCGCTGCCATGATTCGCTCCTTAGAGTACTTCTGGTGCCAGAGAGATAATTTTCATGAACTTCTCGGTACGAAGCTCACGAGTTACCGGCCCAAAAATACGCGTACCGATGGGCTGCTCGCTGTTATTGTTCAGAATAACGCATGCATTACCATCGAAGCGAATGACAGAACCGTCCGGGCGACGAACACCCTTCTTGGTGCGCACCACTACCGCCTTCAGCACATCACCTTTTTTGACCTTACCACGCGGAATTGCTTCCTTGATGGTGATCTTGATGATGTCGCCTACGCCTGCGTAGCGACGGTGCGAGCCACCCAGAACCTTGATACACATTACGCGACGTGCACCGGAGTTGTCGGCGACGTTCAGCATAGTCTGTTCTTGGATCATTTTAGTGCTCCGCTAATGTCAACTACTACTGAGACCCAAAGTCGGGCCGTTAAAAATCCCCATATCGAGGGCGCGGCATTATAACACCGGAAATCGGATATGGGTAGAAAAAATAAACGGCTCATCGCTGAGCCGTTTATCCGTTGAGAATACAGGCTCTATTACAGAACTGCTTTCTCTACAACGCGAACCAGCGTCCAGGACTTGGTCTTGGACAGCGGACGGCATTCGCGGATTTCGACCACGTCACCGATACCGCATTCGTTGTTCTCGTCATGTACGTGCAGTTTGGTCGTACGCTTGATGAATTTACCGTATACCGGGTGTTTCACCACACGTTCGATAGCAACAACAATGGATTTCTCCATTTTATTGCTAACTACGCGACCTTGCAGAGTACGGATTTTATCGGTCATTACGCACCCGCCTTCTCAGTCAGTAAAGTCTTAACGCGTGCAACATCACGACGCACTTGCTTCAGCAGATGAGTCTGTTGCAGCTGGCCACTTGCAGCCTGCATACGCAGGTTGAACTGCTCGCGCAGCAGGTTCAGCAGCTCAGCGTTCAGCTCTTCAACGCTTTTTTCACGCAGCTCTTTTGCTTTCATTACATCACCGTCTTAGTTACAAAGGTGGTTTTGATAGGCAGTTTCGCTGCTGCCAGGCCGAAGGCTTCACGGGCCAGCTCTTCCGGTACGCCGTCCATTTCATAAAGGACTTTACCCGGCTGAATCAAGGCAACCCAGTACTCCACGTTACCTTTACCTTTACCCATACGAACTTCCAGCGGCTTCTCGGTGATCGGTTTGTCCGGGAATACACGGATCCAGATCTTACCTTGACGCTTAACTGCACGGGTCATAGCACGACGTGCTGCTTCGATCTGACGTGCAGTCAGACGACCACGGCCAACAGCTTTCAGACCGAAAGTGCCGAAGCTAACATCCGTACCCTGCGCCAGACCACGGTTGCGGCCTTTGTGCACTTTACGGAATTTTGTACGCTTTGGTTGTAACATCAGCGACGCTCCTTATTTACGGCCTTTACGCTGCTGCTTTTTAGGTTGAGCAGCCGGTTCCGGTTGTTCAACAGCAGCCATACCACCCAGGATCTCGCCTTTGAAGATCCATACCTTAACGCCGATTACACCGTAAGTGGTGTGCGCTTCAGAGGTGTTGTAGTCGATGTCAGCACGCAGAGTGTGCAGCGGTACGCGACCTTCACGGTACCATTCGGTACGTGCGATTTCCGCGCCGCCCAGACGGCCGCTAACTTCAACTTTGATACCTTTAGCGCCCAGACGCATTGCGTTCTGTACAGCACGCTTCATCGCACGACGGAACATAACACGACGTTCCAGCTGAGAAGTGATGCTGTCAGCAACCAGTTTAGCGTCCAGTTCTGGCTTACGAACTTCGGCGATATTGATCTGTGCAGGAACGCCAGCGATATCCGCTACGACCTTGCGCAGTTTTTCTACGTCTTCGCCTTTCTTACCGATAACGATGCCCGGGCGAGCAGTGTGAATGGTCACACGGATGCTCTTAGCCGGACGCTCGATAACGATACGAGATACGGACGCTTTAGCCAGTTCTTTAGTCAGGAACTGACGTACTTTAAAATCGCTGTCCAGGTTGTCAGCGAATTCTTTGGTGTTCGCGAACCAGGTAGAGTTCCATGGTTTGACAATACCCAGGCGAATACCATTAGGATGTACTTTCTGACCCATTGCTAGTCTCCAGAGTCTCAGCGATCGGACACAACCACAGTGATGTGGCTGGTGCGCTTCAGGATGCGATCTGCACGACCTTTCGCACGCGGCATAATGCGCTTCATGCTCGGGCCTTCGTCTACGAAAATTTTCGCAACTTTCAGATCGTCAATGTCAGCGCCATCGTTGTGTTCAGCGTTAGCAATGGCAGATTCCAGTACCTTCTTGACCAGTACAGCAGCTTTCTTGTTGGTGTAGGTCAGAATATCCAGGGCCTGCGACACTTTCTTACCGCGAATCAGGTCTGCTACGAGGCGAACCTTCTGAGCAGAAGAACGAGCATGGCGATGTTGAGCTAAAGTTTCCATCTCTTCCTCCTACCTTATTTCTTCTTCGCTTTTTTATCAGCAGCGTGGCCGCGATAAGTACGAGTCGGTGCGAATTCACCCAGTTTGTGACCAACCATTTCGTCGGAAACAAAAACTGGAACGTGCTGACGACCATTATGGACAGCGATGGTCAAACCGATCATGTTAGGAAAGATCGTTGAACGACGGGACCAAGTGCGCAGGGGCTTCTTGTCTCCGCTTTCCACCGCTTTCTCTACCTTCTTCAGCAAGTGCAGGTCAATAAAAGGACCTTTCTTGAGAGAACGTGGCATGGCTTATCCTCTAAAATTATTTGCTACGGCGACGTACGATGAATTTATCAGTACGCTTGTTGCTGCGGGTCTTCTTACCTTTGGTCTGCAGGCCCCACGGGGATACCGGGTGCTTACCAAAGTTACGACCTTCACCACCACCATGTGGGTGGTCGACTGGGTTCATCGCAGTACCGCGAACGGTAGGACGAACACCACGCCAGCGTGCAGCACCTGCTTTACCCAGTACGCGCAGCATATGCTCAGCATTGCCAACTTCGCCCAGAGTAGCGCGGCAGTCTGCTTCGACTTTACGCATTTCACCAGAACGCAGACGCAGGGTGACATAAGCACCGTCACGAGCAACGATCTGAACGTAAGTACCAGCGGAACGAGCCAGCTGACCGCCTTTACCTGGTTTCATTTCTACGTTATGAACGGTAGAACCAACCGGGATATTGCGCATCGGCAGGGTGTTACCTGCTTTGATTGCAGCATCAACGCCAGACTGAATCTGGTCGCCAGCTTTCAGGCCTTTAGGGGCCAGGATGTAACGGCGTTCGCCATCTTTGTACAGAACCAGCGCGATGTTCGCGGAACGGTTCGGATCGTACTCAAGACGCTCAACAACTGCCGGGATACCATCTTTGTTGCGTTTGAAGTCAACAATACGGTAAGCCTGCTTGTGGCCACCACCGATATGACGGGTGGTGATACGGCCATTGTTGTTACGACCACCGGATTTGCTGTTTTTTTCCAGCAACGGAGCAAAAGGTTTGCCCTTGTGCAGCTCAGGGTTAACCACTTTAACAACGTGGCGACGACCCGGAGATGTCGGTTTACATTTAACAACTGCCATTGTATTACTCCTCCGACTTACTCAGCGCCGCCAACGAAGTCCAGATTCTGGCCTTCTTTCAGGGTGACGTAAGCTTTTTTCCAGTCGCTACGACGACCGATACGCTGTCCGTGACGTTTAACTTTCCCTTTAACGACCAGGGTGTTAACGACTTCGACTTCGACTTCAAACAGTTTCTGCACAGCAGCTTTGATTTCTGCTTTGGTCGCGTCTTTAGCAACTTTGAGAACGATGGTGTTTGTTTTTTCCATCGCAGCAGACGCTTTTTCAGAAACGTGCGGTGCACGCAGCACCTTCAGCAGACGTTCTTCACGAATCATGCCAGCATCTCCTCAACTTGCTTAACAGCATCAGCAGTCATTACGACTTTGTCGAAGGCGATCAGGCTAACCGGGTCGATACCAGTTGCATCGCGTACGTCAACCTTGTGCAGGTTGCGCGCAGCCAGGAACAGGTTCTCGTCCAGCTCACCGGTGATGATCAGCACATCTTCCAGAGCCATGTCTTTCAGTTTCTGTGCCAGCAGCTTAGTTTTAGGCGCTTCAACAGAGAACTTCTCGACAACGATCAGACGATCCTGACGTACCAGTTCGGACAGAATGCTTTTCAGCGCGCCGCGGTACATCTTTTTGTTAACTTTTTGACTGTGGTCCTGCGGACGAGCAGCGAAGGTTACGCCACCGGAACGCCAGATCGGGCTCTTGATAGAACCTGAACGCGCACGGCCGGTACCTTTCTGGCGCCACGGCTTTTTGCCTGAACCAGTTACTTCAGCACGAGTCTTCTGAGCACGAGTACCCTGACGAGCACCAGCTGCATAAGCAACAACAACCTGGTGTACCAGCGCTTCGTTGAAATCACGACCGAAGGTAGTTTCGGAAACAGTCAGCGCGCTCTGCGCGTCTTTCAATACTAATTCCATTGCTATCTCCTCACGCCTTCACAGCTGGTTTAACGATCAGGTCGCTACCGGTTGCACCCGGGACAGCACCTTTAACCAGCAGCAGGTTGCGCTCAGCGTCAACACGTACTACGTCCAGGCTCTGAACGGTGACACGCTCATTACCCAGCTGACCTGCCATTTTCTTGCCTTTGAACACTTTGCCCGGAGTCTGGTTCTGACCGATAGAACCCGGAACGCGGTGGGACAAGGAGTTACCGTGAGTCGCGTCCTGGGTACGGAAGTTCCAGCGCTTAACGGTACCAGCAAAACCTTTACCTTTAGAGGTACCGGTTACGTCAACTTTTTTAACGTCAGCAAACAGTTCAACGCTAATGCTCTGACCTACGGTGAATTCTTCGCCGTCAGCAAGACGGAATTCCCACAGACCACGGCCAGCTTCTACGCCAGCTTTAGCGAAGTGACCAGCTTCCGGCTTGGTTACACGGTTAGCTTTTTTAGCACCGGTGGTAACCTGAATTGCGCGGTAACCATCGTTAGCCAGGTCTTTGACCTGAGCAACACGGTTTGCTTCAACTTCGATTACGGTTACTGGGATAGATACGCCATCTTCAGTGAAGATGCGGGTCATGCCCACTTTTTTACCGACTAAACCAATCATTGTTTCAACCTCTCAATCGCTCGATGACCTGATTAACCCAGGCTGATCTGCACGTCTACACCGGCAGCCAGATCCAGACGCATCAGAGCATCAACGGTTTTCTCAGTTGGCTCAACGATGTCAACCAGACGCTTGTGAGTGCGGATTTCGTACTGATCGCGCGCATCTTTGTTGACGTGCGGAGAGATCAGAACGGTAAAGCGCTCTTTGCGGGTCGGCAGCGGGATCGGACCACGAACCTGCGCACCAGTGCGCTTGGCAGTCTCGACGATTTCCGCGGTTGATTGATCGATCAGACGATGATCAAACGCTTTAAGACGGATACGGATTCTTTGGTTCTGCATGAGACCAGAGCTCCAATTATTTATAGACGAAATGGTTACTCCTCATACCCATTACGATTGATGGGAGAGTGTAACCGTTCTTACATAGTTCCCCAATTGGGAACATTGTTTGATAGCTAAAAGCTCTATCAGGGTTCATATCGAACCAGCCAGCCAATTTTGACAGGCCCGCGCATTATACGCAAATTCGCGCCAGACGCAAGTGCTGCATACAAAATCAGCAAGCATTTTTGCGTGCCGCGGCGGACAGGCATAGAAAGTAATGAAAACCGAGCGAATACCGTGGATGACGCCTCGCGATACTGAAGGTAGGGCTTTGCCATTCATCCCTTTTTCGACCAGACTCCGCGCATATTCCCCATTGCAGGCAGCCTCACCGATGATGCACCTCTCATTACTTGTCTATAGCGGTTTATCCCTCACCCTCTGCTGGTACGATCTGCGCTACGGTCTGCTTCCCGATCGCCTGACCTGCCCTCTGCTCTGGAGCGGGCTGCTCAGTTGTCTTTACTATGCCCCGCTTCAATTAGAATATGCCGTTGGCGGCGCCATCGGTGGCTATCTGGCTTTCGCGTTGCTCTATTGGCTTTACCGGGGTATTCGTGGCTATGAAGGGTTAGGCTATGGGGATGTCAAATTGCTGGCCGCACTAGGCGCGTGGCACGGCTGGCAGATGCTGCCGCAGTTGGTTTTTATGGCGACTGTCTTCGCCGGTGGAGTCATGCTGCTATTGATTATTCTCGGGAAAGTGCAGGGGTCATTAAACAACCCGCTGCCTTTTGGCCCTTTTTTGGCTGCAGCGGGTTTTTGGTGCGGGTGGCAAACGCTTGTCAGTCAGCCACTTTGATTTGTGACTGGAGATAGTTTTGCAACCCTAATTTACCAATCAGATCCAGTTCCGTTTCCAGCCAGTCAATATGGCCTTCTTCGTCTGTCAGGATTTCAATAAGCATGTCGCGACTGACATAGTCATGGACGCTGTCGGCATAAGCAATCGCTTCACGTAGGTCTTTTGCGCCTTCGAGTTCCAGTCGTAAATCAGATTGCAGCATCTCTTCGACATCTTCACCGATGCCCAGCTTGCCAAGATCCTGCAAATTGGGGATACCTTCAAGAAAGAGAATTCGCTCGATGTACTTATCGGCGTGTTTCATTTCATCGATGGATTCATGATATTCAACGTCATTGAGACGCATCAGGCCCCAGTTCTTGAACATTCTGGCGTGAAGAAAATACTGATTTATTGCGACCAGCTCATTTCCCAACAATTTGTTGAGATAACTTATGATTTTGACATCACCTTTCATTATATAGTCCCTCCGCTTCCACTTATTGAAGCGTAGTTCGGGCTATAAAGATGTCAAAGAAAAGCCTGAGCTCTTAAGCGCTCTCCTGGTATTCCGGCATACGAGTTAATTCATCTTCCATAATCTCACGGGCGGCGCGGACACATTTACCACATTGATTTCCAACAGGAATGAATTTGCGCAATTGCTGAAAAGACTGTGGATGAAATTGACGTACGGCCTGACGAATTTTTTTATCGTTTACACCATTACACAAACAAACGTACATACCGACTCCCGTTCGATTTATGCTCAAAAGTGTAAATGAGAATAGTTATAATTACAATAGTGTGTTGCTTAAATAATCAAAGAGAAGCTCTTTTTGCGTCTCAACGTCATTCTGGTCGACGTTAAATGACGGGCAGCAAAAAGGGCGCCGAAGCGCCCTTTTTAATTCAGAACTAAAGAATTAGCTCAGAACTTTAGCAACAACGCCCGCACCAACGGTACGGCCGCCTTCACGGATTGCGAAACGCAGACCGTCGTCCATCGCGATCGGGTGAATCAGGGTAACAACCATTTTGATGTTGTCGCCCGGCATTACCATCTCTACGCCTTCCGGCAGTTCGATGGTGCCAGTCACGTCAGTTGTACGGAAGTAGAACTGCGGACGGTAGCCTTTGAAGAACGGAGTATGACGGCCGCCTTCGTCTTTGGACAGAATGTACACTTCAGATTCGAACTTGGTGTGCGGCTTGATTGAGCCCGGCTTAGCCAGTACCTGACCACGTTCGATTTCTTCACGTTTGATACCACGCAGCAGAACACCTACGTTCTCACCAGCACGGCCTTCGTCCAGCAGTTTGCGGAACATTTCAACGCCAGTACAGGTAGACTTAGCAGTGTCTTTGATACCAACGATTTCAACTTCTTCGCCCACTTTGATGATACCGCGCTCTACACGACCGGTAACAACGGTACCACGACCGGAGATGGAGAATACGTCTTCGATCGGCAGCAGGAACGGCTTGTCAATCGCACGCTCTGGTTCCGGGATGTAAGAATCCAGGTAGCCAGCCAGTTCGATGATTTTCGCTTCCCAGTCTGCTTCGCCTTCCAGCGCTTTCAGCGCGGAACCGCGAACGATCGGGGTGTCGTCGCCCGGGAAGTCGTACTGAGACAGCAGCTCACGAACTTCCATTTCAACCAGCTCCAGCAGCTCTTCGTCATCAACCATGTCGCATTTGTTCAGGAACACGATGATGTACGGAACGCCTACCTGACGACCCAGCAGGATGTGCTCACGAGTCTGCGGCATCGGGCCGTCAGTCGCAGCAACAACCAGGATCGCGCCATCCATCTGAGCAGCACCGGTGATCATGTTTTTAACATAGTCGGCGTGGCCCGGGCAGTCTACGTGTGCGTAGTGGCGAGTCGGGGTGTCATATTCAACGTGGGAAGTGTTGATGGTGATACCACGAGCTTTTTCTTCCGGCGCGTTATCGATCTGGTCGAATGCGCGAGCAGAACCACCGTAGGTTTTAGCCAGAACGGTAGTGATTGCAGCGGTCAGAGTAGTTTTACCATGGTCAACGTGGCCGATAGTACCGACGTTGACGTGCGGTTTTGTACGTTCAAATTTTTCTTTAGACACGGCTATATTCCTTACTATAGCGCTCTCCCCTTCAGGAGAGAGCACGGGATTTTGGTTTTAACCCTACGGCTTATTTACCACGGGCTTCAATTACGGCCTGAGCAACGTTGTTCGGCGCGTCATCATACTTCAGGAACTCCATGGAGTAAGAAGCACGGCCTTTGGTCAGGGAACGCAGCTGAGTTGCATATCCGAACATTTCAGACAGCGGAACTTCAGCGTGAATCACAACGCCAGTAACGTTGGATTCTTGACCACGCAGCATACCACGACGACGGCTAAGGTCACCGATGACGTCACCAGTGTTCTCTTCCGGAGTTTCTACTTCAACCTTCATGATCGGCTCAAGCAGAACTGGTTTCGCTTTCTTAAAGCCATCTTTGAAGGCAATAGAAGCGGCCAGTTTAAACGCCAGTTCAGAGGAGTCAACGTCATGGTAAGAACCGAAGTGCAGACGCACACCGAGATCAACTACCGGGTAACCTGCCAGCGGACCAGCTTTCAGCTGTTCCTGGATGCCTTTATCAACGGCCGGGATGTATTCGCCAGGAATTACACCACCTTTGATGTCGTTGATGAACTCGTATCCTTTCGGATTTGAGCCCGGCTCCAGCGGGTACATGTCGATAACAACATGACCATACTGACCGCGACCACCAGACTGCTTGGCATGTTTACCTTCGATATCGGTAACTTTCGCACGAATCGCTTCGCGGTAAGCAACCTGAGGTTTACCGACGTTCGCTTCAACGTTGAATTCACGCTTCATACGGTCAACGATGATGTCGAGGTGCAGCTCACCCATACCGGCGATAATGGTCTGGTTAGATTCTTCGTCAGTCCATACGCGGAATGACGGGTCTTCTTTCGCCAGACGACCCAGAGCCAGACCCATTTTTTCCTGGTCAGCTTTGGTTTTCGGTTCAACAGCGATGGAGATTACCGGCTCAGGGAATTCCATACGCTCCAGAATGATCGGGTGATCCGGGTTACACAGGGTGTCACCAGTAGTCACGTCTTTCAGACCGATAGCAGCAGCGATGTCGCCCGCGCGAACTTCTTTGATCTCTTCACGTTTGTTAGCGTGCATCTGTACGATACGACCGAAACGCTCACGTGCAGATTTCACGGAGTTCAGGATGGTATCACCAGAGTTAACCACACCGGAGTAAACGCGGAAGAAGGTCAGGTTACCCACGAACGGGTCGGTAGCGATTTTAAATGCCAGAGCAGCAAACGGCTCGTCATCGCTAGCATGACGCTCAGCCGGAGTATCTTTACCGTCGTCCAGAATACCGTTGATCGCAGGTACATCAACCGGGGATGGCAGGTAGTCAACTACCGCATCCAGCATCGCCTGAACACCTTTGTTCTTAAATGCAGAACCACAGGTTACCAGGATGATTTCGTTGTTCAGAACACGCTGACGCAGAGCTTTTTTGATCTCTTCTTCAGTCAGTTCTTCACCACCCAGGTATTTCTCCATCAGCTCTTCTGAAGCTTCTGCAGCGGACTCGATCAGGTTCTGGTGCCATTCGTCAGCCAGGTCCTGCATGTCAGCCGGGATATCTTCATAGGTGAAGGTGACGCCTGCGTCTTCTTCGTTCCAGTTGATGGCTTTCATTTTCACCAGGTCAACAACACCGGTGAAACCTTCTTCAGCACCAATTGCCAGCTGCAGCGGAACCGGGTTCGCGCCCAGACGGGTTTTGATCTGACCAACAACTTTCAGGAAGTTCGCACCCATGCGGTCCATTTTGTTAACGAACGCAATGCGCGGAACTTTATATTTGTTTGCCTGACGCCATACGGTTTCAGACTGCGGCTGAACACCACCAACTGCGCAGTAAACCATTACTGCACCATCAAGCACACGCATGGAACGTTCTACTTCGATAGTGAAGTCAACGTGCCCCGGGGTGTCGATGATGTTAACGCGATGCGGTTCATACTGCTTAGCCATACCAGACCAGAATGCAGTAGTCGCTGCGGAGGTGATAGTGATACCACGCTCCTGCTCCTGCTCCATCCAGTCCATGGTTGCTGCGCCGTCATGAACTTCACCGATTTTGTGGTTTACACCGGTGTAGAACAGAATACGTTCGGTAGTAGTAGTTTTACCGGCGTCGATGTGCGCACTGATACCGATGTTACGGTAGCGTGCGATGGGTGTTGTACGAGCCATTTGATTCCTCGTTTATTTCTTTAGGCGTTCAGTTAAGTTATCCAGCACGGGCGACTTACCTGAAGCGCCCGCCTGGTGACTATGACTCCGAAGGGATTACCAACGGTAGTGAGCGAACGCCTTGTTGGCTTCTGCCATACGGTGAACGTCTTCACGTTTCTTAACTGCAGTACCTTTGTTGTCTGCAGCATCAGAAAGTTCGTTCGCCAGACGCAGAGCCATGGATTTATCACCACGTTTACGAGCAGCTTCTACGATCCAACGCATTGCCAGGGCATTACGACGAACCGGACGGACTTCAACTGGAACCTGATAAGTAGAACCACCTACGCGGCGGGACTTAACTTCGACGGTCGGACGAACGTTGTCCAGAGCGACTTCGAAAGCTTCCAGTTCATTTTTACCAGAGCGCTGAGCCAGGGTCTCCAGCGCGCTGTATACGATAGCTTCTGCAGTAGATTTTTTACCATCTACCATCAGGATATTTACAAATTTTGCCAGCAGTTCTGATCCGAACTTAGGATCTGGAAGGATTTTACGCTGACCAATGACGCGACGACGTGGCATGGAAATACTCCGTTGTTAATTCAGGATTGTCCAAAACTCAAAGAGTTTAGTTTGACATTAATATAAAACGTTTGGCCTTACTTAACGGAGAACCATTAAGCCTTAGGACGCTTCACGCCATACTTGGAGCGAGCTTGCTTACGGTCTTTAACGCCGGAGCAGTCAAGCGCACCACGAACGGTGTGGTAACGAACACCCGGAAGGTCTTTAACACGACCGCCACGGATCAGGATCACGGAGTGTTCCTGCAGGTTGTGACCTTCACCGCCGATGTAGGAGGTGACTTCGAAACCGTTAGTCAGACGAACACGGCAAACTTTACGCAGTGCGGAGTTCGGTTTCTTAGGAGTGGTGGTATATACGCGAGTACATACGCCACGTTTCTGCGGGCAGGCTTCCAGTGCAGGCACGTTGCTCTTTGCAACTTTGCGTGCGCGTGGTTTGCGTACCAGCTGGTTAATTGTTGCCATTAAATAGCTCCTGGTTTTAGCTTTTGCTTCGTAAACACGTAATAAATCGCCTCATATAATATGAGGACGCAGAATTTTAGGGCGGTGCCGAAAAGGTGTCAAGAAATATACAACGATCCCGCCATTACCAGGACAACTGTCCAGGATGTTTGACCGACATTCTGACGAAATCAGTATAGCCAACCCTGACGACACTGTCCGCAATTTGACCAGCCAGCCCGCGGGCATCGATATCGTCTTGCAGAGCATGAATGGTTATGGGGGCAGACTGCAGGATTTCAAGGAAGGGCCCGCCGGCGATGGCCGCAATCACGCCATCGGAAAGCAGCAGGAGATCGTCGCCATCCTTTACCAGGCGCAGCATCGTACGGAGATCGGTATGCCACGGGGACGTGCTGAGTGTGTGGAGCATTCAGTCCTCAGAAACGCAAAATCACGTTGAAATCATCAAGCCGGGCGCGCAGCGCTTCGGGCTCAAGCCACCCGGCGTCCACGACCCACGACGTCCCGGCATTCAGGCCGCGTTCGCGGGCGGACGCTGCGCATATCCAGCACGCGTCAATATCGTACAGCGGCAAGAGTTTAAAGGTCGCGATGTAATCGCGGGCAAGCACCGCCGACGGCTGTTGCCCGGGCAGCAGTTGAAAGACGCCGTCGCCGACAAAGAACACGCCGATCTCATCGCTCAGCGCTGAAGTCGCCAGCAGCGCATCCAGGCCTTCCCGACCCGCAGCAGAACCATGCGGGGCAGAAGAAAAAACAAAGGCAACGCGTTTCATCAGAACTGCACCATCCGATCGCAGGTTAATGAGGCTTCGGCCAGCGCACCCAATCCGCTCAACGTGAATCCAGGCTGCAGATTATGACCAGGCAACCCCGCCTGCTGAGCTTCTTGTTCATCGGTGACACCGCGACGCAGGGCTGCCGCCACGCAGATGTGCAGCGCGACGGCATGATCGTCATGTAGCCGCTGCCATGCGCGGACAAGGTCAAATTCATCGCTGGCGGGCGCAGTCAGCTGGTTTGCGTTGTAGACGCCTTCACGATAGAAGAAGACACAGGCCAGCTCATGACCCTCTTGCAACACGGCCTGGGCAAACTGCCAGGCGCTGCTGGCCTGCTGCGTACCGTAGGCAGGGCCCGTCACCGTAATGGCAAAACGCATTACTTATCCAGCCCCTGGAAATCGCCGCTCTTAAACTGACGAATATAGAGATAGACCGTATGTTTGGAAATATTCAGCCGATCGGCCACCTGGTTGATGGCATCTTTGATATCAAAGATCCCTTTCTCGTAGAGATTCAGGACAATCTGGCGATTTTTAGCATTGTTGGAAACATTGCGGTCGGCATTGACTTCTTCGATAGTGAACTCAAGAGTCTGAGCGACCAAATCATCAACGGACGAGGCAAAGTTAACCTGAGAGTTCACTTCCGGCGTTTCCGGCGGAATAAAGGTGCTCATTATCTGTGAGAACGGCACATCCAGGTTCATGTTGATGCACAGCAGGCCGATGACCCGGTGTTCACGGTTGCGAATGGCAATCGTGACGGACTTCATCAGGACACCGCTTTTGGCCCGCGTAAAGTAGCACTTGGATACGCTGCTGTCGGCCCCCGTCATATCATGCAGCATGCGCAGCGCAAGATCGGTAATCGGCGAGCCGATTTGGCGCCCGGTATGTTCACCGTTGGCGATGCGGATGGCGGAGCATTTCAGATCCTGTAAAGAATGCAGCACTATCTCGCAATGGGAACCAATGAGCATCGCTAACCCGTCCACAACCGCTTCATAGGATTTGAGGATATCGAAGTCGGTCTGGTCAAAAGGACGTTGATCCAGCAGGTCAAGCTCACTGGTTTCGTTGGTTAAAAGCGACCTG
Organism: Klebsiella sp. Lac1; assembly: GCF_009825425.1. Lineage (NCBI taxonomy): Bacteria > Pseudomonadati > Pseudomonadota > Gammaproteobacteria > Enterobacterales > Enterobacteriaceae > Klebsiella > Klebsiella sp. Lac1. The sequence continues at coordinate 32,542 of NZ_VJZJ01000004.1, forward strand.
GACATGAAAAAAAGCACTCCTTTTCAGGAGCCTGTCATTTTTTACACAAAACCGTTCAAGGTGCGCCACGGTGCACGTCCGAGACATTCGTCACAACGAATTTGACCAGCCGTAAGCTGGCGCGGCAAGAGGCAAACCTGTCTCTTATCCCGTCTCAGGGCTGACTCCAGTGCGTAACTGGAATAAGCGGATGCAGCCAATGCAGAGGCAGCTTGAAGGATGAGGTGTAGCTTGTCAGGGCAGGCTCATCATCATTATTAAGCTAACTAAAGTAATACAGCGCTTGAGGCACTTTCCAGTTTTAATTATATCTGCCCCAAATAAAAAAGCCGCCGCCTTTAACGGCGGCGGCGTAAACCAGATTACTTCTTCGCGTCTGCGCTTTGCGCGTCAGCTTTGGCATCAGCCGCCGCTTCAGGCTTGGCATCGGCTTTCGGCGCCGGTTTGATATCCAGCAGTTCTACGTCGAAGACCAGCGTGGAGTTAGCCGGAATACCCGGGACGCCAGTTTTGCCGTAAGCCAGATCCGGCGGGATAACCAGCTTGATTTTGCCGCCTTTCTTGATGTTTTTCAGACCTTCAGTCCAGCCCGGGATAACGCCGTCCAGACGGAAGGAGAGCGGCTCGCCGCGGGTGTAAGAGTTATCGAACTCTTTACCGTCAATCAGCGTACCTTTGTAGTTCACGACAACCGTGTCACTGTCTTTCGGTGCGTCGCCGGTCCCTTCTTTCTCAACTTTGTACAGCAGGCCAGATTTAGAGGTTTTTACGCCCTTCTCTTTTGCGAAGGTGTCGCGATAGGCTTTGCCTTTCGCATCGTTTTCAGTCGCGTCTTTTTCCATTTTCTGCTGAGCAGCAGTTTTTACGCGGGTTTCGAAGGTTTGCAGGGTCTGCTCGATTTCTTGATCGGACAGTTTACTTTTATTCGCAAAAGCGTCCTGAACACCGGCGATCAGCTGATCTTTATCCAGCTTGATACCCAGTTTTTCTTGTTCTTTCAGGGAGTTTTCCATGTAACGTCCCAGTGAAGCACCCAGCGCATAAGCAGATTTTTGATCGTCATTTTTAAATGCCGCTTTGCTATCCGTTGCAGGTGCCGTCTTCGCGGCAGCATCAGCCGCAAAGGTCAGCGGTGCATTCAGGGCGACAGCCATCGTGGTCGCCAGCAGCGTTACTTTAAACAGTGATTTCATCCATTTCTCCAGGGCCGGGGCATCTCACCCCAGGGTTATCGTAAAAAGCAAAAAAGGTACTATAAAACGTTGCAGAGCAAATCTACATACAGACCTTCCTGAATATCGCCAGTTTTCAGACTATTTTTGTATAAATAAGTTTCCTGTCTTACGCGAGGTTGCTGCGCGAAGGGTGAAAGTTGAGTAGAATCCGCTCGCGAGATAAGACAGAAGAGGTTACTCATGCACGACAGTACACTGGAGACTCGCCTGGCGGAGCTGGAAAGCCGGCTGGCGTTTCAGGAAATCACCATTGAAGACCTCAACAAGACCGTCACCGCCCATGAGATAGAAATGGCGAAGATGCGTGAACATATGCGCCTGATGGTTGAAAAACTGAAAGCCACCCAGGCATCGCATATCGCATCACAGGCAGAAGAAACGCCCCCGCCACATTATTGAGGCGTAAAAAAAGCGGGTTTCCCCGCTTGATTGTCTCCGGCAGCGCTATGTCTACCGGATTAAATACCCTGAGAATTTCGAGTCGCAGAACGGCGGCAGGCTTGAGAACTCCCGGCAGCATAGAGAACGATGTCACCGGGGTTTGAAAGCCAGGCTAACGCGCCTGCGGCTTGAAAGGCAGACGGGTATTAGTGACAGCCGCAGCCGCCGTTACCACAACCGCCTTTGCCATGTTCATGACCGTGGTCGTGATCATGGCCGTGACCGCCGCAGCAACCTTCATGATCGTGGTCATGCTCGTGGCCGTGGGCACCGTGCACGTGACCATGCTCCAGCTCTTCTGCAGTCGCTTCGCGAATCGCAACAACTTCAACGTTGAACTTCAGATTCTGGCCAGCCAGCATGTGGTTACCGTCAACCACGACGTGCTCGTCATCCACTTCGGTGATTTCAACCGGTACCGGACCCTGGTCGGTTTCCGCCAGGAAGCGCATGCCAACCTGCAGTTCATCAACGCCCATGAAGACGTCTTTAGGAACACGCTGAACCAGATTTTCGTCGTACTGGCCGTACGCATCGTTCGCGCCGACTTCTACGTCAAATTTGTCGCCCACTGCATGGCCATCCAGCGCATTTTCCAGGCCGGAAATCAGGGAGCCGTGACCATGCAGGTAGTCCAGCGGCGCGCTTACCGGAGACTCATCAACCAACACACCGTCTTCTGTACGTACCTGATAGGCCAGGCTGACCACCAGGTCTTTTGCTACTTTCATGATATCTCCTGAGCATGGGAAGAATAGTGGCGCAGATTGTAGCGGAATTCTGCAGCCGTGTACCCTCTAGCTTAAAAAAAGGCGACGGATAACGCTAGTCCGGATGAAAAATGCCAATCACTTGCTCATCTTTGCGTACGTGCTCCTGCGCCTCTTTATCCGCCTCACGCATCTGGTGGCCACACTTAACACACTCAACAATATCGACATTATTCTCACGCCACATTGCCAGAGAATCCTGCGCCTGACACGCCGGACATTTTGCGCCGGCAATAAAACGTTTACGCACTGCCATCATGATTTGCCCCTTATTCAAACTCATCCCAACCGTCAAGCTGCCTGCTCTCTTTCTGCATCTCGCGCTGGAAAATCTCTTCCAGCTCGCGGCGAGCCTCCCGCACGCGTGATATCTGCAGCGTATCAGTATTCACGGGCATTAACTCACGCAGCATACGCATATCCAGACGACGGAAGTGCAGCTGAGCACGCTGCGCCTGATGCGGATGCATGCCCAGGGTAATCAACGCTTTGCGCCCAAGCTCCAGCGCGCTGGAAAACGTTTCACGCGAAAATTGTTTCACGCCGGCCTGCAGCAATTCATGCGCCTCAACACGACCCCGGGCGCGCGCCAGGATATTCAGATGCGGAAAGTGTTGCTGGCACATCTCCACCAGCTTCATGGTATCTTCCGGCTCGTTGCAGGTGATAACAATCGACTGCGCATCCTCCGCCCCCGCCGAGCGCAGTAGTTCCAGCTGCGTCGCATCGCCAAAATAGACCTTATAGCCATATTTCCGCATCAGGTTAACCGCGCTGATATCGCGCTCCAGCACGGTGATCCGCATCTTATTGGCCATCAGCAAACGGCCAATAACCTGTCCGAAGCGGCCAAAGCCGACAATAATCACCTGCGGTTTATCGTCCTCAACCCACGGCGCTTCATCTTCCTCTTCCGGCTGGTTAAAGCGTCGGGAGAGAATTTGATCGATAAGCGTCATCAGCAACGGCGTCGTCATCATCGAGAGCGTGACCGTCACCAGCAGCAGCGCCATCTGATCGTCTTCGAACAGCCGCAGCGAGGCCGGAAGTGAAAACAGCACAAACGCAAACTCGCCCCCCTGGCTCAACACCCCCGCAAACTGCATCCGTTCCGAGCTACGCACCCCGTATACCCGAGCCAGACCGTACAGCACGAAGCTTTTTACCGCCACCAGCACGGCAACGCTTGCCGCTACCCACAGTAAGTGGGTGTAGAGCACGCCCAGATTCAATGCCATGCCGACGGAAATAAAGAACAGCCCGAGCAAGAGCCCTTTAAACGGCTCAATGGCGATCTCCAGCTCATGGCGATACTCGCTTTCAGCCAGCAGCACGCCGGCAATGAAGGTACCGAGCGCCATAGACAGACCGAGCGCGTCCATAAACAACGCCGAGCCCAGCACCAGCAGCAGCGTTGCGGCGGTGAAGACTTCCCGCACCCCGGAGCCAGCGATAAATCGAAAAACAGGTCGTAGCAGAAAACGGCCGCCAATCAGCATCCCACCGAAGGCCAGAACCTTCAGCCCGACGGTCACCCAGTTAAGATGGCCATCCCCGGAGCCAGCCAGCAGCGGTACCAGTGCCAGCGCAGGGATCACGGCCAGATCCTGAAACAGCAGCACGGAAAAACCCAGCTGCCCGGACTCGCTGCGACTCATTCCTTTCTCACGCATCAGCTGCAGCGCCATTGCCGTGGACGACATCGCCAGCCCAATACCGCCGACCACCGCCGCCTGCCAGGAAAAGCCGGTCGCCATCAGTAATCCGCCGAGAATACCCGCGCTGAGCATGACCTGCGCCGCCCCGACGCCAAAAATGGAACTGCGCAGGCGCCAGAGCTTCGCCGGATTCAGCTCCAGCCCGATGATGAACATCAGGAACACGACGCCCAGTTCGGAGAAGTGCAAAATCTCATCGACATCGCTAATAAATCCCAGCCCCCACGGGCCAATGGCAATTCCGGCAAGCAGATAGCCTAATACCGCGCCGATGCCCAGCCGGGCGGCCAGCGGTACCGCCACTACGGCAGAAAACAGAAATAATACCCCCGCTAACAGCAGATCAGCGCCCTCCATTTATGCCTCCTGCCGCGATAGGGTTCGCCAGCCAGTCGCGATACGCGCGCGCGTGATTTTTCAGGTCATCAGGCGATTGCCGGCGAGCCCAGTAGACAATAATCGGGCTCATCCAGTGCATCCGGCACATGCCGGCAGTCAGTTCAAATGGACGCAGGACATCGTTCATGGGATAGCGATTAGCATCACGTCGGTAGGCGCTCTCGGGCTCACCGGTGGTGATCACGCTACGCCAGTACTTTCCCGCCAGCTGGTTCCCTCCGGCGCCGCTGGCAAAGCCGCGGGTCAGCACCCTGTCCAGCCACTCCTTCAGCAATGCCGGGCAGCTCCACGTGTAGAGCGGATGCTGGAAAACAATCACCTCATGCTGGCGCAACAGCTCCTGCTCATGGGCAATATCGATAAAAAAATCTGGGTAGTGTGCATAGAGATCGTGCACGGTGACATTAGGCAACTGTAAAGCCGGTTCAAGTAAAACCCGGTTGGCCACGGAATCCTGGGATTCTGGGTGGGCATACAGCAGCAAAACCTTCGCTGTCTGAGACATCATTCCCCTCCCGAACGTCTTCTGGTGGCCTGTACAACGGCTGCGTCCCGACGCAACCAGAATGACTTTGTGTATCATCTTCGTTTTGGGCTACCATTGCGGCCCGGTGGAGCAATTTGCTACCACATTACATTATCATAATGACAAACTAACATAGTCAGAACATACGGCTCCTTATGATTGTTTTCTCCTCGTTACAAATTCGTCGCGGCGTACGGGTCCTTCTGGACAACGCCACCGCTACCATCAATCCTGGCCAGAAGGTCGGCCTGGTGGGCAAAAACGGCTGCGGCAAATCCACGCTGCTAGCGCTTTTGAAAAACGAGATTAGCGCCGACGGCGGCAGTATGACCTTTCCGGGTAACTGGCAGCTGGCGTGGGTTAATCAGGAGACTCCTGCGCTGGCGCAGCCAGCCATTGATTATGTTATTGATGGCGATCGCGAATATCGCCAGTTCGAAGCCGATTTACACCAGGCCAATGAGCGCAATGACGGCCACGCTATCGCGACGGTGCACGGTAAACTGGACGCCATCGATGCCTGGACTATCCGTTCGCGCGCCGCCAGCCTGCTGCACGGGCTGGGATTCAGCAATGAACAGCTTGAAAGCCCGGTCAGCGACTTTTCCGGCGGTTGGCGGATGCGTCTGAACCTCGCCCAGGCGCTGATTTGCCGTTCCGATCTGCTGCTGCTCGATGAACCGACCAACCACCTCGATCTCGATGCGGTCATCTGGCTGGAGAAATGGCTGAAAGGCTACACCGGCACGCTGATTCTGATCTCTCACGATCGTGACTTCCTCGATCCGATCGTCGATAAAATTATCCATATCGAACAGCAAACAATGTTCGAATACACTGGCAACTACAGCTCATTTGAAGTACAGCGCGCAACCCGCCTGTCACAGCAGCAGTCGATGTATGAAAGCCAGCAGCTGCGCGTCGCGCATCTGCAAAGTTATATCGACCGCTTTCGCGCCAAGGCTACCAAAGCCAAGCAGGCGCAAAGCCGTATTAAAATGCTGGAACGCATGGAGCTTATCGCCCCGGCTCACGTCGATAACCCGTTCCACTTTAGTTTCCGCGCGCCGGAGAGCCTGCCAAACCCGCTGCTGAAAATGGAAAAAGTCAGCGCTGGCTATGGCGAACGGGTGATTCTGGACTCTATCAAGCTAAACCTGGTGCCCGGTTCGCGCATTGGCCTGTTAGGGCGTAACGGCGCCGGCAAGTCGACGCTTATCAAGCTGCTGGCCGGCGAACTCCAGCCGCTGCACGGCGATATTGGCCTCGCTAAAGGCATTAAGCTCGGCTACTTCGCTCAGCATCAGCTGGAGTTCCTGCGCGCTGACGAATCGCCATTGCAGCACCTGGCTCGCCTGGCGCCTCAGGAGACAGAGCAGAAGCTGCGCGACTATCTCGGCGGGTTTGGTTTCCAGAGCGATAAGGTCAACGAAGAGACGCAGCGTTTCTCCGGTGGCGAAAAAGCCCGTCTGGTGCTGGCGTTAATCGTCTGGCAGCGCCCTAACCTTCTGCTGCTCGATGAACCGACCAACCACCTCGATCTCGATATGCGTCAGGCCTTAACCGAAGCGCTGATTGATTTCGAAGGCGCGCTGGTGGTGGTCTCGCACGATCGTCACCTGATCCGCTCTACCACCGACGATCTCTATCTGGTGCATGACGGCAAAGTCGAACCGTTCGATGGCGACCTGGAAGATTATCAGCAGTGGCTCAGCGACTCGCAGAAGCAGGAAAGCTCGTCGTCTGACGTGGCGAAAGAGAGCGGTAACAACGCCCAGGCCCGCAAAGACCAGAAACGTCGGGAAGCGGAGTTACGGACGCTCACGCAACCGCTGCGCAAAGAGATTACCCGTCTTGAGAAAGAGATGGATAAGCTCAACGCGCAGCTCGCTCAGGCGGAAGAGAAGCTCGGCGACAGCGGGCTGTATGACGCCTCGCGCAAAGCGGAGCTGACCACCTGTCTACAGCAACAGGCCAGTGCCAAATCAGGTCTGGAAGAGTGTGAAATGGCCTGGCTGGAAGCACAAGAGCAGCTGGAGCAGATGCTGCAGGAAGGCTAGAGCCGGTTATGCTAAAGCAGGGGGCATAAACGCAGCGGCGCCGGGTTATGGGAATGCGCCGTTATCTGCCCCCGGCTAAAAACCGTAACACTCATCTGCGAAGAGGCATTGCCATGGTAAAAAACACGCTTATCTCCCTCTCACTGCTTTGCGCCCTGACCCACTCCGCCTTTGCCGCCTACACCGCGAGCGAATTAAAGAACAAAGAAAACGTCATCGCTTTTTATAATAAAGCGCTGAACGATAAAGACTTTGATGCCGCAAAAATCTACCTCGGAAAGGAGTATATCCAGCATAATCCTGGCGCGAAGGATGGGCCCGAAGGCTTTCGTCAATTCATCGCCTTTCTGAAAGACAAATTCCCCGACTCTCACAGCGAGATTAAACGCGTGATTGTCGACGGCGACTATGTCGTTCTGCACGTTGCGTCCACCGGCCGCGAGCCGGGCGTCACCCGGGCGATTATCGATATTTTCCGCCTCGATGCGCAGAACAAGATCGTTGAACACTGGGATGTTATTCAGACGGTTCCGGAAAAAACCGCCAGCGGCAACAGCATGTTTTGAGCCGGTCTCACAGCCATTTGCGCCGGGCGGTGGCTGTGCCCCCTTATCGCCTTCCCGGGCTGCGGACCCTCCTTATCCCGTAAGCACTCATCATCCGGCGGCAATTTCGTGTAACCTATAGCACAGGCCGCAAGACCACATATTGGATAACCTGCGTACTTCATGCGCGGTATACTGTTTTATAAGATGATTAACTGCTCTGGTGCTATGGTAGAAATCACCCCCACAGAAATGACGCCCCCCGAAGACGACTCGCGCGAGTTCCACCCTATGCGCGGCGTGGGCAATCGTCATCTGCAGACCATGCTGCCGCGCCTGATTCGCCGTAAGCTGGGATTCACGCCGCACTGGCAGCGCCTTGAACTCCCGGACGGTGATTTTGTCGATCTGGCGTGGAGCGAAGACCCCGCCGGGGCGCAACACAAACCGCGACTGGTCGTGTTCCACGGGCTGGAAGGCAGCCTGCACAGCCCCTATGCTCATGGTCTTATCCATGCGGCCATGCAGCGCGGATGGCTGGGCGTGGTGATGCATTTTCGCGGCTGTAGCGGCGAACCCAACCGCAATAACCGCATCTATCACTCGGGTGAAACCGAAGATGGCAGCTGGTTCCTGCACTGGCTACAACGCGAATGGGGCACGGCGCCGACCGCCGCCGTCGGCTATTCGCTGGGCGGCAATATGCTGGGCTGCCTGCTGGCCAAAGAAGGCGATAATGTCCCGCTGGATGCCGCGGTTATCGTCTCAGCCCCGTTCATGCTCGAAGCCTGCAGCTATCATATGGACAAGGGCTTTTCCCGGGTTTATCAACGTTATCTGCTCAATCTGTTAAAGGCCAACGCCGCGCGTAAGCTGAAAGCCTATCCCGGTTCGCTCCCGGTCGATCTGCGCCAGCTTAAAGGCATGCGCCGCATCCGCGAGTTTGACGATATGATCACCGCCAGGATTCACGGTTTTGCCGATGCGCTGGACTACTATCGCCAGTGCAGCGCCATGCCGCGGCTCAGCGACATTACGAAACCGACGCTGATCATTCACGCGAAAGACGATCCGTTTATGGACCACCACTCCATTCCGCCACAAGAACAGCTCCCGGCAAACGTCGAGTATCAGCTGACAGAAAATGGCGGACACGTCGGATTCGTTGGCGGCACGCTGCGCAAACCGGAAATGTGGCTGGAAAGGCGTATCCCGGACTGGTTAACCCGTTGGTTGGGAGCACAAAAATGATTATTCCCTGGCACGATCTGGATCCCGAAACGCTGGATAACCTGATCGAAAGCTTTGTGTTGCGTGAAGGCACCGATTATGGTGAACATGAACGCTCGCTGGCGGATAAAGTCGCCGACGTCAAACAGCAATTGAAAAGCGGAGAAGCCGTACTGGTGTGGTCAGAACTGCACGAGACGGTCAACATCATGCCCCGCAAGCAGTTTCACGGCTAAGGCGGCACCACACATCGTTTTAATCTGGGAGTTGTTATGTCTGCCAAACATCCGGTGATTGCCGTCACGGGCTCCAGCGGCGCGGGAACCACGACCACCAGCCTCGCCTTTCGTAAAATTTTTGCCCAGCTAAACCTGCGTGCCGCTGAGGTGGAAGGCGACAGCTTCCATCGTTATACCCGCCCGGAAATGGACATGGCGATCCGCAAAGCGCGCGATCAGGGCAAACACATCAGCTATTTCGGCCCGGAAGCCAACGACTTTGGTCTGCTGGAAAACACCTTCCTTGAGTACGGGCGTAACGGTAGCGGCCAGTCGCGCAAATATCTGCACACCTATGATGAAGCGGTGCCGTGGAATCAGGTGCCGGGTACATTCACACCGTGGCAACCGCTACCGGAACCGACCGATGTCCTGTTTTATGAAGGGCTGCACGGCGGGGTTGTCACGCCGCAGTATAACGTTGCGCAGAATGTCGACCTGCTGGTCGGCGTGGTGCCTATCGTTAACCTGGAATGGATTCAGAAGCTCATCCGCGATACCAGCGAACGCGGCCACTCCCGCGAAGCGGTGATGGATTCCGTGGTCCGTTCAATGGAAGACTATATCAATTTCATCACACCGCAGTTTTCGCGCACCCATATCAACTTCCAGCGCGTTCCCACCGTCGATACCTCCAACCCGTTTGCGGCGAAGGGCATCCCGTCATTGGATGAAAGCTTTGTGGTGATCCACTTCCGCAACCTGCGGGATATCGATTTTCCCTGGCTGCTGGCGATGCTGCAGGGTTCGTTTATCTCACATATCAATACGCTGGTGGTGCCGGGCGGGAAAATGGGGCTGGCGATGGAGCTCATCATGACGCCGCTGGTGGAGCGCTTGATGGAAGGCAAAGCGATTTAAATTGAGCGGCACGACAAAACGGTGTCAACCCGGTACGCTCGCGCCACCGGGTATCTGGCATTACGCCTCCACCACCTCAAACGAGTGGGTGATGTTCACCGCTTTTTGCAGCATCAGCGCCACCGAGCAGTATTTCTCCGCCGACAGATCCACCGCACGGGAAACGGCCGCCTCTTTCAGCTCTTTGCCGGTGACGATAAAATGCAGATTGATATGGGTAAACAGGCGCGGCGCCTCTTCCCGACGTTCAGACGTCAGCTTGACTTCACAGTTAGTCACGTTGTGGCGACCTTTCTGCAAAATAGACACGACATCAATAGCGCTGCATCCGCCCGCCGCCATCAGCACCATCTCCATCGGGCTTGGCGCTTTATCTCCGGAGTTGCCGTCCATCAGAATCTGGTGACCTGACGCCGACTCTCCGATGAAGGTTAACCCTTCCACCCATTTAACACGAGCTTGCATAAAATTTAACTCCAAGGTTGCAATTTTCCTGACAGATTACGCGTACATAACAATTCTCGCAACGGAAGGCGACCTGCATCATGCTGAAGCGAGACACCAGGAGACATGCGGCAAAAGCTATGCTAAAACAGTCGGGATGCTACAGTATTACATTGATGTACTGCATGTATGCAGAGGAGTTCACATTACAGGCTGAAGAAAAATCACCAGCCCGTTTCCCAGGCATAGGGAAACAATACGATTGCATGCCCGGATGCCGTGTAGTGTCGGCACCCGGAGATAGCTTATAACAGAGGATAACCGCGCATGGTGCTTGGCAAACCGCAAACAGACCCTACCCTCGAATGGTTCTTGTCTCATTGCCACATTCATAAGTACCCATCTAAAAGCACGCTGATCCACCAGGGTGAAAAAGCAGAAACGTTGTACTACATCGTCAAAGGCTCTGTGGCTGTGCTCATCAAGGATGAAGAAGGTAAAGAGATGATCCTCTCTTACCTCAACCAGGGCGATTTCATCGGTGAATTAGGCTTGTTTGAAGAAGGCCAGGAGCGTAGCGCCTGGGTACGTGCGAAAACCGCATGTGAAGTGGCCGAAATCTCCTACAAAAAATTCCGTCAGCTCATTCAGGTTAACCCGGATATCCTGATGCGCTTGTCATCGCAGATGGCTCGCCGTCTGCAGGTGACCTCAGAAAAAGTGGGTAACCTTGCCTTCCTCGACGTCACCGGGCGCATCGCTCAGACGCTGCTGAACCTGGCAAAACAGCCGGATGCGATGACCCACCCTGATGGTATGCAAATTAAAATTACCCGCCAGGAAATCGGTCAGATCGTGGGTTGTTCCCGTGAAACCGTTGGCCGTATCCTGAAGATGCTGGAAGATCAGAATCTGATCTCCGCCCACGGTAAAACTATCGTCGTATACGGTACCCGTTAAGTCGATAAAAACGGCGTGTTGCGTCCGCAATACGCCGTTTTTGTTTCCCCTATGTGGCGCAGGCTGATTTACCACCCGGAAGTCAACTATGCACTGCGGCAAACGCTGGTGTTGTGCTTGCCGGTTGCAACAGGCCTCCTCCTCGGGCACTTACAGCAAGGTCTGTTGTTCTCGCTGGTACCCGCCTGCTGTAACGTCGCCGGTCTGGATACCCCGCACAAACGCTTTTTTAAGCGTCTGATTATTGGCGGTTCGTTATTTGCCGGCTGTAGTCTGGTTGTCCAGCTTCTTCTTCAGCAGGACATCCCGCTGCCCTTGATTCTCAGTGGCCTGACGCTGCTGCTCGGCGTAACGGCGGAGATCAGCTCTCTGCACGCCAGGCTACTGCCCGCTTCGCTCATTGCCGCTATCTTCACCCTGAGCCTCGCCGGCAATATGCCCGTCTGGGAGCCGCTGCTGATCTACGCCCTCGGGACGCTGTGGTACGGCCTGTTTAGCTGGTTCTGGTTTTGGCTATGGCGCGAGCAGCCGCTGCGTGAATCGCTGAGCCTGCTCTATCGGGAGCTGGCTAACTACTGCGAAGCCAAATACAGCCTGCTGACCCAGCACATCGATCCGGGCACTTCGCTGCCGCCGTTGCTCACGCGCCAGCAGAAGGTGGTGGACCTGATCACCCAATGCTACCAGCAGATGCATATGCTGGCGGCAAACCAGCGCAACGACCACAAGCGCCTGCTGCGGGTGTTTCAGATGGCGCTGGATTTACAGGAACATATCTCCGTCAGCCTGCACCAACCGGAAGAAGTACAAAAACTGGTGGAGCGCAGCCATGCCGAAGCGGTGATCCGCTGGAACGCGCAAACCGTTGCCGCCCGCCTGCGGGTAGTGGCCGATGACATTCTCTACCACCGCTATCCGCAACGCTTTCATATGGATAAGCAAATCGGCGCACTGGAGAAAATTGCCTGGCAGCATCCCGACAACCCGGTAGGGCAGTTCTGCGCCTGGCACTTCAGCCGAATAGCCCGGGTGCTGCGCACCCAGCGCCCGCTGTATGCTCGCGACCTGATGGCGGATAAAGAGCGCCGTCTGCCGCTACTGCCCGCGCTAAAGAACTATCTCTCGTTGAAATCGCCGGCGTTACGTAACGCCGCCCGTATCTGCGTGATGTTAACGGCCGCGAGCCTGATGGGAAGCGCCCTGAACCTGCCCAAACCTTACTGGATCCTGATGACAGTGCTTTTTGTGACCCAGAACGGCTATGGCGCGACGCGGGTACGTATTGTCCATCGGGCGGCAGGTACCCTTGCCGGTCTGGCCATCGCCGGCCTGGCGCTGCACTTTCACGTCCCGGAGGGCTATACGCTCTCCGCGATGCTGCTCGTCACGCTGCTGAGCTACCTGATTATTCGCAAACATTACGGCTGGGCGATGGTTGGCTTTACCGTGACGGCGGTGTATACCCTGCAGCTTCTGACGCTCAACGGCGAGCAGTATATTGTCGCCAGGCTTATCGATACGCTTATCGGCTGCCTTATCGCCTTTGGCGGCATGGTCTGGCTGTGGCCGCAATGGCAAAGCGGGTTGCTGCGTAAGAATGCTCACGACGCGCTGGAAGCCGATCAGGAAGCGCTCCGGCTGATTCTCAGCGACGAGCATCAGGCCCCGGCGCTGGCCTATCGCCGGATGCGCGTCAATCAGGCACATAACTCGCTGTATAACTCGCTGAATCAGGCCATGCAGGAACCCGGGTTTAACACTCATTATCTTGACGATATGAAGCTATGGGTTACCCATAGCCAGTTTATTGTTGAGCATATCAACGCCATGACCACCCTGGCCCGCGAGCATACGATGCTGACGCCGGAGCTGGCCCGACGCTATCTAGAATCTTGTGAGATTGCGCTCCAGCGTTGCCAGCAGCGGCTGGATACCGACGGCCCCGGCAGCGCTGGCGATGTGAATATTATGGAGTCGCAGGATGTGGGAGTGAGCCGTGGCCCATTAAGTACGATGGAGCAACATCTGCAGCGGATCCTCGATCATCTGAACACCATGCACACCATCTCCTCGGTGGCATGGCGTCAGCGCCCGCATCACGGCATCTGGTTACGCGCAGTTAAGCGCTAAGCACCTGCTGTACCGCCTGGGCAAAGCGGGCCATGCCTTCGGCAATATCCTTCTCGTCAATGACCAGCGAAGGGACGAAACGCATCACATCCGGCCCGGCATTCAGCACCATCACGCCCGCCTCTGCCGCGGCATAAAGAAAATCGCGAGCCCGGCCTTTGTGCTGCGGCTTAAGCTCCGCGCCAATCAACAGTCCCATACCGCGAATATCGCTGAACAGGTCAAACTGGGCGTCAATTTGCTGGAGATGCTGCACAAACAGCGCGCGCTTCGCACTCACCCCCTCCAGTACCTCCGGGGTATTAATCAGGTCAAATGCCGCCCCGGCCACGGCGCAGGCCAGCGGGTTACCGCCATAGGTCGAACCGTGGGAACCAGCGTGGAATGCGCTGGCAATATCGTGGGTGGTCAATACGGCGCTGATCGGGAAGCCGCCGCCCAGCGCTTTGGCGCTGGTAAGGATATCCGGCGTCACGCCATAGTGCATGTATGCAAACAGCGAACCGGTCCGCCCCATCCCACACTGAACTTCATCAAATACCAGCAGCGCCTGATGCTCATCGCACAGTTCGCGTAATCCTTTCAGAAACTCCGGCGTTGCCGCCATCACGCCGCCTTCTCCCTGAATCGGCTCCACGACCACCGCGCAGGTATGATCGTCCATTACCGCTTTAACCGCATGCAGATCGTTAAACGGCACATGGATAATGTCCGCCGGTTTCGGGCCGAAACCATCAGAATATTTTGCCTGCCCACCCACCGATACCGTGAACAGTGAACGACCGTGGAAGGCATTGTGGAAGGCGATGATTTTGGTCTTATACGGGCTGTGACGGGTAATGGTGTAGTGGCGCGCCAGCTTGAACGCCGTTTCGTTCGCTTCGGTGCCGGAGTTCATGAACACCACGCGCTCGGCGAAGGTGGACTCCACCAGCTTGCGACCCAGACGCAGCGCCGGCTCGTTGGTAAAGACATTGCTGGTGTGCCACAATGTTTCGCCCTGCTCATGCAGCGCCGCGACCAGAGCCGGATGACAATGACCTAACGCCGTCACCGCAATCCCGCCCGCGAAATCAACGTACTCTTTGCCCTGCTGATCCCATACGCGGCTACCTTTACCTTTGACCGGGATGAATTCTGCCGGTGCATAAATCGGCAGAATAACTTCATCGAATGTGGCGCGGGTAATTACCGGTTGCTCAGTTGCCATGTCATGCCATCCTTCTTCGTTATGCGGTCATTATTGTGATAATCTAATCACAAAATATGCATAAAAAATCAGTCAATGGCAACTACAAATCACCGATTGAGGAAGTTTGCCAGCAGCTGATGCCCCTGCTCGCTGAGAATACTCTCCGGGTGGAACTGTACCCCTTCGAGATCCCACTCCCGATGACGAATCGCCATAATCTCACCGCTTTCGCTGCGAGCCGTCACCTCAAAGCATTCGGGAAGCGTCGCGGGATCAATCAGCAGAGAGTGGTAGCGAGTGACGGTCAGCGGATTATTCAGCCCCTGAAAGACCCCCCGCCCGTTATGATGGATGGGGGAAGTCTTGCCGTGCATCACTTTCGCCGCTCGCACGATAGTGGCGCCAAAGACCTGGGCAATAGCCTGATGACCAAGGCAAACGCCGAGCAGCGGGATCTGACCGGCATAATGGGCGATCGCCGCCAGCGAAATGCCTGATTCATTCGGCGTGCAGGGTCCGGGAGAGATCACGATTTTCTCCGGCTTCAACGCCGCTATCTCCTCTAGCGTCAACTCATCATTACGCCTGACCTGCACTTGCGCCCCCAGTTCACAGAAGTACTGGTACAAGTTCCAGGTGAAAGAATCATAGTTGTCGATAAGCAGGATCATAGCGGCTCCGGAAAGAATAAAACCGGGCTATTCTACTCAGATTCTCACGCTTCGCTTACCACTTTGCGAAAGATCCGCTCAAGGGGTTCGGGATCGCCCATCGCCCCCAGCTGGTTAGCCTGGCTCCAGCTATCGGGGTCAATATCCCGCCAGTCGAGGACATAGCCGGCGTGAAGCGCCAACTGCTCAAAGAAAATCCGCTGAACCAGGCCGCTACCGATGCGAAACGGGTGCAGGACGTTGATTTCCCCGTAGTACCAGCTCAGACGCGTAACGAACGTCGCGCGACTGACTCCGCTGAGATAGTCCTCTTCCTCCAGCGCCCGCATCAGCGCATTGCCCTCTTTCTCAATCCACGCAAAATGGCAGAACGGGGTATCGCCCTGATAAATATCGACGTCTCTGAATTGCCCCGCCCAGTCGAAGATATCCTGATAAAGCTGATGATGAATAAAACAGAGGTAGGGTAGTCCGCGGCCGCGCGGTCCCAGCGGCAGCGTCGCCGCGCGCAGGGAGGTGATTTCCCAGACCGTTTGCTCCAGACGCTGCGCCTGACGAATGCCGAGGCGGTTACGCATCACATCGAGCGCAGGATAGAGGTAAGGATCGCGCTCGTCGCCATATTTACTGCTCATGGCGCCTCCCGATTTCGGCAAGACGCGCCAGTGCTTGCCCGGCAGTCAGCGTTACCAGCGGGATCGCTGCGCCTTCCAGGCGAAGGCTGGCCTGAAAATTCATATTGCGGGTCTGTTCCCAGAGTTGGGATTTTTGCTTATCGGTGAGTGAACGCATGGTCGCCTCCCTTATCGTCCCCCGTTTGCCACAAGTATAAGCAGCAATTTCAGGTTACGCAGAGAGGCCGACGAGGCGCGGGTGTGTCACCCGCGTACAGAAAGGCTTATGGCAGCACTTTCGCTGAGAGGATCACGACAGGTTTCGACGGTACATTCTGGTACGGTCCGACATTGTGCGTCTGAACCTGAGAAATCTTATCCGCCACGTCCATGCCTTTCACCACTTTGCCGAAGACCGCATAGCCAAAATCACGCTGCCCGTGATCAAGGAAGGCGTTGTCCGCAATGTTGATGAAGAACTGGCTGGTGGCGCTGTCCTGATCGGCGGTGCGTGCCATCGCGATCGTACCGCGGGTGTTGCGCAGACCGTTATCGGCTTCGTTTTTAATCGGCGGGTTCGGCTGCTTTTGCTGCATCTGTTCGTTGAAGCCGCCGCCCTGCACCATGAAGCCCGGGATCACGCGATGGAAGGTGGTGTTGTTATAGAAGCCGCTATTCACGTACTTCAGGAAGTTATCCACGGAAATCGGTGCTTTCTGGCTATTTAACTCCAGCTCAATATTGCCCGCAGACGTCGTCAGCAGGACATGAGGATCGCCTTTCGCTGCCATTGCCGGAGAGAAAGCTGAAATGGCGAAAACGGCAACCACCGCCGCCAGAGTTGATTTGAGCATGGGAATTCCTTAACGGAGCAGAATAAAAAGCAAGTGCTTTGATTCTAAAGAGCCTTGGCATCCTGGGCCAGCCTTTTACCTAATTTTACGTAGCTGAAATAGTTGTTACGACGTATGCATTGACCAGTACGCCAAATAAAAGCGATCTACATCACATTAATTAATGCAAAAAGTATTTAATTGCATAATAAACGTTTGCTTACATCACTTGAATGAATAAAATCTGTCCGCCCTGGCGCAGTCAATGCGCTTTACATTCCTATTCACAGGCCAGTCATGACTAACAGCAATCGTATCAAGCTCACATGGATCAGCTTCTTTTCCTACGCCCTCACCGGCGCGCTGGTGATCGTCACCGGAATGGTGATGGGAAATATCGCCGATTATTTCCATCTGCCCGTCTCCAGTATGAGTAACACCTTTACCTTCCTCAACGCCGGTATCCTGATCTCTATCTTCCTGAATGCCTGGCTGATGGAAATTGTGCCGCTGAAAACCCAACTGCGTTTTGGCTTTATTCTGATGGTCCTGGCCGTTGCCGGGCTGATGTTTAGCCACAGCCTGGCTCTGTTTTCCGCGTCCATGTTCGTTCTGGGGCTGGTCAGCGGGATTACCATGTCGATCGGGACCTTCCTGATCACCCATATGTATGAAGGCCGCCAGCGTGGCGCGCGTCTGCTGTTTACCGACTCCTTCTTCAGCATGGCAGGAATGATCTTCCCGATGGTCGCCGCATTCCTGTTGGCCCGCAGCATCGAGTGGTACTGGGTTTATGCCTGCATTGGTCTGGTCTATGTGGCCATCTTTATTCTGACCTTCGGCTGTGAGTTCCCGGTCCTCGGCCAAAAAGCGCAGCACAACAGCCAGCCGGTCGTGAAAGAAAAGTGGGGCATCGGCGTGCTGTTCCTCGCGATTGCGGCGCTGTGCTATATCCTCGGTCAGCTGGGCTTTATCTCCTGGGTACCGGAATATGCCAAGACCCTGGGCATGAGCCTCGCCGATGGCGGTAAGCTGGTGAGCGATTTCTGGATGTCGTACATGATTGGCATGTGGTCATTCAGCTTCATCCTGCGCTTCTTCGACCTGCAGCGCATCCTGACCGTCCTGGCGGGTCTCGCCACCGTACTGATGTACCTGTTCATCAACGGTTCGCCGGAACATATGCCGTGGTTTATTCTGACCCTCGGCTTCTTCTCCAGCGCGATTTACACCTCGCTTATCACGCTGGGTTCGCTACAAACCAAAGTCGCGTCGCCGAAACTGGTGAACTTTGTACTGACCTGCGGCACCATCGGCACCATGCTGACCTTCGTGGTAACCGGTCCGATTGTGGCTGCCAGCGGCCCGCTGGCAGCGCTGCACACCGCTAACGGCCTCTACGCCGTGGTCTTTGTGATGTGTTTAATCCTTGGCTTCGTCTCCCGCCACCGCCAGCACAACGCGGCAACGGCCTCCCACTAAGCCTTTGTTGGCCCCTTTGCCTCAGTGAAGGGGCCGTTTCGGCTAAAGCACAGCTCCTCTCCCCCTCTGTCGGTCTGAATCCAGGTCTGCGCCAGTTGCGTTGTGGCAATGACCCGTCCCTGGCGAATCGACCAGCGCACCGGCACCTGGCAGCGAACCGCTTCAAAGCCATTCTCCGCTGGCAGAATAACCAGATTCGCAGGGTTGCCCGGCGCAATGCCGTAATCGTGCAGACCAAAGGTACGGGCGCTGTTGTCGGTAATCAGCTTCAGGCCATCGTTAATCTGCTGATAGCCCATCAACTGACAAACATGCAACCCCATATGCAACACCTGCAGCATATTGCCGGTACCCAACGGGTACCACGGGTCGAAAACATCATCGTGGCCGAAACAAACGTTAATGCCCGCCGCCATCAACTCCTTCACCCGGGTAATGCCGCGGCGCTTTGGATAGTCGTCAAAGCGCCCCTGGAGGTGAATATTCACCAGCGGGTTGGCGACAAAGTTGATTCCCGAGAGCTTCAGTAACCGGAACAAGCGCGAAGTATAGGCGCCGTTATAGGAGTGCATCGCGGTGGTATGGCTGGCCGTAACCCGTGGGCCAATACCCTCTTTCAACGCCAGAGCCGCCACCGTTTCGACAAACCGCGACTGCTCGTCGTCAATTTCATCGCAGTGAATATCCAGCGGGCGCTGATACTGCTGCGCCAGACGGAAGGCGATATGCAGCGATTCCACGCCATACTCGCGGGTAAACTCAAAGTGCGGAATGGCGCCGACCACATCGGCCCCGAGCCGCAGGGCCTCCTCCAGCAAGGCCTCGCCATTGGGGTAAGATAAAATCCCCTCCTGGGGGAAGGCGACTATCTGCAAATCCACCCACGGCGCGACCTCCTGCTTCACCTCCAGCATCGCCTTTAATGCCGTCAGCGTCGGGTCAGACACGTCAACGTGCGTGCGGACAAACTGAATCCCGTTGGCGATTTGCCACTTCAGCGTCTTCCATGCCCGGGCCTTCACATCTTCGTGACTCAACAGCGCCTTACGTTCCGCCCAGCGCTCAATTCCCTCAAACAGCGTCCCGGACTGATTCCAGTTTGGCTCTCCGGCAGTTTGGGTGGTATCGAGATGGATATGCGGTTCAATAAATGGCGGAATCGCCAGCCCACCGCGGGCGTTGAGCACCTCATAACTTTCGCTGCTGGCATCGCCCATCGGGGTGATATCACCGAAGCAGCCTCTGTCTATCGCTATCTGCCAGAGCCCTTCGCGGTCAGGCAAACGTACGTTCTCAATCAACCAAAGCGGAACTGCTGTCATCTTGATGACTCCCGTGAATAGTGCCGATTTTTCGCCCAACCCATGAACATTCTCCCGCGTCCATTTTGTACACAAAAGCAACAGAAAGGAAAAGCCTGAGTTTTCCATAACTTATAAAAATCCAGTAAAATCATAACCATACCCATTAAGTGGTAGGCGCTGGCGATCTTGATTTGTATCAATAAGTGTCCTGGCTGAATCGTTAAGGTAGGCGGTAATAGAAAAGAAATCGAGGCCAAAATGAGCAAAGTCAGAATCGCTATTATCGGTAACGGCATGGTTGGCCATCGCTTTATCGAAGAGCTTCTTGATAAGGCGCCTGCCGGACAGTTCGACATTACCGTGTTCTGTGAAGAACCCCGTATCGCTTACGACCGCGTCCACCTGTCGTCTTACTTCTCCCACCACACCGCCGAAGAACTCTCGCTGGTCCGTGAAGGTTTTTATGAGAAACATGGCGTTAAGGTCCTGATCGGTGAACGCGCGATTACCATTAACCGCCAGGAGAAAGTGATTCACTCCAGCGCGGGACGCACCGTGTTTTACGATAAGCTGGTGATGGCGACGGGCTCCTATCCGTGGATCCCGCCAATCAAAGGCGCGGAAACTCAGGACTGCTTTGTTTACCGCACCATTGAAGATCTGAACGCAATTGAATCCTGCGCGCGGCGCAGCAAACGCGGCGCCGTCGTCGGCGGCGGTCTGTTGGGTCTCGAAGCCGCCGGCGCGCTGAAGAACCTCGGCGTGGAAACCCACGTCATCGAATTTGCGCCTATGCTGATGGCCGAACAGCTGGATAGTATGGGCGGCGAGCAGCTCAAGCGTAAAATAGAAAGTATGGGCGTGAAGGTCCATACCAGCAAAAATACCAAAGAGATTGTCCAGCAGGGCAACGACGCCCGGAAAACCATGCAGTTTGCTGATGGCAGCGAGCTGCAGGTCGATTTTATCGTCTTCTCCACCGGTATTCGTCCACGCGACAAGCTGGCGACCCAGTGCGGCCTGGCCGTGGCGCAGCGCGGCGGTATCGTGATCAATGACACCTGCCAGACCTCCGACCCGGATATCTATGCTATCGGCGAATGCGCCAGCTGGAACAACCGCGTCTACGGTCTGGTGGCGCCGGGTTATAAAATGGCCCAGGTGACCGTCGACCATCTCCTCGGCAACGACAACGGCTTTATCGGGGCCGATCTCAGTGCCAAACTGAAGCTGCTTGGCGTTGACGTGGGCGGCATCGGCGATGCGCATGGCCGCACGCCTGGCGCCCGCAGCTACGTCTATCTTGATGAAAGCAAAGAAGTCTATAAACGACTGATCGTCAGCGAAGACAATAAAGCGCTGCTTGGCGCGGTGCTGGTCGGAGATACCAGCGATTACGGCAATTTGCTGCAGCTGGTGCTCAACGGTATTGAACTACCGGAAAACCCGGACTCGCTGATTCTGCCAGCGCACGCCGGCAGCGGTAAGCCGTCAATCGGCGTCGATAAACTGCCGGACAGCGCGCAAATCTGTTCCTGCTTCGACGTGACCAAAGGGATGCTGATTTCCGCCATCAACAAAGGCTGCCATACCGTCGCCGCGCTGAAAGCTGAAACCAAAGCCGGTACCGGCTGCGGCGGCTGCATTCCACTGGTGACCCAGGTGCTGAACGCCGAACTGGCGAAACAGGGGATCGAAGTGAGCCACAATCTGTGCGAACACTTTGCCTACTCCCGCCAGGAGCTGTTCCACCTGATTCGCGTAGAAGGCATTAAAACCTTCGAAGAGCTGCTGGCGAAACACGGAAAAGGCTACGGCTGCGAAGTGTGTAAGCCGACCGTCGGCTCTCTGTTGGCCTCCTGCTGGAATGAGTACATCCTCAAGCCTCAGCATACGCCGCTGCAGGATACGAACGATAACTTCCTCGCCAACATCCAGAAAGACGGGACCTATTCGGTTATCCCGCGCTCCGCCGGCGGCGAAATTACGCCGGAAGGCCTGGTGGCCGTGGGGCGTATCGCGCGCGAATACAATCTCTACACCAAAATCACCGGTTCCCAGCGTATCGGCCTGTTCGGCGCGCAAAAAGACGACCTGCCGGAGATCTGGCGTCAGCTGATTGAAGCGGGCTTCGAAACCGGCCACGCCTATGCCAAAGCGCTGCGTATGGCGAAAACCTGCGTCGGCAGCACCTGGTGCCGCTACGGCGTCGGCGACAGTGTAGGCTTCGGCGTCGAGCTGGAAAATCGCTACAAAGGCATCCGCACGCCGCACAAAATAAAGTTTGGCGTCTCCGGCTGCACCCGCGAATGTGCGGAAGCACAGGGTAAAGACGTGGGGATTATCGCCACCGAGAAGGGCTGGAATTTATATGTCTGCGGCAACGGCGGGATGAAGCCGCGCCACGCCGACCTGTTGGCCGCCGATCTTGATCGCGAAACGCTGCTCAGCTACCTCGATCGCTTTATGATGTTCTATATCCGCACCGCCGATAAGCTGACGCGTACCGCGCTGTGGTTAGACAACATGGAAGGCGGCATCGATTACCTGAAGCGCGTCATTATCGACGACAAGCTGGGTCTGAACGCCCACCTGGAAGCAGAGCTGGCGCGTCTGCGTGACGCTGTCGCCTGCGAGTGGACCGAGACGGTCAACAATCCGGCGGCGCAAACCCGTTTCAAACACTTTATCAACAGCAACCAGCGCGACCCGAATGTGCAGGTCGTCCCGGAACGCGAGCAGCACCGCCCGGCAACGCCGTATGAGCGTATCCCGGTCACTCTGGTGGAGGAAAACGCATGAGCCAGTGGGTAAACATCTGCAAGATTGACGATATTCTGCCTGCAACCGGCGTCTGCGCGCTGCTGGGCCAGCAGCAGGTCGCCCTGTTCCGGCCTTACCACGACGATCGGGTCTATGCGATCAGCAATATTGACCCGTTCTTCAATGCCAGCGTGCTGTCGCGAGGCATCATTGCCGAACATGAGGGTGAACTGTGGGTCGCCAGCCCATTGAAGAAACAGCGCTTTCGTCTGCGCGACGGCCTGTGCATGGAAGATGAAAGCCACTCCATAGCGCATTTTGACTCGCGCGTAAAAGACGGCAACGTTCAGCTGAAGGCATGATGCCCTGAGGTTCCCGCCGCGCCCCGGCGGGAGCCATATTTTCTTCTTATGCCAACTAAGCGGTAGGCGCCCGAAAAATCGTATATTGTGCCCTCCCTCTGCTGCTATGCTACGACCGCTTACCCTCTCCCACTGCTTTGCTGCGAGGATGTTCCGTGGATCACTTACCTATTTTCTGTCAGCTGCGCGATCGCGACTGCTTACTGGTCGGCGGCGGTGATGTTGCCGAACGCAAGGCGCGCCTGCTGCTCGATGCCGGCGCCAGAGTCACGGTCAACGCGCTGACGTTCTCGCCGCAGTTCCATGTGTGGGCTGATTCGCAGATGCTGACCCTGGTGCAAGCGCCGTTTAACCCGGCGCTTCTCGACCCCTGCTGGCTGGCCATCGCCGCCACCGACGATGAGGATGTCAATCAGCAGGTCAGCGACGCCGCCGAGGCGCGGCGGATATTCTGTAACGTGGTGGATGCGCCGCAGCAGGCCAGCTTTATTATGCCGTCGATCATTGACCGCTCGCCGCTGATGGTCGCCGTCTCCTCTGGCGGTACCTCACCGGTACTGGCGCGTCTGCTGCGCGAAAAGCTGGAGTCGATTCTGCCGCTCCATTTAGGCCAGTTGGCCCGCTATGCCGGCCAGCTGCGTTCGCGGGTGAAAAAACAGTTTGCGACGGTCGGCGAACGCCGACGTTTCTGGGAAAAGCTGTTCGTCAACGACCGTCTGGCGCAATCGCTGGCCAATGAAGACCGCCAGGCCGTTGCCGATACTACCGAGCAACTGCTGACGGAGCCGCTGGATCATCGCGGCGAAGTGGTGCTGGTCGGCGCCGGCCCCGGCGATGCCGGGCTGCTAACCCTCAAAGGGCTCCAGCAGATTCAGCAGGCTGATGTCGTGGTGTATGACCGTCTGGTCTCCGACGACATTATGAATCTGGTACGTCGCGACGCCGATCGGATTTTCGTCGGCAAACGCGCGGGCTATCACTGCGTGCCGCAGGAAGAGATTAACCAGATCCTGCTGCGCGAGGCGCAGAACGGACGTCGCGTGGTGCGTCTGAAAGGCGGCGATCCCTTTATTTTTGGCCGTGGCGGCGAAGAGCTGGAAACCCTGTGCCACGCCGGAATCCCCTTCTCGGTGGTGCCAGGCATTACCGCGGCTTCAGGCTGTTCCGCCTATTCTGGTATTCCGTTGACCCATCGCGATTTCGCCCAGGGGGTCCGCCTGATCACCGGCCATCTGAAGACTGGCGGCGAGCTGGATTGGCAAAACCTGGCGGTAGAGAAACAGACGCTGGTGTTTTACATGGGGCTGAACCAGGCCTCAGCTATCAGAGAGAACCTGATTGCTCACGGCATGGCGGCGGATATGCCCGCGGCTATCGTTGAGAACGGCACAGCGGTCAGCCAAAGAGTGGTCTCCGGCACCTTAGATCAGCTGGATGTTCTGGCGCAGCAAATGGCCAGTCCGGCGCTGATTATCGTTGGCCGCGTAGTCAGCCTGCGCGACAAGCTGAACTGGTTCTCACATCACTGATACTTAACCCGGCTCAGGCTCGCGGACGCGGCGAAACTGAGCGGTAAACATCTATCGCACACGCTTAAAATACAAAAGGGCGGAATTTATCCGCCCTTTGCTGTCTCTCGCCCGGCTATCGCTTACGGCTTAGCCACAAAACCAATGGCTTCATAGACCGCTTTCAGCGTTTGCGACGCGCGCGCGCTGGCTTTTTCAGCCCCGTCTCTCATCACCTGATTGAGGAGCGCTTCGTCGTTACGGAAGCGGTTATAGCGCTCCTGCAGCTCCAGCAGCATACCGGACACCGCATCAGCGACTTCGCCTTTCAGGTGACCATACATTTTGCCTTCGAAATGCTGCTCCAGCTGCGGAATACTCTGCCCGGTAACGCCCGAGAGGATATCCAGCAGGTTGGAAACGCCGGCTTTATTCTGCTGGTCATAGCGAACAACAGGCGGCTCATCACCGTCGGTCATTGCACGCTTGATCTTCTTCACCACCGATTTCGGGTCTTCCAGCAGGCCGATCACGTTATTGCGGTTGTCGTCTGACTTGGACATTTTCTTGGTCGGCTCAAGCAGGGACATCACGCGGGCGCCGGATTTAGGAATAAACGGCTCAGGCACTTTAAACACTTCGCCGTAAAGGGCGTTGAAGCGCTGCGCGATATCGCGGCTCAACTCGAGGTGCTGTTTCTGATCTTCGCCGACCGGAACCTGGTTGGTCTGATACAGCAGAATGTCCGCCGCCATCAGCACCGGATAGTCAAACAGACCGGCGTTAATGTTTTCCGAATAGCGCGCCGACTTGTCTTTGAACTGAGTCATACGGCTCAGTTCACCGAAATAGGTGTAGCAGTTCAGCGCCCAGCCCAGCTGCGCGTGCTCCGGCACGTGCGACTGAACGAAGATGGTGCTTTTCTCAGGATCGATACCACATGCCAGGTAAAGCGCCAGGGTATCCAGCGTCGCTTTACGCAGTTTCTCAGGATCCTGACGCGCGGTGATGGCATGCAAATCCACGATGCAGTAGATGCAGTGATAATCATCCTGCATGCTCACCCACTGACGCAGCGCACCCATATAGTTGCCAATGGTCAATTCACCTGAGGGCTGTGCGCCACTAAAAACGATGGGCTTAGTCATTTTTCAATTCCTGAGTTTCACTGTACGGTAGCCCGAGTGCGGGCAAGAGTTCATTAAATTGGTCGAAAATGTAGTCCGGTTCGCTGAGCGCAATCGACTCGCCGTAGTTATACCCGTAGGTCAGCCCGATAGAGCGGCAGCCAGCGGCTTTAGCCGCCTGGATATCATTACGTGAATCACCAACGAACAGCAGCTCAGCAGGCGCCAGCCCCAGCTTCTGCGCCACAAGCAGCAGCGGATCCGGATGGGGTTTTTTATTCTTCACATCATCACCGCCGATGACGACCGTAAAATATTTCGCGATATCCAACGCTTCGAGAATTGGTGCAACGAACGGCGTCGGCTTGTTGGTCACCAGCGCCAGCGGCAGGCCTTTCGCATGCAGTGCGCCGAGCGTATCAGCCACCGCCGGGAACAGAAAACTGCCCTCTTCCGCCGCTTCAGCATAGTAGCGATCGAACAGCTTGCGCAGCACCATTAGCTGCTCTGCCTGGGGAATATCGTCATGATCGACGGAAGGTTTCCCCATCGCGGCACGCTGAGTTGCGCGCTCCTGACGCGCCCAGTTCAGGGCCCGCTCCATCAGAACATCCGCCCCGTTACCGATCCAGGTGACGACGCGCGCCTCGCCCGCCATCGGCAGCTCCAGCGCATAGAGCGCGCTATCAACCGCAGCCGTCAAACCCGGCGCGCTGTCGACCAGCGTGCCATCAAGGTCAAAGGCGACACCGCGAACAGAGTGTAATTTATCCATGACTAACCTTTGCTAATTCACTACGCATTTGATCAATAACCTCCTTGTAGTCCGGACGATCGAAAATCGCCGAACCGGCAACAAACATATCCGCGCCTGCCGCCGCAATATCCGCAATGTTGCTGACCTTCACGCCGCCGTCGACTTCCAGACGAATGTCATAACCCGACGCATCGATGCGCTGCCGCACTTCACGCAGTTTATCCAGAGTCTGGGGGATAAACGACTGGCCGCCGAAACCCGGGTTAACGGACATCAGCAGGATCACGTCCAGCTTATCCATCACATAATCAAGGTAGCTCAGCGACGTGGCCGGGTTAAACACCAGGCCGGCTTTACAGCCATGTTCTTTGATAAGCTGCAGGCTGCGATCGACGTGCTCAGAGGCTTCGGGGTGGAAGGTGATGATGCTGGCACCCGCCGCGGCGAAATCAGGGATGATGCGGTCGACCGGTTTCACCATCAGGTGCACGTCGATCGGGGCGGTGATGCCGTAGTTGCGTAGTGCTTTCAGCACCATAGGGCCGATGGTCAGATTCGGCACGTAGTGGTTGTCCATCACGTCAAAGTGCACAACGTCCGCACCTGCAGCCAGCGCTTTGGCGGTATCTTCACCCAGGCGGGCAAAATCAGCCGACAGAATCGAAGGGGCAATCAAATACTGCTTCATCCGCATCTCCTTGAAATTATTTAGTCTTGGGCGGACGGTAAAGAGCCAGAAGCTCGTCCACCTTCTTTCGTGTACCACCGTTGCTGCTGATACTGCGTCGCACTTTGACGACATGCAGTTTAGCCTGACGATACCATTCGCGCGTTAGCGCCGTATCGTGGTTGGAAATCAGAACCGGAACCCGCTGCTCCAGCAGGTTCTCCGCCAGCTGCGCCAGATGGGCCTGCTGCTCAGCGTTAAAGCTGTTCGTATGATAGGCCGTAAAATTGGCGGTAGACGACAATGGCGCATACGGGGGATCGCAGTAGACCACTGAAGAACCGTCCGCACGCGCCATGCTGTCGGCATACGATTCGCAATAGAAGTACGCATTCTGCGCCTTTTGGGCAAAATGATACAGCTCAGCTTCCGGGAAGTAGGGCTTCTTATAACGGCCAAACGGGACGTTAAATTCGCCGCGCAGATTATAGCGACACAGGCCATTGTAACCATGGCGGTTCAGATACAGGAACAGCACCGCACGCCGCAGCGGATCCTGGCTTTCGTTGAATTCAGTACGGAACTGGTAGTACGGCTCTGCTGCGTTATTCTCGGGCGTAAACATGTCACGCGCCGCCGCAACGTATTCATCCGTCTGCAATTTAACGATGTTGTAAAGACCGATCAGGTCGCTGTTGATGTCCGCCAGAATATAACGAGAAAAGTCGGTATTAAGAAATACCGACCCTGCGCCAACAAAGGGCTCAATCAGACAATCGCCTTGCGGCAAATGTTTTTTAATATCGTCAAGCAGGGGGTATTTCCCCCCTGCCCATTTCAGAAAAGCGCGATTCTTTTTCACATGCTGCCTAACTAATTACCACATTCTCCGGCTGTGGAGAAAGCTCCGACAGCATCCTGCGCTTAAGACTACACCGCACTTACTTCAGATCGGCCTGCACCTGATGCAGCGGTTTCGCCCACGGGTTTTTCGCCTGCACATCCGCTGGCAGAGTGGCGACAGCACGCTTCGCTTCATCTTTCGAAGCATAGATACCGCTGACCAGTACATACCATGGCTGACCGTTACGCGTAGTCTCGTAGACGACATATTTATCCAGCTTCTCTTTCTTCGCCCAGCTATTCAGGTTGTTGTAGTTGGAGGAGCTGCTGAGTTGCAGAGTGTAGTTACCCGCCGGCGCCGATTTCATCGAGCTGACATCGCCCGCGGTTTTACCCCCGGCAGTCGCCGCCGGAGCCGCCGTCGCCGCAGCGGTAGCCGCAGGTGCGGTCGCGATTGTCGTCGGCTTAGTCGTCTGTGCGGTGGCAACCGGTTTTTCCGGCTGAGCGACAGGCGCTTTCACCGGCGTGGCTGCTGCGGTGCTTTCGACACGCTTAGACTGGACCGGTTTCGCTTCAACTGGCGCTTTCGCCACCGGTTTCGGCTCAATCACCGTATGCTTGCGCTCTACCGGACGCTGAGCGGCGGCAGTCTGATGTTCCGTTGTTGCCTGGCGTGGAGCGGCGCCATTACGAACAGGAGCAACGGTCGCCGGTTCAGTCGGCAGCGTGGAGTTCGCAACGGCGCTGTCAATCTGGCCCTGCTGCTGAGTCAAGGCATTATTCAGATCGCCCTGAACCTCAACACGCTGCTGTCCCTGCGGCTCGGCGGCAGTCTGGCCCTGAGTCGGGTTAGACGCGATCGGCGGCAGAGAAACATCCTGCTGCGGGTTGTTCGCCGCTGTCTGGCCCTGAGCGGCAGGCTGGCCATTACCAGACTGCCCATTGTCAGACTGATCGCCTGACAGATTAATGCTCTTCTCACCTGACGCGGTTTGTTCACTGGAAGAGGATGGCGACTTCAGCGCAGAGCCAATGCCAACGATCAGCAGCAGCAGCACGAGAATCCCCACCCCCATCATAATATACTGGCGGGAGGCTGGCTTCGCGGGCGCTTTCTTGCGCTTGCGCGGGCGACGCTCAACCGGCTGCTCTTCGGACTCGTCTTCAGACTCTACGTCCGCTTCATACTCTTCTTCATCGCGCTCACGGCGTGCTTTGCTGGCGCGCGTCGGACGGCTGTCGTCCGCATCAAGATCGACATCATCAAAATTGATCTGCGGATCGCTATCGCGCTCGGAAGATTGACGGGAACGACCAGTACGACGATCGCTGCGATCGGCTTTCAGATCGTCTTCTGGTTTTAATTCATCCATTTAACACCCCACTAAAAGGCTTATGCTCACGACTATTGCATGTCACCCGAAATGATAACGCCGCGCGGACGCGGCTAGACCTTCTTATTGTTGCGCTAACTGAGTATCAGCAATCGCGCCAAGAACTACATCATGCGACACTCCGCCGCGAACTTCGCTTTTCCCTATTGCCAGCGGTAGCACCAGCCGCATTTCGCCTGCCAGCACCTTTTTATCACGCATCATGTGGGGCAGATACGCCTGCGCAGTCATCTCCTGCGGCCCACGTACCGGCAAGCCCGCACGCTGCAGCAGCGTCACAATACGCTGTGTATCCTGTGCGCTGAACTGACCTAATCGCTCGGACGTATGCGCGGCCATCACCATGCCAGCAGCAACGGCCTCGCCGTGTAACCAGTTACCGTAGCCCATTTCGGCTTCAATAGCATGGCCAAAAGTATGTCCAAGATTGAGTAAAGCACGTAACCCGGTTTCGCGCTCGTCGGCAGCGACAACTTCGGCTTTCAGCTCACAACAACGGCGAATACAGTACGCCATCGCCTTCTCATCAAGCGCCATCAGCGCATCGATATTGCTTTCCAGCCAGTTGAAGAACTCACCGTCGAGGATAATGCCGTATTTGATCACTTCGGCCAGTCCGGAAGAGAGTTCACGGGCCGGCAACGTCTTAAGACAGTTGAGATCGACGACCACGGAAACCGGCTGCCAGAAGGCACCAATCATGTTCTTACCAAGAGGGTGATTGACGGCCGTCTTGCCGCCGACCGAAGAGTCCACCTGCGACAGCAGAGTGGTGGGAATCTGGATAAAACGCACGCCGCGCTGATAGCTAGCCGCAGCAAAGCCGGTTAAATCGCCGACCACGCCGCCGCCGAGCGCCACCAGAGTGGTGTCACGACCGTGCGGTTTTTGCAGTAAAGCGGTAAAGACGGAGTCCATTACCGTCAGGCTTTTGTACTGCTCGCCGTCGGGTAGAATGACGCTATCGACCTTAACCCCCGCCTGCTCCAGTACAGAGCGAACGTTATCCAGATAAAGCGGCGCCAGCGTTTCATTGGTAACCAGCATAACCTGGTCGCCTGATTTCAGTGGCAGGAAGGAAGCTGGATCGTTAAACAAACCAGCCGCGATGGTAATCGGGTAACTACGTTCCCCGAGGGTTACAGTAAGCCTCTCCATAACGCGACGTCCACCTCAGTTGCTTTTACTCTGACGCTCTTTATTAAGCCAGAATCAATTGCTTTCCAGCATATGAATAATCTGGTTTGCCACTACTTTTGCGCTCTGATCGTCGGTACGGATAGTGACGTCAGCAATCTCTTCATACAGTGGGTTGCGTTCGTCGGCCAACGCTTCAAGAACTTCGCGAGGCGGCGCTTCAACTTGTAATAGAGGACGCTTTTTATCACGCTGCGTACGGGCAAGCTGCTTTTCGATCGTGGTTTCCAGGTACACCACCACGCCGCGGGCGGAGAGACGGTTACGCGTTTCACGGGATTTCACAGAGCCGCCGCCAGTCGCCAGCACGATTCCCTGTTTTTCCGTCAACTCATTGATGATCTTCTCTTCACGGTCGCGGAAGCCGTCTTCACCTTCGACATCGAAAACCCAGCCCACATCTGCGCCAGTGCGTTTCTCAATCTCTTGATCAGAATCGTAAAATTCCATATTGAGCTGTTGGGCTAACTGGCGCCCAATAGTGCTTTTGCCGGCACCCATAGGCCCAACCAGAAAGATATTGCGTTTCTCTGCCATTTTTTCGGTACTACTAAGACTATTCGTTAATGGTAAACCCGCTTCGCGAATACCCAGCGCAGCAGGACATGAACTGAAACCTCATATGCAATAGAGCGAGAGTCAGACTAAAAATTATCTCAATACTCAGGCAGGTTTGGCAACTGAATATACTCGTCATTATTCAAACTACCTCGCCGTCGGCTGCACTTATCCGCCTCCAGCTGCATAGTTATCTATGTTTCTGGGGGTAGCCTCGACGCATCCTGAATGATCTTGTGGATAAATCACCGGACAAAAAGGGAGGATTGATGCCGAACCCGACTCTCAAATCGGTACCCCTTGTATGCTAAATCCGTCCTCACGTCAAACACCTGAAACGTGTTTAGCAAGAAAAACCGCTTAATGCACTGCCAGAATTCGTGGAGTAATGAAGACAACCAGTTCACGCCGTTCGTTATCTTTACCGTCACGACGAAACAGCTGACCGAGCAGCGGGATATCACCCAGTAGCGGAACGCTGTCGCGGGCAGATTTCTTTTTTTGCGAAAATATTCCGCCCAGAGCCAGCGTTTCGCCGCTTTTCACTTCAACCTGGGTCTCAATTTCCTGTTTATCGATAGCCAACGCTTCGCCATTTTCCTGTTTCAGAACCTGGCCCGGCGTATTCTCCGTAATGCGCAGTTTCAGGCGCACGCGATTCTGTTGCAGAACCGTTGGCGTGACCTCCATTCCCAGTACCGCCTCTTTAAACTCAATCGCCGTGGCGCCGCTTTCCCCGCTGGAGACCTGATAGGGGATTTCACTCCCCTGTTTGATGCTGGCGGGTTGCATATGAGAGGCCAGCAAACGCGGGCTGGCGATAATTTCCACCTGCTGTTTTTGTTCCAGCGCCGAAAGCTCCAGCTCCAGCAATCGCCCGCTCAGGCGGCCGATATTAAACCCCACGCGGGTGCTGGCGTCGTTCATCGCCTGATGGCTGCTTAAGGTCGTCAGCTTACCGGAACCCGGCGCGCTGCTGGCTTCGGCCATGCTCCATTTCACCCCCAGCTCACGCAGGCTGGTTTCACTCATCGAGACGATATGTGCCGCCAGCTCGACCTGACCGACCGGCAGATCCATCTCCTGAGCCCACGCCACCAGCGCCGACAGATGTGAAGCATCGTCGTAAATGAACAGGCGATTGGTGCGTTTATCCACCGTCAGGCTTCCCCGTGCGCTGAGCAATTTATCCCCAGCCTTTACCAGCTCGCTCGCATCGGCATGCTGCAGCACCACGCTCTGCCTCTGCAAAGGCAGGTTCTGCAATTGCTTCGCGCGCGCCGCCTCTTGTTGCGCCTGCCGCGTATTTTGCCAGGCCAGAGTATGCACATACAGTACCGTGCCCTGCTGGTTAGATATCAGCCCGGCGCTATCAGTCACCGCGCGCAATGCCTGCTGCCAGGGCACGTTTTTCAGATGAAGCGACACCGTACCGCTGACGTCAGGCGCCACGACCAGATTTTTTTGCTGCATCCCGGCCAGCGTTTGCAGCACCTGGGCAACCGGCACATCATCAACCACCAGCGACACGGGGTTCTCATTTTTTGCCGTCGCTATCGCTGGCAGCAGCAGAAACAGCAGGCTTATCCATCGCATCATGTTTTACTCCTTTTTCGCGCAGCCATGCCCAATGCGCGGGTTCGCATCCAGGCCCTGTTGTTATTTCAACCCGCTCCGCCGTCAGCACACGGATTCGCCAGCCCCCCGGCAAAACGTCATCTTGTCGCACCCGGCGCCATTGGCTGCGATGGTCCAGTAAATAGCCCACCCAATAGTGCGGATGACCGACCGCGCCACCATAGCGCCATTGCGCCAGCTGTGCCGTCTGGCAGCGATCCTCCGCAGGCAGAAACGGATCGCGCTCGTCGGCCAACAATGGAAGCGGGAGCGCAAGCAGCCACAGCAGACGCCCGCCCTTACTCGACATCTTCGGCCTCCAGCTGCAGCGTCATCAGGAGCGCCTCTTTTTCCGGTCGCAGCGAAAAACCCGTTACGCGCATCCCACACTCCGCCAGCCAGGAAAACAGCGCTGGGACCGCCTGCCAGCTGGCCTCCAGCAGCAGCTCACCACCGCGCCCCAACGGGCGCCAGGTCACCAGCATGGCACCTGATACCGGCAGTGCAATCGGGGAGAACAGCAATCGCTTTCGCTCATCCGGGGGGATATTTTGCAAGGCGGTTCGCAGCGGCATTAAGCGAAGCCACTGCTGGCGCAGACGGAGATGTCCGTCGGTTTCTGGCGGTGGAGGCGAAGCTGGCAGCCGCAAAAAAATTACCGCGACCAGCCCCAGAACAATCGGCAGCGCGAGCCACCCGCCACGCAGAGAAAAAAATGCCGTCATTCCACGTTCAATAAGTGCCTGCATCAGCGTGCTCTCCGCTCAGAGAAAAGCGAAACTGCCAGCGCCCCTGTTCACCGCGGCGCGTTTCACCGGCTCTGGCTGGTTTGAACCCGGCAACCGCGTTCAGCGCTTTTTCCAGCCCCGCCACGGCGTTAAGATTCAGCGCCAGACCGCTTAACATCAGGGTATCGCGCTGGTATTCCAGCCGGGTTAACCAGGCCTGCTCCGGTAACTGCGCGGCGATTGCCCGCAATCGGGGTTGCCAGGCCTCGGTTAATGCCCGTCTTTGCTGTCGCAGGCGCTGCCGCTGTACTTGCTGCTGCCGCTCCAGCATGCTGTTTTCGCGTTGCCGGAGCGCGGAACTGAGCTGGTTTTCAGCCGCGGCTCTCACCGCAGCCAGCGCCTCAACCGCATGACGTTCTGCCCGGTGAACCTGGGCAACCGTCAGTAAGATCAATAGCAACCCCGCCGCGTACAGCAGCGTGACACGCAGCCGCTGGCGGCGACGCGCTTCACGCCATGGCAAAAAATTCACCGCCATCGTCATCGTTACCGCCCCCCTAACGCCAGCCCAATCGCCACGGCATAGCGCTCTCCGCAGTCCGGCAACGGAGGCTGCAGGCGATCAATCACGCGCCAGGGGTCAAAAGAGGTCTCATCGTCAGTACGGGTGGCGCAGTGCTGGAGTGATTGACCATCGATCAGCAGGGAGAGTTGTGAAAAAGAAGAGGCTTCAGCGCACGGCAAACTGCCCCAGCCCTCCCGCGTTGCCCACAGCCAATGAGGATCGTGGCGCCATGCCAGGCCTTGCGAACCGGAGGGTAGCCAGGGGAGAAATGCCGCCAGCGCGCTGGCGTCCGGTACAATTCCCGCGATGCGCAGTTTCAGGCGGGCGGCGAGCTGGCGTAGCACGTCGATATCCAGGCGCTGCGCCGCCGTCACCCGCCACTCGTTCTTTGCCGGCGCGGCGCAATAATCGACGCATAGTGAGGCAGCGGGCATCTCCAGCTGTTGCGCCATCACGCTGGCTATCCAGGTTGCCCGCTCCCTGTCGCTGAGAGACAGCTGCGGACGCGGTAGCTGTTTTTGTAGCGTTCGGCTGGCCGGAAACGCAATGCTGACCTGATGCTGCAAAGGCAGCTCCCGCCGCCAGTTCTGCAACCGTTCGGCCAGCGCAACCACGTCAACCACTATGCCATGACGCACGATGCCGGGCGCCAGTTCGATATCCCACCAGCGGCATAACGCCCAACGGGAACGCGCGTAGCGCAGTGCGACCAGCACTATCGCGTCCTGCTGAATATGCATCCCGATTCGCCAGTTGCTGAAAGCCATGCTTACGATCTCCTTGTCCGCCATTACGGCTCGACTCTATCAATGCACCAGGCTTGCCTTTATACTACCGCGCGTTTGTTTATAAACTGCCCAAATTAAACTTAATGGGAAATCTCCGGTGAAGTTCGTAAAGTATCTATTGATCCTTGCAGTCTGTTGCGTACTGCTGGGAGCAGGCTCGGTTTTTGGCCTCTACAAATATATTGAGCCGCAACTCCCTGACGTTGCGACCTTGAAGGATGTGCGTTTGCAGATCCCGATGCAGGTCTATAGCGCGGATGGCGAGCTTATTGCGCAGTATGGCGAGAAACGCCGTATTCCCGTCACGCTGCAAAACATGCCGCCCGAGCTGATTAAAGCGTTTATTGCCACCGAAGATAGTCGCTTCTATGAACATCACGGCGTCGATCCGGTCGGTATTTTCCGTGCAGCCAGCGTCGCTATGTTCTCAGGCCATGCCTCACAGGGCGCCAGTACGATTACCCAGCAGTTAGCGCGTAACTTCTTCCTGAGCCCAGAGAAGACGCTGATGCGTAAGATTAAAGAAGCCTTCCTGGCGATTCGCATCGAGCAGTTGCTGAATAAAGACGAAATCCTTGAGCTGTATCTGAATAAAATCTATCTCGGCTACCGCGCCTATGGCGTCGGCGCGGCGGCGCAGGTTTACTTTGGTAAATCCATCGACCAGCTTAGCCTGAGCGAAATGGCCGTTATCGCCGGGCTGCCTAAAGCACCCTCGACGTTTAACCCGCTCTATTCCATAGACCGCGCGACCGCGCGTCGTAACGTTGTTCTGGCACGTATGCTGAACGAAGGCTATATCACGCAGACGCAATACGATCAGGCGCGCAGCGAAGCCATTGACGCCCGCTACCACGCACCGGAAATCGCCTTCTCCGCGCCGTATCTCAGTGAGATGGTCCGCCAGGAGATGGTCAACCGTTATGGCGAGCAGGCGTATGAAGATGGCTACCGCGTTTACACCACCATCACGCGTAAAAATCAGCAGTCTGCTCAGCAGGCCGTGCGCAATAACGTGCTGGATTACGATATGCGCCATGGCTACCGCGGTCCGGCCAACGTGCTGTGGAAAGAGGGTGAAGCGCCCTGGGATCAGGCGAAAATCATCGCCTCGCTGAAAAACCAGCCCGGCTACGGGCCGCTTGCTCCGGCGGTGATTACCTCGGCAAATCCACAGGAAGCGCACGCGTTATTAAGTAATGGAACGTCGGTCACCCTGAATATGCAGGGCGTCCGCTGGGCGCGTCGTTTTATCTCCGATACCCAGCAAGGGGCGACTCCGCGCAAGGTCACCGATGTCCTGCAGTCCGGGCAGCAAATTTGGGTCCGCCAGGTCGGCGACGGCTGGTGGTTGTCGCAGGTACCGGATGTGAACTCGGCGCTGGTTTCGATTAACCCGCAGAATGGCGCCATTATCGCGCTGGTCGGCGGGTTCGACTTCAATCAAAGTAAATTCAACCGCGCAACCCAGGCCCTGCGCCAGGTGGGCTCAAACATTAAGCCGTTCCTCTACACCGCGGCGATGGATAAAGGTCTGACGCTGGCCAGTATGCTTAACGATGTGCCGATTTCTCGTTGGGACGCCGGTGCAGGTTCCGACTGGCAGCCGAAAAACTCCCCGCCGCAGTACGCTGGCCCTATTCGCTTGCGTCAGGGGCTGGGAGAGTCGAAGAACGTGGTGATGGTTCGCGCCATGCGCGCCATGGGCGTGGATTACGCGGCGGAATATCTACAGCGTTTCGGTTTCCCGGCGCAAAATATCGTGCATACCGAGTCGCTGGCGCTGGGATCGGCATCCTTTACGCCGATGCAGGTTGCGCGTGGTTATTCGGTGATGGCCAACGGCGGCTTCCTGATAACGCCATTCTTTATCAGCAAAATCGAGACCGATCAGGGCGGCGTGATCTTTGAAGAGCGGCCTAAAGTTGCCTGTCCGCAGTGCAACCTGCCGGTTATTTACGGCGAGACGCCGAAATCCGACGTGCTGGAAAATAAAGATGTCGAAGATGTCGCGACCTCTGCAACACCGCAGAACGCCGCGGTGTCGCCGCAGCCAGAGCTTGAACAGGTTAACCAGGCACTGGTTGCGCAAACCGGTTCTGCGGAATACGCGCCGCATGTGATCAGCACACCACTGTCATTCCTGATTAAGAGCGCCCTGAACAGTAACATCTTCGGCGAACCGGGCTGGATGGGGACCGGCTGGCGCGCCGGTCGCGATCTGCAGCGCCACGATATCGGCGGTAAAACGGGGACCACCAACAGCTCAAAAGATGCGTGGTTCTCCGGCTACGGTCCGGGCGTGGTGACGTCGGTATGGATTGGATTTGACGATCACCGCCGCGATCTGGGGCGGACCACCGCATCCGGCGCGATTAAAGATCAGATCTCCGGCTATGAGGGGGGAGCCAAAAGCGCCCAGCCAGCCTGGGATGACTTTATGAAACGCGTACTGGAAGGCGTACCTGAAGAGCCATTAACCCCGCCGCCTGGCGTGGTCACGGTCAATATCGACCGCAGCACCGGCCAGCTGGCGAGCGGCGGCAACAGCCGCGCCGAATACTTCATTGATGGCACACAGCCGACCCATCAGGCGGTGCATGAGGTGGGGACCACGATCACCGACGGCGGCGGGGAAACCCACGAACTGTTCTGACAAAAAAAGCGCCTGCGGGCGCTTTTTTTCTGTTTCTTGTTTGCAGGCCGGACGTCTACAGGCGTCCCTGAGCCCGTAGCCACTCACGGACCAAAAACAGGGCGCTGACGTTGCGCGCTTCGTTAAAATCTTCATCATCGAGCAGCGTCATCAGCTGCGACAGCGGCCAGCGTACCTGCGGTAAAGGTTCCGGCTCATCGCCGGGCAGCGATTCCGGGTACAGATCTTCTGCCACCAGAATATTCATCTGGCTGGAGAAATAGGACGGTGCCATGCTCAGTTTTTTCAGGAACGTCAGCTTATTAGCGCCGAAACCCACCTCTTCTTTCAGCTCACGGTTCGCGGCTTCCATGACGGTTTCACCCGGATCAATCAGCCCTTTAGAAAACCCCAGTTCATAAGATTCGGTGCCAACGGCATATTCACGGATCAGAATGAGATGGTCATCAACAATCGGTACAATCATCACGGCTTCACGCGTCGAAGGGCGCATGCGTTCATAAACGCGACGCACGCCGTTGCTGAACTCGAGGTCCACGCTTTCAACGTTAAAAAGACGCGAACGCGCTACTGTTTCAACATTGAGAATGGTGGGTTTTTGTAATGATTTGCTCATTGTTATCGATCTATGCTGTGATTCCAGGAGTCATTGTGCGATACGCAGCACGGTTTCGGCAATTCAATTCGCCACTTATTTACATAGTTGCAACTTCTGCTCCCAAAATCCGGGAATCAGAAAGATAAAAAAGTCAATAGGTTGAAATGTTTTTGAGAATTTACTGATTCCTGAATTTTCACGATTTTGATAAGCTTGTATGCTGCTGTATCGCACAATAAATTTTCCCGTATACATACGATATCTGCCGAGAGCACCCTGCAGGTTCACGCAAAGTGTTAAGCAACTAAAGACACCTGTAAGAAAAGAATAACTACGATGGGATGGGCATGGGCACCTTTCTGATTTCTTTCACAGCTCTGCTAATCTGCGCATTGCTTATCGGGTGGTGGTATCGATCGCATGCCAGGCGTCGCCGCCTCCCCCTCCTGCATGCCTTTAGCGATGCCGTCACCCGCACGCTTTCTGAGCCAGAACGCCGCGCGGTGGAAAAGTACCTTGAAGGACTCAACCACGCCCGTCAAATGCCGGCGTCGGGGGCAAGCGTTGCCCCTGCCGTACTGTCTCTCACCCAACAGAGCGATACCGTCTTCACGGTGACCCGCGCCATTACGCGCTATGGCATTACCACTGATGACCCGAACAAATGGCGCTACTTCCTCGACTCGGTGGAGGTGCATCTCCCTCCCTTCTTAGAGCAGCATATCAATGATGAAAATAGCGTTGAGCTGATTCCTACCGACAGCCTGCCGCTGGTCATTGCGCTCAATGGCCACGCGCTCAGCGACTACCCGCAGGAGAGCCGCAGTTACGCCCTTGAACGGACATCGTCAACCCAGGCGTCAATCCGCGGGGAAGAGAGCGAGCAGATAGAGCTGTTGAGCATTCGCCAGGAAACGCCGGAGGAGCACGCGCTGAGCCGCCCGGATGGGCTGCGTGAGGCTATCTTTATCGTCACCTCGTTCCTGCTGTTTTACTTCAGCCTGATAAGCCCCTATGTTTTTACCCCGTGGCTACTGGTCGGCGGGCTGCTGTTACTGGCGGCGGGCCTGTGGGGGATCTATGCGCCGCCGCGTAAAACGTCGCTCCGGGAGATCCACTGCCTGCGCGGGATGCCCAAACGCTGGGGTCTGTTTGGCGAGAATGACCAGGAGCAGATCAATAATATCTCCCTGGGGATTATCGATCTGATCTATCCGCGCCACTGGCAGCCGTGGATTGCCCAGGATCTCGGCCAGCAGACGGATATCGATATCTATCTCAGCCGCCACGTCGTGCGCCAGGGGCGCTTCCTGTCGCTGCACGATGAAGTGAAACACTTCCCGCTGCAGTACTGGCTGCGTAGCGCCATTATCGCCATCGGCGCGCTGCTGGTGGTCGTGATGCTGTGGGCCAGCGTGCCGTTGAATATGCCGTTTAAGTTTACGCTTTCCTGGTTGAAAGGGGC
Source organism: Klebsiella sp. Lac1 (assembly GCF_009825425.1). Taxonomy (NCBI): domain Bacteria; kingdom Pseudomonadati; phylum Pseudomonadota; class Gammaproteobacteria; order Enterobacterales; family Enterobacteriaceae; genus Klebsiella; species Klebsiella sp. Lac1. The sequence continues at coordinate 71,828 of NZ_VJZJ01000004.1, forward strand.
GCAAACCGTGGAAGCGACGACCGTCGCCCAACTGGAGAAGTCGCAGGTGCGTATTGGCGATACGCTGCGATTGCAAGGTACCGGAACCTGCAATATCCACTCGCCGGATAGCTGGACGGCGAAAGAGAACTCGCCGTTTATGCCGTTTGATTGCTCGCAGATCATCTGGAATGACGCGCCTCCCCTGCCGCTCCCGGAGTCCGACGTCGTCAGCAAAGCCACGGCGCTGATGCAATCCGTGCAGCGTCAGCTCCATCCCGATCCGGACGATGATTCGCGCGTCAGCCCCACGCTGCGCTCGGCGATTCAGCAATCCGGGATGGTGCTGCTGGATGATTTTGGCGATATCGTCATTAAAACCAACAATCTGTGTGCGGCAAAAGATGACTGTACCCGTTTGAAAAACGCGCTGGTTAACCTCGGTAATACGCGGAACTGGGAAACGCTGACCAAACGCGCCAACTCGGGCAAGCTGGATGGCGTCAACGTTCTGCTGCGCCCGGTAAGCGCTGAATCGCTGGAAAATCTGGTGACCACTTCAACGGCGCCATTTGTCATTCGTGAAACCTCACGCGCGGCGCAGGCCCTTAACAGTCCGGCTCCCGGCGGTTTCCTGATTGTCAGTGATGAAGGCAGCGAGCTGGTGAGTCAGCCGTGGCCGACCACCAGCTTGTATGACTATCCGGCGCCGGAACAGTGGGGCGAACTGCAGCGGCTGGCCCGAATGCTGATGCATACGCCGTTCCACGCCGAGGGGATTGTGACCAGTCTCTATACCGATGCCAATGGCACGCGGCACATTAACCTGCATCGCATTCCAGACCGTTCAGGCCTGTGGCGCTATCTGGGCACGACGCTGCTTCTGCTGGCCATGCTGGGCTGCATGTCCTGGCACGGGGTCCTGACGATTCGTCGCTACCAGCGTCATCGCCAGCGAATGGAAGAGATACAGAAATACTACCAAAGCTGCCTGAATCCGGTACTCATCCCCTCGCCGGAACATCAAGAGTAACTCTCTGCGCGGCGGGGTGTGATACCCTGTCGCGCATTTCCCCTCGCTGGAGACTCACCATGCATTTTGATATCGCCTGGCAGGAGGTTGATACCGTTCTGCTGGATATGGATGGCACGCTGCTTGACCTCGCCTTCGACAACTATTTTTGGCAAAAGCTGGTTCCTGAAACCTGGGGGGCGGCACGTGGGCTTAACCTGTCGGAGGCCAAAGAGGAGATGCGCCAGGAGTATCACGCGGTGCAGCATACGCTAAACTGGTACTGTCTGGACTACTGGAGCGAGCGCCTGAATTTGGATATTCGTGCGATGACCAGCGAGCAGGGGCCAAGAGCCGCACTGCGTGAAGATACCGTCCCGTTCCTTGATGCGCTCAAGGCCAGCGGCAAGCGGCGCATCCTGCTGACCAACGCCCATCCGCATAATCTGGCGGTAAAGCTTGAACATACCGGTCTCGACGCACACCTTGATTTATTACTTTCTACCCACACATTTGGTTATCCGAAAGAAGATCAGCGTCTGTGGCGTGCGGTAGCGGAAGAGACCGGCTTCGATGCGCGCAAAACGCTCTTTGTTGACGATAGCGAGGCGATTCTCGATGCCGCGGCGCAGTTTGGTATTCGCTACTGCCTGGGCGTCACGAATCCGGATTCCGGACTGGCGGAAAAAAGCTATGCCCGCCACCCGGGACTGAACGACTACCGGCGCCTGATCCCTTCGCTGACCCCACAGGAGAGGCCATGAAAGAGAAGCCCGTCGAAGCCGTCAGACTGGACAAGTGGCTTTGGGCAGCCCGCATTTATAAAACCCGCGCGCTGGCGCGCGAGATGATTGAAGGCGGCAAGGTGCATTACAACGGACAACGCAGCAAGCCGGGGAAAGTCGTTGAGCTGGGCGCCACCCTGACGCTACGCCAGGGCAACGACGAACGTATCCTGCTGGTCAAAGGGATAACGGAACAGCGCCGACCTGCCAGTGAAGCCGTCACGCTGTATGAAGAGACGGCAGAAAGCATCGAGAAACGCGAGAAAATGGCGCTGGCGCGCAAAATGAACGCGCTAACCATGCCGCATCCCGACAGACGTCCGGACAAGAAAGAACGCCGCGACCTGATGAGATTTAAACACGGCGACAGTGAGTAATCGCCTATACCTGTAGGCACCGCTGTTGCCAGCAAGAGAGACCATTATGACTCAACACGATCAATTACATCGTTATCTGTTTGAAAACTATGCCGTACGCGGTGAACTGGTGACCGTCTCGGAAACCCTGGAACAGATTCTGGCGAACCACAGCTACCCGCAGCCGGTCAAAACCGTGCTGGCAGAGCTGCTCGTTGCCACCAGCCTGCTGACCGCAACGCTGAAGTTTGCCGGCGATATCACCGTGCAGCTGCAGGGCGATGGTCCTCTGTCTCTGGCGGTTATTAACGGCACGAATCAGCAGCAGCTGCGCGGCGTAGCGCGGACTCAGGGCGACATTCCGCAAGATGCGGACCTGAAAACGCTGGTCGGTAACGGGTATCTGGTCATCACCATCTCTCCGCATGAAGGCGAGCGCTATCAGGGCGTGGTCGGTCTGGAAGGTGACACCCTGGCGGCTTGCCTGGAAGATTATTTCCAGCGCTCAGAACAGTTGCCAACGCGCCTTATCATTCGCACCGGCGAACATGAAGGGAAGCTGATGGCGGGCGGCATGCTGCTTCAGGTCATGCCGGCGCAAGAGACGCAGACCAATGATTTCGACCATCTGGCAACGCTGACTGAGACGATCAAAGCCGAGGAACTGTTTACCCTCTCAGCGACTGACGTCCTGTGGCGCCTGTATCACGAAGAAGAAGTGACCGTGTACGATCCGCAGAATGTGGAATTTAAATGTACCTGTTCCCGCGAACGCTGCGCCGGTGCGCTGAAAACGCTGCCGGATGAAGAGATCGACAGCATTCTCGCTGACGAAGGTGAAATTGATATGCACTGCGATTACTGCGGCAATCATTACCTCTTCAACGCCATGGATATCGCCGAGATTCGCAATAACGCGTCTCCGGCCGACCCGCAGGTTCACTGATAATCCTGCCCGCCAAAGCTCGCGGCGGAGGTTTTCCGCCTCCGCCGCGCCTGTTGTCAACCATTTCCTCGCGTGATGAATCGATTTTCACTGAAAGAGTTACGTAATTTTCTTTCCAGAAAGCGATTACATTCACAATTCGGCAGTTTTTTTAATTACTTTTTAACCAATAAGAAACATCCATCCCCACCAACGACCAATTTCCTGAGATAATCACGCACGTTTCGTGACAGGAGTCACCGTGTTTTTCGTAAGTAAGGCGTTTGTCGAGATACGTAAATCTATGAGCCTGGTCGCGGTCTATACCCCGAAAGAACCCCTACAATTTGAAGCAGTATATATTATTGGCTAAGGAGCAGTGACATGCGCGTTAATAATGGTTTAACCCCGCAGGATCTCAAGGCTTATGGTATCAATGACGTTCAGGATATCGTCCACAACCCTGATTACGATACGTTGTATCAAGAAGAACTCGATCCCACTCTGGAAGGGTATGAGCGTGGCGTACTCACCGATCTGGGCGCGATCGCCGTCGATACCGGTATTTTTACCGGTCGTTCGCCGAAAGATAAATATATCGTTCGTGACGATACAACCCGCGATACCGTGTGGTGGTCTGATAAAGGCAACGGTAAAAACGACAATAAACCGCTCTCTCAGGAAACCTGGCAGCACCTGAAAGATCTGGTCACTCATCAGCTTTCCAACAAACGTCTGTTCATCGTTGATGCGTTCTGCGGCGCCAATGCCGACACGCGTCTGAGCGTACGCTTCATTACCGAAGTGGCCTGGCAGGCACACTTCGTCAAGAACATGTTTATTCGCCCGAACGATGAAGAACTGGCCAACTTTAAGCCGGATTTCATCGTGATGAACGGCGCCAAATGCACCAACCCGCAGTGGAAGGAACAGGGTCTCAACTCTGAAAACTTCGTTGCCTTCAACCTGACCGAGCGAATCCAGCTGATTGGCGGCACCTGGTACGGCGGCGAAATGAAGAAAGGGATGTTCTCTATCATGAACTACCTGCTGCCGCTGCAGGGCATCGCATCGATGCACTGTTCCGCTAACGTGGGTGAGAAAGGCGACGTGGCGGTCTTCTTTGGCCTCTCCGGCACCGGTAAAACCACTCTCTCCACCGATCCGAAACGCCGTCTGATCGGCGATGACGAACACGGCTGGGATGACGATGGCGTCTTCAACTTCGAAGGCGGCTGCTATGCCAAGACCATTAAACTCTCCGAAGCCGCAGAGCCAGATATCTATCACGCGATTCGCCGTGATGCGCTGCTGGAAAACGTGGTGGTTCGCGCGGACGGCACGATTGATTTCGACGACGGTTCGAAAACCGAGAACACCCGTGTCTCCTACCCGATCGATCATATCGAGAACATCGTTAAGCCTGTCTCGAAAGCGGGCCATGCCACCAAAGTTATCTTCCTGACCGCGGATGCTTTCGGCGTGCTACCGCCGGTATCGCGCCTGACGGCAGACCAGACCCAGTATCACTTCCTTTCTGGCTTTACCGCTAAGCTGGCCGGTACCGAGCGTGGCGTCACTGAACCGACGCCAACCTTCTCCGCCTGCTTCGGCGCCGCGTTCCTGTCGCTGCACCCGACGCAGTATGCGGAAGTTCTGGTAAAACGCATGCAGGCATCCGGGGCACAGGCTTATCTGGTCAACACCGGCTGGAACGGCACCGGCAAACGTATCTCAATTAAAGATACCCGCGCCATTATCGACGCCATTCTCGACGGGTCGCTGGACAATGCCGAAACCTTCACCCTGCCGATGTTCGATTTGCAGATCCCAACCTCGCTGCCTGGTGTCGATACGCACATCCTCGACCCGCGCAACACCTACGGTTCGCCAGAGCAGTGGCAGGAGAAAGCCGGGCAGCTGGCGAAGCTGTTTGTAGAGAACTTCGAGAAGTACACCGATACGCCAGCGGGCGCCGCGCTGGTCGCTGCCGGTCCGAAACGCTAACCGTGTAGCCATCGTGTAGCCATAAAGAACAAGCCGGGCAATGCCCGGCTTTTTTATCCTCTCGCGCCGACTCGCGCGATTCAGGCGGCCGCTTAGCTCTCTTTGCTCTGCTTCGTTGGCATTAACGCTCGTTGAACCGGCACCGGCAGCCAGGCGCGAATCAACAGCCCGCCCCGCTCGCTGGAGCCAATCTCCAGGCGACCGTTATGGTTATCGATAATACGTTGCACAATCGCCAGTCCCAGCCCGGTACCGCTGGTGCTGCGGGCGCTATCGCCACGAACGAACGGCTGGAACAGATGCTCGCGTTGTTCCGGCTTAATCCCCGGGCCATCGTCCTCAACCTGGAACCAGGCGCTGCTCGCTTCGCTACCGCTGCTGACCTTAATCCAGCCGTTGCCGTAACGCGCGGCGTTAACCAGCATATTGGCCAGCGCACGCTTGATAGACAGCGGATGAATGCGCAGCGGAATCTCGCCGGCCTGCAGGTCCGTCGCAATTTCGCGTTCGTAACCGCTTTCCGCCGCGATAACCTCGCCCAGCACGGCGTTCAGGTCCGCCAGCTCCATCGGCATCTCCTGGCCCGTGCGCAGGTAATCAATAAACTGCTCGATGATGGCGTTACACTCTTCGATGTCTTTGTTGATCGACTCGGCAAGGTAACCGTCCTCTTCCCCCATCATCTCTGTCGCCAGGCGAATACGCGTCAGCGGCGTGCGCAGATCGTGGCTGACGCCGGCCATTAACAGCGTACGATCGTCCGCCAGCTGTTTTACGCCAGCGGCCATGTGGTTAAAGGCCCGGGTGACCGAACGGACTTCGGATGCGCCGTATTCCCGCAGCGGCGGCGGAATAATGCCGCGCCCGACCTGCAGCGCCGCATGTTCAAGATCGACCAGCGGCCGGTTCTGAATACGGATAAACAGCCAGGCGCCGCCAATCGCCAGCAGCATAATCGCCAGGGTATAGCGGAACAGCGGCGAGAAGTCGCCCTGATGGATTTCCGTCAGCGGTACGCGCACCCAGATATTGGGCGACAGCCAGGTTTTCAACCACACCACGGGGGAGCTTTTGTTGACCTCGACCCGCACTTCGGTTGGCCCACCCAGCTGGTGCGCCATCTGCTGACTTAAAAACTCATAATGCTGCGCCCAGCGCAAACCCGCGTCTTCCGCCGCTTCATTGGAATAGAGCGAAATGCCCAGCTCGCGATAAATTTCGCGGCGAAACGCCGGCGGCACCACCAGCTGGGTGCCATCCTCCAGCTGCAGTTTATCGGTCATCAGCATACGCACTTCGTATGCCAGCACCTTATTAAACTGCTGGAGGCTCGGTAGAATCGCAAAATTCAGCACCACCAGGTAGGTCGTCACCAGGCTGACAAACAGCAAGGTGACAATCAACAACAGGGTGCGAGCAAACGAGCTTCGCGGCGAAAAGCGCACGCGTTTCATGCCTTAGAGCCGTCCGGTACGAAGACGTAGCCAAGCCCCCACACGGTCTGGATGTAACGCGGATGTGCCGGATCCTCTTCGACCATGCGGCGCAGACGGGAGATTTGTACATCGATGGAACGCTCCATCGCCGAGTATTCGCGACCGCGAGCAAGATTCATCAGCTTGTCACGGGAGAGCGGCTCACGCGGATGACTCACCAGCGCTTTCAGTACCGCAAATTCACCGCTGGTCAGCGGCATCGGCTCATCTTCACGGAACATCTCACGGGTGCCGAGATTGAGCTTGAATTTACCAAAGGCGATAACCGCCTCTTCCTGCGATGGCGCGCCCGGCAGCTCATTGGCCTGACGACGCAGCACGGCGCGGATACGGGCCAGCAGCTCACGCGGGTTGAACGGTTTTGGAATATAGTCGTCCGCACCGATTTCGAGGCCGACGATACGGTCAACCTCTTCCCCTTTCGCCGTGACCATGATGATCGGCATCGGGTTGCTTTGGCTACGCAGACGACGACAAATGGAGAGGCCATCTTCGCCCGGCAGCATCAAATCCAGCACCATCAGGTGGAAGGACTCACGAGTCAACAGGCGATCCATTTGTTCAGCGTTGGCGACGCTTCGAACCTGGAAGCCTTGCTCGGTCAGATAACGTTCGAGCAGCGCGCGCAGGCGCATGTCGTCGTCGACAACCAGAATCTTATAATTCTCTTGCATTGTTTATACTCCCAAAGGTTCACTGCAATGGTCAGTGCGTATTCTCAAAAAAGCCCGGGTCGCCGACCAGCTAAATCTGGTATATATTCCGGGCTAAATTGTTACAAAGCATATTTAACAGCAGCTTAAGTATACATTTAATCATAAGACACATTATTTATCCTGTCGGTATTATTACGCACTGCGAATTGTGCGCAACCGCACATCGTCGCACACAGTGTCCGACAATCAGAAGGTAGAACGATAAATGAAGACGCCGCTGATCACCCGTGAAGGGTATGAAAAACTTAAAAAAGAAATGGACTATTTGTGGCGTGAAGAGCGTCCGGAGGTCACCAAAAAAGTGACCTGGGCGGCAAGCCTGGGCGACCGTAGCGAAAATGCCGATTACCAGTACAACAAAAAGCGTCTGCGCGAAATCGACCGCCGGGTACGCTATCTCACCAAATGTCTGGAACATCTGAAGATCGTCGATTACTCCCCGCAGCAGGAGGGCAAAGTGTTTTTCGGCGCGTGGGTTGAAATCGAAAACGATGATGGCGACATCAAGCGCTTTCGCATCGTCGGTTATGATGAAATTTTCGGACGCAAAGACTACATCTCTATCGACTCGCCGATGGCCCGCGCGCTGCTGAAAAAAGAGGTCGGCGACCTGGCGGTGGTCAACACGCCCGCCGGCGAAGCCAGCTGGTATGTCAACAATATCGAATATGTGAAATAACGCGCCCGGAACAATCTGAGAGCCTGATGCAGCGACTGGCATTTTGCCGTGTCAGTCCGTATAACTATCCCCTGATTTTCGACCCACAAGATGAAATAGACATGATGAATGATTCGCTCTGCCGCATTATTGCGGGTGAACTTCAGGCCAGGTCTGAACAGGTAGAAGCTGCCGTTCGCCTGCTTGATGAAGGGAACACCGTGCCGTTTATCGCACGCTATCGTAAAGAGGTCACCGGCGGTCTGGATGACACGCAGTTGCGTAATCTGGAAACCCGGCTCGGCTATCTGCGTGAACTGGAAGACCGCCGTCAATCGATCCTCAAATCGATCGGCGAACAGGGTAAGCTGACCGAGGCGTTGGAAAAGGCGATTAGCACTACGCTGAGCAAAACCGAACTCGAAGACCTGTACCTGCCCTATAAACCGAAGCGCCGCACCCGTGGGCAAATCGCCATTGAAGCCGGGCTGGAGCCGCTGGCGGACCTGCTGTGGAACGAACCGTCCCACGACCCGGAAACAGAAGCCGCGAAGTTTGTCGCTGCCGATAAAGGCGTCGCCGATACCAAAGCCGCACTGGATGGCGCGCGTTATATCCTGATGGAGCGTTTTGCTGAAGATGCTGCGCTGCTGGCGAAGGTGCGTGACTACCTGTGGAAGAATGCGCATCTGGTGGCCACGGTGGTGAGCGGGAAAGAAGAGGAAGGGGCAAAATTCCGCGACTACTTCGATCACCATGAACCTGTCGCTACCGTCCCGTCGCATCGCGCGCTCGCCATGTTCCGCGGTCGTAACGAAGGCATCCTGCAGCTGGCCCTGAATGCCGATCCGCAGTTTGACGAGCCGCCGAAAGAGAGCCATTGCGAACAGATTATTATCGACCATCTCGGTTTACGGCTGAACAACGCCGCAGCCGACAGCTGGCGTAAAGGGGTTGTCAGCTGGACATGGCGCATTAAGGTGCTGATGCATCTGGAAACCGAGCTAATGGGCACCGTGCGCGAACGCGCGGAAGATGAAGCCATCAACGTGTTTGCCCGTAACCTGCACGATCTGCTGATGGCCGCCCCCGCCGGGCTGCGCGCCACCATGGGCCTCGACCCGGGTCTGCGTACCGGCGTAAAAGTCGCCGTGGTAGATGGCACCGGCAAACTGGTCGCCACCGATACCATCTATCCGCACACCGGGCAGACCGCCAGGGCAGCGGTTGTCGTCGCCGCGCTGTGTGAGAAGCACAACGTTGAGCTGGTCGCTATCGGCAACGGCACCGCCTCCCGCGAAACCGAACGCTTCTTCCTCGATGTGCAGCAGCAGTTCCCGAAAGTCACCGCGCAGAAAGTCATCGTCAGCGAAGCCGGGGCTTCCGTCTACTCGGCTTCCGAACTGGCGGCCCTGGAGTTCCCGGACCTCGATGTTTCTCTGCGCGGCGCCGTTTCAATCGCCCGCCGTCTGCAGGATCCGCTGGCCGAGCTGGTGAAAATCGATCCGAAATCCATCGGCGTGGGCCAGTACCAGCACGACGTCAGCCAGTCGCAGCTGGCGCGCAAGCTGGATGCGGTGGTCGAAGACTGTGTTAACGCCGTCGGCGTGGATCTGAACACCGCTTCCGTGCCGCTGCTCACCCGCGTAGCGGGCCTGACGCGGATGATGGCGCAGAATATCGTCGCCTGGCGCGATGAGAACGGCCAGTTCCAGAACCGCCAGCAGTTGCTGAAAGTCAGCCGCCTTGGTCCCAAAGCCTTCGAGCAGTGCGCCGGGTTCCTGCGCATCAACCACGGCGACAACCCGCTCGATGCTTCCACCGTTCACCCGGAAGCCTACCCGATCGTTGAGCGCATTCTGGCCGCCACCCGGCAGGCGTTAAGCGATCTGATGGGCAACAGCAGCGAGTTACGCAATCTGAAAGCGGCCGACTTCACCGATGAAAAATTCGGTGTGCCAACCGTCACCGACATTATCAAAGAGCTGGAAAAACCCGGCCGCGACCCGCGTCCGGAATTTAAAACCGCGAAGTTCGCCGATGGCGTGGAAACCATGAACGACCTGCTGCCGGGCATGATCCTTGAAGGTGCGGTCACCAACGTCACTAACTTTGGCGCCTTTGTCGACATCGGCGTGCACCAGGATGGCCTGGTGCATATTTCGTCGCTGTCAAATAAATTCGTCGACGATCCGCATACCGTCGTCAAAGCTGGCGATATCGTGCAGGTTAAAGTGATGGAGGTCGACCTGCCGCGTAAACGTATCGCGCTGACCATGCGTCTGGACGAGCAGCCGGGCGAGAGCAACGCACGACGCGGCGGCGGTAACGATCGTGCGCAGGGCGCTCGTCCGGCAGCAAAAGCGGCGAAACCGCGCGGTCGCGAGGTGCAGTCAGGTGGCAACAGCGCCATGATGGACGCACTGGCAGCGGCCATGGGTAAAAAACGCTAATCCCTCCCCGGCCCCTCATTGCAGGGGCCATTTTTCCCGACCCTTTCTCTGACCCAATAGAGGGTTACTGCAAAACCGCTTAGCGGCGGCGAATAAAGGCGGGTAAATAAGTTAATTCCCAAGGTTTCATTTTATTAACCAATGAAACCTTAATTAAACATTAGATGACAAAATAAATATTCCCCTTATTTAGCGCTACAGCGCAGACCTTGCGCCATATCAAAGAAGCAGCATATTTCCGGCAAATGGTGCTTATTAAGCCATTTATGTATTGATGATAAAAACCATTATCATTATCATCATTTGCAGTAAGTTTCTGTTTTTCTCCGTTGGCTATGCTCTCCGGTGCTGTGCGATGAGCGCACACGGAAAACTCTCATTCAGTTAGCGATTACAGGTAGGCCCTATGCAATTCACTCCTGATAGTGCGTGGAAAATCACGGGTTTCTCTCGCGATATTAGTCCGGCTTATCGTCAGAAACTGTTGTCTCTTGGCATGCTGCCAGGATCCTCTTTTAATGTGGTCCGCGTCGCGCCGCTCGGCGATCCCGTACATATCGAAACCCGGCGCGTAAGCCTGGTATTACGCAAAAAAGATCTCGATTTAATAGAACTGGAAGCGGTCGCACAATAACACCTGATCCGGTACTCAGAGTCTGAAATATGAAAAAGTTAACTCTTGGTTTAATTGGTAATCCGAACTCCGGTAAAACAACATTATTTAATCAGCTTACCGGTGCCCGTCAGCGCGTCGGCAACTGGGCCGGGGTCACCGTCGAGCGCAAAGAAGGGGCCTTTACCACCACCGACCACCAGGTCACGCTGGTGGACCTGCCCGGCACCTATTCGCTGACGACTATCTCTTCACAGACCTCTTTAGATGAGCAGATCGCCTGCCACTATATCCTCAGCGGCGATGCCGACATGCTGATTAACGTGGTCGACGCTTCAAATCTGGAACGCAACCTCTATCTGACACTGCAATTACTGGAGCTGGGCATCCCCTGCATCGTTGCCTTGAATATGCTGGATATTGCCGAGAAGCAAAAAATCCGCATCGACGTTGACGCGCTGGCGGCCAGACTGGGTTGCCCGGTGATTCCGCTGGTCTCGACTCGCGGACGCGGTATCGAAGCTTTAAAAATGGCCATCGATCGCCACCAGCAAAATACGTCGCTTGAACTGGTGCACTACCCGCAGCCGCTGCTGCGCGAAGCCGAAAAGCTGGCTCAGGAGATGGTGCCGGAGATCCCCCAGCGTCAACGCTGCTGGCTGGGTCTGCAAATGCTGGAGGGTGATATTTACAGCCGCGAGTATGCCGGGAACGCTGCGCATAAGCTCGATGATGCCCTGGCGAATCTGCGCGCGGACATTGACGATCCGGCGCTGCATATCGCGGATGCCCGCTATCAGAGCATTGCCGCCATCTGCGATGCCGTCAGCAACACGCTCACCGCTGAGCCGAGCCGTTTCACCACCGCGATGGACAAAATCATCCTCAGCCGCATGCTGGGACTGCCCATCTTCTTATTTGTCATGTACCTGATGTTTCTGCTGGCGATCAACATCGGCGGCGCGTTACAGCCCATCTTTGACGCCGGTTCCGTGGCTATCTTTATTCACGGTATTCAGTGGCTGGGCTATACCCTGCATTTCCCGGACTGGCTAACCGTTTTCCTTGCCCAGGGGCTGGGCGGCGGTATCAACACCGTGCTGCCGCTGGTACCGCAAATCGGCATGATGTATCTGTTCCTCTCCTTCCTTGAGGATTCCGGCTATATGGCGCGAGCGGCCTTCGTCATGGACCGCTTGATGCAGGCGCTGGGGCTGCCGGGGAAATCCTTCGTTCCGCTGATTGTCGGCTTCGGCTGCAACGTACCGTCGGTCATGGGGGCGCGCACGCTGGATGCGCCGCGCGAACGCCTGATGACCATCATGATGGCGCCGTTTATGTCCTGCGGCGCGCGCCTGGCGATCTTCGCCGTATTCGCCGCCGCGTTCTTTGGTCAAAACGGCGCGCTGGCGGTCTTCTCGCTGTATCTGCTCGGGATCGTGATGGCTATCCTGACCGGCCTGATGCTCAAACACACCATTATGCGCGGCGAAGCATCGCCGTTCGTGATGGAGCTGCCGGTCTACCACGTCCCGCATATCAAAAGCCTGGTCATCCAGACCTGGCAGCGGCTGAAAGGCTTTGTGCTGCGCGCGGGTAAAGTTATCGTCATCGTCAGTATTTTTCTTAGCGCCCTGAACAGCTTCTCGCTCAACGGTAAGCTGGTGGATAACATTAACGATTCGGCGCTGGCCTCCGTCAGCCGTATTATCACGCCGGTTTTTAAACCGATTGGCGTGCATGAAGATAACTGGCAGGCCACCGTCGGGCTGTTTACCGGCGCCATGGCGAAAGAGGTGGTCGTCGGGACGCTGAACACGCTTTACACCGCCGAAGATATTCAGAATGAAGCGTTTAATCCGCAGGAATTCCACCTCGGCGACGAACTGCTGGCCGCGCTGGACGAAACCTGGCAGAGCCTGAAAAACACCTTCAGCCTGAGTGTCCTGGCTAACCCTATCGAAGCCAGCAAAGGCGATGGTGAAATGGGAACCGGCGCGATGGGCGTCATGGGCAGCAAATTCGGCAGCGCGGCGGCCGCCTACAGTTACCTGATTTTCGTTCTGCTCTATATTCCGTGCATCTCGGTGATGGGGGCCATCGCTCGCGAATCCAGCCGCGGCTGGATGTCATTCTCCATCCTGTGGGGACTGAACATCGCCTACTCGCTCTCCACGCTGTACTACCAGACCGTGAGTTTCAGCCAGCATCCGCGCTACAGCCTGGTGTGTATTCTGTTGGTGGTGCTGTTTAATATCGTGGTCTTTGGCCTGTTACGCCGGGCCCGTAGCCGGGTTGATGTCTCCCTGCTGGCTACGCGGAAAACGCCGTCATCCTGCTGCCAGAGTCCGGCGGGCGACTGTCACTAAGGCGTTATCATGGCATCGTTGATTGAAGTACGCGATATGCTGGCCCTGCAGGGGCGGATGGAGGCGGCGCAGCTCAGCGCTCGCCTGCATACTCCGCAGCCGCTGGTTGATGCCATGTTGAGTCGTCTGGAAGCCATGGGGAAAGCCGTGCGCATAACGGAAGACGCGGACGGCTGTTTGTCCGGGAGCTGCAAACATTGCCCTGAAGGGAAAGCCTGCTTGCGAGAGTGGTGGGCGCTGCGCTGATAACCCCTGGGCTAAGCCCCTTAAGTCGTAAAACCAAAGCGGGTCCTGAGACCCGCTTTGGCTTATTTGTAGACGTCGGCGTTAGCGTGAACGGTTTTCTCGTTTTTCGAACCGGCAATCACCACAAAGTACTTGCCGCCCAGCTCATCCGCCTTCTTCGACAGATCGCGCTTTGCATCCATCGGTGAAGTCGTTCTTGAAGTCGTAATGCTGCCGATTTTCGTCAGCTTCATTGACGCCACTTCATCTTTTTGAATCTCTTTCGCTGCAAACGCACCAAAAGACAGGGAGCCAATCACCAGAGATGCAACAATACCCGTCATTATTTTCATAGCCTCAACTCTCCATAAGGTTGTTTTTATTGGCCACGGGGGCGACAGAAACGCATTCTCCCCGCGACAACCTAAGTATTGCTATGGTCGGGATTTTTGCCACAGCCCGCTAAAAATAATTGCGCAGGCGATTTTTCAACGCCACCAGAGGCTCACAGAACGCCTGCGGGTGCGAGATGAACGGCGCATGGGCCGCCTTGTCAAAGACCACCGATTCACTCTGCGGCCATAATGCATCCAGAACCGGGACAATTTTGCGCGGCACCAGGCCATCCAGTCGGCCATACAGCCGCAGGAACGGCTGCGCGAATGCGGACAGCGGCTGGCGTAAATCGGCCGTTTTCAGGATCTCCAGCCCGCCGTTCAACACCTCTGAAGACGGCATCGGCAACGACAGCACGGTACTTTTCAACGCCCGGGCATCCTGACGAGCGCTTTCCGTCCCCATCGTTTGCAGCGCCAGAAACCGCTCCACGGTACGCTGGAAGTCTTCGCTCAACTGCTGCTGAAACCCACTCAGCACCTCCGCTTTAATTCCAGGCCAGTCGCCATCGGCGCCAAAACAGGGCGAAGAGGCCACGGTGACCAACGCCTGTACGCGCTCGGGGTGGTGCAAGGCAATCTGACTGGCCACCAACCCACCGAGGCTCCAGCCCAGCCAGATAGCCTGTTTCGGGGCCTGGCTCAGAACCTGCTGCGCCATCTCCTCCAGCGACAGGGCGCCAAAGCCGCTGCTGCGACCATAGCCCGGCAGGTCAACCAGATGCAGCGTAAAGTGCGAGGCCAGTTGCGGCGTCACGCAATCCCAAACCCTGGCATTCAGCCCCCATCCGTGCAGGAGCACAAGATGACAATTTCCTTCACCGACGGTTTGCCACCAGATGTCGTTCATCAGTTACTGTTCTCTTTCCACTATGACGAGGTGAAATATGCTAACAGCACACAGCTTATGCTGGCTATGCCAAATGCCGGTGGCGATCGCCAGCTGGGGCATCTGCTCCCGCTGCGCCGCCTCTCTGACACAACCCCCGGCGCTTTGCCCACGCTGCGGCCTGCCGGCAGCGGCCGGCAAACTTCCCTGCGGTCGCTGCCTGCAGAATCCACCGCCGTGGCACCGACTGGTGACGGTCAATGATTACCGGCCGCCGCTGAGCGGTTTGATCCATCAGCTTAAGTTTTCCCGTCGTCCGGAACTGGCGCCAGCGCTGGCGCGTCTGCTGCTGTTACGCGTTCGCCAGAGAGAAGAATATCCCCGACCAGACCGTCTCGTCAGCGTCCCGCTGTGGCAGCGCCGTCAATGGCGGAGAGGCTTCAATCAAAGCGACCTGCTATGCCGCCCGTTGGCGCACTGGCTGCAGTGCGCCTGGCACCATGATGCCGTGCGCCGCAACCGGCGCACGGCGACCCAGCACCACCTCTCCGCACGCTTGCGCAAACAGAACCTGAAAAATGCCTTTCAGCTTGAAATATCGGTACGCGACCTCCATATCGCCATTGTGGATGATGTCGTCACAACCGGAAGCACCGTCGCTGAAATATCCCGCCTGCTTTTGCGAAACGGCGCCGCGACGGTTCAGGTATGGTGTATATGCCGTACCTTGTAGACCCCTGCTGATGGGCGTATTATAACCCAGTAAAATAGTCAACTATTAGGCCAACGCTATGATCCGTATTTCCGATGCTGCACAAGCGCACTTTGCCAAATTGCTGGTAAATCAGGAAGAAGGGACACAAATTCGCGTATTTGTGATTAATCCCGGCACCCCTAACGCTGAGTGCGGCGTATCCTACTGCCCACCGGATGCGGTGGAAGACACCGACACGGCGCTGAAGTTTGAGCAACTGACGGCGTATGTCGACGAACTCAGCGCGCCGTACCTGGAAGACGCTGAAATTGACTTCGTCACCGATCAGCTTGGCTCTCAGCTGACGCTAAAAGCGCCGAACGCCAAGATGCGCAAAGTTTCCGACGACGCTCCGCTGATGGAACGCGTTGAATACCTGCTGCAATCGCAGATTAACCCGCAGCTGGCCGGCCATGGCGGACGCGTCACGCTGATGGAAATCACCGAAGACGGTCTGGCTATCCTGCAGTTCGGCGGCGGTTGTAACGGCTGCTCAATGGTCGATGTAACCCTGAAAGAAGGGATCGAGAAACAGCTGCTGAACGAATTCCCTGAGCTGAAAGGCGTGCGCGATCTGACCGAACACCAGCGCGGCGAGCACTCCTACTACTAAGTACGCCCCCTCTTCCCGATGTTAAGCCCGGCGGCATTTACCCTGCCGGGCTGTCCCTGCCAATGTTACCGCGCAACATTTGCCCCTGAGCCGCCCGGCAAAAGCCCGGCAAAGAGTATGACTTAAGTCTCATATTTAAAATTTTACCTCGCCGGGTGATTCTCAACCCGCACATGTTACCCGTATCATCTCTTTCAGGCACCGCTGCTATAAAAATAGCCAGCTATCCTTTCTTACAGGAGTGATAGTCGATTTTATGGCGCCGTACCGTTTGCCAGCCCAGGCGGAGCAAACGAAAGAAGATTGAAATTTGACGTTACCCATAACAAATGAAAGGCCAGGTAAATTATGCCATTAGTCATCGTTGCTATCGGGGTTGCCCTGTTATTGCTGCTGATGATCCGTTTCAAAATGAACGGCTTCATCGCTCTGGTTCTGGTGGCGCTCGCCGTCGGGCTTATGCAAGGTATGCCTCTGGATAAAGTCATCGTATCCATTAAAAACGGCGTGGGGGGAACCCTCGGCAGTCTCGCGCTGATCATGGGCTTTGGCGCTATGCTCGGTAAGCTGCTGGCGGATTGCGGCGGCGCTCAGCGGATTGCCACAACCTTAATCGCTAAGTTCGGTAAGAAGCATATCCAGTGGGCCGTCGTGCTGACCGGTTTTACCGTCGGCTTCGCGCTGTTCTACGAAGTGGGCTTCGTGCTGATGCTGCCGCTGGTGTTCACCATTGCCGCATCTGCCCGCATCCCGCTGCTGTACGTCGGTGTGCCGATGGCGGCTGCGCTCTCCGTGACTCACGGTTTCCTGCCTCCGCACCCGGGCCCAACGGCGATTGCCACTATCTTCCACGCCGATATGGGCAAAACCCTGCTGTACGGTACGATTCTGGCTATCCCGACGGTTATCCTTGCCGGTCCGGTTTTCGCCCGCTTCCTGAAAGGCATCGATAAGCCGATTCCGGAAGGGCTGCACAACCCGAAAACCTTCACCGAAGAAGAGATGCCGGGCTTTGGCGTCAGCGTCTGGACCTCACTGGTACCGGTTATCCTGATGGCGATGCGTGCCGTTGCCGAGATGATCCTGCCGAAAGGCCACGCCTTCCTGCCGATTGCCGAGTTCTTCGGCGACCCGGTCATGGCGACCCTGATTGCGGTCCTCATCGCGCTGTTCACCTTCGGCCTGAACCGTGGGCGTTCGATGGAGCAGATCAACGACACGCTGACCTCGTCTATCAAAATTATCGCCATGATGCTGTTGATCATCGGCGGCGGCGGCGCCTTCAAGCAGGTGCTGGTCGATAGCGGCATGGATAAATACATCGCCTCTATCATGCATGAATCCAACATGTCTCCGCTGTTTATGGCCTGGTCTATCGCGGCGGTACTGCGTATTGCGCTCGGCTCTGCGACCGTTGCCGCCATCACCGCCGGCGGGATTGCCGCCCCGCTGATTGCCACCACCGGCGTCAGCCCGGAACTGATGGTTATTGCCGTCGGCTCCGGCAGCGTTATCTTCTCTCACGTTAACGATCCGGGCTTCTGGCTGTTTAAGGAATACTTCAACCTGACCATCGGAGAAACCATTAAGTCGTGGTCGGTGCTGGAAACCATTATCTCAGTGTGCGGCCTGATTGGCTGTCTGCTGCTGGGGATGGTGGTGTAAGCCAGCAGGTATCCGCATAAAAAAGGCCGGGTCCGCATGTGCGACCCGGCCTTTTTGTTAGCCCTTTGATACCATTTCCCCGGTGATGCCGGGGAAATGGCGGCACTACTTCTTCTTAGCGACCGCTTTGCGCCGCTTATCCAGATCCTTAATCAGCTTATTCACCCGCTCATCGGCAAACATCTGCTCAAGAGTGGTGGAGAGTTTACGCCGCCAGTTCGGATACTCGCTGCTGGTTCCCGGGATATTGACCGGAGTGGCCATTTCCAGCCAGTCTTCCGGCTGTAACCCCAACAATGCGCTGTTGCTGTCCGCAATGTAGCGCTGCATCCCACGATTGAGGGTCGACGTCATCGCCATCAGCGAGGCATGATGCCCGGCGCGTTTTGGCAGACAGCCGTATTGATGCAGCGCATCCAGCAGCCCCTGCTTCGCCCGTTCACGATCCTGATACAGACCACGTAAAACCACTTCATCAGGGTACAGACCTAACGATTTGCCCAGCGTCAGGTCTGCGCTTTCCCAATAGCCGCGCAGCGTCGGCAGGTCATGCGTTGTCGCCACCGCCATTGATTGTTGCGGATACGTCCGCGGCGCGCGAAACGTCTTCTCATGGTCATTTTCGAAATAGAGCACCTTGTAGGAATAGACGCCGCTCTTACGCAGCTTGCCGACGATCTCCACCGGTACGGTACCCAGATCTTCGCCAATCACCATACAGCGATGACGCTGACTCTCCAGCGCCATAATCGACAGCAGATCATCGACCGGATACTGCACATAGGCGCCGTGGTCGGCGGTTTCACCATACGGAATCCACCACAGACGCAGAACCGACATCACGTGATCGATGCGCAACGCACCGCAGTTTTGCATGTTGGCGCGCAGCAGTTCGATAAACGGCTCATAGGCACGGGCGACGATGATATGCGGATCCATCGGCGGCAGGCCCCAGTTTTGCCCCAGCGGGCCAAGAATGTCCGGCGGTGCCCCAACGGAGGCTTGCAGACAATACAGCTCGCGGTCGCACCAGGTTTCCGCACCGCCTTCCGCCACGCCCACCGCCAGATCGCGGTACAGGCCAATCGGCATCGCATCGTGCTGGCTGGTGTGCCAGCATTCGGCGAACTGGCAATACGCCAGCCACTGCAGCCAGAGGTAGAAACTCACCTCATCGGCCTGCTCAGTGCAAAACGCTGTCACTTCCGGGCTGCTGATATCCTGATACGCTTTTGGCCAGGCAGGCCAGCCCCAGCGGAGCGGATCTTGCTGTATCTGCCAGGCGTGCAGGGCATCATACGCCGCCTGCCAGTACAGGCTTTCGCCTTCACGAAGCACGAACTGACGGAACTCCGCCATCGTCTCATCGTGACGGGCGGAAAATCGTTTCCAGGCCATGCGCAGCGCGGTCATTTTCAGCGTGGTCACGGCGGTATAATCCACATCCTCGGTTTGACGCGCGGCCTGTAATGCCCGCTGCGTCTGCGGCGATTGCCACCAGGCCTGCGCCTCTTTACTCTGACGGAAATCATCGACCGCGTTGACGTCAATATAGATAACGTTCAGCCAGCGGCGTGAGGATGGGCTGTAGGGGCTGGCGCTCTCCGGGTTTGCCGGGTAGAGCGCATGAATCGGGTTCAGACCGATAAACGCGCCGCCGCGCCGGGAAATTTCCGGCAGCATCGCGCGCAAATCGCCAAAATCGCCGATGCCCCAGTTTTTCTCCGAGCGCAGCGTATAAAGCTGTACGCAGGCGCCCCACAGTTTTTTCCCCTCTTTCAGGGCCTGTGGTTCATAGCAACGCACCGGCGTCACGATCGCCCGACAATGCCAGCGTTCGCCATCCTGAGTCAGGGTCAGCGAATGATAGCCTTCAGGCAGTCTGGCTGGCAGCGGGAGGCTCTCCCCACCACGCACGTTGCCTTGATACTGTTTGCCCTCTTCGGTCGTGAGGATCCACTGAAATTCCCCGCGACCGGCGACCGGCAGCGACATTTTCTTACCGTGAGTGAAAACCTGCACCGGCGGCAGCGGAACAACCGCCGCTTTCGCGGCGGTTGTTGTACGATGCATCGCATTCAGCAGACGTTGTTTAGTCGTCGCAGCAATCGACTGCGGCTTACCGTGCGCATTGATGTAGTCAGGACTTATTCCCGCCGCCAGCGCGGCGTTATCAAGGCGTTTAGTCTCCATAGGCCTGTCCTTAGCGTTTTGCCTGCCAGATACGTTGTTGATAGTCGCGAATTGAGCGGTCGGAGCTGAACATGCCGCAGCGCGCGCTATTCAGAATCGCCGCGCGGGTCCAGGCTTCCTGGTCACGGTACAACGCATCCACCCGCTTCTGCGCGGCAACATACGCGGCGAAGTCCGCCAGCACCAGGTACGGATCGCCGCCTTTCAGCAGGCTGTGCAGCATCTGGTCGAAAGCATGCTTGTCGCCGTCGCTATACTTGCCGCTTTCCAGCTCTTTCAGGAGCGCATCCAGCAGTTTATCCTTTTTACGCCATTTCAGCG
This sequence comes from Klebsiella sp. Lac1, assembly GCF_009825425.1. Taxonomy (NCBI): domain Bacteria; kingdom Pseudomonadati; phylum Pseudomonadota; class Gammaproteobacteria; order Enterobacterales; family Enterobacteriaceae; genus Klebsiella; species Klebsiella sp. Lac1. Next base: position 92,192 of record NZ_VJZJ01000004.1, read on the forward strand.
GGTCATAACCTTTCGCTTTCAGCGCCTTAACTTCTTCAACGGTATTACCGAAGATAAAGATATTCTCTTCGCCGACCTGTTCGGCGATTTCAACGTTCGCACCGTCCAGGGTCCCGACGGTCAGCGCGCCGTTCAGCGCCAGCTTCATGTTGCCGGTACCGGAGGCTTCTTTCCCCGCCGTGGAGATCTGTTCCGAGACATCCGCCGCTGGAATCAGCATTTCTGCCGCAGAGACGCAGTAATCCGGCAGGAAGACCACTTTCAACTTGTCGCCCACCAACGGATCGTTATTCACCGCTTGCGCCACCTTATTGATAGCAAAAATAATATTTTTCGCCAGATAGTAGCCCGGTGCGGCTTTCGCCCCAAACAGGAACACGCGCGGTACGCGGTCCGCCTGCGGGTTTTCGCGGATTTCTTTGTACTGCGCCAGAATGTTCAGCAGATTAAGATGCTGACGTTTGTACTCGTGCAGACGCTTAATCTGAATATCGAAAATCGCCTGTGGGTTGATCTCGATGCCGGTACGCGCCTTAACAAACTCCGCCAGGCGAACTTTGTTAGCCAGCTTAATTTCACGCCAGGTCTGGCGGAACGCCGCATCGTCAGCATATTTCTCCAGATGGATCAGCTGATCAAGGTCGTTAACCCACTCTTTCTTCAGCGTCTTATCCAGCAGCGCGGCCAGTTCCGGGTTGCACTGTTTAATCCAGCGGCGCGGCGTAATGCCATTGGTCACGTTGTGGAATTTATTCGGCCACAGCTGGTGATATTCCGGGAACAGATCTTTCACCACCAGATCGGAGTGCAGCGCGGCGACGCCGTTGACCGCAAAGCCGCTGACCACACACAGGTTCGCCATCCGTACCTGCTTGTCATGCACCACCGCCAGCTTCGCCCACACCGGATTATCGCCAGGCCAGGTTTTCTCGACCAGCTTCTTAAACCTGGCGTTAATTTCTTTGATGATCTGCATATGACGCGGCAGCAACGCTTTAACCAGCTTCTCGTCCCAGCACTCCAGCGCCTCAGGCATCAGCGTGTGGTTGGTATAGGCGAAGGTTTTGCTGGTCATAGCCCAGGCGTCATCCCAGCTCAACTGGTGCTCATCGATCAGCACGCGCAGCAGTTCAGGAATCGCGATGGTCGGATGGGTGTCGTTAAGCTGGATAACTTCATAATCCGCCAGCTCTGCCAGCTTGCGCCCCGCCAGATGGTGGCGACGCAGAATATCGGCAACCGAACAGGCGCACTGGAAGTATTGCTGCATTAAGCGCAGCTTTTTCCCTGCCTGATGGTTATCGTTCGGGTAAAGCACCTTGGTCAGCTTGTCCGCGTCGATGCCCTGCTGCTCTGCGCGCAGGAAATCGCCATCGTTAAATTTGGTCAGGTTAAACGGATGAGCATGGGTCGCCTGCCACAAACGCAGCGGCTGCGCCACGTTATTGCGATACCCCAGCACCGGCAGATCCCAGGCCTGGCCGGTAATCACAAACGCCGGTTCCCAGGCGCCGCTTTTGCTGACCTTACCGCCGATCCCAACCTGCACATCCAGCTGTTCGTTATGACGGAACCACGGGTAGCGGCTACGCCCCCAGTCATCCGGCGCTTCGACCTGCTGACCATCGTCGAAAGACTGGCGGAACAGACCGTACTGATAATTCAGGCCATAGCCAGTCGCCGACTGGCCAACGGTCGCCATCGAGTCGAGGAAGCATGCTGCCAGACGGCCCAGCCCCCCGTTGCCGAGACCCGGATCGATCTCTTCTTCCAGCAGGTCGGTCAGGTGAATGTCATGCGCCTGCAGCTCATCGCTTACCCCTTGATACCAACCCAGATTCAGCAGATTGTTGCCGGTCAGACGACCGATCAAAAACTCCATTGAGATGTAGTTGACGTGACGCTGCCCTTTGACGGGTTTCACCACCGGTTGAGCAGCCAACAGCTCGGCAAGCGCACCGCTGACGGCGTGCCACCACTGACGCTGGGTCATCTCAGAAGCGGACTGTAAGCCAAAATGCTGCCACTGACGGGTCAGTGCAGCCTGAAACTGATCTTTATTAAAAGAAGTCTGTGACATAAGAAATCCGGGTCCTTTACTAAAACGTTGGCGTTAGTGTGCCGACCTCCTGAAGCAACGTCCTCATCCCGATGGGGATTAGGCAGGGAGGAGCAGCAGGGATGAGCGAAAAGTGTGATCTCGGCCACTATAACGGTAGCTCTCCGCCAGAAATATGCTGAAAAATTCATCGTACAGGAACACTATGTTGCTCTGCACCAGCAGAAGAAGATTTGTTACAGGCCGAGACAACGCGTTGCATAAAACACCGTTACCTGATTATCGCGAAATAAAAATAAGCGTTGTGTAAAAATAATCCTTCCTTATGACACAAATACGCCAAAACGATTATTTATAAGACTGGCCTGAAATTAACCGAATAAAAACATACAACTACAAAAAAATGGCGCGAGTGCTATTTTACCCGTGTCTGAGCCGGGGAAAACCCAGTAACCACGCGCGCTGGTACCGGTTTTACAACCGCAGGGTTTTAATTGGGAATTTGTGACCTGGTGCAAATTCAAGAGCATAAAACCCGGACATAACTTGCAATAATTTTCATTATCGTCGACCTTAATAGTCATTAATTACGAAGCGCAAAAAAAATCGCAAATCCTCTCCTGCACAGCGAAATGATTAACTATGTTGATTCCGTCTAAATTAAGTCGCCCAGTACGCCTTGAACACACCGTGGTTCGCGAGCGATTGCTGGCTAAACTTTCCGGCGCGAACAATTACCGTCTCGTGTTGGTCACCAGCCCCGCTGGGTACGGCAAGACAACGCTCATCTCTCAGTGGGCGGCGGGGAAAAATGAACTCGGCTGGTTTTCGCTGGATGAAGGCGACAACCAACAGGAGCGTTTTGCCAGCTATCTGCTCGCCGCCATTCAGCAGGCTACCGGCGGCCACTGCGTGGCCAGCGAAACCATGGTGCAAAAACGCCAGTATGCCAGCCTGCCCTCGCTTTTTGCGCAGCTGTTTATCGAGCTTGCCGACTGGCAGCGCCCGCTGTATCTGGTGATTGATGACTATCATCTGATCAACAATCCGGTGATTCACGATGCGATGCGCTTCTTCCTCCGTCATCAGCCGGAGAACATGACCCTGGTGGTGCTCTCGCGTAACCTGCCGCAGCTCGGCATTGCCAACCTGCGCGTGCGCGAACAACTGCTGGAAATTGGCAGCCGGCAGCTGGCGTTTACCCATCAGGAAGCAAAACTCTTTTTCGACTGTCGCCTGGCCTCACCAATCGAAGCTGAAGACAGCAGCAGGCTGTGCGACGATGTCGCCGGCTGGGCCACAGCGCTGCAGCTTATTGCCCTTTCAGCCCGCCAGAATAACACCTCCGCCCACCACTCCGCCCGTCGTCTTGCCGGTATTAATGCCAGCCATCTCTCTGATTATCTGGTGGATGAGGTTCTGGATAATGTCGACGCGCGTACGCGTAATGTTTTGCTGAAAAGCTCGCTGCTGCGTTCCATGAACGATGCGCTCATCGTTCGCGTGACCGGGGAAGAAAACGGGCAAATGCAGCTGGAAGAGATTGAACGTCAGGGGCTGTTCATGCAGCGAATGGACGACTCCGGCGAATGGTTCCGCTATCACCCTCTGTTTGGCAATTTCCTGCGTCAGCGCTGCCAGTGGGAGCTGGCGATCGAACTCCCGGAGATTCACCGCTCCGCCGCCGAAGGCTGGATGGCGCTGGGTTTCCCGAGCGAAGCCATTCACCACGCGCTGGCGGCCGGCGATGCCAACATGCTGCGTGATATTCTGCTGAACCACGCCTGGGGCATGTTTAACCACAGCGAACTGGGGCTGCTTGAGCAATCGCTGGCGGCGCTGCCCTGGTCAAACCTGCTGGAAAACCCAAAGCTGATTTTGTTACAGGCCTGGCTGATGCAGAGCCAGCACCGTTACAGCGAAGTCAACACCCTGCTGGCTCGCGCCGAACAGGAAATGAACGTAAAAATGGATACCGCGATGCATGGCGATTTCAACGCCCTGCGGGCACAGGTGGCCATTAATGCCGGCGATCAGGATGAGGCCGAACGTCTGGCGATGGTTGCGTTAGAAGAGCTGCCGCTGGCCAGCTACTACAGTCGAATTGTTGCGACATCGGTCCACGGCGAAGTGCTGCATTGCAAGGGTCAGTTAAGTAAATCGCTGGCGGTCATGCAGCAGACGGAGCAGATGGCCCGCCGCCATGACATCTGGCACTACGCGCTGTGGAGCATGATCCAGCAAAGCGAGATTCTCCTGGCCCAGGGCTTCCTGCAGGCCGCCTGGGAAGTTCAGGAGAAAGCGTTCCAGCTTATCCGCGAGCAGCATCTCGAACAGCTGCCGATGCATGAATTCCTGCTACGTATTCGCTCACAGCTGCTGTGGGCCTGGGCGCGTCTGGACGAAGCGGAAGCGTCCGCTCGTAATGGTATGAATGTCCTGTCTGGCTATCAGCCGCAGCAGCAGCTGCAGTGTCTGGCCCTGATGGTGCAGTGCTCGCTGGCGCGTGGCGATCTGGATAACGCCCGCAGCCACCTCAACCGCCTGGAAAACCTGCTCGGCAACGGTCACTACCATAGCGACTGGGTATCGAATGCCGATAAAGTCCGGGTTATCTACTGGCAGATGGTCGGAGATAAAGCCGCGGCCGCCAACTGGCTGCGCCAGACGCCGAAACCAGAATTCGCTAATAACCACTTCCTGCAAAGCCAGTGGCGCAACATCGCCCGGGCGCAAATTCTGCTGGGTGATTTTGACTCGGCGGAAATGGTGCTGGAAGAGTTAAACGACAATGCCCGCTCGCTGCGCCTGATGAGCGATATTAACCGCAACCTGCTGTTGCTCAACCAGCTTTACTGGCAGGCGGGACGGAAAAGCGAAGCACAGAAAGTGCTGCTGGAGGCGCTCGCGCTCGCCAACCGCACCGGCTTCATCAACCACTTTGTGATTGAAGGCGAAGCTATGGCGCAGCAGCTGCGCCAGCTTATTCAGCTCAATACGCTACCAGAGCTGGAACAACATCGCGCCCAGCGCATCCTGCGCGATATCAACCAGCACCATCGCCATAAGTTTGCCCACTTCGATGAGGGCTTTGTTGAACGGTTACTGAGTCATCCGGAGGTCCCGGAACTGATTCGCACCAGCCCGCTGACCCAACGTGAATGGCAGGTGCTGGGGCTAATCTATTCCGGCTACAGCAACGAACAGATTGCCGGTGAGCTGGACGTGGCGGCCACGACCATTAAAACTCACATTCGTAATCTGTATCAGAAGCTGGGAGTCGCACACCGCCAGGACGCGGTACAGCACGCCCAGCGGTTGCTTAAAATGATGGGATACGGCGTTTAACGCCGTTTAGCACAGTTCCAGCTGAAGATTGTGGTCCTTAATCACCTTCAGTACGCCCGCCGGCGGCATCACATCGGTGTAGACCGCATCGACCATGCTGATGCTGCCCATATTCACCATCGCATTGCGCCCAAATTTCGAATGATCCACCACCAGCATCACGTGGCGAGAGTTTTCAATAATCGCACGCTTGGTGCGCACCTCATGGTAATCAAACTCCAGCAACGAACCGTCGCTGTCTACGCCGCTGATACCGAGAATGCCGAAATCAAGGCGAAACTGGGAGATAAAATCCAGCGTCGCTTCGCCGATAATGCCGCCATCCCGGCTGCGCAGCTCGCCGCCCGCCAGAATAATGCGGAAATCCTCTTTCACCATCAGCGTCGTAGCCACATTCAGGTTGTTGGTGACGATGCGCAGATCGTTATGTTCCAGCAGCGCATGTGCAACCGCTTCCGGCGTGGTGCCGATATCGATAAACAACGTCGCGCCATCGGGGATCTGGCTGGCCACCTTGCGGGCGATACGCTCTTTTTCCTGCCTCTGGGTGGCCTTCCTGTCGTGCCAGGAGGTATTTACCGAACTGGAAGGCAGCGCGGCTCCACCGTGGTGACGTAGGATCATCTTCTGTTCGGCAAGGTCGTTCAGGTCACGACGAATGGTCTGGGGGCTGACGGCAAACTGCTCAACCAGCTCTTCCGTGCTGACATATCCCTGTTTTTTTACCAGCTCGATAATGGCGTCATGACGTTGTGTTTGTTTCATGAAATATCCCTGGAATTATAAGACTCGCATAAAGGCGCTGTCGTTGCAGAGAGCCGGGTAAGGCGGCCCTATGTTCGCTTTCGCACATGTTGCGTATCGACAAACGCCATCGCCAGTCCGGTCAGGAGACCCGCCACATGCGCGCCGTTCGCAATCGACATGCCAAAAACATCAAACCATCCAGCAATTAACCACACTAAAGAGAAGAGAATCAGGCCGCGCTGCAAATAGATGCCGCTTTGCGGATCCCGCTCTCCGCGCAGCCAGACATAGCCCATCAGCGCATAGACGACGCCGGATAATCCCCCAAACCACGGGCCACTAAACTGGTGCTGGATAAACCCGCTTAACAAGGCGCTAATGACGGTAATGACCACCAGCTTACCGCTGCCGATGCGTTTCTCCACCGCTCCGCCAAGGTACCACCACCATAGCAGGTTAAACAGGATATGCATCAGCGAGAAGTGCATGAAAGCGTGGCTAAAGTAGCGCCAGACTTCAAATTTCAGCGACGGATCATAAGGCCAGGCCAGCAGCAGCATGACCGGCCGATCGCCGATGATATTTTGCAGAGCAAAGACCAGGATGCAGACACACAAAATGGCCCACGTAAACGGCCCGGCGTTGTGACGCAGGGTGGCAAAGAAAGGGAAACGCTGGTAGTGCAAACCGCTGTTGGTCTGCCCGGATTGCCAGCTGGCCGCCAGATAGCGCGGATCGGCGGGGTTTTCCAGGAAGCGAGCCAGTTCATCCTGCACCCGTCCGGCCTGACTCTCATCGGCCAGCCAGACATCGCTCTGATCATGCTGCTGAATGGTCAGGATAATGCCCTGCGTCGCCATATAGTCGACAAACGCCTGGGCCACACGCGGGTTAGCAAAAGAGGTAATCATTAACATACGGCGGATCGCTTATTCCACACAAAGGGGGCTAGTATATACGAGTTGCAGGAGTGGCGCGCCCTGGGCATCCCTGAAGCAGCCATGCCATCTGCACAAAGACGGTATGGCGTACTAATGCTTAAAGCGCGCCATGTTCCACTTCCGCCGGGAAATGACGATGCCACGCATCGAATCCGCCATCCACGCTGTAAACCTTGTCATAGCCCTGCTGTAGCAGATACTGCGCGGCGCCTTTACTGCTATTGCCGTGGTAGCACATCACCATCACCGCGGTATCAACGTCGTTATCGCGCATGAACGCGCCCAGCGTTTCGTTAGTCAGATGAAATGCACCCGGCGTATGCCCCATCGCAAAACTCTGCGGATCGCGGATATCCACCAGCACCGCCATGGCCTGATGCAGTTTCTGGTGCGCTTCTTCAACATTGATACATTCAAAGTGGTCCATGTGCTCTTTCTCTATATATAGCGGAATGATATTGCTGGCAGGTAACCGGCCATGATTCTACTGTCTAGTTTACCGTCAGACGGGAAATAAACGCCAATATGTTACACGCATCACTCCGAAATGTTTTTTTGATGTTACCAATGGCGCGTTTGTTTGCTATATTGAGCGATAACGAACATTTTTGAGCTTAAACGAAAGTGCCAGAGGTAGCGAACGTGGAAACCAAAGATCTGATTGTGATAGGGGGCGGCATCAACGGTGCCGGTATCGCGGCAGACGCCGCCGGGCGTGGTTTATCCGTACTGATGCTGGAAGCGCGCGATCTCGCTTGCGCCACTTCCAGCGCCAGTTCGAAGCTGATTCACGGCGGGCTGCGCTACCTTGAACACTATGAATTCCGCCTGGTCAGCGAAGCGCTGGCCGAACGCGAGGTGCTGTTAAAAATGGCGCCGCATCTCGCTTTTCCCATGCGCTTTCGCCTGCCGCACCGCCCGCACCTGCGTCCGGCCTGGATGATCCGCATCGGTCTGTTTATGTACGATCACCTGGGGAAACGCACCAGCTTACCCGGTTCGACCAGTTTGCGATTTGGCGCAGAATCAGTATTAAAACCTGAAATCGTGCGCGGTTTCGAATATTCCGACTGCTGGGTAGACGATGCGCGTCTGGTACTGGCTAATGCGCAGATGGTGGTCCGCAAAGGTGGTGAGGTCCGGACTCGTACCCGGGCAATTTCGGCGAAACGCGAAAACGGCCTGTGGATTGTCGAGGCGGAAGATATTGATACCGGCGAGAAATTCAGCTGGCAGGCCCGTGGCCTGGTCAATGCGACCGGCCCGTGGGTCAAACACTTCTTTGACGAAGGGATGCATCTGCGCTCGCCGTACGGCATCCGCCTGATTAAAGGCAGCCACATCGTGGTACCGCGCGTGCACACCCAGAAACAGGCCTACATTCTGCAAAACGAAGACAAACGCATTGTGTTCGTGATCCCGTGGATGGATGAGTTCTCGATAATCGGTACCACCGACGTTGAGTACAAAGGCGATCCGCAGAAAGTGGCGATCGATGACCAGGAGATTAACTATCTGCTGAACGCCTATAACGCGCACTTCAAAAAGACGCTGTCCCGCGACGATATCGTCTGGACCTACTCCGGCGTCCGTCCGCTGTGCGATGACGAATCAGATTCGCCGCAGGCGATTACCCGCGATTACACCCTGGATATTCATGACCAACAGGGCCAGGCGCCGCTGCTGTCGGTCTTTGGCGGCAAGCTGACGACCTATCGCAAACTGGCCGAGCACGCGCTGGAAAAACTGACGCCCTACTACAAAGGCATCGGTCCGGCCTGGACCAAAACGGCCGTGCTGCCCGGCGGCGATATCGACGGCGACCGCGACGATTACGCGGCCAGACTGCGCCGCCGGTTCTCATTTATCAGCGAATCGATGGCGCGTCACTATGCCCGCACCTACGGCAGCAACAGCGAGCTGATCCTTGCAGAGGCGGCCTCGATAGCGGATCTGGGCGAAGATTTTGGCCATGAGTTCTATGAAGCCGAGCTGAAATACCTGGTGGAACATGAGTGGGTACGCACTCTTGAGGATGCCATCTGGCGGCGGACGAAACAGGGAATGTGGCTGAATGACCAGCAGCAGGCGCGGATCGGCGCATGGCTGGCGCAGCACACGGGAAAGTCTGAGCTTTCGCTGGCATCGTAAATTGACATCACACGCGATATAAGGGGGAATCCCCCCCCTTATGTGCATTAACGGACGCTTTCCTCAATCACTTTCCGCCAGAGGCCGCAACGCCAGCCGCTTTTTTCCGCGCCTGACCAACGGCATCAGCGGCTCGCAATGCCGCCAGCACCGCCTCCGGGGTGATGGTAAACGGCTCGTTATGTATCGTTTCCCCCGTCTGACAAGACGCCCGGGCAACGGCCAGCAGTTCATCATCGCTAACGCCGGCCAGACCAATATCGGCCAGCGTAGTTGGCAAGCCGATATCTTCACAGAACTGATACACCTCCTCGATCAGCTCAGGCGCTCTATCGGTGAGCATGAGCATTGCCAGCGTGCCAAAAGCGACTTTTTCACCATGCCAGTATTTGTGCGTGGCGGGTAGCACGGTCAGACCGTTATGAATGGCGTGTGCGGCCGCCAGCCCGCCGCTTTCAAAACCGAGCCCGGATAACAGCGTGTTCGCTTCAATAACGTGTTCGAGCGCTGGGGTAACCTGATGTTGTTCGCAGGCCAGTTTCGCCAGACGCCCATAGCGCATTAACGTAGAGTAGCAAAACCGCGCCAGCTCAAATGCGGTCATCGGCCCTGGCCTGGTCGTCATATTCCCGGCCCCTTTGATCCGACAATCTTCCGCTTCAAACCAGGTTGCCAGCGCATCGCCGATCCCAGAAATCAAAAAGCGTACCGGCGCGGCGGCAATAATGCCGCTGTCCACCAGCACAAGCGTCGGGTTACGCGGAATCATCAGGTAGCGTTTGAATTTCCCTTCCGGCGTATAGATAACAACCAGTGAACTGCATGGCGCATCCGTTGAGGCCAGCGTCGGAACCACAGCAATAGGCAGCCGCAGGCTGGCACCGGTCGCTTTCGCCGTATCCAGGGTTTTTCCACCTCCCATACCGACAATCACATCGGCACCGATTTCCTGCGCGCGTGCGCAGATGCGAGCAATTTCCTCATCGCTGCACTCGCTACTGAACACCTCGATATCAAAATCAATCACCCCGTGGAGTGCCGTTGCAACCGTATCCCGGTAGCCATTATGGACAACAGGATCCTGCAAAATCAGTGCCTTATGACCGAGCGCGGCCAGTTCCTGCGGGAGATGCGTTGTCAACGCCCCTTTTCCCTGCACATATCGTGACGGAAAGATCGCGGTAGTAACCATTGTTTCTCCTTAAAAGACAATAAAGTTCAATATATGGAACAATATTTCCATATAAAGAATTTAATGCCGTTTACTCTGAACATACAATGACCAGGTGAGAGCATAATTTTATCCTGTGAGGCAGCGCACAATTTCAGGCCAGCAGGCGCTATTCACTAGCTTACCCACTCTTTTTCACCCTGTTTCCGCTCATTTTTGAAGCAAATCACAAAACATAACCTTACTTAATATATGGAATTGACGCTATATGAATACATCATCATATTATCAATATACAGAACATAAGTTCTATATACAGAACAATAATTTTTAATACTAAAGGGATGCAATGATGAGCATTGGAACAGAGAAACCGACCACACGAGGGCGCTGGCTGCATATTATCCCAGCCACGATCCTCGTTTATATCGTGGCCTATATGGACAGGACCAATATCGCCATTGGGATCGCAGGCGGCATGGATGAAGATTTAGGCATGACCGCTTCTTTTGCCGGTCTGGTCGCCGGGATCTTCTTCATTGGTTATATCTTCCTGCAAATTCCCGGCGGTCAGATAGCCGAGCGTCTCAGCGCCAAAAAATTAATTGCCTGGACTATTGTCGCCTGGGGCGGTTTTGCACTGCTGACCGGCTTTGTTCAGACGCCAACGCAGCTGCTGATTATTCGCTTTGTGCTCGGCGTGGCGGAAGGCGCTGTATACCCCGCTATTCTGGCGCTGATTGGCCACTGGTTCCCCAATGAGGAGCGCGCCAGGGCCATCGCCTATTTCCAGATGAACCTGGCCGCCGCCTCCATCATTACCGGGCCGCTTTCCGGCTGGCTTATCGAAACTTACGGCTGGCGGGAGATGTTTATCATCGAAGGTTTGCTCTCTCTGGGGCTGCTTTTTGTCTGGCTACCTCTGGTTTCCGATCACCCGCATCAGGCGAAGTGGCTGGATCCGAAAGAGCGCGCCTGGATCGAACAAAAGCTGCTGGCCGATCGCGCATTGAGTATTGGCGGCGAGCAAAGCAGTGTTCGCGGAGTATTAAAAAGCGTCAATCTGTGGAAGCTTGTCGGTATCTATTTCTTCGTACAGGTCGGCTTCTATGGCTTCGCGCTGTGGATGCCTAATCTGATTAAACACCTGACCGGCAGCGGCATGACCATCGTTGGGGCGCTTACCGCAGCGCCTTATGTTCTGTGCATTATCGGTCAGTATTACATTGCCAAATGGTGTGATAAAACCATGAATCGCCGCCTTTACACGGCTATTCCTCTGCTGGGTTTCGCGGTCTGTCTCGCCCTGTCCTTATTACTGAAAGATAACGTCTGGCTCGCCTACGGCATGATGGTGATTTGCGGATTCTTCCTGCAAGCCTATGCCGGCCCATTCTGGACGCTACCCCCCTTACTCTTCGCCCCCAACGTACTCGGCGGCGTGCGTGGCACCATCAACGCGCTCGGCAATATCGGCGGCTTTATCGGGCCCTACCTCGTAGGGCTGTTAACGGTGACGTTCTCGCAAACGGCAGGGATGACCGTACTGGTTGCCGCTCTGCTTATCGCCGTCGGACTGCTTTTCAGCTTGCCTTCTGTTACCGCACGCCCTGCTGGTAGCAGCAACACACCTGACACCCCGACGCCGGGTGCCTCACTTAAACAGGAAGGAATCGCCAAATGAGCCAGAAATGTCAGCATGCTCGCGACCTGTGGTCACAGCTTGACGCCCTGCGTCTTGGAATGAATTACAGCAAAGAAGATGTCAATAAACGACAAATCCTTGTCGATGACTGCTATGGCGAAAGCCATCCTGGTAGCTTCCATCTTAACCAACTGGGCGATGAAGCCGTACTGGGCGTGCATGAAAGCGGGGGGCGTGCGGTCCGTCACCATGTGACGGATATCTGCGACGGCTGGGGCCAGGGCCACGATGGGATGAACTACATCCTGGCGTCTCGCGAAGCCATTGCCAACATGGTCGAAATTCATGCCTCAGTGGTGCCTTATGATGCCGCGATTCTGATCTCAAGCTGCGATAAATCGATCCCGGCACATCTGATTGCCGCCGCACGCCTCAATCTGCCGCTGCTGCATATTCCCGGCGGCTCCATGCGTCCTGCCCCGAATATGAGTACTTCTGACCTCGGCGGGATCACCGCTAAGTTGAAGAAAGGCGAAATCAGCATTCAACAAGTGGAAGCGATGCAGCAATGCGGTTGCCCTACCGCCGGAGCCTGCCAGTTTATGGGAACCGCCAGCACTATGCAGTGTATGTCGGAGGCATTGGGGCTGGCCCTGCCTGGCAGCGCTCTGCTGCCATCGACCCTGGCGGAAATTCGCCGCGTCGCCCGCACCGCAGGCCACCAGGCGCTGTATCTGGCGGAGAAAAATATCACCACCCATAAGATTCTGACCCCTGCGGCGTTTGAAAACGCGATCAAAGTCCATGCGGCGATCGGCGGCAGCACCAATGCAATGATCCACCTTCCGGCTATCGCTCACGAACTGGGATGGGAGCTGAAGCCTGAACTGTTCGATCGGATCAATAATGAAATCCCTTATCTGACCAACATTCAGCCCAGCGGCGAGTACGTTACCGAAATGATGTGGTTTGCGGGCGGCGTGCCAATGGTGCAGTGGTATCTGCGCGATTATCTGGATCTTGATGCACTTACCGTGACGGGCCGTACGCTCGGTGACAATCTGGAAATGCTCCATCAATCCGGCTTCTTCACCCGCAATCACGGCTACCTCAGCAATTACAAAGTCAGCCCGGAAGAGGTGATTCGGCCACCCGAAAATGCCACTAAGAAAGGGTCGATTGCGGTACTGAAGGGCAACATCGCGCCTGAAGGAGCAGTCATTAAATATGCCGCCTGTGCGCCGGATATGCACCACCATACCGGCCCGGCCCGCGTCTTTAACTCCGAAGAAGATGCCCAGCAGGCGATCATTCATAACCATATCGAACCCGGCGATGTCATTTTTATTCGCTACGAGGGGGCAAAAGGTTCTGGCGCCCCGGAAATGCTGATGACCACCGATGCCATTGTGTATGACAAGCGCCTCGACGGAAAAGTCGCGTTGATTACCGACGGTCGTTTCTCCGGCGCTACCAGCGGGCCATGCGTCGGACACGTTTCGCCGGAAGCGGCCGACGGCGGGCCGATTGCCCTGGTGGAAGATGGCGATTTAATCGAAATGGATGTCAAAGGCCGCAGGCTCAATATCGTTGGCATCGACGGGGTGCACAAAACGGAAGAAGAAATACGCCGCTGCCTTGAAGACCGGCGGGCAAACTGGCAGAAACCCGATTATTCGAACCGTCGCGGTGTCTTTAAACAATTCACTGCTAACGCCGCATCATTAATGGCCGGAGCCTGGCTTAAATAATATCCCTGGCGGGCTTCGGCTCGCCTGTTTTAAGGATCGATACATGACTCAGATTACGAAATTTCACGGCGTATTTCCGCCAGTCCCGACTATTGTTAATGCGCAAGGAGAGTTAGATAAAACCGGTATGGCGACGTTGCTCGATCATCTTATTGCAAGCAAGGTCAACGGCGTATTACTGCTGGGCAGCGGGGGGGAGTTTTGTCATATGACCAAGGCACTGCGCCTGGAAACCGCAGAGTTTTGCGTTCGTCATATTAACCGCCGTATTCCGGTGCTGCTCGGCATTAGCAGCACCAGCACGCAGGAAGTGATTGAGTATGGTCAGCATGCCGACCAGCTCGAAGTCGATGCGGTCCTGGTACTGAATCCGTACTATGCCAGATTAACCGATGAGTATATTTATCATCATTTCAGCACCGTGGCTAATCACAGCAAAAGCCCGATCATTCTCTATAATTTCCCGGCGCTAACGGGGCAGGATCTTAGCGTTGATTTAATTACCCGGCTGGCACAAGACCACCCCAATATTATCGGCATTAAGGATACCGTTGATAATATTAGCCACATCCGTGAAATCATCAATAATGTCAGGCCAGCGCGTCCGGATTTCGTTATTTTCTCCGGCTATGATGAATATATGATGGATACGCTTATTTTAGGCGGCAACGGCGGGATCCCGGCGACGGCGAATTTTGCGCCGCAGCTCACCTGCGGGATCTACCGTGCGTGGTGTGAAAAAGAGTACGAGACGATGTTTGGCTTACAGCGCAGACTGTCCGCGCTTTCTACTATTTACAGCCTGGATTCACCTTTCTTCGGGATAATAAAAAAGGCGATTCAGCTGAGCGGAGTTGATATTTCTCCCCACGTGATGCCGCCCGTTTTACCGGCAAATGAAGGTCATATTGTGAATCTGAAGCAGGTATTGCTGCGTGCGGGGTTATAAAAGCCTGTATTCGATATCGGGCTGATATTTCTGCCGGGTGGCGGTTGACCCCTTACCCGGCTATCAACATGCGATAAGGTATCTGTAGGTTCATGTAAGCGAAGCGTCGCGGGCTCATTCCTGAGAAGCACGCTTCCTCAGCGCTCTGGGCGGGCTTTACTGTCCGCGCTATGATGATTTCAGCACAGCAGGTGAGTCAGGCTACGGCTGGCATCCATCATTAATGTCGCGAGCGACTCGCGTTTATCGTCAGGGATCTGGAACGCAACGCCTGATACGCTCAACGCGGCAATCACTTTCCCCTGCGCATTGAATACCGGTACCGCAATACAGCGCACGCCAAGGGAGTCCTCTTCGTTGTCATAACCCCAGCCGCGGCGGCGGATTCCAGCAAGCTCCTGCTTGAGGATATTCACGTCCGTGATCGTCGTCTGTGTAAAACGCGTCAGTATTTGATCCGAAGGCAGCAGCTCTTCCAGCTCCTCCTCGCTCAGCCATGCAATCAGCACTTTTCCCAGACCTGAGCTATGTAATGAGAGACGCTTGCCTTCCCAGCTTCGTATCACAATAGCCTGCGGACTTTCGACTTTCAGAAGATAAATTGGCGCATCGCCTTCCAGCACGCCAAGATGGCAGGTCAAGCCGGTGTTATCGCGGATCTCTTCGAGAATCGGTAAAGCGATTTTTTTAATGTCATACTGTTCCGCCGCTTTATTACCTAATTCATACAGGCGTAACCCCAGATAATACTTATCTTTTTCCTGGCGTAATAACCCATGTTCCACCATGCCATTCAGCAAAGATGAGGTGCTGCTTTTCGCAATCCCTGAATTTTGATGGATCTGGGTAAACGTTGCGCCGCCGCACTCCAGAAGATAATCAAATACACGCATGGTTTTATCGAGGGCCGGAATAGATGTGGTAATTTTTTTCATATTATTATCAATTAATTATGAATTGTTCTGCTAATACTATACACCAGTACTCAACCCTTTTTCCATCACAGCAGCCAAATGCCGCCGACAGATTCAGCAGACGAATAACCAGCAGCCCGACGTCAAACGCATATTTATAGACCGCGATAAAAAACGGGGCCAGTGGCCCCGTTGTGACTGCATGACCGGCTACAGTCGTACCGGGTCGATATGCCAGATATGATCGGCATATTCCTGAATCGTACGGTCAGAAGAGAAATAGCCCATATTGGCGATATTATGCATCGCCGTCATCGCCCACTCTTCCGGATGACGATACAACTCATCCACCTTATCCTGGCAATCCACATAGCTCCGGTAATCAGCCAGCACCTGATAATGGTCGCCAAAGTTGATCAGCGAATCCAGCAGGTCGCGATAGCGGCCCGGCTCCGACGGACTGAACAGCCCGGTGCCAATTTGTGTCAGCGCCTGATGCAGCTCCGGATCCTGTTCGTAAAATTCCCGCGGCTTATAGCCGTTACGACGCAGCGCCTCAACCTGTTCCGCGGTATTGCCGAAGATAAAGATATTATCCTCACCCACGTGCTCCAGCATCTCGACGTTCGCGCCGTCCAGGGTACCGATGGTCAAGGCACCGTTAAGCGCGAATTTCATATTACTGGTTCCGGAAGCTTCGGTACCCGCCAGCGAGATCTGCTCTGAAAGATCCGCAGCCGGAATAATCAGCTGCGCAAGGCTAACGCTGTAGTTCGGAACAAAGACCACTTTGAGCTTCTCGCCAATCTGCGGATCGTTGTTCACCACCGCCGCCACGTCGTTAATGAGGTGAATAATGTGCTTGGCCATGTAATAAGCCGAGGCGGCTTTACCGGCAAAGATATTCACGCGCGGCACCCATACGGCGTCGGGATCGGCCTTAATACGGTTGTAGCGGGTAATGACGTGCAGGATGTTCATCAGCTGACGCTTGTACTCGTGGATACGTTTGATTTGCACGTCAAACAGCGCTTTCGGGTTCACCACCACATTCAACTGATGGGCGATCGCGTTTGCCAGCCGCTGCTTGTTCTCCAGCTTCGCCTGACGTACAGCCTGATTCACCGTCGGATAGTCAATGTGCTGCTCCAGCTCCTTCAGCTGGCTCAGGTCGGTACGCCAGGTACGGCCGATGTTCTCGTCCAGCACCTTTGATAAAGGCGGATTCGCCAGCGCCAGCCAGCGGCGCGGCGTCACGCCGTTGGTGACGTTTGTAAAGCGCATCGGGAAAATCTTCGCGAAGTCGGCAAACAACGACTCCACCATCAGTCGGGAGTGCAGTTCGGAAACGCCGTTTACTTTATGACTAATCACCACCGCCAGCCACGCCATGCGCACGCGACGGCCGTTGGATTCGTCGATAATCGATGTGCGGCTCAGCAGCGCGGTATCATTGGGATACTGCTCCTGTAGCGTCTTCAGGAAGTAGTCATTGATCTCGAAAATAATCTGCAAATGGCGCGGCAGAATCTTGCCCAGCATATCGACAGGCCAGGTCTCCAGCGCTTCGCTCATCAACGTATGGTTGGTGTAGGAGAACACCTGGCAGGTGACTTCAAACGCTTCATCCCAGCCGAACTTATGCTCATCAATCAGCAGGCGCATCAGCTCCGGGATCGACAGCACCGGATGGGTGTCGTTGAGGTGAATCGCTATTTTGTCTGCCAGGTTAGCGAAAGATTTGTGCAGTTGATAATGGCGGCTGAGAATATCCTGCACCGTAGCGGAGACGAGGAAATATTCCTGACGCAGGCGCAGCTCGCGCCCGGAGTAGGTCGAGTCGTCCGGATACAGTACCCGGGAGACGTTTTCAGAATGGTTTTTATCTTCTACCGCCGCGAAGTAATCACCCTGATTAAATTTACCAAGGTTAATCTCGCTGCTGGCCTGAGCGCTCCACAGACGGAGCGTGTTGGTCGCATCGGTATCAAAGCCCGGGATAATCTGATCGTAGGCTTCCGCGAGGATCTCTTCGGTTTCAACCCAGCGCGACTGTTTGCCTTCCTGCTGAATGCGCCCGCCGAAGCGCACTTTGTAACGCGTATTATGCCGCTCAAACTCCCACGGGTTGCCGTACTCAAGCCAGTAATCCGGGGACTCTTTCTGCCGCCCGTCAACGATGTTTTGCTTAAACATCCCGTAGTCATAGCGGATACCGTAACCACGACCAGGCAAGCCTAACGCCGCCAGCGAGTCGAGGAAACAGGCGGCCAGGCGCCCAAGGCCGCCATTGCCCAGCCCCGGGTCATTCTCTTCGTCAATCAGCTCTTCAAGGTTCAGCCCCATCTCTTCCAGTGCGCAGTTCACATCCTCATAGATGCCCAACGACAGCAAGGCGTTAGAGAGCGTACGACCAATCAGAAACTCCATCGACAGGTAATAAACCTGGCGAACCTCCTGAGAAAGCTGAGCGCGATTAGAGCGCAGCCAGCGCTCCACCATACGGTCGCGAACGGCAAACAACGTGGCGTTGAGCCACTCGTGCTTATTGGCAATAGCAGGATCTTTACCAATGATAAACATCAGCTTATAGGCAATAGAGTGCTTTAACGCCTCAACGCTCAGCGTGGGTGATGCGTAGCTAAAGGGTACATTCATCGCAATGACTCCTGTGGTTACATCAAGCGTTGATAAAGTTCTCGATAAGAGTTCGCCGCGACCTGCCAGCTAAAATCCATATTCATCGCCTGACGCTGAACGTAACGCCAGAGCGACGGGCGCGACCACAGCACGAACGCGCGCCGAATAGCCCGCAGCAGCGATAGCGCATTGCTGTCTTCAAAGACAAAACCGCTGGCTACGCCATCGGCCAGGTTTTCCAGCGAACTGTCGGTCACGGTATCCGCCAGCCCCCCGGTACGCCGCACCAGCGGCAGCGTGCCGTACTTCAGGCCATACAGCTGTGTTAAGCCACAGGGCTCGAAACGGCTGGGAACCAGAATCACGTCGGCACCGCCCATAATGCGGTGTGAGAAAGCCTCGTGATAACCAATCTGCACGCCAACTTTGCCCGGATGCTCGGCGGCCGCGGCCAGGAAACCTTCCTGCAGTACCGGATCCCCTGCGCCAAGCAGCGCCAGTTGCCCACCCTGCTCAAGCAGGCCCGGCAGCGCTTCGAGAACTAAATCCAGCCCTTTCTGGCTGGTCAGACGGCTGACCACGGCGAACAGCGGGGCTTTGTCGTCGACTTGCAACCCCATCGCAATTTGCAGCTGGCGCTTATTCTCCGCTTTGTCTTCAAGGCAATCGCGATCATAACGCGACGCCAGCAGCAGGTCGCTTTCCGGGTTCCAGATACCCGCATCCACGCCGTTAAGAATCCCCGATAGCCGCCCCTCGTGCTGACGCTGACGCAGCAGCCCTTCCATGCCGTAGGCAAATTGCGGTTCGGTTATTTCACGCGCGTAGGTCGGGCTGACCGCCGTAATATGATCGGCAAAATAGAGGCCAGACTTAAGGAACGAGATCTGGCCGTTGAACTCCAGACCATGCATGTTATAGAACGACCACGGCAGCTCTATCTCATTCATATGCCATGAATAGAACATGCCCTGATAAGCCAGGTTGTGTACCGTAAAGATCGATTTCGCCGGTCGTCCACGCGCTGCCAGATAGGCAGGAGTCAGGCCCGCATGCCAGTCGTGAGCATGCACGACATCAGGACGCCAGAAAGGGTCCAGCCCGCAGGCCATCTCGCTACCTACCCAACCCAGCAGCGCAAAACGCAGCACGTTGTCGGTGTAAGCATGTTGGTTAGTGTCGTGGTAAGGGCTCCCTGGGCGGTCGTAGAGATGCGGGGCATCAATCAAATAGATCCCCACGCCGTTATAGTGACCAAACAGCAGCGTCATGCGTCCGGCAAAGGTCTCTCTGCGCGTCACAACCTGTGCATCGGTGACGCCACGGCGAATATCCGGGAACGCCGGCAGCAGCACGCGCGTATCAATACCCTCAGCGATTTGCGCCGCAGGCAGCGCGCCGATTACATCCGCCAGACCGCCGGTTTTTAACAGCGGGAACATCTCTGAACATACATGTAAGACCTGCATTATCGCTCCTGTTTATGCCCCAACTTCCGCAACATATCACGCGTAACCAGCACGATACCTTCCTCCGATCGGTAGAACCGACGCGCATCCTCTTCCGCGTGTTCGCCAATCACCATGCCCTCAGGAATCACACAGGCGCGATCGATTATGCAGCGGCGCAGGCGGCATGAGCGCCCCACCCACACTTCTGGCAATAAGACTGCCGAATCAATGTTACAGAATGAATTCACGCGCACACGCGGGAACAGCACCGATTGCACCACCACCGAACCGGAGATAATACAGCCGCCGGAAACCAGCGAGTTCAAGGTCATCCCGTGACTACCAGAGCGGTCCTGAACGAACTTCGCGGGCGGCAGAGACTCCATATGGGTCCGAATCGGCCAGTTCTGATCATACATATCCAGCTCCGGCGTCACCGAGGCCAGGTCAAGGTTCGCTTTCCAGTAGGCTTCAAGCGTCCCCACATCGCGCCAGTACGGTTCCGCATCCGGATCAGACTGCACGCAGGAGAGCGGGAAAGGATGTGCATAAGCCATGCCAGCTTCGGTTATCTTCGGAATAATATCTTTGCCGAAATCGTGGCTGGAGTTTTCGTCGTCGTCATCTTCAGTCAGTAGTTCATAAAGATAATCAGCATCAAAGACATAGATCCCCATGCTGGCCAGCGATTTGGTCGCATCGCTCGGTATCGCGGGCGGAGTCGCGGGTTTTTCGACGAATTCGATAATTTTATCGTTTTCATCCACCGCCATGACGCCAAAGGCGGATGCCTCTTCAATGGGCACCGGCATACAGGCCACGGTGCAGCGAGCCCCTTTTTCGACGTGATCGATCAACATGCGCGAGTAGTCTTGCTTGTAAATATGATCGCCGGCGAGGATCACCACATACTCCGCTTTATAGCGGCGAATGATGTCGAGGTTCTGCGTCACCGCATCAGCCGTGCCGCGATACCAGTTTTCGCCATGTACCCGCTGTTGCGCTGGCAGTAAATCCACGAACTCGTTCATTTCTTCGCTAAAAAATGACCAGCCGCGCTGGATATGTTGTACCAGAGTGTGCGATTGATACTGGGTGATAACGCCGATACGGCGAATACCTGAGTTAATGCAGTTAGATAATGCGAAATCGATTATGCGAAACTTACCGCCGAAATGGACAGCCGGTTTTGCACGCTTAATAGTTAAGTCCTTAAGCCGGGTACCGCGCCCACCCGCAAGAATCAATGCAACGGTTTTGATGGGGAGCTGACGCGCCAGCATCAACGGATCGTTCTTTTCTAGCCTAACCATGATTAACTCCTTTTTACATCCCAGCCTTCCTGTCCCTCTCGCCGCGCAGCGGCCGCGAGAGCAACCGGAAGCTTCAGGGCTTACGACCTTTGAAATACGCACACTCCGTGCGCGGGCCCGTGCCAGACAGCCATGACGACCGGATTATCCTCTCCGGCGAAAGGAGGAACGGCATGCCACTCCCCCTCAGGTAATTCCATATGCGCCACCTCAGCGGTGGCATTCACCGTCATTAACCAACGGCCAGACAGCAAAATTTGCAGACGCGCGGTGCCATGCTGCCATTCATCAGCAGTTAACGGTTGCGCATACTGGTTTAGCCAAACAACGTTATCATCCCCTTCCTGCCACCAGCGATTGCTGGTTAATGCCGGTATGCATCGACGCAGGTGAATAAGCGCAGCGGTAAATGCCGTCAGCCCGCTATTTGCCTGGTTCCAGTCAAGCCAGGTCAATGCGTTGTCCTGACAATAGGCGTTATTGTTGCCGTGCTGGCTATGACCATGCTCGTCACCCGCCAGCAGCATCGGCGTGCCCTGTGCCAGCAGCAGCGTCGAGAGCAGGGCATGAACGCTGTCCCGACGCCGTTCAAGCACATCAAGACTGCCTCCTGTTCCCTCTATACCATGATTGCTGCTGTAGTTATTGTTAGTCCCATCGCGATTCTCTTCACCATTCGCCTCATTATGCTTCTGATTGAAGCAAACGCAGTCGCGCAGGGTGAAACCATCGTGGGCGGTGATCAGATTCACCGCCGCAGCGGGCTGGCGACCGTTACGCGAAAAGAGATCGCTGGAGGCGGCAAAACGCCGGGCAAACTCGCCCAGCGACACGCTTTGCTGTAACCAGAAGCGCCTTGCGACATCGCGAAAATGGTCATTCCATTCGGCAAACAGCGGCGGGAAGTTCCCCACCTGATAGCCGCCGGCGCCAATATCCCAGGGTTCAGCAATCAGCTTCACCGCCGCCAGATGCGGATCGTTACGGATCGCTTCAAACAGCGGCGCATCCTGGCGAAATTCCGGCGTGCGTCCCATCACCGAGGCTAGATCAAAGCGAAAGCCATCGACATGGCACTCATCGACCCAAAACCGCAGACACTGGCGGGCATACTCCACCACGTTCGGCTGACTGAGATTGAGCGTATTGCCGCAGCCGGTCCAGTTGTAGTAATCCCCGTCTTCTCTGATCCAATAATAGTTACGGTTATCGATTCCGCGCAAAGAGAAGGTCGGCCCCTCAAGGTCAATTTCGGCGCTGTGGTTCAGCACTATGTCGAGGATCACTTCGATACCCGCCGCATGCAGCGCCTTTACCGCATCGCGAAACTCATCCAGCGCACGCGCAGGCTCGCTGGCATAGCGCGGATCGAGCGCGTACATCGCCATCGGGTTATAGCCCCAGTAGTTGCTTAATCCCATTCTCTGCAAGCGCGGTTCACTGGCAAACTGCGCCACCGGCATCAGCTCCAGCGCCGTAATGCCAAGGGTCCTGAAGTAATCGATCATCACCGGATGGCCCAGCGCTTTATAGGTGCCGCGAATAGACTCCGGCAACCCGGGATGCAGCCAGGTCAGCCCTTTCACATGGGCTTCATAGATAACCGTCTGGCCCCAGGGCGTTCCCGGCGGCGCATCATTCTGCCAGTTGTAATACAGATCCACCACCTGCGACTTTGGCGCAATCGCCGCGCTGTCGCGACGATCGGGAGAAAGATCGCCGCCGTGGAGGCGCTCATCATCGTGCAGTTCGCCCTCAACCCGATGACAGCACGGGTCGAGCAGCAGTTTGGCCGGATTAAAGCGGTGCCCCTGCGCCGGATCCCAAGGCCCATGCACGCGGTAGCCGTAGCGCAGACCCGGCCCGGCGGCAGGAAGCCAGCCGTGCCAGATATCGCCCGTGCGCGCGGGTAAATCGAACCGCTGCTCATTGCCTTGCGCATCAAACACGCAGAGCTCCACCCGTTCGGCATGGGCGGAAAAGAGCGTGAAGTTCACGCCCTTTCCGTCATAGCTTGCGCCCAACGGCGAGGGTTTTCCGGCCGCCAGTGTCGTCATTCTGCCTCCCGTACCAGCCAGACGGTCGCCAGCGGCGGTAGCGTAATTGAGAGAGAATGTTCCCGCCCGTGGCTGGCGATAGCCTCGCTTTCCACGATGCCGCCGTTACCGGTATTGCTACCGTGGTAGTGCATCGAGTCGGTATTCAGTTCTTCTCGCCAGCGTCCTGGCTGGTTAATCCCGAAACGATAGTCGTGGCGCGGCACCGGAGTGAAGTTGCTGGCAACGATGATTTCATTCCCGGCTTTATCGCGACGTACAAAGATAAAGACCGAGCGCTCGTGATCATCCACCACCAGCCATTCAAAGCCGTAGGGGTCAAAATCCAGCTCGTGCAGCGCTTTATGGTGACGATAGGTATGGTTCAGATCGCGAACCAGACGCTGGACGCCGTGATGCCAGTTATCGCCGCCTTCCAGCAGATGCCAGTCCAGGCTGCCGTCGTGGTTCCACTCCCGCCCCTGGGCAAATTCATTGCCCATAAACAGCAGTTTTTTCCCCGGGAAGGCAAACATCCAGCCGTAGTAGGCGCGCAGGTTGGCAAACTTCTGCCAGGCATCGCCGGGCATCCGGTCAAGAATCGATTTTTTGCCGTGAACCACTTCATCATGTGACAGCGGCAGCACGAAGTTTTCGGTGTAGTTGTAGAGCATCCCGAAGGTCATCTTGTCGTGATGATGACGACGATAGATGGGATCGAGCTTCATGTAGTCGAGGGTGTCATGCATCCAGCCGAGGTTCCATTTGAACCAGAAGCCAAGACCGCCCGTCGAAGAAGGTCGTGAAACCCCGGCGAAGTCGGTAGACTCCTCGGCCATCGTGATTGCCCCCGGCGTCTGTTCGCCGAGCACGCGGTTGGTATTACGCAGGAACTCAATCGCTTCGAGGTTTTCCCGACCGCCGTACTCATTGGGCACCCACTCGCCCTCCTTGCGGCTGTAGTCGCGGTAGATCATTGACGCGACCGCATCCACCCGCAGAGCGTCGATACCAAAACGCTCAATCCAGTACAGCGCGTTCCCGACCAGGAAGTTGCTGACTTCACGGCGACCGTAGTTGTAGATCAGCGTATTCCAGTCCTGGTGATAACCTTCTCGCGGATCGCTGTGTTCATACAACGCGGTGCCGTCAAACGATGCCAGCGCAAAGTCATCCGACGGGAAATGGCCCGGCACCCAGTCGAGGATCACGTTCAGACCCGCGGCATGGGCGGCGTTCAGGAAGTAGCGGAAGTCTTCACGAGTACCGAAGCGGCGGGTCGGCGCGTACAGGCCGGTCGGCTGATAGCCCCAGCTGCCGTCGAACGGATGTTCGTTTACCGGCAGCAGCTCCAGATGGGTGAAGCCCATCCACTTCGCGTAGGGCACCAGTTGATCGGCCAGTTCGCGGTAGCTTAACCAGAAGTTGTTATCGGTATGGCGGCGCCAGGAACCCAGATGGACTTCATAAATCGAAATCGGCGCATCAAACTGATTGGCCTGCTTGCGGGACTCCGGCTGTTCGACCTTTTCCGGCAGACTACAGATAAGCGATGCGCTTTCCGGGCGCATCTGCGCTTCAAAGGCATAAGGGTCGGACTTCACACGCAGGTGGCCGTGGGCGTCAATCAGCTCAAATTTATACAGCTGGCCGTTATGCGCGCCGGGCACAAACAGCTCCCAGATGCCGGACTCTTTGCGCAGGCGCATCGGATGACGGCGGCCATCCCAGTAGTTGAACTGCCCGACCACGGAAACCCGGCGGGCGTTTGGCGCCCAGACAGAAAAGCGCGTACCGGTGACGCCGTCCATCGTGTCGGCGTGCGCTCCCAGCGTTTCATAAGGCCGTAGATGAGTCCCTTCCGACAGCAGCCAGACATCAAGATCCTGCAGCAGCGGCCCAAAGCGATAAGGGTCGTCAATCAGGTTTTGCTGGTCGTGCCAGGTGACCGCCAGCTGGTAACGAAAAGTATTTTTGCGACGCGGCAGAACGCCGCTGAAGAATCCGCGTGAGTCGAGGCATTCGAGTTTGCCGACTTTGCGCCCGGTTTTCGGTTCAATAACCCAGACATCGGTGGCATCGGGTAATAATGCGCGTACTTCCAGCCCGGCAGCGGTTTGATGCATACCCAGTACGGAAAAGGGATCCGCAAAATGGCCGGAGATAAGCGCATTAATCACGTCTCTATCGATACGATTAGACATGGTTTCATCCTGTTGTAAGTGTCGCCCTTTCCTGTAGCTGACGACTTTTTTTGACCTGAACGGTGCAGCACACCGTGCTTTCTCCTGCTCCGTCCCACCTTCAGGTAAGGCAACGTTATCGTTCCTTACTTAAAGCATAGCCAAGGCTGTCTTACCTCCGTTGGAAAAAATCTAACATCCGCGTTTACTCCTTGTATTACGCAAAAAAAAGGAGGTGTAAGACACCCCCTTTTTGTTCATCCAGTTATCAAGCCAGCTGGCGCAGCATGCGTCGCAGCGGCTCGGCGGCGCCCCACAGGAGCTGGTCACCGACGGTGAAAGCCGACAGGTATTCCGGCCCCATATTCAGCTTACGCAAACGGCCCACTGGCGTGGTCAGGGTGCCGGTAACGGCAGCCGGGGTCAGTTCACGCATCGTAATATCACGATCGTTTGGTACCACTTTGGCCCACGGGTTGTGTGCGGCCAGCAGTTCTTCAACGGTCGGGACAGAGACATCTTTTTTCAGTTTGATGGTAAATGCCTGGCTGTGGCAACGCAGCGCGCCAACGCGGACGCACAGACCATCGACCGGAATAACGGACGAGGTGGCCAGAATTTTGTTGGTCTCAGCCTGACCTTTCCACTCTTCACGGCTCTGGCCGTTGTCCAGCTGCTTGTCGATCCAGGGGATCAGGCTGCCTGCCAGCGGCACACCAAAGTTATCCACCGCCAGATCGCCGCTGCGGGTCAGCGCCGTCACTTTGCGTTCGATATCCAGAATGGCGGATGCCGGGTTCGCCAGCTCAGTCGCCACGTGGCTATGCAGCTGGCCCATCTGAGTCAGCAGCTCGCGCATGTGACGCGCCCCGCCGCCGGATGCCGCCTGGTAAGTGGCCACGCTAACCCACTCCACGAGATCCTGGGCAAACAGGCCGCCGAGGGACATCAGCATCAGGCTGACGGTACAGTTGCCGCCAACAAACGTTTTCACGCCGTTATTCAGGCCAGCGGTAATCACGTCCTGGTTTACCGGATCAAGAATAATGATGGCGTAGTCTTTCATGCGCAGCGAAGAAGCGGCATCAATCCAGTACCCCTGCCAGCCGCTCTCACGCAGCTTCGGATAAACGTCGTTGGTATAATCCCCGCCCTGGCAGGTCACAATAATGTCCAGTGCCTTCAGCGCGTCCAGGTCAAAGGCATCCTGAAGCGTACCGCCGGTGCTGCCACCAAAGGATGGAGCCGGCTGCCCCAGCTGAGAGGTGGAGAAAAAAACAGGGCGAATGGCGTCGAAGTCGCGCTCTTCAACCATGCGTTGCATGAGTACAGAGCCGACCATTCCGCGCCAGCCGATAAAACCAACATTTTTCATAACGTATTTCCTGGGAGATGTGTGCTGTTTGTGCCTAGCCAGTTTCCTGCTGGATCATCTCTCACATTACAAAATGCTGCTAAAGTCGCAAGTGAAATTAATCAATGATTGCACGGCAATCAGAAAAGCAACTTATTGAACGCAGCTTCTGTCGGTATCAGTCTCCAGAAAAACCTCGAAGATTATCGGGGGAATTGCCTCAGGAAGGGAATATTTTCCGCCGCTTTTTTATTGATCTGGATTATGGTTCTGCGCAGAAATTTAGCGATATCGCGCCGGGGAGGAAAGCGGAGGAAATCAGGCCTGATGCGGCCTTACGAGGCGTAATCCTTTTGTCTTATCGCTCAGCAGAGAGGGATTTTGCCGGTATCAGGCGGGTGATATGCCCGGCCTCGCGTCGCTCGGCCGGGCAATCTTTCGCCGTTTAGCTTAACAGCGTAAACGCGATCATACCAACGATGGCACCGGTGGTGCCGAGGATAGTTTCCATCATCGTCCAGGTTTTCAGCGTCTGCGCTTCGCTGGCGCCGGTAAATTTCCCGAACAGCCAGAAACCCGCATCGTTGACGTGGCTCACTACGATGGAACCGCCCGCGATACAGATGGAGAGCGCCGCCATCTGCGCGCCACTGTAGTTCAGCTGCTCGATGACCGGCATCACCAGCCCGACGGCGGTTAAGCAGGCGACGGTTGCAGAACCCTGGATAATACGTACCGCGGCCGCCAGCACGAAGCAGGTAATAGCGACAGGCAGACCCATGCCCGTCAGCGCTTCGCCGAGCGCCGGCCCCACGCCGGAGTCAACCAGCACCTGTTTGAACACGCCGCCGGCGCCGATAACCAGCAGGATAATCCCCGCAGGCTGCAGCGCATGACCGCAGATCTCCATCACCCGATCTTTCGCCATCCCCTGACGTACCGCCAGGCCATAGATAGCCACCAGACAGGCTATCAGAATCGCGGTGAACGGATGGCCGATAAACTCAAACCATTCGTAAGCGCTGGAGCCAACCGGCACAAAGCGCGCGGCAATTGTTTTCAGCCCCACCAGCACCAGCGGCAGGAGAATCAGCGACAGGCTAAAGGCAAAGGACGGCATCTTGCCTTCACCGAGGCTTGGTTCGCTAATATCGTCAGGAATATGCAGCTCAACGTAGCGGCTGATGAAGTTGCCCCACAGCGGCCCGGCGATAATCATGCCTGGAATCGCCGCGCACAGGCCAATCAGGATCATCCAGCCAAAATCAGCGTGCATTTGCGATGCCAGCAGCATCGGCGCAGGTCCGGGCAGCAGGAACGCCGCCGCGGCCGCCACGCCCGCAAACAGCGGGATAACCAGTTTCACCAGGTTAGTACCGGTATGGCGCGCCATGGAGAAGGCCACGCTGATCAGCAGCACGATCGCCACTTCGAAAAACAGCGGCAGCGCACAGATAAGACCGGCGAGGCCAATCGCGTAATGGGCGCGGCTGTGGCCGAAAGATTTCAACATCTTCACGGCAATCTGATCGACAGCGCCGGTTTCATGCAGGATCTTGCCGAACATCGCCCCGAGTGCCACGACGATCGCCAGGAAGCCCAGCGTCCCACCCATCCCTTTTTCCATCGTCGCCGCGATTTTATCCAGCGGCATTCCGGAAAAGAGACCCGCGCCAATAGAAACCACCATCAAAGCCACGAAAGCATGCATACGCGCCTTCATGACTAAAAACAGCAGCAGCAAAACGGAGCCAACTGCTGTTAAAACAAGCGTTAATGTACTCACTAGTTACTGCCTTTGTTGATCACCTCAATGGTGCTCGCGACCACGCCTTCCAGCGATTGATCAATATCGACGATTAAAACGTCGCCTTCGTCTGCGCCAGGTTCCTGCAGCGTTTCAAACTGGGTCACCAGCATCTGGGTTTTAAAGAAATGGCCTTTACGCGCCTTCAGACGGCTTTCGATCAGGTCAAAATCGCCTTTCAGGTAGACGAAAGAGAGATTCGGGTTGCCCTTGCGGAGAATATCGCGATAGCTCTTTTTCAGTGCGGAACAGACGATCAGCGAGACTTTATTTGTACGCTGCATGGCAAAAGCGGCGTCGTTCAGCGCCTGCAGCCACGGCGTACGGTCATCGTCGTTTAACGGCTCGCCGGAGGCCATCTTGTTGATGTTGCTACGCGGATGCAGAAAGTCACCATCGAGAAACGCGGCATGCAGCTGATGCGCCACTTCGCTGGCGACAGCGGATTTACCACTGCCGGAAACGCCCATCAGGACATAGACGTGGTGATCATGGTTAGTCGTGCTCAAAGCTTCCTCCCACTGGACACATATACGAAGCCGTACTGGCTGCAAGAATACAGCGTGAAGGCTCGTATGCAGATTGATTGTTACGGGTAACTGTTATCGGTAACATTGTCATGCCGGATTTAGGGATAAGCAATCACCATTCGTGCCAGAAATGAATATGTGTGATCTACTTCAAACTTGTCAGTCTAAATTGATCCGCCCGGTGACAATGTGAAACCTAAATCTAACATCTTAGGCGTCACAACTTCACCCCGAATGCGGGCCAGCAGCCGCTCGGCACCAATGCGCCCCATTCGCTCGCGCGGAGTCAGCACGCTGGCCAGTCGCGGCTCCATCACCTGACCAATATCATGGCCGTGGAAACCGGCTATCGCCATATCGTGCGGAATTTTCAATCCCAGGCGCTGGCACTCAAAGGCGGCGCCGACCGCAAGGTCATCGTTGGTACAGAAGATGCCATCGAGCTGCGGATATTCGCGACGCGCCTGGCGCATCAGCTCAATCCCTGACGAATAGGATGAAGATTGTTCAACCATCACGCTATACGGCGTCATGCCGGCATCGCGCATCGCCTGTTCGTATCCCTTTTGCTTGATGATAGTACGTTCATCGAGGCGCGCCCCCAGATACGCCACGTGGCGATGGCCGCGGGCAATAATCGCTGCGGTCATCTGGCGCGCGGCATCGAAGTTATCAAAACCGACGGCGATATCGAGGCACGGCGACTGGCTGTCCATCAGTTCCACCACCGGGATACCGGCAACTTCGATCATTTTCAGCGTGCGAGGAGTATGGGTACGTTCGGTGAGAATCAGGCCATCAATGTTCCATGAGAGCATGGATTCAAGACGCTTTTCTTCCATTTCCGGCTTATAGCCATAGTGCGCCAGCATCGTCTGGTAACCGAAGGCATCGGTGACGCTTTCAATTCCGCGCAGCACTTCCGAGAAGACCTGGTTGGTTAACGAAGGCAGCAGCACGCCAATGGCGCGACTGGTGGCATTAGAGAGGATATCAGGCGCACGATTGGGGATATAACCCAGTTCATCGAGAGCAGCGGCAATCTTGCCACGCAGGGCCTCGGAAACCTGTTCCGGGTTACGTAAAAAGCGACTGACCGTCATTTTGGTCACGCCGACAAGATCGGCTACATCCTGAAGTACGGGTCTTTTCTTTTTCATCGTCCTGACTGTGATTCCTGACTGTGATAACGGGGAGACATTTTCTCAGTTTATCACGGACAAAGCGCAACCTTCCCAAACATCCGGGAAGGTTGCGCAATTTATTTAAACATCTTCAGAACCGCATCAGACCGGCGGCAGATCGAACAGCAGGATCTCACTATCGCTGTCGGCGTGAACCGAAATCGCCTGCTCGTCCCAAATCGCCAGGCCATCGCTGGTGGTCGCTTTGGTACCGTTAATCGTCACTTCGCCTTTCACCACCTGGATCCACACGCGGCGTTCCGCGGCAATCTGATGCACCGACTGTTCATCTTTCAGCAGCGCCCAGCGGTACAGTTCCATATCCTGGTGCACTTTTAGTGAACCGTCACGGGCATCCGGCGACAGCACCAGCTGTTTGCCCTGCAGAGCATCAAAGCGACGCTGTTCGTAGCGCGGAGTGATGCCGTTTTCTTCCGGCATAATCCAGATCTGGTACAGATGCAGTTTTTCCGTGTTGCTTGGGTTGTACTCGGAGTGACGAATCCCGGTACCGGCGCTCATGATCTGGAACTCGCCCGCCGGAACCTGCTCTTTGTTACCCATGCTATCCTGGTGCTCCACCACCCCTTCCAGCACGTAGGTCAGGATTTCCATATCTTTGTGCGGATGGGTACCGAAGCCCTGGCCGGCATCAATCACGTCATCGTTAATCACGCGCAGCGCTGAGAAGCCCATAAAGTTCGGATCATAATAGTTCGCGAAAGAGAAAGTATGCCAGGAATCCAGCCAGCCATGGTTAGCGTGACCGCGTTCGTTAGCTTTGCGTAAGTAGATCATGTTGCACCCCCGTATGTTTTCGATGGAGTCAGTGTGGACTCAATCCACTCACGATCATAGAGGGTGAAAATTGACTCCTCTGTTCAAAAAATATGAACAATTGCAGAGGAGCCAGGAGGGCTTATTTATCGAGGGTTATTGTGGCCGGAGAGGGCTGTTCAAACCCGCGTCCGAGGATCTCCATATTCGTGAGAACGTCAGATTCCTTGACGTAATTTGGCTGACCGTTAACGAGGGTTTCATGCAGCGCATCATAGACCCGCCCATAGTCGCCGGTTTCAAGCGGGATCTCTTCCCGCACGGTTTCACCCGCCTCATTGACGTACTCCAGCAGGCCAAACGTATCGTCCGCGCCGAATCCCGGCTCACCCGGCATAATATTGGCTTTCAGGCTGGTTTCCTGCCGATCGATACCGTATTTGATAAATGAGCCTTTATGGCCGTGGACGATAAACTTCGGATACGGCAGCTTCACCAGGTAGCTGGTTTTGACAATCGCCTTCAGGTCGCCGTAGAACAGCTGGGCTTCAAACGTATCGTCCGGGTTGGCTTTGTTACGCAGGCTGCGGATGTCATAGGTCACGCGGTCCGGGCGGCCAAATAACGAAATAATCTGATCCATCGTATGCACGCCAAGACCGTAGAATGCGCCATCCTGCGGCACTCCGGGCTGCGTTTCTGCGACCGGGCGATAGAGGTCAAAATGGCTCTCAACCTCCACGATCTCGCCCAGTTTGCCGCTCTCAATCACCTTTTTCATCGTCAGGAAACAGGAATCAAAGCGGCGGTTCTGGTATGGCGTCACGGTCAACCCCCGGCTTTTCGCCAGCGCAAACAGCGCTTTCGCCTCGGCTAACGTCGAGGTAAACGGTTTTTCTACCAGCACATTTTTACCGGCCTCTAGCGCGCGCTTTGCATACTCAAAATGGCTATCCGCATGGGTACAGACAATGACCAGCTTCACCTGCGGATCATTGAGCACCTCATCAAGTTCACTGGTGAAATGGATATGTGAGTACTGCGGCGCTTGCTCCTGCGGCTTCGCGCTACGACGATAGATATGCGCGACGTGCCAGTGGTCTTTACGGTGCAGAACATACGGAAGGTGGTAGCGGGTAGTGCTTTTGCCAAATCCAATAAATGCGCAGTGCAGAGTCATAACGCCGTCCTGTGTTGAGGTTTCTGCTGCTAACCATAGCGCACCCCGGCGATGAACTTAACGCCTGACCTATTCAGGATGGTGGAAACGGCCGGCAAAAAAGCAAAAAAAAGCCAGCGCGTGGCTGGCTAAAGTAATACTGGAAGCAATGTGAGCAATGTCGTGCTTTCAGGCTTTCCGCAAGGGTCTCCCTGAATGCAGGACAATAATAATCATTCTCATTCGCACTTGTCTACCTCTTTTTGCAAAAATTAGGCATTGACGCATTTTTTAAAGTCAGGGATGTTTAAAAGACTCATAAAGTAGATCAAGACCGCGATGCCGCGGCACAGGAGAAGAGGAATGAGTGATATCGTGATACGCCACGCTGAACCGCGTGATGCAGAACCTTTACGCCAGCTTACTGCGCATCCGGAGGTCTATCACGACACGCTACAGCTACCTCATCCCTCGATGGAAATGTGGCAGGAACGCCTGCTACCGAAACCCGGTAGCCGTCATCTGGTCGCCACTGTCGACGAACAGGTGGTGGGCCACCTCAGGCTAAGCGTCGAGCCCAGCCCTCGTCGCAGCCACGTAGCGACCTTCGGTGTGAGCGTTGCGGCGCAGGCGCGCGGTCGTGGCGTCGGCAGCGCGCTGATGCGCGAGATGGTTAATCTGTGTGATAACTGGCTACGCGTCGATCGCATTGAGTTAACCGTGTTTACAGACAACCCCTCCGCGATAGCGCTTTACCGCAAATTTGGCTTTATTGTGGAAGGGACCGGTAAGAGATTCGCCCTGCGCAACGGCGAGTATGTGGATGCGCATTTTATGGCGCGCCTCAAGTAAGCGCTAAGTATTGCCCGGCGGCGCAACGCTTGCCGGGCCTGAGACCCCGCATCATCCTGTAGGCCGGGTAAGGCGTCAGCCGCCACCCGGCATTTTATCCGCAGCTTCCCGCCATCTCCTGCGCTACCGGCCCATCGATAAGCCGGAGGAGGGTAAATACCCCCGTTCAGCCCATCGGGGATTTGCCCGGCGGTGCAACGCTTGCCGGGAGACCCCGCATCATCCTGTAGGCCGGGCAAACGCAGTGCCGCCCGGCAAATAAATCAGTACCCTGCCGTCAAATCACCGGGCGAGCGCGGATCGGAGGCGCCATACAGCGTCCCGTCCGGGCCCACCATAATGCTCTGGGTACTGCCCATCGCCTCTTTCAACGCCACTTTCTGCCCTTTCTGCTCCAGCAGCTTCAGCGTATCCGGGCTGAACCCCTTCTCCACCCGCAGCTCATCCGGCAGCCACTGATGATGGAAGCGCGGCGCATTGGTGGCTTCCGCCACGTTCATACCGAAATCGATGGTGTTGACCACCATCTGCAGTACGGTGGTAATGATACGGCTACCGCCCGGGCTGCCGGTCACCAGCCAGGTTTTCCCCTCTTTCACCACAATAGTCGGCGACATCGACGACAGCGGACGCTTTTTCGGCCCGACGGCGTTGGCATCGCCGCCCACCAGCCCGTAGACATTGGGCACGCCCGGTTTCGCCGAGAAGTCATCCATCTGGTTGTTCAGCAGGATCCCGGAACTCCCCGCCACAATACCGGTCCCGAAGGTGGTATTCAGCGTATAGGTCACCGCCACCGCGTTACCCTCTTTATCCACCACTGAGAAATGGGTGGTCTGGTTACTTTCATACGGCGCCAGTTTACCCGGACGAATCTGGCTCGAAGGTTTGGCTTTGTTGATATCAATCTGTTCAGCAATCGATTTGGCGTAGGCTTTGTTGGTCAGCGCCTGCCACGGCACTTTGACGAAGTCCGGATCGCCGAGATACTCCGAGCGGTCGGCATAGGCATGTTTTTCAGCTTCCGCCATCACCTGCATGGCGTCTGCGCTGCCGAAGCCATATTTATGCATGTCGAAATTTTCGAGGATATTGAGGATCTGTACGATGTGGATCCCTCCGGACGAAGGCGGTGGCATCGAAAACACCTGATAACCGCGATATTCGCCGCTTATCGGCGTACGCTCGACCGCCTTATAGCCGGCAAGATCGGCTTTGGTGATAAGCCCACCGTTTTTGCGCATTTCATCGGCAATCTGCTCGGCAATCGCCCCTTTATAGAACGCATCCGGACCGTGCTCCGCGATCAGCTCAAGGCTTTTGCCCAGCTGTTTTTGCACCAGCTTGTCGCCTTTCTGCAACGGCTCGCCGTTTTTCCAGAAGATGGCTTTACTGTTCGGGTGGCTGGGGATGACTTCGCTCCCGTAGGTCTTCAGATCGTCGGCCAACGCATCGTTCACCGTAAAGCCCTCTTCCGCCAGCTTAATCGCCGGACGGATCACCTTGTTCAGCGGCATAGTGCCGTATTTTTCCAGCGCTAATGAGAAGCCCGCTACGGTACCCGGCGTACCAGAGGCCAGATGTGAAGTGAGCGATTTTTTGCTATCCGGGTTGCCCTGATCGTCAAGGAACATATCGCGGGTGGCCTGCTCAGGCGCCATTTCGCGAAAATCAATTGCCGTCGTTTTACCGTCTTTGGTGCGCAGCATCATAAACCCGCCGCCGCCAATATTACCGGCCTGCGGATGCGTGACCGCCAGCGCATAGCCCACGGCCACCGCGGCATCGACCGCGTTGCCGCCCTGGCGCAAAATATCCACCCCGACACGGGTCGCCATCGCATCCACCGAGGCAACCATCCCCTGCCGGGCACGAACCGGGTGAAAGACATCTTCTTCTACACCATAAGAAACGGGCGGCGGGGCGGGATTTGCCGCGGCGGTAAAACTTCCGCCGGCCAGCAAAGCAGCGATGACCACCTGACGCCATGAACGTGTGTTTATCATTGTCTGACTCCTGAAGTATTTTTCCCCGCTTAAGCCTGGCTGATAAGTCCTAAAAAATCATTGTTATGCTGAAAAGGAGATACACTTAAGTGATCCCACGCAGGGAGGAGAGAACCATGAAAGCACTGTTATTTCTGGCGGCGCTGATGCCGCTGAGCGTTCTGGCGCAGCCGCTCAATACGGACAACAACCCCAACCAGCCGGGGTACGTCATCCCCAGCCAGCAGCGGATGCAAAATCAGATGCAGGTCCAACAGCAGCAACAGCAAAGCATGTTGAAGCAGGATATGCAGAACCAGGCGCGCGCCCAGCAGCAGCAACTCCAGACGCAGCTCAACAACAACCAGCAGCGGGTCATCCAGAGCGGTAATTTGAATTCGTCACAGCAGATGTTGCCGAATACCAACGGAGGGATGTTACAGCGGCAGACGACGCCATAGCGGTCGTCTGCCGGCGGATCAGGCCTGGAAGTCAGGACCGATGACATCAATGGCATCGGTACAAATGCAGTCCACGCCCCAGCGCAACAGCTCAGCCGCCCGCTGGGGTTTATTGACGGTATAGACGAGAATGTGCAGACCCGCGGCTTTCAGGCTTGCCACTCGCGGCTCATCCAGCAGTTGATGGTTAAGGTGGATCGAAACGCACCCCAGCCGCGTGGTCAACTCGCGCCAGTCCTCGCGCCACTCATCCAGCAGCAGCCCGCGCGGCAGCTCGGGTACCGCCTGCTGCGCCGCCTCCAGCGCGTCAATTTCAAACGATGAGAGCAGCGGCGGCGTCATGCCCTGCCACAGCTCACGAGCCGCCAGCGCCACCGCTTTCCCGGTGAGCGGCCCGGTGCCGGTCGTCGGTTTAATCTCGATATTCGCCATCATGCCGTGCTGACGACAACGATCGGCAACCTCGGCCAGCAGCGGCAGCGGTTCGCCTTTGAATTCATGGCTATACCAGCTGCCGGCATCGGCTTTCAGCAGTTCGCTCCAGGCCAGCTCGCCGGCGACGCCCCAGCCGTTGCTGGTGCGCTCAAGGTTGTCATCGTGCAGCAAAAAAATCTGTCCGTCTTTCGACAGCTTGGCGTCAAACTCGATCATCGTATGCCCGAAACGGGCGCCGACATCGATGGCCGCCAGCGTATTTTCCGGCGCCAGTTTCCCGCCGCCACGATGGGCGACGATGTGAGGATAAGGCCAGTGGCTCATGCGCGTTGTCCTGTTTCACCATCAAAGAGGTGCAGATGATCCTCGGGCAGATGCAGCCACAGCGTGCTGCCTGCCGGCGGACGCTGCTGATGCGGCAGCCTGACCACCAGTTTCTGCTCGCCCCAGCGACCGTGGGCAAGGTTATCGGCACCTAAAATTTCCAGCGTATCCATCACCAGCGGTACGCCACCTTCCGCCTGGGAGCTTAATGCAAAATGCTCCGGGCGGATACCTAACGTCATCTTACGCCCGGCATGGCGGCGATGCTCGCCATTCATCGGTAAACGCAGACCGCCTTCCAGTTCAAAACGACGACCATCTTCACTGATGCGCCCGTCCAGCAGGTTCATCGCCGGACTGCCAATAAAGCTCGCCACAAAGCGACTGGCCGGTTTCTCGTACACCTCGACCGGGGTGCCAATTTGTTCGGCAATGCCTTTGTTCATCACCATCACCCGCTGGGCAAGCGTCATCGCCTCCACCTGGTCATGCGTGACGTACAACGAGGTGGTTTTCAGACGACGATGCAGCTGCTGGAGTTCAAGACGCATCTGGACGCGCAGCTTGGCATCGAGGTTCGACAGCGGTTCATCAAACAGAAAGACCGCCGGGTCGCGCACGATGGCGCGTCCCATTGCCACACGCTGGCGCTGACCGCCGGAGAGCTCGCGCGGACGGCGCTTGAGCAGGCCATCCAGCTCCAGAATACGTGCCGCTTCCTGCACCCGTTCGTCGATCAGGCCTTTGCCCATACCGCGTATTTTTAGCCCCCAGGCCATGTTCTCTTCCACGCTCATGTGCGGGTAAAGCGCGTAGTTCTGAAACACCATCGCGATCCCGCGATCCTTCGGTTCCATCTCGGTCACGCGCTGGCGGTTAATCCAGATATCGCCGCTGGTCACCCGTTCAAGCCCGGCCACCATGCGCAGCAGCGTTGATTTGCCGCAGCCGGATGGCCCGACCATGACGATGAACTCGCCGTCGGCGACATCCAGCGTCAGCGGTTGAATCACCTGGGTTTTGCCATCCCAGCTTTTGGTTACAGCTTGTAGTTTTAAACCTGCCATAAAAGGTTGTATTCCTTAATTGTTCATGAACGTCGCTGGCGGCTATTTTTGCTCGGGGCAAGGCGCAAACGTCGCAGTTTGGTGGGCCCAAATAAGACGCGAGTAACGCGGTACCGGGCAAAAATGGCCCTAGCCCTTCGGGACGCGTGCCGAAACCGCGTACTCTGCGTTGTCGGATTTGGACATAGGCCCACTATGTCCATCATCCTCCGCCTTGATTACGCGGTTTCGGCTCAGCGTCGACGCCACGAATAATCAAGGGATACAACCTACTTCTCACTGTCCACTAAACCACGCACAAACGCACGCTGCATGGCTAAAACGATAACAACCGGGGGAATCAACGTCAGCAGCATCGCGGCCATCACCTGGTTCCACTGCGTGGTGCCTTCTCCGATGGCGATCATGCCTTTGATACCCGCCACTGCGGTGCCAAGATTCACATCCTGAATAATCAGCAGCGGCCACAGATACTGGTTCCAGCCGTAGATAAAGGTGATAACAAACAGGGCCGCAAGATTGGTTTTCGACAGCGGCAGCACGATGTCGCGGAAAAAGCGCATCGGTGAGGCGCCGTCGATACGCGCCGCTTCAATCAGCTCGTCCGGCAGCGTCATAAAGAACTGGCGGAACAGGAAGGTGGCGGTCGCCGAGGCCATCAGCGGCAGCGTCAGCCCGGCATAGCTGTCGAGCATCTTCAGGTTCGCGATGACTTCCACGGTGGGAAAGATACGTACCTCAACCGGCAGCATCAGGGTAATAAAAATCATCCAGAAGAACAGGTTACGCAGTGGGAAACGGAACCAGACGATGGCGAACGCGGAGAGCATCGAGACCACGATTTTCCCGACCGTGATACCGAAGGCCATGATGAAGCTGTTCAGCATCATCAGCCAGAATGGCGCGCTGTTCGCACCAACGCCCTGGGTCCAGATAGTCGCCATATTTTCCAGCAGATGGCCGCCGGGAATCAGCGTCATCGGCGTCTCAAAAACGGCTTTGTTATCCAGCGTCGCGGCAACAAACGCGACATACAGCGGGAACAGGATGACGGCGATCCCCACAATCAGCATGATGTGGCTGAAAATCGTCAGCCCGCGACGGTTCTCAATCATTGGTAGCGCACCTTACTTTCGACGTAGCGGAACTGAACGACTGTCAGCACAATCACCAGCAACATCAGAACTACCGACTGGGCGGCGGACGCCGACAGATCGAGCCCGGCGAAACCTTCGCGATAGATCTTATAAATCAAGGTCGTGGTCGCCTGTACCGGGCCGCCACCGGTGGCGGCATCGATCACCGGGAAGGTATCGAAGAAGGCGTAGACCAGGTTGACCACCAGCAGGAAGAAGCTGACCGGCGCAATCAACGGCAGCGCCAGTTTAAAGAAGCGGCGAATCGGCCCAGCGCCGTCAATGGCGGCCGCTTCGACCAGCGAGCGCGGGATCGACTGTAATGCGGCGAAGAAAAACAAAAAGTTATAGCTTATCTGCTTCCACACCGAGGCAAAGACCACCAGGAACATCGCCTGGCCGCTGTTTTGCGCATGGTTCCAGTCGTAGCCCATCTCGCCGAGGAAATGGGTTATCAGTCCACGGCCGGGGTTAAAGAGGAAAATCCATAATACCGCCGCCACCGCTGGCGCCACGGCATAGGGCAGCAGCATCAGGGTTTGATAAAAGCGGCTGCCGCGCACGACATAATCCACCAGCGCAGCAAAGAACAGAGAAATAATCAGCCCGCTGAAGGTCACCATGCTACTGAACTTGATAGTGGTCCAGAATGAGTCCAGATAGTACGGGTCGTGGAACAGGGTCACGAAGTTGTCCAGGCCAACGAACTGGCTGGAAAGGCCAAAAGGATCAACGCTTTGTAGCGAATACCACAGCGCTTCGCCCGCGGGCCAGATAAAGAAAATAATCGTGATAATCAGCTGCGGCGCGACCAGCACATAAGGCAGCCAGCGCGAGCGGAATACCGGACGGGATGATGACATAGATGGACTCTTTTCCAGACATCGCCGGGTGGCAACTGCGCTCACCCGACCTACATATGACACGTCGTAGGCCCGGTGGATGAAGCGCCACCGGGCATTGCTATTACGATTTAGTGGATTGCTCGAAGCGGCGCAGCAGCTGGTTACCACGTTCAACCGCTGAATCCAGCGCCTGTTTTGGCGTCTTCTTCCCGGTCCACACGCTTTCCAGTTCCTCATCCACAATGGTGCGGATCTGCGGCATATTGCCCAGACGCAGGCCTTTGGTGAACGGCAACGGCGGCTTGTTCAACATCTGACGAGTGGCAATATCCGCGCCCGGGTTCTTATCGTAGAAGCCCTGCTGACGGGTCAGGTCATAAGCGGCGGTGGTAATCGGCAGATAGCCGGTTTTCTGATGCCATTCCGCGGCGATTTCCGGTTTAGCGAGGAATTCGAGGAATTTCGCCACGCCGGTGTAAGTCTCTTTATCTTTACCCTGCATCGCCCACAGGCTGGCCCCGCCGATAATGGCGTTCTGCGGCGCGCCCTTCACGTCGGCGTCGTATGGCATCATCCCCACGCCATAATTGAACTTCGCGTACTGGCGAATATCGGCCAGCGAGCCGGAAGAGGCGGTGGTTATCGCGCAGTCACCGTTATAGAACTTCTCGGTAGACTCATCTTTACGCCCGAAGTAGCTGAAGTCGCCCTTCTT
The DNA here is from genome assembly GCF_009825425.1 of Klebsiella sp. Lac1. NCBI lineage: Bacteria > Pseudomonadati > Pseudomonadota > Gammaproteobacteria > Enterobacterales > Enterobacteriaceae > Klebsiella > Klebsiella sp. Lac1. The sequence goes on from NZ_VJZJ01000004.1 coordinate 132,122, forward strand.
GTTCATCGCTTCCAGCATGGCGATATGTTTGATCTGCTCCGGCTTGTTGAACTCCAGAACCGCATCGGTACCGTCAAAGCCGTTGTTTTTGGTTGCCACCGGCAGACCATGCCAGGCGCTGAAGTTTTCAATCTGAATCCAGCCCTGCTAGCCGCTGGCGTAACCGCATTTCATTCCGGCGGCTTTCAGCTTATCGGTATAGGCAGCCAGCTCCTGCCAGGTTTTCGGCGGCTGATCCGGGTTTAAGCCGGCTTTTTTGAAGGCATCTTTGTTGTAGTACAGCACCGGCGTGGAGCTGTTAAACGGCTGGGAGAGCAGATGGCCGCTTTTGGAATCGGTGTAGTAGCCGGAAACGGTCGGGACGAACTGCGACTCATCAAACTTGATACCCGCATCGCTGAACACCTGATACACCGGTTTAATGGCTTTGGAAGCCATCATTGTCGCGGTACCCACTTCATAAACCTGCAGGATAGCCGGCGCGTTACCGGTACGGAACGCCGCAATGCCGGCGCTCAGGCTCTGTTCATAGTTACCTTTGTACACCGGCGTAATTTTATAATCCGGATTGGCCGCGTTGAAACGTTGCGCCAGAGAATCAACTTCTTTACCCAACTCCCCTTCCATTGAATGCCAGAACGGAATATTGGTCACTGCCAGCGCCTGACCGGCACATGCCAGGCTGAGCGCCAGTCCTAAAGCTGTATGTCGTAACGATATCATCGGTTATCTCTCTTGTTGTTCCAGATGCGCGATTTCACGCGTTTTATGTTCGCGGGGGTAACATGACATGCTCGAATTACAGAAAAATAACTCTTTTATTACAAAAAAAAGATAGTAACGCGTCAGAGAGATGGCAAGACGATGAAGGATTGGAGACAGGAAAGTGGGCGCTGAGGCACATACAGGGGATAATTCCCGGCCAGCGGCGTCAACACTCCGTTCTGGCTAAGGAATATCCCGGCCGGGCGGCCGGGAATAAGAGCGAGGAGATTAGCCTCCCAGATAGGCGCTACGCACCGCCTCGTTCGCCAACAGCGCATCGCCGGTGTCTTCCAGCACCACGTGACCGTTTTCCAGCACATAGCCGCGGTCAGCCAGCTTCAGCGCCTGGTTAGCGTTCTGCTCGACAAGGAAGATAGTCATCCCCTGCTCGCGCAGCTGTTCGATGGTGTTGAAAATCTGCTGAATGATGATCGGCGCCAGTCCCAGAGAAGGCTCATCAAGCAGCAGCAGGCGCGGCTGGCTCATCAGCGCCCGACCAATCGCCAGCATCTGCTGCTCGCCGCCGGACATGGTGCCCGCGCGCTGAATTCGACGTTCCAGCAGACGCGGAAACAGTTCGTAGACCCACTTAATACGGGTCTGGAACTGGTCTCGATCGGCAAAAAAACCGCCCATCGCCAGATTCTCTTCCACCGTCATGCGCGAAAAGACCCGCCGCCCTTCCGGAACAATCGCCACCGCTTCGCGCATGATTTTTGCGGTCTGCCAGTCGGTGATATCTTTACCATCAAAGACCACTTTCCCGCTGGAAGCTCGCGGATCGCCGCACAGGGTGCCCAGCAGCGTGGTTTTCCCCGCGCCGTTGGCGCCAATCAGGGTCACAATTTCCCCCTGATTAATATGCAGACTGACGTTATGCAGCGCCTGAATCTTGCCGTAGTGGGCGCTTACGTTGTCAAAAGATAACATCACTTTTTCCATACTTATGCCTCACCAAGATATGCGCGGATCACGTCCGGGTTATTGCGGATCTCTTCCGGCGTACCGTTAGCCAACGGCGTGCCCTGGTTTACCACATAAATACGATCGGAAATGCCCATCACCAGCTTCATATCATGCTCAATCAGCAGGATGGTGGTGTTGTGATGACTGCGCAGCTCGGCGATCAGCTCGTCCAGCTCTTTGGTCTCTTTCGGGTTCAGACCCGCAGCGGGTTCATCGAGCATCAGGATTTCCGGCTGGGTGACCATGCAGCGGGCAATCTCCAGACGCCGCTGGTCGCCATAGGCCAGGTTGCTCGCCTGACGGTTCGCATGCTCCAGCAGGCCGATGCGCTCAAGCCAGGTCGCGGCGCGATCCAGCGCTTCGCTCTGCGCACGGCGGAATGACGGAGTTTTCAACAGCCCGGAGAAGACCCCGGTTTTCAGCTGCTGATGTTGCGCCACCAGCAGGTTTTCAATCACCGTCATTTCGCGGAACAGACGCACGTGCTGGAAGGTACGAACAACGCCCATCCGGGCGATCTGCTGACCCGGCAGCCCTTCCAGGTGCTGATCGCGCAGCATGATGGTCCCGCCGGTCGGCTTGTAAAAACCGGTCAGGCAGTTGAAGACCGTGGTTTTCCCGGCGCCGTTAGGGCCTATCAGCGACACGATCTCCTGCGGGCGCAGCTCCAGCGACACGTTGTTGACCGCCAGCAGGCCGCCAAAGCGCATCATCAGGCCGCTGACGGATAATAATGGCTGACTCATGCCTGCTCTCCTTTCGCCTGACCTTTTTTCAGCTTCAGCTGCGGACGCGTCATCGGCAGCAGACCCTGCGGACGCCAGATCATCATCAGTACCATCAACCCGCCGAGCATCAGCATGCTGTATTCGTTGAAATCACGCATCAGCTCGCGCGATACCACCAGCAGCACCGCGGCGAGAATGACCGCAAACTGCGATCCCATCCCGCCCAGAACCACAATCGCCAGCACGAAAGCCGACTCGGCAAAGGTGAAGGATTCCGGGCTGACAAAGCCCTGGCGCGCGGCGAACAGCGTACCGGCAAAACCGGCAAACGCGGCGCTGATGGTAAAGGCGGTCAGCTTGATGCGCGTCGGGCTCAGGCCCAGAGAACGGCAGGCGATTTCGTCTTCACGCAACGCCTCCCATGCCCTGCCCAGCGGCATACGCAGCAGGCGGTTGATCACAAACAGCGACAGCACAACCAGCAGCAGCGCCACCAGGTAGAGGAAAATAACCCGATCGCCCGGGTCGTACTTCAGGCCGAAGAAGTTACTGAAAGTATCCCAGCCGCCTTCGCGGGCGCTGCGGCTAAACTCAAGGCCAAACAGCGTCGGTTTAGGGATCTGGCTGATGCCGTTGGGGCCGCCGGTGATGTCGGTGTTATTAAGCAGCAAGATACGCACGATTTCGCCGAAGCCAAGCGTGACGATCGCCAGATAGTCGCCGCGCAGACGCAACACCGGGAACCCCAGCAGGAAGCCCGCGGCTGCAGACACCAGCCCGGCCAGCGGCAGACAGGTCCAGAAGCCAAGACCGTAATAGTGGTTCAGCAGCGCAAAGGTGTAGGCGCCGATGGCGTAGAAGCCGCCATAGCCCAGCACCAGCAGGCCGGACAGCCCCACCACCACGTTAAGCCCAAGGCCGAGAATGATATAGATCATAGTCAGCGTGGCGATATCCACCGTCCCGCGCGACACCATGAACGGCCACGCCACGGCGATGACCAGCAGCGCCATCAGGAACAGCTTCTGCTTGACCGTCGAACCGTCGATGGCCGGCATAATAAACTTCGGCCCGGAGACGTTTTTCAGGGTTTTCTGGAACAACGGACGCATCAGCTGGAAGAAGAAGACCACCGCGGTGCCGATGAAGATCCACTGCCAGCGGATATCGGCTGCGGTATCGACAACCAGTTTGGTGCCGTCGAGCTCCAGCTGCACGCCCATAAACACACCGGCGAGGACAAAGAACATCGCCGCTGACAGCAGCGACATAGCAATATGCATCGGTTTCATACTTTCTCGACCTCCGGGCGGCCCAGAATGCCGGTAGGCATCACCAACAGCACCAGAATCAACAGGGCAAAGGAGACAACGTCTTTATATTCCGTGCTGAGGTAGGCGGACGAGAGCGCTTCGGCAATGCCCAGAATCAGGCCACCGATCATCGCGCCAGGAATGCTGCCGATACCGCCCAGTACCGCTGCGGTAAAGGCTTTCATCCCGGCCATAAAGCCGATATACGGGTTGATGACGCCGTAAAACTGGCCCAGCAGCACGCCCGCTACCGCCGCCATCGCCGCGCCGATAACAAACGTCAACGCAATCACCCGGTCGGTATTGATACCGAGCAGGCTCGCCATTTTGAGATCTTCTGCGCAGGCGCGGCAGGCGCGGCCCATGCGTGAATAGCGGATAAACAGCGTCAGTGCCAGCATCGCAACAAAAGTCACGACCCAAATCACCAGTTGCATTGTGGTCACGGTGGCGGCGAAGTTTTCGCTGCTGCCGATAATCCACTGGCCATTAAACAGACTCGGCAGCGCGATATCGCGCGAACCTTCCGTCAGGCTGACATAGTTTTGCAGGAAGATGGACATCCCGATGGCGGAGATCAGCGCAATCAGGCGCTTGGAGCTGCGCACCGGTCGATAGGCCACGCGCTCAATGCTCCAGCCGTAGGCGCTGGCGATAATAATCGCCCCGATAAACCCGGCGGCCACCAGCAGCCAGCTGGTATCAATCCCCATCATCATGAGGGCGGCGATGATCATGAAGGAGACGTAGCTGCCAATCATGTATACCTCGCCGTGGGCGAAGTTAATCATGCCGATAATGCCGTACACCATCGTATAGCCGATGGCGATCAGCGCATAGGTACTGCCCAGCGTGACGCCGTTAAACATCTGCTGCAGAAAGTAGAGAAACTGCTCGGACATAAGGTAACCTTTTTCATGCCGCCCGCTTCACACGGGCGGTGGGATAACGCATCTTATTTTGCGACAGAGGATGATCCATCCGCATGCCACTGGAAGACACCAAACTCAAATCCCTTCAAATCGCCTTTTTCGTCCCAATTCAGCGGCCCAATCACGGTTTTCGCCCCGTGAGCTTTCAGATCTTTGATTAAGTCCAGCGGCTCCTGGCTGCTGCTTCTGTCCATCGCCTGCGCCAATGACTGCACGGCAGCGTAGGTGATCCAGACATATGGACCGCTCGGATCTTTTTTCTCTGCTTTCAGCGCGTCAACGATAGCGCTGTTGGCCGGATCCTGGTCATAACGTTTCGGCATTGTTACCAGCATGCCTTCCGCCGCTGCGCCGGCAATATTCGACAGCGATGCGTTGCCGACGCCTTCAGGCCCCATGAAGACAGTTTTCAGCCCTACGGAGCGTGCCTGACGCAGCATCTGCCCCATTTCAGGGTAGTAGCCGCCGTAATAAACGAAGTCGATATTTTCTTTTTTCAGACGTGCCAGCAGCGCGGAGAAATCTTTCTCCCCGGCGGTGATGCCATCAAAGAAGACGATATTCGCCTTGCCTTTCTTCAGGCTCTCCTGGACGGAGCGCGCCAGACCTTCGCCATACTGCTGTTTGTCATGAAGGATGGCGATACGCTGCGGTTTCACTTTTTCGAGGATGTATTTGGCGGCGGTCGGCCCCTGTGCGGAGTCCAGGCCAGCGGTACGCATGATGTACTGATAGCCACGTTGGGTCAGTTCCGGGTTCGTCGCACCCGGAGAGATCATCAGAATGCCTTCGTCTTCATAGATATCGGAGGCAGGCTGGGTAGAAGAGGAACACAGATGGCCGATGACGTACTTGATGCCTTCATTCACAATTTTGTTGGCGACCGCCACGGCCTGTTTCGGGTCGCAGGCATCGTCGAACTCAACGCCAACCAGCTTATCGCCTTTAATGCCGCCCTGCGCGTTAATGTCTTTAATGGCCTGCCGCGCGCCGTTGAACTCCATGTCGCCCCACTGAGCTACCGGGCCGGACATCGCGCCAACGACGGCAACTTTAATATCCTTAGCCATGACCGCGTGCGACATCGTCAGTGCAACGAATCCCGCAATAATGGTTTTTGCGTTCCTTTTCATGCTTCAGAACCCCGTTCGTGATGTGGTGTAAATATTTTGTATTTTTATGGTTAAAAAGCATTCTGTGCTTTTATTAAACAACGCTACTTTTACCATTATCTTTAATGGTTTAGCGATGTTTTTTGCCTGAATTTAGATTAAAATCTCTATTTTTCAGGCGATTAAGCAAATATAATATTCTGTATTCAAGCGAAGATAAACAAAAAAAGTCCTCTTCACAGCATAAAATAACGATACATAAGGCGGAATAAAACGCTACATATTAGGCTAAAATCCTGCTTATTTTTCGATCCGTGACGTATTGCTCTACTCTGAACTCGCCAGAAGAACGAATCCCCTAATGAACGGATAAAAAACAGCGCCCTGCAGACAGCAAATTTGGGTACACTGCCCTATTCGTTCTGACTGGACTTGTCGCGCATGAAACTGACCATTATTCGATTACCGCTTTTCAGCGATCAGGATCGCATCGACTTAGGGAAAATCTGGCCGTCGCAGGATCCCGACGCGATCCCTCTGGACGATCATCACCGACTTTACGCCGCCCGTTTTAACGAACGTCTGCTGGGCGCCGTGCGCGTCACGCTGCACGGCAATGAAGGCGAGCTCAGCGCGCTGTGCGTACGCGAAGTCACCCGTCGGCGCGGCGTCGGGCAATATTTAGTCGAAGAAGTGTTGCGCAATAATCCGGAAATCAGCCGCTGGCAGGTCAGCGATGCGGGGGTGGAAGATAACGCGGTGATGTCCGCCTTTATGCAGGCGCTGGGCTTTAGCGCCCGACAGAATGGCTGGGAAAGGTCGCTCCGCTAAACGCCTTACCCAGGCTACCTCCGACCGTAGCCCCGGTAAGCGCAGCGCCACCGGGGAAATCCCGGGTTACGGCGTCAACGCCTTACCCGGACAACCTCCGACCGTATCCCCGGTAAGGGCAGCGCCACCGGGGAAATCCCGGGTTACGGCGTCAACGCCTTACCCGGGCTACCTCTGACCGTAGACCCGGTAAGCGCAGCGCCACCGGGGAAATCCCGGGTTACGGCGTCAACGCCTCACCCGGGCTACTTCTGACCGTAGCCCCGGTAAGCGCAGCGCCACCGGGGAACTACCAGGCTACGGCGTCAACGCCTTACCCTGACAACCTCTGACCGTAGCCCCGGTAAGCGCAGCGCCACCGGGGTTAAGTCACGCAGCCAACACACCCACCGCGTAAAAGACGACGGTTAAGTTATTTGGCGTCGGTTGCCGTACCATCAGCATGCCAGGTAAACACGCCGAACTCGAAGCCTTTCAGATCGCCTTTCTGATCCCAGGACAGCGGTCCCATAACGGTATCGACGGAGTTGGCCTTCAGGTATTTCGCGATCGCCGCCGGGTCTTCGGACTGATTCAGGCCAGCCTGCAGCGACTGGATTGCCGCGTAGGTTGTCCAGACGAAGGCGCCGCTCGGATCCTGTTTCTTCGCTTTAATCGCGTCAACAATCGGTTTGTTCGCCGGGACCTGATCGTAGTTCTTCGGTTTCGTCACCAGCATGCCTTCCGCAGACTGACCGGCAATGTTAGACAGGGAGACGTTAGCGACGCCCTCCGGCCCCATAAACTGCGTTTTCAGACCTGCCGCGCGGGACTGACGCAGAATCTGCCCCATTTCCGGGTGGTAGCCGCCGTAATAGACGAAGTCGATATTTTCTTTCTTCAGACGCGCGACCAGGGTAGAGAAATCTTTCTCCCCGGCGGTGATGCCATCAAAGAACACCACGTTAGCGCCGCCCTTCTTCAGACCATCCTGCACCGCGCGCGCCAGGCCTTCACCATATTGCTGCTTGTCGTGCACGATAGCGATACGCTGGGGTTTCACCTTCTCGATGATATATTTTGCCGCCGTCGGACCCTGGTCAGAATCCAGACCGGTGGTACGCAGAATCATTTTATAGCCGCGTGCGGTCAACTCCGGCGCGGTGGCGGCCGGGGTGATCATCAGAATGCCTTCGTCTTCATAGATATCGGACGCCGGCTGGGTAGAGGACGAGCACAAATGGCCGATAACGTACTTAATGCCATCATTAACCACTTTGTTGGCGACGGCCACCGCCTGTTTCGGGTCGCAGGCATCATCATATTTAACGATCTGCAGCTTATTGCCCTTGATCCCACCCTTCGCGTTAATATCGGCAACCGCCTGCTCAGCACCGGTAAACTCCTGGTCACCGTACTGTGCCACCGGGCCAGACATCGCGCCAACTACGGCAATTTTGATATCTTCCGCCAGCGCGGCATTGCTCATAATTAAGGCGATACATCCTGCCAGTAACGCTTTACCCTTCATGTTCATCCTGAGGCTCCCCATTATTATGGTTTTTTGCATTCGTTGTGATGTTGTTTATTAGCGCATTATTCTAATTTACGTCATAAAAAAAGCATATGACATCTACTTTTAGGTTTGCCGCCTGCGCTTTTGCAGCACACTATGCTAAACATACCGCCATTCAGGAGAATTTGAAATGACAAAATTGGGGTTATGTAACAGATAAGTGACAAATAAAAAACCGCGTCAGGATGAACCGGACGCGGGAGAGTCAGGAGCCAGATTAGCCGCCAGCAGATGGTCTATCCACGCCGGACGGGTCCAGCCAGGCGTGATATCAGGGTGATACAGCACTCACGCTGAGTATAAAAACTCGTATGCGGCATCCGGTTTTTTCTGGCTTCCCGGTCGCCGCACAGGAGTCGGGCGCATCACCCTTTCAGGATGCGCGCCAGAATATCCAGCGCTTTTGTAAACTGCGCATCGGGGATAGTTAACGGATACAGGAAACGGATAACGTTGCCATAGACGCCGCAGCTCAGCAGCAGCAGACCATTTTCCTGCGCCTTTTGCTGAATGTGGCGGGTAAACTCCGGTGACGGCGCGCCGGTCTGCGGATCGTTAAACTCCACGGCCACCATCGAGCCCTGCCCGCGGATATCAACAATCGCCGGGCAATGCTCACGCGCCTGGTTCAGCACTTCTTTCAGATGGCGACCAAGCTGTTCCGCACGCTGACACAACTGCTCTTCTTCAATGACATCAAGGACGGCATGAGCCGCCGCCACCGCCAGCGGGTTACCGGCATAGGTGCCACCCAGCCCGCCCGGCGCCGGGGCGTCCATCACCTCGGCACGCCCCACTACGCCGGACAACGGAAAACCACCGGCAAGGCTTTTCGCCATCGTCATCAGGTCCGGTTTGACATCATAGTGCTGCATGGAAAACAGCTTGCCGGTGCGGGCAAAGCCGGTTTGCACTTCATCGGCAATCAGCAGGATACCGTGGGTATCGCACAGCGTACGCAGCGCCTGCATAAACCCGGCAGGAGCAACGTTAAAACCGCCTTCGCCCTGAATCGGTTCAAGGATAATGGCCGCCACCTGATCCGGCGCGATATCGGCTTTAAAGATACGCTCCAGGCTTTTCATCGCCTCATCGGTGGTAATGCCGTGGACAGCATTCGGGTAGACCCCGTGGTATACCGATCCAGGAAACGGCCCAAAACCAATTTTGTAAGGCGCGACCTTACCGGTCAGCGCCATGGTCATAAAGGTACGGCCATGAAAACCGCCGCCAAAAGTAATCAGCCCCGGACGGCCGGTATAAGCGCGGGCAATCTTCACCGCGTTTTCGACGGCTTCCGCCCCGGTGGAGAAGAAAGCGGTTTTGGCTGGCCCCTCAACCGGCGCCAGCGCGTTAATGCGCTCCGCCAGCGAGACATAGCTTTCGTAAGGGACGATCTGATACGCCGTATGGGTAAAGGCCTCCAGCTGCTGCGCGACGGCGGCAACAATTTTCGGGTGGCGATGGCCAGTATTGAGCACGGCAATTCCCGCAGCAAAATCAATCACCTCGTTGCCTTCCACATCCCACAGCGTGGCATTCTCCGCCTTCGCAACAAAGTAATCGCACATTACGCCTACGCCGCGCGGCGTCGCCTGCTGGCGACGTTGATTCAGTTCTGAACTTTTCACCCTCGAATCTCCTGTCATGTATGTCACGCTATCGCAACAATATCGAAACGATGACGTTTATTTACACAGGAGTTGGCTCTATAATCGAGTACCAATTCAGATTATCTGAGGGATCCAATTGCGTTCACTCGTCGGTGACCTTGTGCTGGTCAGATTGCAGGAAGAGACAGACCCGCTGTTGCATAAACGCTTATATAACGCGGTTCGTCGCTCGATTCTGGACGGTTCTTTAGCGCCCCATAGCCGCCTGCCCCCTTCACGAGATCTGGCCGGGGAGCTCGGCGTTTCAAGAAACACCATATTAACAACTTATGAACAATTGCAGGCGGAAGGATATGTGGTTTCCCGTCGCGGCAGTGGCACATTCGTCGAGAAAACCGCGCCGGATATTGCTCTTTCTGCTGGCAGCGTCACCGAAAACAGCAGCGATGTGACGGCAACACAATTTTTATCCCGTCGCGGCCAGCAGTTGCTCAGCCGCGTCAGCGCCAGTCCGCGCCAGTGGGGGGCCTTTATTCCCGGCGTGCCGGACGTCAATGCCTTTCCCCACCCGCTGTTCAGCAAGATTCAGGCCCGTATCAGCCGCCGCCCGAAACCCGAGCAGTTAAGCTACAGTTGTAACGGCGGCACGCCGGAACTGCAGCAGGCGTTGGTGGATTATCTTCGCGTGTCCCGCGGCGTCCATTGTCAGGCAGATCAAATTCTTATTACGGAAGGGATCCATCAGGCAATCGACCTGGTGACGCGCATGCTCTGTGATGGCGGCGATCTGGCGTGGGTCGAAGAGCCCTCCTACTGGGGGATCCGCCACGTGCTGGCGATGAATGATATACGGATCAATCCGATTACCGTCGATGCCAACGGCCTGCGCCCGCCCGAGACGGTTGAGGAGGCGCCGCAGCTGATTTTTGTCACCCCATCACATCAGTATCCGCTGGGGGCAGTGATGAGCCTGGAGCGCCGTCAACGTCTGCTGGCCCTGGCGCGCCAGCACGGCAGCTGGATCGTCGAGGATGATTACGACAGCGAGTTTCGCTTTTCCGGCCAGCCGATTCCGGCGCTACAGGGACTGATTGCCGACTCGCCGGTGGTCTATATCGGCACGTTCAGTAAGACGCTCTATCCGGGGCTACGGCTGGGGTATGTCGTGTTGCCGCGCCCGCTGGTCGGCTATCTGAAAAGCGCCCATGCCGAGCTCTATCGCGGCGGCCATTCGCTGATTCAGATGGCGCTGGCGGAATTTATCAACGTCGGCCATTACTCCGCCCATATCCGCCGAATGCGCCTGCTGTACAGCCGCCGTCGCGCCTGCCTGACCGAACTGATTCAGCGTTATTGTCGTCCGCAGGCGCTGTCAGATTTCAGCGATAACGCCGGCCTGCATCTGATTCTCAACCTGCCTGATGACGCGGACGATGTCGCGATCGCCAGACAGGCCAACGCGCACAATATTCTGGTGCGCCCGCTCTCACGCTACTATCTGACGCAAGAACGTAAGCAGGGACTATTGATGGGCTTTGCCAGTCTGGCAGAGACACAAATGGAGCCGGCCTTCCATATCCTGCTGGCATGTCTGCAGACGTTATGCCCGCAGGTGCTGGTCAAAAGAGAAGGTGCAGAAAAACAAAACGCCCCAACGTAATGTGGGGCGTTATCGGGTGCCTGCACAGAGGCGGGCATGCAGATTGCTGCGTTATGCTTCGATGGCAGTACGCAGTTTCTTCATCGCGTTCTTTTCCAGCTGGCGCACACGCTCAGCCGACACGCCATAGCGATCCGCCAGTTCCTGCAACGTCGACTTATTGTCTTCGTCCAGCCAGCGGGCGCGAATGATGTCCTGGCTACGCTCGTCCAGGCCCTGCATCGCGTCAGTCAGCTTGTTGGCCGCCTGCTCTTCCCAGTTATCATCTTCAATGCCATCGGCAAAGTTAGACGTTTTATCCTGCAGGTAGAGCACCGGCGCCATCGGCTGGCTATCGGACTCGTCATCCGACGACATGTCGAAGGTCATGTCCTGCGCCGCCATACGGGATTCCATTTCACGTACGTCTTTGCTCGTCACGCCCAGCTCGCGGGCCACCATCTCGACTTCATCCTGGTTAAACCAGCCCAGACGCTGCTTAGTTTTACGCAGGTTAAAGAACAGCTTACGCTGTGCTTTGGTGGTGGCGACCTTCACAATACGCCAGTTACGCAGCACGTATTCGTGAATTTCAGCCTTAATCCAGTGTACGGCGAAGGAAACCAGACGCACGCCCACTTCCGGGTTAAAACGACGCACGGCTTTCATCAGGCCAATGTTGCCTTCCTGAATCAGATCCGCCTGCGGCAGGCCATAGCCCGAGTAATTACGAGCAATATGAACAACAAAGCGCAGGTGAGACAGGATCAGCCTTTTCGCTGCTTCCAGATCGCCCTGGTAATGCAGCTTTTCAGCAAGCTCCCGCTCTTCATCAGCCGATAACATCGGCCAGCTGTTCGCAGCCCGGATATACGATTCCAGGTTACCAACGGGGGCTAAAGCTAAAGTTTGCATATCTTTGGTCATTCAAATCCTCTCAATCGATATCGTCTGACGTGATGGTTCCCATGAGATGAGCAACAAACATGCCAGCGTTTATGAGCAACGAGAATATCACCCACATTAATATCAGACAGTGATTTTATCCACAAGTTCCATGCAACGATGTGAATAGATTACGCACAAAATGTGACATGGAAATGAAAACACAGGGAAGAGACAACAGGGACTCTTTCCCTGCAGAGAGACATTCATCAGTGCAGGGAAAGATTATACCAGACTTTTTTTAATCGGGGGTAAAGTGACGTAAATGTTGAACCGTAGCCAGCCAGGCCGCCACCCAGCCGATCATCGAGCAGACAATCAGCATCAGCAGACACTCGTCGAAACCTAACCCGCTGAGTTCAAACCTGGTTCCAAACACCTGCGCGACTTCCGTCACCGCGGACGACAGCCGCATCACCATAATTTCCGACAAAATCAGCGACAAAAAGGCACCGCAGAAGCCCAGCAGCGCCCCGCCATACAGGAACGGACGCAGAATGAAACCGTCGGTCGCGCCAATCAGTTTTTGCACGTTAATGGTATCGCGACGGGCAAAAATGCTCAGGCGCACGCTGTTGCCGATAACGAGGAACACAGCCGCCACCATCAGCACGCCAATCAGCGCCGACACGCGGCCCACCAGCCCGGTCAACGAGGAGAGGCGGGCAAACCAGCTGTCATCCATACGCACTTCGTCCACGCCCTGAATGTGCGTCACGCGATCGCGCAGCGTATTCAGCGCATTGGTGCTCTGGAAGTCCAGCTTCGGCACCACAATCGCCACGGCCGGCAGCGGGTTCTCTTCCAGCATATCCAGCGCGCCACCAAAACCAGACCAGTTGCGGAACTCGCCAAGCGCCTCATCCCGCGACAGGTAGTTTACCTTCTCCACGCCTTGTTCCGCCTGGAGCTGACCAACTACCCGCGCCGCCGCGTCATCATCCAGCGTTTTCTCAAGGTAAACGGTGATCTGCGGCGACGGATAGTACTGCGCCGCCGCGCTGTTGACGTTTTTGTACACCATGTAGCACACGCTGGGCAGCGTCAGCGAAATGGCGATAACCATAATGGTCAGGAAGGTCGCCAGCGGCGTATTTTTTAAATCCTGGACCGCGCCATGCCAGGCATAGCGGACCTGTTCGTTAAAGACGTTACTCTTACGGGAAGCCGGGCCCGGTGCCGCTTTTGGCCGCTTCGGCGCATTACGCCCGCCGCTACCACCGCCCGCGCCTGCGCCATTGCGGAGGCGATCGAGCCGGCTACCGAACTGGCGAATCTGGTTTATTGCGTCGCGCTTATTCACCCCAATGGCCTCCATGCATATGACCGTCGCTCAGGGTCAGCATGCGGTACGAGCGGCTGGAAATCAGCCCCAGGTCGTGCGTCGCCATCAGAACCGTGACCCCTACGCGGTTAAACTCTTCAAACAGGCGTAAAATCCCTTCCGAGAGCGCCTCATCGAGGTTACCGGTGGGTTCATCCGCCAACAACACCGCAGGCTTGTTGACCACCGCGCGGGCAATCCCCACGCGCTGCTGTTCACCGCCGGAGAGTTGGATTGGCAGGTTTTTCGCTTTGTCCAGCAGCCCGACCTTGTCCAGCGCCGCCGACACGCGACGGCGAATGTCATCGCCGCTGGCGCCGGCAATAATCAGCGGAATAGCGACATTATCAAACACCGTACGGTCCATCAGCAGGTGATGATCCTGGAAAATCATGCCGATCTGACGGCGCAAAAACGGCACCTCACGGCTTTTCAGGCGGCTGATATCGTGGCCGCCGAACAGGATTTTCCCGGCGCTCGGCCGTTCAATACCACAGATAAGCTTAAGCAGGGTACTTTTCCCCGCGCCGGAGTGGCCGGTCAGAAATGCCATCTCGCCCGACTGCAGGTGGAAATTCACCCCCTGCAGCGCTTGTCTCCCACCGAGATAGGCTTTGCTGACTTGTTCAAAGCGAATCATGATTAATCCTCTCGGGCAAAAAGTGCCTCAATAAAGTCGCCCGCATTAAACGGACGCAGATCCTCAATACGTTCACCGACGCCAATGTAGCGAATCGGAATACCGAACTGGTCGGCGACCGAGAAGATAACCCCACCTTTCGCGGTGCCGTCCAGCTTAGTCAGCGTGATGCCGGTCAAGCCAACGGCCTCATGGAACAGTTTGGCCTGGCTAATTGCGTTCTGCCCGGTGCTGGCATCGATGGTCAGCATGACCTCATGCGGCGCATCTTCGTCCAGTTTTTTCATCACCCGGACAATTTTCTTCAGCTCTTCCATCAGGTGCGATTTGTTCTGCAGACGACCCGCCGTATCGGCGATCAGCACGTCAACGTTGCGCGCCTTCGCGGCCTGGATGGCATCGAAGATAACCGATGCCGAGTCCGCGCCGGTATGCTGAGCAATCACCGGAATGTTGTTACGCTGACCCCAGACCTGCAGCTGTTCTACCGCTGCGGCGCGGAAGGTATCCCCGGCCGCCAGCATCACCGATTTACCCTGCTGTTCGAACTGACGCGCCAGCTTGCCGATAGTGGTGGTTTTACCCACGCCGTTCACGCCCACCATCAGGATAACAAATGGCGTTTTCCCTTCAACATTCAGCGGCGCATCCACTTTCGCGAGGATATCGCCCATCTCTTCTTTCAGCAGGCCATACAGCGCTTCCGCGTCACGTAGCTGTTTGCGGCTGGCGCCTTCGGTCAGATTGGTAATGATCTTACGGGTCGTTTCCACGCCGACGTCGGCAATCAGCAGCTGTTCTTCCAGCTCTTCAAACAGATCATCGTCGATTTTTTTGCCGCGGAACAGACTGATAAATCCGGAACCGAGGTTCTGTTTGGTTTTAATCAGGCTGCGTTTCAGGCGGGCGAAAAAGCCCTCCTTCGTCGGTTTTTCCTGCTCCAGTTGGGCAGCGTCATCCGGCTGGCTTTCAATAACCGCTTCATCATCAAGAGGTTGTGAGGCCAGCGCCAGAGCTTCAAGCTCCTCATCAGACAATGCAGGTTCCTCACCGCGCATCTCATCACTCAGCGCATCGTCCCCGGCAGCGACTTGCGGCTCATCCGTCGGCGCTTGCGGCGTCTGCCCGGCCACCGCTTCCGCAACAACCGGTTGCACGATAGCTTCTTCGACCAGCGGTTCTGTGGCGGCCACCTCTTCCGCCGGCAGCTCTGCAGCGACAGCCTCTGCAATCGCCACGCGAGGGGTTTCTTCGGCTTCGGCCGGGACTTCAACCGCAGGCGTCACCGGCGCAGAATGCGGTAATTCGCTCTCAACAACCTGTTCAGTCACCTCAACGACATCGGCCGCAAAAGCTTCCGCGTCCTCTTTCTCCACCGGAGAAGCGCTGACCGTATCCGCTTCTGGCGCCGCCACCGCCTCAGCAGGCAACTCTGCGGCCGAATGCTGTTCGGCAACGTCGGTTTGCCCTTCTACTTTCTGTTCGGTCTCGGTTTCCTGCGCCTGTTCTTTTTGTCCAAAGCCCAGCCAGGAAAAGAAGCCACGTTTTTTCTCTTTTGCCATTTGCGACGACACTCCCGCTGTTTATTCATGGCACAGCTTCGGCATAACAATAGCGGAAGCTGAAAAATGATGAAATTAGTCGGATAGTCTATCACTTAACTTAACTCGCATCACCGCCCCCGGATTAAGGTTTCGTCATCCGCGTTCGATCGCTAGAATAGCGGGCTGAAAGTGGAGACCTGAGCAAAGAGATGAAGAAACCAAACCACACGGGCAGCGGCCAGATCCGTATTATCGGTGGGCAATGGCGGGGCCGGAAATTACCGGTGCCGGAGAGCCCGGGCCTGCGCCCGACCACCGACCGGGTCCGTGAAACCCTTTTTAACTGGCTGGCGCCGGTTATGGTCGATGCGCACTGCCTGGATTGCTTTGCCGGCAGCGGCGCCCTCGGGCTGGAAGCGCTGTCGCGCTATGCAGGCAGCACCACGCTGCTGGAAATGGAGCGCGGCGTCGCCCAGCAGCTGCAAAAAAACCTGGCGACCCTGAAAGCCAGCCATGGCAAAGTGGTCAATACCAATACGCTCAACTACCTTAATCAGCCCGGCACACCGCACCATATCGTGTTTGTCGATCCGCCTTTCCGTAAAGGTCTGCTGGAAGAGACGCTGCGTCTGCTGGAAAATAACGGCTGGCTCGCCGATGAAGCGCTTATCTACGTTGAGAGCGAAGTCGAAAATGGTTTACCGCCGGTGCCGGCATGCTGGCAGCTGTATCGTGAGAAAGTGGCCGGACAGGTCGCCTATCGTCTCTATCAACGTGAGGTAAAAGGAGAAAATCGTGCTGATTAATTTTGGCCGCGTGTTGATGCTGTGCGTCTGGGCATTTTTGCTGTTAAACCTGTTTCAGCCTTTCCCGAAGCCGCTGAACATCTTTGTTAACGTTGCCCTGATCTTTATGATCCTGATGCACGGCCTGCAGCTGACGCTGCTGAAGGCCACGCAACCGAAAGATGCCCCGCCGCTGAGCCGCTTCGAGCAGATTCGCATTTTTGTCTTCGGCGTGTTCGAACTGGTGGCCTGGCAGAAAAAGCTCAAGGCCACGCTGCGTAAGAAGTAATCCCGTGGGCTCAAGGTTCTGGCGTAAACGCGACAAACCTTGAGCCTTTGTAGCTCAGCGTTCCCCGATCGCCGACGCTCAGCGCATGATATTGCGCCGCCTCTAGTCGAAAACTAACCTCCATGCCACCGGCTTGTGGCCTGAAGCTCGCGTCATAACGCATATCGCTACCGGCGGGCGCAACGCTTTGCTGGCGCGAACGGCGATCGTTGAGCACTTTCTCCCGCTTGTTACTCACTACCACCCGCTTTTGCAGCAGCGGCGCGGCGTCGTTATCCATATTTTCCCGGCGTTGCTGCATATAGCGCACCGAGGCGGCTACCACAATGAGGGCAACGACGATAATAAAAAACAGCGGAACCTTGCTCATTCATCTAACCCATAAAAATTCTCAGGAATAAGCATACCGCGCCTTGATTAACATTGTCATCTGCCCACCCGAACCACTACACTAAGTTTTAGCACCGCCAATACACTACTCACTTAATAATAACAGATACAAGGACTTACTATGCTTTGGTCGTTTATTGCTGTCTGTTTCTCCGCATGGCTTTACGTCGATGCATCCTATCGCGGCCCCGCGTGGCGGCGCTGGGTTTTTAAACCCGTCACGCTGATCCTGCTCCTGTTGCTGGCCTGGCAGGCGCCAAAGTTCAACGCTATCAGCTACCTGGTCCTCGCCGGGCTGTGCGCTTCGCTGCTGGGCGATGCCTTAACACAGCTGCCGCGCCAGCGGGTGATGTATGCGGTGGGGGCCTTTTTCCTGTCGCATCTGCTGTATACGATCTGGTTTGCCAGCCAGATGACGATGTCATTTTTCTGGCCGCTGCCGCTGGTGCTGCTGGTTATCGGCGCGCTGCTGCTGGCGGTTATCTGGAGTCGGCTGGAAGATCTGCGCATGCCGGTCTTCACCTTTATCGGCATGACGCTGGTTATGGTCTGGCTGGCCGGCGAGCTGTGGTTCTTCCGCCCGACGGATACCGCGCTCTCAGGCTTCGCCGGCGCGACATTCCTGCTGTTGAGTAATATCGTCTGGCTGATCAGCCACTATCGCCGTCGCTTCCGCGCCGATAACGCTCTCGCCGCCGCCTTCTACTTTGCCGGCCACTTCCTGATCGTCCGCGCGCTGTATCTGTAATTTTGCGCTTGACTCTGGAGTCGACTCCAGAGTGTATCCTTCTGGTAATGAGAAAATTATCATTACCGGGAGGGTCCCATGTCGACTCCAGAAACGCAGGATAAAAAAGTCCCACAGTTCTCGTCATTCAAATTAAAGCCGGTTGTCGCGCAGGCTGACAGCTGCTGCACCGAGTCTGGCTGTGCTACCAATAACGCCGCCGACAACGAGGCGTTAAACGAGGCGCGCTATAGCTGGCTGGTTGAAGGCATGGACTGCGCCGCCTGCGCCCGTAAAGTCGAAACCGCGGTGCGCCAGGTACCGGGCGTCAGCCAGGTACAGGTTCTGTTTGCCACCGAAAAACTGCTGGTCAACGCCGATGCCGATATCCGCACGGCCGTCGAAAGCGCGGTACGTGCCGTGGGCTATACGCTGCGCGATGAAAGCGCCCCGCCGCCGGAAACCTCGCCCCTGCGCGAGAACCTGCCGCTGATAACCCTGGTGCTACTGATGGCACTGAGCTGGGGTCTGGAACAGTTCAACCACCCCTTCGGCGAGCTGGCATTCATTGCCACCACGCTTGTCGGCCTGTGGCCCGTCGCTCGCCAGGCTCTGCGCCTGATCCGCAGCGGCAGCTGGTTTGCCATTGAAACACTGATGAGCGTCGCCGCCATCGGGGCACTGTTTATCGGCGCCACGGCCGAAGCCGCGATGGTGCTGCTGCTGTTTATGGTTGGCGAGCGCCTTGAAGGCTGGGCCGCCAGCCGCGCCCGCCAGGGGGTCAGCGCGCTGATGGCGTTAAAACCCGATACCGCCACTCGCCTGCGTGATGGCGTGCGGGAAACCGTCGCCCAGCGCGATCTCCGCCCCGGAGACGTGATTGAAGTCGCAGCAGGTGGTCGCCTGCCCGCCGATGGCCAGCTGCGCACGCCGTTCGCCAGCTTCGATGAAAGCGCCTTAACCGGTGAGTCGGTGCCGGTCGAGCGCCGGTCTGGTGAACGCGTGGCGGCAGGCGCCACCAGCGTCGATCGCCTGGTGCAACTGACGGTCATTTCCGAGCCGGGCGACAGCGCCATTGACCGTATTCTGAAGCTGATTGAAGAGGCGGAGGAACGCCGGGCGCCGATTGAGCGCTTTATCGATCGTTTCAGCCGGATTTACACGCCGGCCATTATGGTCGTTGCCCTGCTGGTCGCCATCGTGCCGCCGCTGTTCTTTGCCGCCGCCTGGCTGCCGTGGATCTACAAGGGTCTGACGCTGCTGCTGATCGGCTGTCCTTGTGCGCTGGTGATTTCCACTCCGGCGGCCATCACTTCCGGGCTGGCGGTGGCATCACGCCACGGCGCCCTGATTAAAGGCGGCGCAGCGCTTGAGCAACTGGGTCGCATACGTCAGGTGGCTTTTGATAAGACCGGGACGCTAACCGTTGGTCAACCGCGTGTTACCGCCGCCATCGCCCTGAATGACGTGGATGAAAATGGCCTGCTGGCCCTGGCAGCGGCGGTAGAACAAGGCTCCAGCCACCCGCTGGCGCAGGCTATCGTGCGCGAAGCCCGGCAGCGCCAGCTGACGATTCCGTCTGCCCACGGTCAGCGCGCACTGGCGGGTTCGGGCATAGAAGCCGAGGTCGACGGCCGTCGGATACTGATTTGCGCGGCGGGCAACGACGCTGCGGCAGAACATGAGGCGCAGATTCAGCAGCTGGAGAGCGCGGGTCAGACGGTGGTGCTAGTACTGCGCGAACAGTCTCTGCTCGGTATTCTGGCGCTGCGGGATACGCTGCGCGACGACGCCCGCCAGGCGGTCGACGATCTGCATCGTCTGGGGGTCCAGGGGGTCATTCTGACCGGCGATAACCCGCGTGCGGCGGCGGCCATTGCCGGGGAACTGGGGCTGGAGTTTCGCGCCGGGCTGCTGCCGGCCGATAAAGTCGAGGCGGTCACGGCGCTCAATGCCGCTGCGCCGCTGGCGATGGTCGGTGACGGTATCAACGATGCGCCGGCGATGAAAGCGGCGACCATTGGCATCGCGATGGGCAGCGGCACCGACGTGGCGCTGGAAACCGCCGATGCGGCATTGACTCACAATCGCCTGACCGGGCTGGCGCAGATGATTTCGCTGGCCCGTGCCACCCACGCCAATATCCGGCAGAACATCGCCATCGCGCTGGGCCTGAAGGGGATTTTCCTCGTCACCACCCTGCTCGGCCTGACCGGCCTGTGGCTGGCGGTACTGGCGGATACCGGGGCGACGGTGCTGGTCACCGCCAACGCGCTGCGACTGTTACGTAAGAAATAAGCGCAAAGCCCCCGGTGGCGCGTTGCTTACCGGGGCTACGGGAGCGTGTGGTCTCTGGCATGGGTAGCCCGGACAAGGGGTGCAGCCCCGCCTCCGGGAAGACGGTCTGCGGCAATCGCTCCGTTTATCCCCCGGTGGCGCGTTGCTTACCGGGGCTACGGGAACGTGCGGTCTCTGGCATTCGTCGCCCGGACAAGAGGCGCAGCCCCGCCTCCGGGAAGACGGTGTGCGGCAATCGCTCCGTTTATCCCCCGGTGGCGCGTTGCTTACCGGGGCTACGGGAGCGTGTGGTCTGGCATGAGTCGCCCGGACAAGGGGCGCAGCCCCGCCTCCGGGAGAGGCAGTGCGGCACGCAAACCCGTGCTTAATGGCTTTTACGAATCAGATAGCGGTAGGGCAGCGCCGCGGTTTCTTGCGCCAGCAGCTCATGCTCCATAAAGCGGCAAAAACCCGGGATATCGCGGGTTGTCGCCGGATCGTCGGCGATAATCAGCAGCGTTTCACCCACCGGCATGGTACGTACGGTCTTACGCACCATCATTACCGGCTCCGGACAACGCAGGCCCTGAGCGTCCAGAGTGTAGTCAGGGCTGGAGAAAAGTTCGGTCATTTTCATCTCACATCAACAAAACGGCCCTAGTTTACCCCCACTTTTGCGCTACGCAAGTCAGGTTAACGTTTGCGTGAAAAACAACCATTGCAATACCCGCTCAACGCAGTATCATTCTGCTGCTTCAAACTGGTACTCGCGTATTGGCAATGCCACAGCGCGAGTATTGATTTATTGGGTTCCCTCACCCCAATCACTAAAAAGGTCACAATATGAGTCCATTTACAACGTCACAGCGTCAAAAAGCGCTGGTCTGGCTTTCTCTTTTCCATTTGCTGGTGATCACCTCCAGCAACTATCTGGTGCAGCTACCGATCGCCATTTTTGGTTTTCATACCACCTGGGGCGCGTTCAGCTTTCCGTTTATCTTCCTCGCCACCGATCTGACGGTGCGGATTTTCGGCGCGCCGCTGGCACGACGCATTATCCTGGCGGTGATGATCCCGGCGCTGCTGATCTCCTACGGCATCTCGTCCCTGTTTTATATGGGCGAGTGGCAAGGCTTTGCCGCGCTGACCCACTTTAACCTGTTCGTCGCCCGTATCGCCGCCGCCAGTTTCATGGCCTACGCGCTGGGCCAGATCCTCGATGTCCACGTCTTTAACCGCCTGCGTCAAAACCGCCGCTGGTGGCTGGCGCCGACCGCCTCGACCCTGTTCGGCAACGTCAGCGATACCCTGGCCTTTTTCTTTATCGCTTTCTGGCGGAGCCCGGACCCGTTTATGGCGGCGAACTGGGGCGAAATCGCCATTGTCGACTACAGCTTTAAGGTACTGATTAGCATTGCTTTCTTCCTGCCGATGTATGGCATGTTGTTGAATATGCTGCTGAAAAAACTGGCAGATAAATCTGATTTATCCGCATTGCAGCCAGGTTAAGAGTACTCGCAGATTGATGTGATAAGATAAGCGCATGAGCCGTTAATGGCCGTTTATCGAAAGGAAGATGTCAATGCGCAATTTGGTTAAATATGTCGGTATTGGCCTGCTGGTGATGGGGCTTGCTGCCTGTGATAACAGCGATACAAAAACGCCGACTGCCGGGGCCGCTGCGGAAAGCAACGCCAGCGGACAGAATATCAGCCTGCTGGACGGTAAGCTGAGTTTCTCCCTGCCTGCAGGAATGACCGACCAGAGCGGCAAGCTGGGTACCCAGGCCAACAACATGCACGTCTATTCCGACGCCACCGGGCAGAAAGCGGTGATCGTGATTGTTGGCGACAGCACCAATGAAGAATTGAGCGTGCTGGCCCAACGCCTGGAAGATCAGCAGCGCAGCCGCGATCCGCAGCTGCAGGTTGTCACCAATAAATCGATTGATATCAAAGGCCACACGCTGCAGCAGCTGGACAGCATCATCTCCGCCAAGGGCCAGACCGCGTGGTCTTCCGTTATTCTCGGCAAGGTTGACGATAAACTGCTGACCCTGCAGATCACGCTGCCGGCAGACAACCAGCAGCAGGCGCAAAGCGCAGCTGAAAGCATCATCAACACCCTCGTCATCCAGTAACTACTGACCTGACGCTGCGGCCTCCGGCGCAACAACCGGGGGCCGTTTTTTTAACCGCCAGCACAGCAGCAGCGCCACCGCCACCAGTCCCGCCGCCGCCAGATAAATCGTCGAAATCCCGGCCCACGCCATCAGCAGCCCGGCCAGCGGACCGGTAATGCCTAAAGACAGATCCATAAATACCGTATAGGTCGCCAGCGCCGAGCCCTGATTCTGCTGCGGCACCGCCTTCACCGCCACCACCCCCAGCGCAGGGAAGACCAGGGAAAAACCGGCGCCAGCGAAGAAGGTGCCGACTTTGGCGATCGACGAAGTCTCAGCCAGCCCCACCAGCAGAAGCCCGATAATCTCAACGCTAAAGCACAGCATAGCGACATTCAGTCCCCCCAGACGATGAATGCCGTTGGGGAACAGCAGACGCGCGCCAACAAACGCGCAGCTGAATAGCGTCAGCGCGAACGCCGCGCCATCCCAGCCTTTGGCGTCGTAAAACAGGGTAATAAACGTCGCGATGGTGCCAAACCCGGCGGACGCCAATGCCAGCGCCATCCCATACAGCCAGACCCGGCCCAGCACGGCGCGAAACGTCATCGCTTTGCCCTTCGTCGCCTTAACCGCCGCCCTCGGCAACGCGCACAGAATAGCGACCAGCGCCACGGCCATAATCGCCCACGCCAGCCCCGATAACCCGACAAGGGAATAGCAGAGCACGCCAAGCGGCGCCCCCATCGCCATCGCCCCGTAAGTCACGATGCCGTTCCACGAAATCACCCGCCCGATATGCAGCGACCCCACCACGCCCACGCCCCATAGCGTTGAACCGGTGCCAGCAAAGCTTTGCCCGATGCCGAGAATCACGCGGCCAAGGCACAACAGAGCCAGGCTAAGGATCGGCCAGCCGCTTCCGGCGGCCGCCAGCAGATAGCTCAACCCGCTGAGAAAACAGCCGCACAGCCCGAAGATTACGATCTTTTTCGGCCCAAGGAGATCGGCGTAGCGTCCGGCATGAGGGCGACTGAGGAGCGTGGCAAAATACTGCAGGCTAATGACCAGGCCAGCCCAGAACGCGCTGAATCCCATCACGTCATGGACATAGCCCGGCAGAACGGCCAACGGCAGGCCAATTGTCAGGTAGCTGGCAAAATTAAACATCACCACGGAGACAATCCGCAGATTAAGGCGCAGTCCATTGAGCGCCGGTTCGTCAACGGGTTCGGGCATGGGGTCCACCAGACTTTTACAACAGTGTTTCACTATTATCACGTCGTCTGCGCAAAAGCAGCCTGCCGCGACAAAAATCACGCTGTTCGACTCGCCGGAGGCGATATTTATCTGTCAGCAAATTCGCGGCCGTGTCTGGCAACCGCCTCCCGATCTCTTCGTTGAAAAGCTATTTTGATCATGCGCCGGCACCGGAACCCTGGATGGGCCTGCAAATGGTCTGGGAAGGCTGCTTTGCCCCTGCGCTCAACTTGCCACCCGACCCCACGGTGCAGAGAGCCGGATTACATTATGGGAGAGGCTCACCAGATTGACGGCGAATTTTTACCAGTAATCCCTCCGCTTTTGGCAGGATAATATATCAATCAGTATTCCGCGCTGATCCTGATATATCGAATCGGCATGATTCGCCACAACCAACTGGCGCAGGCTGGCTACCGCCGTATTCCGTCTCGGGGAACATGCGGAGGTGGAAGCAGAGCATTCGGGCCGACGGGATTCGCTGACTCAGGTTTTGCGCTTCGCCGGCCAGAAGATAGTCAGCACGCCGGCGATGATAATCAGCACGCCCAGCAGAGAACGCCAGTGGAAAGGTTCATGCCAGCCGGGTAGCCAGATAGCGGCGGCCCAGACCAGAATGTAGCTCAGGCTGAGCAGGGCGTAGGCTTTGGCCAGCGGCAGCTGGTGCAGCGCAAAGTACCAACAGACCATCGACAGCAGATAGCCGCTCAGCCCCAGCACCAGGCCGGGAGTTCCGGCCCGCAGATGGAAAAGATGATTCAGAAACGCGAACAGGTCACTCAGCGGCGGCAGCTCGACCATCGCCCCGCGCAGCAGAAGCTGTGCGGCGCTGACCAGCCCGACGCTGAATAACGCCCAGATTAACCCCATCAGACGCTACTCCCGAGCACCACGATGCCGACCACAATCAGCCCTACGCCAACCCAGTGCCGCCCGGCCACCGGCTCGCGCCAGATACCCCAGGCCGCTAACGTCACCCAGACAAAATTGAGACTCAGCATCGGATAGGCGACGCTCACCGGAATGGATTGCAGCACGCTCAACCACAGCAGCATACCGCCGCCAAGCGCCAGTAGCGCAAGGCTCAGCCAGCCGAGAATATGGCGACCGCGCCGCCGTGACTTAGACGGGCGCGTCGCCTGTTTCTGGCACAACTGCCCGACGCAGCTTAACAGGCTCGCCAGCGCCAGGCAGATCCAGGTACTCATTGCGGCAGATACTGGAGAAACACAACCCGCTCTAACACATAGGCGTTGTCAGGTTTCGGTAGGGGTAAATCGGCCATGTTTTCTCCTTTGTCCATCAGCAGCACCAGCGATATCGGTCCTTCCTGGCGATGCGCTGCCAGCCAGCCGGCAAACTCACCCTGGCTCACAAAGCTATTCTTCGCATCCGGCCAGTCTAAACCGTACTGCAGCTCACCCTGCTTATCATACATGATGATATCGTTACGCTTGAGTTCCCACGCCAGACCGGCGGCAATACCGACGTTGTTGCTCAGCACATAGCGGCTTGGCGCCAGCGATTCACTAATAATATCCACCATGAACTGCGGCTGCTTGCTATCGATCACCCGGTCAGGAATGGCAAAGCCAACCAGCAGCGCCAGCCCCAGGGGACAGCAGGCGGCTAATGTCCAGCGCCGACCGTTATCTTTCATCGCCAGCCAGCCCATCAGCGCCCAGACGGCAAACGCAATCGCCGCCAGCAGACATTTATACAGCTCAATCTGCGTCCAGACCGGTTTATGCATCACGCCCCACGGCGACACCACCAGCACGGCGATCAGACCAACCAGACCAAAGATGAGGTTGATAAGGCCGTTAATGCGCAGCGCCTTCGCTCCCGCCTTCGCCGCATCCAGCGCATAGCGAGCCATCAGAATCGACAGCGGCCCGAAGCACGGCAGAATGTAGGTCGGCAGTTTCCCTTTGGCGATGCTGAAAAACAGAAACGGCATCGCCACCCAGCCCAGCAGATACAGCGCGCCGCGCGCGTCATCGCGCTCGCTCCAGCCGCGCTTCAGCGCTCCGGGCAGCAGCGCCAGCCACGGCAGACTTCCGGCGATCAGGAACGGGATGTAATACCAGAACGGCGCCTTGTGCTGGGCATCTTTCTCGGCAAAGCGTTGAATATGCTCCACCCAGAAGAAGTAGCGCCAGAAGTCCGGTTCGCGTTTGGCGATAGCCAGGCCCCAGGGCAGGACCACCAGGACGCAGACGCCCACTGCCAACCAGCCGTAGGTCAGCACTTCACGCCAGCGTTTGCGGGCAATCACCCACGGCAGAACCCCGATAACCGGCACCGCCAGCGCCAGGAAGCCTTTGGTCATGACGCCCATGCCGCAGGCCGCCCCCAGCAGCGCGTAGCCGATGATTTTACCGCTTCGGCTCTGCGCCTGAGCGGCGCCCCAGAAACTGCACATCGCCAGCGCCATCCACAGGGTGATCATCGGATCCAGCACCGCATAGGTGCCAATACTGTAGACCAGCAGCGCGGTCAGGAAGATCACGGCGGACAGAATCGCCACCCGTTTGTCCTGCCAGATTCGCCATGCCAGCCACGCAATCAGCAGCGCGGTGACGCTGATGGAGAAGACCGAGCCAAAGCGCACGGCAAAGTTATTGTGACCAAACAACCACTGCCCGATGCTGTTAATCCAGTATCCGGCAATCGGTTTTTCAAAATAGCGCAGCCCAAGAAAATGCGGCACCACCCAGTCACCGGACGCCAGCATCTCGCGGCTGATCTCCGCATAGCGCGTTTCATCAGGCTGCCAGAGCAGGCGAAAATTCAACGGCAGTAGATAATACAGCGCAAATAACACCACTAAAGAGACGCTATAACGAATGCTTTTCATACGTCCTGACTCAATAATTGTTCACGCCCAAGCCAGCCTTCCCGGCCAGCCAATTCACCGCGAACCACTTTACCCAGCGGCAGCTCGCTAAAATCTGCGGGCAGCAGTTGGCTCAGCGGGCAAAACTGGATTTCTTCCTGTGCCGCCATCGTCAGCAGTTGATCAAACTGCTGGGCGAAGGCAATCCCTTCCACTTCAGCATGAATGGTGTAGACCGGCGTACCGCTATCCCGGTGAATACAATCCAGCAGATAGCGATTGAAGCCCCCGGCATCGACGCTACTGCCGACCACTTCATCCCAGGTAGGCAGCGTAACGGGGACCTGCACCGTACCCGTCATCTTGTCGCCCAACAATGGCAGGAAGGGACGCGAGCCACGACAGTCGCTGTTGTAGAGGAAATTGAAGGACTCTTTGGCTTTAACCACCCGCTGATCCGCGCGCCAGCCCGCCACGGCGGAACAGGTGACCGACCGGCCGATGATCCGCTCCAGCTCGAGCAGGCCGCGTTCGACCTCCAGCGTCAGCCGCTCCTGTGGCCAGACGCCGCTCCATGCCTGCCAGCTGTAATGATCCCAGGCATGCAGACCTACTTCATGCGTCTGCGCCGTCGCACGGATAACCTCTTCATTACCCGCACCAATCCGTCGCCCAGGCCAGGCGGTGCCGGCCAGCAAAATATCCCAGCCGTACAGCGAAGCGGCGTTTGAACGCAACATCTTCCACAGAAACTTCGGTTTTATCAGGCGCCATAAATGGCGCCCCATATTGTCCGGCCCAACGCTGAAGAAGAAGCTTGCCTGAACCCCGTGCTGGCCCAGCAGACTCAGCAGGCGCGGTACCCCGTCCCGGGTACCGCGAAAGGTATCGACATCTATGCGTAAGCCGACCTGTTTCATGATGTCTTGTCGTCCACCAGCTCAACCGTGCGCAGGAAGAAGTCGAGCGTATGCTCCACGGTTTCTTCCATCGGCACCGTCGGCGTCCAGTTCAGGCAGCGCTTCGCGTTACGAATACTCGGCTTACGATGCTCCACATCCTGGTAGCCTTTACCGTAGTAATCGCTGCTCTCGACATCGCGGAAACCGGCGAACGGCGGGAAGTTGTTGCGCAGCGGGTGACGCTCGAAGCACGCCAGCAGCATCTCCGCCAGCTCTTTGATGCTGGCTTCGTTTTCCGGGTTACCGATGTTGATAATCTGCCCGTCGCAGCGGCCATCTTTGTTCTCGATAATGCGGAACAGCGCTTCGATACCGTCGCTAATATCGGTGAAGCAGCGTTTTTGTTTACCGCCTTCAATCAGTTTGATCGGCGAACCTTCAACCAGATTCAGGATCAGCTGGGTAATCGCCCGGGAGCTGCCGATACGCGCGGCATTCAGGTTATCCAGACGCGGTCCCATCCAGTTGAACGGGCGGAACAGCGTGAAGCGCAGGCCGGACTTGTCGCCGTAGGCCCAGATAACGCGGTCGAGCAGCTGCTTCGATACCGAGTAAATCCAGCGCTGTTTGTTGATCGGGCCGACCACCAGGTTTGAGGTGTCTTCGTCAAAGTTGTTGTCGGTGCACATGCCGTACACTTCGGAGGTCGACGGGAAAATAATACGCTTATCGTATTTCACGCAGTCGCGGATGATCTTCAGGTTCTCTTCGAAGTCGAGCTCGAACACGCGCAGCGGATTGCGGGTATATTCGATTGGCGTCGCGATGGCCACCAGCGGCAGTACCACGTCGCATTTCTTAATGTGGTATTCGATCCACTCGGAGTGAATGCTGATATCGCCTTCAACGAAGTGGAAACGCGGGTTGCCGAGGAAACGACCGATCGCGTCCGACCCGATATCCAGACCGTAGATTTCGTAGTTGTCGTCGGCGAGCAGACGCTCGGTCAGGTGGTTACCGATAAAACCGTTGACGCCAAGAATCAGCACGCGGGTACGGCGTTTAATCGCCACAACCGGTTTGCTGCTTATTACCGCGCCGGATACCAGCCCCAGCGCCTGCGCCAGCTGCGTACCCTGCATGTAAACGCCGCGCTCGGTTTGACCGGTGACTATCTCCAGCGCGCCATCCTGACAAGCGACCACCAGCGGAGAGGTGGAAATGACCGTTCCCGGCTTCGCCGCGGCCAGGTCCTGACGCACGCGGGATTTCCAGACGATAAATTTATTCGCGCCGGCATAGCCAAACGCCCCCGGCCACGGATCGGACACCGCGCGAACCAGGTCATGCAGCGTCAGCGCCGGTTTTTCCCAGTCGAGACGGCCATCTTCCGGCGTGCGGCGACCAACGTAGGTGGCCTGGCTTTCATCCTGGGCACGCTGCTGGGTTTTCCCTTCACGAATCGCCGGCAGAGCCTGACTCAGCAGCTCTGACGCCGCGGCGCACAGCTTGCGATGCAGGGTCAGCGCGGCATCATCAGCGCCGATAGCAACCGTCTGCTGCGCCACGATATCGCCGGCATCCGCACGGCTGACCATGCGATGCAGGGTCACGCCGGTTTCCGTTTCACCGTTGACCAGCACCCAGTTCAGCGGCGCGCGGCCGCGATATTTCGGCAGCAGAGAACCGTGCAGATTAAAGCCGCCTTTTGGCGCCAGGCTGAGGATATCGTCGCCCAGCATGTTGCGATAGTAGAAAGAGAACAGGACGTCCGGCTTCATGTCGCGGATGCGTTCGATCCACAGCGGGTGGTTAACATCTTCTGGTGCCCACACCGGGATACCTTGTTCCGCAGCAATACGCGCAACCGAGCCAAAGAAATGGTTTTCGCCAGGGTTATCCGGATGGGTGAAAATAGCGGCGATTTCATACCCGGAATCCAGCAGAGACTGAATGCCGGCACAACCCATATCGTGATAAGCGAAGACTACAGCTTTCATGAACGATCTTCCTCTTGAGACGCCGTTTCCGGCTGACGTACAACACGTTGAATAAAGTAGCGGGGACGGGCGCGGACATCGTTATAGATGCGTCCGATATACTCCCCGAGTAGCCCCATGCCGACAAACTGTGCACCGATGAACATGAACAGCACGGCAAACAGCATGAATACCCCTTCCGCCGCCCACTGTGGGCCAAATACCAGGCGCAGGAACACCAGCAGGAAGGCAAAAGTAAAGCCCAGCAGGGCAATCACGCTGCCAAAGACGCTAAGCAGACGCAGCGGCGTGGTGGTCAAACAGGTCACCAGGTCGTACATCAGATTAATCAGGCGCATAAAGCTGTATTTGGAATCGCCAAATTCACGCTCCGCGTGCATCACCGGGATTTCAACCGCCCGGCGCGCGAAGGTATTCGCCAGAATCGGGATGAACGTGCTGCGCTCATGGCAATTGAGCATCGCATCGATGATGTGGCGACGATAGGCGCGCAGCATGCAGCCGTAGTCCCCCATCGCTTTACCGGTGGTACGCTGAATCAGGCGGTTGATCATCTTCGACGCGCTTTTGCGAAATACGGTGTCCTGGCGGTTCTGCCGCACGGTACCAACCACGTCGTAGCCTTCGTCCGCCTTCGCCACCAGGCGCGGAATCTCTTCCGGCGGGTTTTGCAGGTCGGCATCAAGGGTAATAATCAGATCGCCGGTCACATGGCTGAAGCCCGCCATAATGGCCGAGTGCTGGCCATAGTTGCGGTTAAGCAACACCGCGACCACATGGCTGCCTTCGGCTTCTGCAGCCTCGGTCAACATGCGGGCAGAATCATCGCTGCTGCCATCGTCGACCAGCAGAATTTCATACTGGCGACCCAGCGTCGCGCAGGCGGTATCCGTACGGCGAATCAGCTCGGGCAGGCTCTCCTGTTCGTTATAAACCGGAATAACGACCGAGACCTTTTTCACGGGAGAGTAAGTAAACATATCAACATCCTGACAGCTGGTGCAGCGCAGAAATGACCCGAGTGACGTCATCGTCGGTCATATCCGGGAACAAAGGGAGTGAACAGATACGTGCGCTGTTCCATTCCGTATTCGGTAAGGAAAGCGTCGGGAAACGCTCGCGGTAGTATTTTTGCGTGTGCGCCGCGCGGAAGTGCAGACCGGTGCCGATGCCCATGGCTTTCAGTTTTTCCATTAACGCATCGCGGCTGATCCCGCAGGTGGCTTCATCCACGCGGATAATAAACAGGTGCCAGGCGTGCTGGTGTTGCCACTCCGGTATCGCCAACGGCTTAAACGGCGTATCCGCCAGCTCGCGCAGATAGCGCTGGGCAATCTCGCTCCGACGCTGGTTGGCATGGGCCAGTTTATCCAGCTGCACCAGCGCCAGCGCGGCGTTAATATCAGCCAGATTGTATTTGAAGCCCGGCGAAATCACCTCCGCCTGCGGCGCACGACCATGCGTCTGGCGGTCATACGCATCGACGCCAAGGCCGTGGAATTTCAGGCTACGTATGCGCGATGCCAGCGCATCGTCATCGGTGACGATCAGTCCGCCTTCGGCGCAGGTCATATTTTTGATGGCGTGGAAAGAGAAGATCGCGCAGCCGCGTCCGCCCACGTGTTTGCCCTTGTAATAGGTCCCCGCCGCATGCGCGGCATCTTCAATCACCGGGATACCGTGACGTTCCGCCACGGCGCGAATCGCGTCGATATCCGCAGGCGCGCCCGCGTAGTGCACGGGAATAATCGCTTTGGTGTTGGGGGTAATCGCCGCGGCAACCGCCTCGGCGGTAATCATCAGATTGTCGCGATCGACATCGATCATCACCGGTGTCGCGCCCAGCAGACAGATCATGTTCAGCGTGGAAACCCAGGTCTGGGAGGGCGTGATGACTTCATCGCCAGGGCCAATGCCCAGCGCCATCAGCGTAACGTGCATGCCGCCAGTCGCCGAACTCACCGCCACGGCGTGACGGTTGCCGGTCAGCGTGCAGAATGCCTCTTCCAACGCCTGGTTTTTCGGTCCGGTCGTGATCCAGCCCGATTGCAAAACTTCACGCAGCGCAGCCAGCTCTGCGTCGCCCATCGACGGGCGCGAAAACGGCAAAAATTCGCTCATCATTTTCCTGTTCTGTATATGACCCTTTCAGGGTTACGGGTCGATAGAAAAAATATCCTGCGCCAGCGGACTTAAACAAAATGAAAATGGAATCTCTTCAATGCCACTTTTCATTCCAGGGTATTTGACGTTATTAAATTTAGACGGAGTTGCTTAGGATAATCTTAAGAAATTAATATAATTTACCAGAGGGAAAATAATCAATTGTTTTTAAAAGAAATTTACAGGAAATGAGGCAGGGGTAAAGCGGGAAAATGGCCCCCATTTATGGGCAAAACAGGAGCGCGGTGCAGTAAAGTAAACAAACATTAAACAGTCAAACAACAAACAGAATTTTAAAAACCTACCTTAGATCACAAATCATTTCCGGAAGATGACAAATTTGCAGGAAAGTCAGTCGCTAATTGATTAGCAGGGCAATTAATGACGCTGTTATTATCTGCACCGCAATCGCGTATGAAGGTGATCGTGGCGAACTCGTCAATCACTTCCGTCGGATAAGCCGGTCCGGCTTCACGGTAAGAAACCATCAGCGGGATGTGTTCGTTCTGGAAGCAGACGGTTTTTTCCGGGTTGTTGATCACCCAGCGGGGGAAAAAGATGGTGCCATGGAACAGCTTATCGCCCAGGTTCACAATCAGACTCACGTCGGTACCGGTCGGCTCCGTCCACGAAATTTTATAAATGCTCTCCCCTACCCGCACAATCCAGGCCTGCTGATCCTTCACCCAGCGGTTCCCGACAATACCGCTGTGAATCCGGTAATCCAGGGTGTTGCCGTTTTTGACGTAAATTTCGTAATTCCACCCGTTATCGTAGGTATAAACCAGATGTTTGCCGATAAAACCGCGCAAATCATGTTTATCAAAAGTGCTCATAATGATTTCTCCTTTGCTGTTGAGACTCAGCATACGGCTTTAAAAAATGAATGAATAACGCTATGTTTTGATGAAATTCATTCACTTTTTCGATAAATAATGCACAAAACGACGCTGGAACAATGGTCCTTGCTGGAAAAAGTCATTGAGCTGGGTAGCTTCGCCAAAGCGGCAGAAGAGACCCATCGCAGCCAGTCTTCGGTGAGCTATAACCTCGCCCTGCTGCAGGAAAGGCTGGGCGTCGCGCTGCTGCACCCTGCTGGCCGCCGCGCGGTACTCACCCCGGCCGGGGAGCTGCTGCTAAGCCAGGTAAAACCGCTCCTGCAAGCGTTTTCATACGTTGAAACCCGCGCGGCGACCCTGCGCAACGGCGCGCGGACCCGTCTGGACCTGGTTGTGGATAGTATTTTCCCCCGCCAACGGCTGTTTGCCATTCTGCGCCAGTTTCAGCAGCGCCATCCGCAGACTCAGGTGAGGCTGACCGAAGTCCTCGAAAATATGAAAGATGAGCAGGAGGCCCGCAGCGAGGCCGACGTGATGGTACTCACCCGCCGCCAGGATATTAGCGGACGCGGCGAATGGTTGATGAACATTGATTTTGTCGCCGTTGCCCACCGGGACCATCCGCTTGCCAGGCTGAGCGGCCCTCTCGACGACAGCGCGCTGGCCCCCTGGCCGCTGGTGCGTATCGCCGATCGCAGCGACGACCCGCAGACAGGCCGCGATGCGTGGACATTTTCCACCATTGATGCCGCTATCGATGCCGTGCTGTATCAGGTCGGATTCGGCTGGCTTCCCGAAGAGCGCATCCGCTCCCGGCTGGAGCAGGGTGTACTGAAAATCTTGCCGCTCAGCCACGGCGCCCGACGCGCCACGCCGCTGCATCTGATCGTCAAACGCGATCTGGCTCCTCTCGATGAACAGCTCGAAACGCTGCTGGCGCTGTTCAGGACGCCATGAATCGCCCGCGTGCGCGGGCCTGCGGGCACACGAATCCTTCAGGCTATCGCGACCCGGCTAACCCGCAGACAACCGGAAGCACGACGTGTATATATGAAATTCTTATACTTTCCGGTCTGACATTGATCCAGGTTAGGCCTGAAGTATGATGAATTATTAAAATCATCATACTTTCCGTCCAGTTGAGATAAAGACCTTGTCTATTTTCCGCACCGCGCTGCTGGCGCTTCTCGCCTGCGCACCTCTGCTGACCGCCGCCGCCTCATACGATATCACTACCGCCTGGCCGGTGAACGTGGGTCCGCTGAACCCGCACCTGTATACCCCCAACCAGATGTTTGCCCAAAGCATGGTGTATGAGCCGCTGGTAAAGTATCAGGCGGATGGCTCGGTAAAACCGTGGCTGGCCACCCACTGGAGCCACTCTGCGGACGGGAAAGTGTGGCGCTTTACTCTGCGTAACGACGTGCAGTTTTCTAACGGCGAGCCGTTCAATGCGCAGGCCGCGGTCGCCAACTTCCAGGCGGTACTGGCTAACCGACAGCGCCATGCCTGGCTGGAGCTGACCAATCAGATTACCGACGTGCGGGCGCTCAGCGATACGCAGCTGCAGATTACGCTCAAAAGCGCCTACTCCCCTTTCTTGCAGGAGCTGGCGCTGCCGCGCCCGTTCCGTTTTATCGCCCCTTCGCAGTTTGTTGAAGGGGGAACGCAGCACGGCATCAAAGCGCCGGTCGGCACCGGCCCCTGGATGCTGAAAACCTCGAAACTTAACCAGTATGATGTGCTGGTACGCAACGACCGCTACTGGGGCGACAAACCGGCAATCCGCCAGGTGACCGTGAAAGTGATCCCGGACCCGATGACCCGCGCCGTCGCCTTTGAAACCGGCGAGATCGATCTGCTTTACGGTAACGAGGGCCTGCTGCCGCTGGATACCTTTGCCCGTTTCAGCCATAACCCGGCCTGGCGTACCCAGCTCTCTCAGCCTGTCGAAACGGTGATGCTGGCCCTGAACTCCGCCAGAGCCCCCACGAACGAACTGGCGGTGCGTGAAGCACTGAATTACGCGGTGAATAAAAAATCGCTGATCGACAATGCGCTGTACGGTACGCAACAGGTGGCCGACACGCTGTTTGCCCCCTCCGTGCCGTACGCCGATATTGGCCTCAAACCACGCCACTACGACCCGCAGCAGGCTAACGCCCTGTTGGAGAACGCCGGTTGGATCCGCCCTGCCGGCAAAGCGATTCGCGAGAAAAACAGCCAACCGCTGCACATCGAACTGTCGTTTATCGGCACCGATGCCCTGAGTAAGTCGATGGCGGAGATAATCCAGGCGGATATGCGCCAGGTCGGGGTGGACGTGGCGCTGGTCGGTGAAGAGGAGAGCAGCATTTACGCCCGCCAGCGCGACGGCCGCTTTGGCATGATTTTTAACCGTACCTGGGGGGCGCCATATGACCCGCACGCGTTTATGAGCTCAATGCGCGTCCCCTCGCACGCCGATTATCAGGCCCAGCAAGGGTTAGCAGACAAGCCGCTGATCGATAAAGAGATTGGCCAGGTGCTGACCACCAGCGACGCAACGCAACGTCAGGCGCTGTATCGCGATATTCTGACCCGTCTGCACAACGACGCGGTCTATCTGCCCGTCAGCTATATCTCGATGATGGTGGTGGCGAAACCCGAACTGGGGCCGATTCCTTACGCGCCGGTTACCGCTGAAATTCCGTTCGAACAGATCCAGCCGGTGAATCCCTGATGCAACGCTATCTGCTGCGGCGCATTCTGCTGCTGATTCCGATGATTTTTGCCGCCTCGGTGATTATCTTCCTGATGCTTCGCCTCGGCACCGGCGACCCGGCGCTCGACTACCTGCGGCTGTCAAACCTGCCGCCGACGCCGGAGATGGTGGCCTCTACGCGAACGATGCTCGGGCTGGATCAGCCGCTCGTCGTCCAGTATGGCCACTGGCTATGGCGCGCGCTACATCTCGATTTTGGCGTATCATTTGCCACCCAGCGTCCGGTGCTTGACGATGTGCTGCGCTTCCTGCCTGCAACGCTGCAGCTGGCGGGCGCGGCGCTGGTGCTGATCCTGCTGACCTCCGTACCGCTGGGCATCTGGGCCGCGCGTCACCGCGAGCATTTGCCGGATTTCATCGTGCGGCTCATCGCCTTTCTTGGCGTGTCGATGCCAAACTTCTGGCTCGCCTTTTTACTGGTGCTGTTCTTCTCGGTCTATTTACAGTGGCTGCCCGCTCTCGGCTACGGCGGCTGGCAGCATATCGTCCTGCCGGCGGTGTCGATTGCGTTTATGTCGCTGGCGATTAACGCCCGTCTCCTGCGCGCCAGCATGCTGGACGTGGCCGGACAGCGCCATGTCACCTGGGCGCGCCTGCGCGGCCTGAATGCCAGGCAAATCGAACGTCGCCACATTCTGCGCAACGCCTCGCTACCGATGATTACCGCTGTGGGCATGCACATTGGCGAACTGATCGGCGGGACGATGATCATCGAAAATATCTTTGCCTGGCCGGGCATCGGCCGCTATGCCGTCTCGGCGATCTTTAATCGCGATTATCCAGTGATTCAATGCTTTACGCTTATCATGGTGGTGGTATTCGCCCTGTGCAATCTGGCGGTCGATCTGCTCAACGCCGCGCTGGACCCGCGTATTCGTCGTCATGAAGGAGCGCACTCATGAGCTTTTTCTTCTCAGCGCGCGGTTCGGTGCGCGCGGCGCTGGTCATCATCGTCCTGCTGACGCTAGTGGCGCTCACCAGCCAGTGGTGGCTGCCGTATGATCCGCAGGCCATTGATTTACCTTCCCGTCTGCTGTCGCCGGACGGCCAGCACTGGCTGGGGACCGACCATCTGGGCCGCGATATTTTCTCCCGTCTGCTGGCGGCGACCCGGGTGTCGCTGGGAGCGGTGATGGCCTGTTTACTGCTGGTTCTGGCGCTGGGGCTTCTCGTTGGCGGCTGTGCCGGACTCATGGGCGGGCGGGTCGATCAGCTCACCATGCGGGTGGCCGACATGTTTATGACCTTTCCAACCTCCATTCTGTCGTTTTTTATGGTCGGCGTGCTGGGAACCGGGTTGACCAACGTCATTATCGCCATCGCGTTGTCTCACTGGGCCTGGTACGCGCGCATGGTTCGCAGCCTGGTGGTCTCCCTGCGCCAGCGCGAGTTTATTCTCGCCGCACGGCTGAGCGGAGCGAATCGCTGGCGGCTTTTCCTCGATCACCTGGCCGGCGCGGTAGTGCCCTCGCTGCTGGTTCTCGCCACCCTCGATATCGGTCATATGATGCTGCACGTCGCCGGGATGTCGTTCCTCGGCCTTGGCGTCAGCGCGCCGACGGCAGAATGGGGGGTGATGATCAACGATGCGCGGCAGTTTATCTGGAGCCAGCCGCTACAGATGCTGTGGCCCGGTCTGGCGCTGTTTATCAGCGTGATGGCCTTTAACCTGGTGGGCGACGCGCTGCGCGATCGTCTCGATCCTCATCTGATCGCGGAGCACAGCCACTGATGCCGCAAAAGATCCAGTTAGAACAATTGACGCTGTGCGCCGGTCAGCCGCTGGTCACGGATCTGTCGTTAACCTTACGTCGCGGGCAGGTACTGGCTCTGCTCGGCAGCAGCGGTTGCGGGAAATCGCTGACCTGCGCCGCCGCGCTTGGCGTGCTGCCCCCCGGCGTCCGGCAAACCGCCGGGCATCTGCTGCTGGACGGCATTCCGGTGCACGGCGAGCAGCTGCGCGGCGGCACCGTTGCCACGATTATGCAAAATCCACGCAGCGCCTTTAATCCGCTGTACACGATGGCGACCCATGCGCGGGAAACCTGCCGCGCCGCTGGCCAGCCGGCGGATGATGCGGCGCTGATTGCCGCCATGGCCGCCGTCGGTCTGGAAAACCCGTCTCAGCTCCTGAAACGCTATCCCTTCGAGATGAGCGGCGGGATGTTGCAGCGCATGATGATCGCCCTCGCCCTGCTGAGTAAGGCGCCCTTTATCTTCGCCGATGAACCCACCACTGACCTCGATACCGTGGCGCAGGGGCGCATTCTGGATCTGCTGGAAGAGATTGTCTCCAGCCGCGGCCAGGGACTGCTGCTGGTCACTCACGACATGGGCGTAGTGGCGCGACTGGCGCACGAAGTCGCGGTGATGGACCACGGGCGCATCGTCGAGCATTGCGACGTCAACACCCTGTTCAGCGCTCCCCGGCATCCGGTGAGTCAACGGCTGCTGGCGGCACACCTGGCGCTGTACGGAATGGAGTGTGCAGAATGAGCCTACTGAACGTGACCGACGTCAGCCACGATTACCCGCACCAGCCGGGCGTGCTGCGCGACGTCAGCCTGAGCATCCAGACGGGTGAAACGGTAGCGCTGCTTGGACGCAGCGGCTGCGGCAAAAGCACCCTGGCGAGGATGCTGGTCGGCCTTGAGACACCGGATAACGGCGAGATAACCTGGCGCGGAACGCCGATTCAGACGCTAAAAGGCGACGCGCAGCGCGCGTTTCGTCGCGATATCCAGCTGGTTTTCCAGGATGCTCAAAGCGCCGTGAACCCGCGTAAAACGGTGAATGAGATCATCAGCGAACCGCTGCGCCATCTGTTTCGCTTCACGCGCGATGAGCGCCAGGCGCGGGTCGAAGCGATGATGCAGGCGGTTGATCTTTCTCCTCTCCTGCTCGACACACGTCCGCACCAGCTTAGCGGCGGGCAGCTACAGCGCGTTTGCCTGGCGCGGGCGCTGGTTGTGCGTCCCCCGTTACTGATCCTCGATGAGGCCGTCTCGAATCTTGACCTCGTTTTACAGGCGGAGATCGTTGCGTTGCTAAAGCGTCTGCAGGTACAGTTTTCTACCGCCTGCCTGTTTATCACGCACGACCTGCGGCTGGTAGAGCGCTTTTGTCAGCGGGTGATGGTGATGGAGAGTGGGCAGATTGTTGAAACCACCGCGGTCAACACACCGCTGCGTCTGCAGTCAATGGCGGGTCGGGCACTTCAGCGTGCGGTCCTTCCCGCTTTCCCACCTACCCTTGCTAAAGAGAAACGACCATGCAGCGCGTAACCCTGACTCTTGATGACGATCTTCTGGCCACCCTGGACGCGCTGAGCGCCCGGCGCGGCTATCACAACCGTTCGGAGGCGGTGCGCGATATCTTGCGCAATACGTTGATGCATGAGCATGCGCAACAGCCCGAACAGCGCGGCTACGCGGTGCTTTCCTATGTCTATGAACATGAAAAGCGCGAGCTGGCAAGCCGGCTTATCGCCACGCAGCATCACCACCATGACCTGTCCGTTGCGACGCTGCACGTGCATATCAGCCACGACGACTGCCTGGAGATTGCCGTCCTTAAAGGCGAGATGGGCGAGGTGCAGCATTTTGCCGATGCGGTAATTGCCCAGCGCGGCGTACGTCATGGTCATTTGCACTGCTTAACGGCTTCAGACGAGCATACGCCGCGCTGAAGGGCGATACCGTTCTGAAAAACCACGATATTTATCGTGGTTTATCAACAGTTGATAAACCACGTAAATGATACGCTTTCACCGCCCCCCGGCTTCCCTATAATGGCCGCTCATTTAACGATCTCGTTATGGCGAGGCTCCTGCACAAATACAAGTTACCGCCCTGCTGGTATCGAGAGAGACCACTCAGGGAAATACAGGCATCCATCGAATCAAGGTGTTGCCAAGGTAACTTCTGACGGCGTTCATGCCGGACAGATACGTTGTGCAGTGCTAAAACCAGGACGTAGGGATCTGCCTGTGCTCATCCTGTCTTGTTCGCCCCTATGAGTGATTTTTTATAGGGAATTACACCATGTCTTCAATGCAACACTGCGCCGCACACCTGGCTACCACCGCCTTCGATGGCGATGCGATCGCCCAGTATATGCGTACCGATTTTATCACTCTGCCCGAGCACCTCAGCGTCTATGAAGCGCGGGAGCTCTTTGTCTCGCAGCTCGCCAGCGATGATATTCCAGGCCAGGTCTTTGTGGTGGCCGGAAAGAAGCTGCGCGGCAGTTTATCGATTAAAAAGCTGCTTCAGGAGAGCGATACGGCGCAATCCATTCGCTATTTAATGGACAGCTGCCTGTTCCGCGTGAAGCCCGATGATGAGCGCCAGGAGGTGGTCGCCGAACTGAGCGAACGCGGCCTCGATCTGGTGCCGGTGGTGGAAAAAGGTGAACTGGTCGGCTGCCTGATGGAAAAAGAGATTGCCCATCTGCTGGCAGATGACGTCACCGAAGATATTCATCGCCAGGGCGCCACGCTCCCGCTGGAGAAGCCCTATCTGGAGATCAGCCCGTGGACGCTGTGGAAGAAACGTTCGGTATGGCTACTGCTGCTGTTCGTGGCGGAAGCCTACACCAGCAGCGTGATTCAACATTTTGAAGAGGCGCTGGAATCCGCCATTGCGCTGGCCTTCTTTATTCCGTTGCTGATCGGCACCGGCGGCAACAGCGGGACGCAGATCACCTCCACGCTGGTCCGTTCCATGGCGCTCGGCGAAGTACGCCTGCGCGATGTGGGGCGGGTGATTCGTAAAGAGATGACGACATCGCTGCTGATTGCCCTCACTCTCGGTCTGGCGGGCTGCCTGCGTGCCTGGATGATGGGTATCGGCCTGGAGATCACCCTGATTGTCAGCCTGACGCTGGTCTGCATTACGCTGTGGAGCGCGCTGGTCTCGTCAGTGATCCCGCTGACGCTCAAGCGCGTGGGTATCGACCCGGCGGTGGTCTCCGCGCCGTTTATCGCCACGCTGATTGATGGTACCGGGCTGATTATCTACTTCA
The DNA here is from genome assembly GCF_009825425.1 of Klebsiella sp. Lac1. Lineage (NCBI taxonomy): Bacteria > Pseudomonadati > Pseudomonadota > Gammaproteobacteria > Enterobacterales > Enterobacteriaceae > Klebsiella > Klebsiella sp. Lac1. Next base: position 172,411 of record NZ_VJZJ01000004.1, read on the forward strand.
AAATCGCCCAGTATTTTCTGGGTCTGAACGGATAAACCGGAGGGCAGCCTGCCGTCACCGGAGGCTGCCCTCTGTTTTACGCCTCTGCCAGCGCCTGGGCGCAGGCCCAGGCGGAAGACCAGGCCCACTGGAAGTTATAGCCGCCCAGCCAGCCGGTCACATCCATCACTTCACCGATAAAATAGAGCCCCGGTACCTTGCGCGCTTCCATGGTCCGCGACGACAGTTCGTGAGTATCTACGCCGCCGAGCGTCACCTCCGCCGTACGGTAGCCTTCGGTGCCGTTGGGCTGCACGCGCCAGGCGGTCAGCGTCTCCACCAGCATTTCCTGCTCGCGCACGTTGAGCTGTTTTAGCGTGACGTCCGGAATTTGTCCCAGCTGCTGCAGGCACTCCACCAGCCGCTTCGGCAGCTGCATGGCGAGGGTGTTTTTCAGGCTTTGATTCGGATGTTCGCTACGCTGCGCGTTAAGGAAATCATCAAGATGGCAATCCGGCAGCAGGTTGATGGTGACAAACTCGCCCGGCTGCCAGTAGCTGGATATTTGCAGCACCGCCGGCCCGGAGAGCCCGCGGTGGGTAAACAGCAGATTCTCGCGAAACAGCGTGCCGTTTTCCGCGGTAATGGTCGCAGGTACCGACACGCCGGAGAGCACCTGTAGCGGCTCAAGCAGCGGTTTGTGCAGCGTAAAAGGCACCAGCCCGGCACGGGTCGGCAGCACCTTGAGGCCAAACTGCCCGGCAAGTTTATAGCCAAACGGCGACGCACCAAGGCCCGGCATCGACAGGCCGCCGGAGGCCACGACCAGTTTTTTCGCCGCCACCTCGTCGCCGTTGAGCTGTAACCTGTAGCCTTCATCGTCGCGTTCTACGCCGATAATTTCGCTACGCAGGCGAATTTGCACGCCGCCTTTCTCGCATTCGGCCAGCAGCAGGTTGACTATCTGCTCCGCGGAATCATCGCAAAACAGCTGGCCGAGGGTCTTCTCATGCCAGGCAATGCCGTGTTTGCCCACCAGTTCGATAAAATCCCACTGGGTATAGCGCGCCAGCGCAGATTTGCAAAAATGCGGGTTCAGGCTGAGATAGGCTGCCGGCTCAATATACATATTGGTAAAGTTGCAGCGGCCGCCGCCGGACATCAGAATTTTACGGCCCGGCTTTTTGCCATTATCCAGCAACAGCACGCGCAGCCCGGCCTGGCCCGCCTGCGCCGCACAAAACATTCCCGCCGCCCCGGCGCCGATTACAATGGCATCAAACCTTTCCACACAACCTTCCTCATATCCCGATTGTCGGGAATTGTAAATTTTTCACGCTGGTCGCACCAGCACGAAAATCCATGTATTCATGTACCTTATTGAAAGATATAGGATTACTCTTAAGTGGGTAAAATACAGACCGGAAGAAAATCAAAAAAATTCCATATTTCACTTTGCCCACGCCGCTAAAGTCACTGATAATGCGCCGCGTTCATGTCCTCAAAATGGCGTAACGTCCTATGCTACATTTATTTGCCGGTCTGGATTTACATACCGGGCTATTACTATTGCTTGCTTTAGCTTTCGTGCTGTTTTACGAAGCGATTAACGGTTTTCATGATACCGCAAACGCTGTTGCTACTGTGATTTACACACGCGCAATGCGGTCACAACTTGCTGTTGCGATGGCGGCCCTCTTCAACTTCTTCGGTGTTCTGTTGGGGGGTCTTAGCGTCGCTTATGCCATCGTGCATATGCTGCCGACCGACCTGCTGCTTAACATGGGTTCCGCACATGGCCTCGCCATGGTGTTCTCTATGCTGCTGGCAGCGATTATCTGGAATCTTGGTACCTGGTATTTTGGCCTTCCGGCCTCCAGTTCGCACACGCTGATCGGCGCTATCATCGGGATTGGTTTAACCAATGCGCTGATGACCGGGACATCCGTGGTTGACGCGCTGAATATCCCGAAAGTCATCGGTATTTTCGCCTCACTGATCGTTTCACCTATTGTCGGTCTGGTGATCGCTGGCGGCCTGATTTTCATTTTGCGTCGTTACTGGAGCGGTACCGTAAAACGCGCCCGTATTCACATGACGCCCGCAGAACGCGAGAAGAAAGACGGTAAGAAAAAACCGCCATTCTGGACCCGTATTGCCCTGATTCTGTCCGCCATTGGCGTATCGTTCTCCCACGGCGCTAACGACGGCCAGAAAGGCATTGGCCTGGTCATGCTGGTACTTATCGGCGTGGCGCCGGCAGGTTTCGTCGTGAACATGAATGCCTCCGGCTATGAGATTACCCGGACCCGCGATGCGGTGAACAACGTGGAAACCTTCTTCGAGCAGCGCCCTGAGCTGCTGAAAAAGGTCACCGGCGTTGAGCAACTGATTCCTTCTCCGGAGGCCGGAACGGCCGCCAGCGGCGGTGAGTTCCATTGCCATCCGGCGAATACCATCAACGCGCTGAGTCACGTGAAAACGGCGCTGACCGGTATTGAAAGCTATGACTCGCTCTCCGTGGATCAGCGGAGTCAACTGCGTCGCATCATGCTGTGCATTTCCGACACCACCGACAAAGTCGCGAAGCTACCGGAAGTGAATGCTGACGATCAGCGCCTGCTGAAGAAACTGAAAATCGATATGCTGAGCACCATCGAGTACGCGCCAATCTGGATCATTATGGCCGTGGCGCTGGCGCTGGGTATCGGCACCATGATCGGCTGGCGTCGCGTGGCGACCACTATCGGCGAGAAGATCGGTAAGAAAGGCATGACCTACGCGCAAGGTATGTCCGCCCAGATGACCGCGGCGATTTCGATTGGCCTGGCGAGTTACACCGGTATGCCGGTATCGACCACCCACGTGCTCTCCTCCTCCGTGGCGGGGACGATGCTCGTCGATGGCGGCGGCCTGCAGAAAAAGACCGTCACCAGTATTCTGATGGCGTGGGTGCTGACCTTGCCGGCAGCAATCCTGTTGTCAGGCGGGCTGTACTGGCTAGCCCTCAAGATTATCTAAGTTCAGGTCATTACCGCTGAGCGAGCAACCCTAAACGGGTCAGGAAACTGGCCCGTTTTTTTTACCTGTCATCCGGCTAGTGCCAAATCAGTAACGCGATCAGACTCACCACCACCAGGCCGCACAGGGCGCTGGTCAGGATAAACAGCCGCCGAACCCGCTCGCAGCGACGAATAAATTCATCATCGTGATGATCGCGATAACGTTGGGCGTAGATGTACCAGACCAGGCGCACCTGTTTGCCCGGCTGCCCATGCGAAGTAAAAAAGCCTCCGCCATCAACATATTGATAAAGCAAGGGATCGCAACCACGTAGCACAACCAATAATGCACGCAATGAAGAGAAGTAACGTGCCATATTCACCACACAAACGATACACAGGGCCCAAAACAGCGCAATAGTGCTGATCATACGTCCTCCCCGGCGACCCGCCCTCGGAGACATCTCCGGAGCTAGCGCTTCCCAATACCCAACCCAACACAATACGAGAGTGCGATTCCGATCACGTTTATTTATCCGATCGGCTCATTAAATAGTGTAGGAGATCAGTCAATTTTTTTACCACAAGGTTAATCGTTATCAATGCGTAAGATGAATATATTTGTTTAACTTTTGGTGAATCAGGTGCATTGACGGAGCATGAGGGGCGCTATAAGGTAGAAATATCTTCTACAATTAAGTCCTTAAAGGACTGTACCCCCGCGGATTAGCACGCAGGACGCGGGCGAAGCGGCAGCACCCGCTGTCTGGTCCAATGGTCATCGACAACTTATGGAAGGAGTAACACTATGGCTTACAAACATATTCTTATCGCAGTAGACCTCTCCCCGGAAAGCAAAGTTCTGGTAGAGAAAGCCGTTTCTATGGCGCGTCCTTATAATGCCAAAGTCTCTCTGATTCACGTGGATGTTAATTACTCCGACCTGTACACCGGTCTGATCGATGTCAACCTGGGCGACATGCAGAAACGCATTTCCGAAGAGACGCACTACGCCCTGAGCGAACTGTCCACCAACGCGGGCTATCCGATTACCGAAACCCTGAGCGGCAGCGGCGATCTCGGCCAGGTACTGGTTGATGCGATTAAAAAATACGATATGGATCTGGTGGTTTGCGGTCACCATCAGGATTTCTGGAGCAAGCTGATGTCTTCCGCGCGTCAGCTCATCAATACCGTTCACGTCGATATGCTGATTGTGCCGCTGCGCGATGAAGAAGACGAATAACCGTTCGCGCGGTTAACCAGCAGAATGCCAACGCCCGCCTTTGCGGGCGTTGTTATTTTTCACCAACGCGACTCGGGCGTCCCGGCGTAAATATCGAAACGGTGGCCTTTGGTGACCACCGCGTTCGGCGTATCGACATCCGCCAGCGGCGGCGCATAGTCCGGACGTTTCACCACCACCCGTTTGGTCGCCAGCTGACGCGCTGGCTCCAGCAGGCCGTCGGCATCCAGATCCGGCCCGACCAGCGACTGAAACACGCGCATCTCTTTTTTCACCAGCGCACTTTTCTGCTTATGCGGGAACATCGGATCAAGATAGACCACCTGCGGGCGCGGCGTAATGTCGGTCAGCGCCGTCAGGCTGGAGGCATGGATCAGCTGCAAACGCTCGCGCAGCCACGGGCCGATTTCCGGGTCGGCGTAGCCGCGAGCCAGCCCGTCATCAAGCAGGGCCGCCACGACCGGATGACGTTCCAGCATCCGTACGCGGCAGCCCACCGAGGCCAGCACGAAGGCATCGCGCCCCAGTCCCGCCGTCGCATCCACCACATCCGGCAGGTAGTCGCCTTTGACGCCCACCGCTTTCGCCACCGCCTCGCCGCGACCGCCGCCAAATTTACGCCGGTGGGCCATCGCCCCGCCGACGAAATCGACGAAGATGCCGCCAAGTTTTGGCTCGTCGCGTTTACGCAGCTCGAGATGCTCGCAGGTCATGACCAGCGCCAGCGGATTGTCATCGTCCTGCATCAGGCCCCAGCGAGCGGCAAGAACAGATAAGGCGCCGTCTCCGGCGCCCGTTTCATCAATTAAGCAGATCTTCACAGCGGACTTAACCCTTAATACCGTAATGCTCCAGCATCGCATCCAGCTGCGGCTCGCGACCGCGGAAGCGTTTAAACAGTACCATTGGCTCTTCGGAACCGCCGCGGCTCAGGATGTTATCGAGGAACGACTGGCCGGTTTCACGGTTGAAAATCCCCTCCTCTTCAAAGCGCGAGAAGGCGTCCGCCGCCAGGACATCGGCCCACAGATAGCTGTAGTAACCTGCCGCATAGCCCCCGGCAAAAATATGGCTGAAGGCATGCGGGAAGCGGCCCCAGGACGGACCCGGCACCACGGCGACCTGCTTTTTGATTTCCGCCAGCGTTTCGAGGATTTTCGCCCCTTGCTCCGGCTGGTACTCCGCGTGCAGGCGGAAGTCGAACAGGCCGAACTCCAGCTGACGCAGAATGAACAGCGCGGCCTGATAGTTTTTCGCCGCCAGCATTTTTTCCAGCAGCGCCTGCGGCAGCGGTTCGCCGGTTTCATAGTGACCGGAGATAAACGCCAGCGCTTCCGGCTCCCAGCACCAGTTTTCCATAAACTGGCTCGGCAGCTCGACCGCATCCCACGGTACCCCGCTGATGCCGGAGACGCCGGCGGTATCGATACGGGTCAGCATATGGTGCAGACCGTGACCAAATTCGTGGAACAGGGTGATCACTTCATCGTGGGTGAACAGCGCGGGTTTGCCGTTCACCGGGCGGTTAAAGTTGCAGGTCAGGTAGGCGACCGGCTTTTGCAGTGAACCGTCGAGTTTACGCATCTGCCCGACGCAGTCGTCCATCCACGCCCCGCCGCGTTTGTGCTCGCGCGCATACAGATCGAGATAGAAGCTGCCGCGCAGTTCGTTGTGCTCATCATACAGCTCGAAGAAACGCACTTCCGGGTGCCAGACATCCACATCGGTGCGCTCTTTCGCGGTAATCCCGTAAATACGTTTCACCACTTCAAACAGGCCGTTAACCGCTTTATTTTCCGGGAAATAAGGGCGTAGCTGCTCATCGCTGATGCTGTAGAGATGCTGCTTCTGTTTTTCACTGTAGTAAGCGATATCCCACGGCTGGAGTTCGTCGACGCCAAACTCCGCCTGCGCAAAGGCGCGCAGCTGAGCCAGCTCTTTCTCCCCCTGCGGACGAGCGCGTTTCGCCAGGTCGGTCAGGAAGTCGAGCACCTGCTGCGGGTTTTCCGCCATTTTGGTCGACAGCGATTTGGAGGCATAGCTGTCAAAGCCCAGCAGCTGGGCCAGTTCGTGGCGCAGCGCGAGAATTTCCGCCATCACCGGGCTGTTATCCCATTTGCCGGCATTCGGCCCCTGGTCTGACGCGCGGGTGGAGTAAGCGCGATACAGCTCTTCACGCAGCGCCTGGTTGTCGCAGTAGGTCATCACCGGCAGATAGCTCGGAATATCCAGCGTCAGTAGATAGCCTTCCTGTTCTTTCGCCTGGGCCTGAGCCTCGGCTGCCGCCAGCGCGCTTTCCGGCATCCCGGACAGCTCAGCGACGTCGGTCACCAGCTTGCTCCAGCCCATGGTGGCGTCGAGCACGTTGTTGCTGTACTGGTTGCCAAGCTCAGACAGGCGCGCGGCGATTTCGCCGTAGCGTTTCTGCTGCTCTTTCGCCAGGCCAATCCCCGACAGCTCAAAATCGCGCAGCGCGTTATCCACCGCTTTTTTCTGCGCGGTGTTTAGCGTGGCGTAATGGTCGCCGTCGCGCAGATCGCGATACGCCTGATACAACCCTTCATGTTGACCGACCCAGGTGCTGTATTCCGACAGCAGCGGCAGGGTTTGCTCGTAGGCTTCACGCAGCTGGGGGCTGTTCTTGACCGAGTTCAGATGGCTGACCGGCGAGAAGATACGTCCCAGCACATCATCCACTTCAGCCAGCGGCTGGCAGAGCGTTTCCCAGCTGTACGGCGCGCCTTGCGCCACCACGCTTTCTACCGCCGCCCGGCAGTCGTCCAGCGCTTTGGTCACCGCAGGGACGACGTGTTCCGGCTTGATCGCAGAAAAAGGCGGCAATGAAAAAGGCGTCAATAATGGATTGGTCATATGCGCAGTCCTGTTGAAAAGGGTGAATGAAGCGCGCGGTCTGGCGCTTTAGCATGAGATCTAGAATGGGGGATCGTAACGGGAATTTCAATGTCACACCGTGCCAGGTGCCGGGTATTGCTGCAATAAGCATTTGCCGGGCATCGGCCGAAGGAGACGCCAGGCGCCCCGCAGGCAGGGGCGACGCCGCATATGACGCATTGCAGGGGCGATGGCGACGCCTTCCTGCAACGCGAAGGATTTACGCGACGGGTGCCATTAGCGCGTTTTCTGCGCCATCTGCCAGGCCGCAGACAGATTCACACGCTGCCAGAACTGCTGGTCGGCGGTCTCGCCCGACAGCGGATAGCCTGCCGGCAGCGCGGTTTTCACCAGCAGCGCCCGGCGCTGGGCGGCGGACAGATGAGGCAGCGCGGTTTCCAGCAGGACTTCCGCCCCTTCCGGCACTTTCAGGCTCTGCTTCTCGCCCTTCTGCTGCGGCAGGTCATAGGTCATCGTGAAACGGTAGAAATCGCGCATCGCCGGATCGCGATACGGGTCGTCTTTTCCGGCCGGCTTCGCGCATTCCGCCAGCGAGGTACCGCACTCTTTTTCCAGCGCGGCGCGCAGCTGATCGCGCGCCTCATTAAACAGCGCACGGTACTTCGCGTCGTTGAGGTAATGCGCGACGTTGCGCTGCGCCACCATCCGTGATCCCATGACATCCAGCGGGTAGTGAACGCCAAGCACGATGCGGGAATAGCCGTAGCGCGCGCCGCGGGTGACTAGCGCATCAAAGCGTTCCGGGATCATTTCCGCCATCAGCAGCGCATCGGTGTAGCCGGTGTTGGTGTGTCCGCTGGGGAAGGAACCGCCGTCGGCGGTGTAAGGCTGGTTGTCCTTGATAACCACATCGTCCGGCACCAGATGAATGGTATTGCCCTGAATCAGAAACGGACGCGGGTTGTTAAAATGCTTTTTCGCCGCCCCGGTGCTGACTTCACTGGCCTTAATCAGCGCCGCGGCTTTCCCCAACTCACCTTTGTCGTAGGCCGTGAGGAACGCTTTGCCGAGCCGCGGGCCCAGCGCATCGCTGAGGAAATAGAGATAGCTAATCCCCTCCGCATCCGCCAGCGCCTGATGGCGGGTAGCCTGCGTCGCATCGCGGTTAATCGCGGTCACCGTCGCCAGGTTATCCTTCACCACCGAATCCGGGAGCTTGCTGAAGGCGCCAAGCAGCGCGATGCCCGCCTGCTGATTCGCTTTCTCCTGGAAGTCATAGCCGCTGGCCTTCAGCCAGGCCTTATCCGCCTGGGTTTTGCTCTGTTTCGCATGGGCGAGCTGACCGCGGGTGAGCGTGGCGGCATCGCCCTTCAGCGCAGCGCGCAGCTGCGCCAGCGCCTGACCTTCGAGACCGTCAAACGCCGGGCTGGCCGCCGCGGGCGTCACGCTGGCCGCGATCGCCGCCGCCTGATTCAGCGGAACCTCTTTCGCCAGAGTCGGCAGCGCCAGAATTAACGCCGAGGTCAGGAGTGTGATTTGCAGTTTCATTATTTTTCCTTTTATTCAAACAATTACCTTGTCTTCACGCGACGCTAGCGCTGATATTTGACGTTTTTATGACACGGTCATGTTTTGCAACGCTTTTGACCTCATTGAAACAGCTCGGCGCTACAGCGGTAATCTGCACGGATCTGCGGTAAACTATCGGTCATCTTGTTTAATTCCCGGAATCTCTGCATCCATGCTCAGTTATCGCCACAGCTTTCACGCAGGCAACCACGCCGACGTCCTTAAACACACCGTTCAGAGTCTAATCATTGAATCGCTGAAAGAGAAAGAAAAACCGTTTCTCTATCTGGACACTCACGCCGGCGCGGGCCGCTATCAGCTGAGCGGCGAGCACGCCGAGCGTACGGGTGAATACCTGGAAGGCATTTCCCGTATCTGGCAGCAGGACGACCTGCCGGCCGAGATGGCAGCCTACATTTCCGTCATCCAGCATTTCAACCGTAGCGGCCAGTTGCGATACTACCCGGGCTCTCCGCTGATCGCCCGCCAGCTGCTGCGCGAGCAGGACAGCCTGCAGCTGACCGAGCTGCACCCGAGCGATTTCCCGCTGCTGCGCTCAGAATTCCAGAAAGACGCGCGCGCGCGCGTGGAAAAGTCCGATGGTTATCAGCAGCTGAAGGCTAAGCTGCCGCCGGTGTCCCGTCGCGGCCTGATTCTTATCGATCCGCCGTACGAGATTAAAAGCGACTACCAGGCGGTCGTGACCGGTATCCACGAAGGCTACAAACGCTTTGCCACCGGCACCTACGCGCTGTGGTATCCGGTGGTACTGCGCGCGCAGATTAAGCGCATGATCAAAGATCTGGAAGCGACCGGCATTCGCAAAATCATGCAGATTGAACTTGCCGTGCGTCCGGACAGCGACCAGCGCGGCATGACCGCTTCCGGGATGATCGTCATTAACCCGCCGTGGAAGCTGGAACAGCAGATGAACAACGTTCTGCCGTGGCTGCATAAGAAGCTTTCGCCGACCGGCATCGGACACGCCACCGTCGGCTGGATCGTACCGGAGTAATCACAGCCATCGGTGGAACCTTTTACGCCTCGCGCTACAATCGCGGTCATTTAACGATTAAGGGCCTACCAGGATAGGTCTTCTAAGGATACAGGCTATGAGCAAACATTATGATTACATCGCTATCGGCGGCGGCAGCGGCGGCATCGCCTCCATCAACCGTGCGGCAATGTATGGCCAGAAGTGCGCGCTGATTGAAGCTAAAGATCTCGGCGGCACCTGCGTCAACGTCGGCTGCGTGCCGAAGAAAATCATGTGGCATGCGGCGCAAATCCGCGAAGCTATCCATCTGTATGGCCCGGACTACGGTTTCGATACCACCATTAACCACTTCGACTGGGACAAACTGGTGGCCAGCCGCAGCGCATATATCGACCGGATCCACACCTCCTACGACAACGTATTAGGCAAAAACAAGGTGGATGTCATCAAAGGCTTCGCCCGTTTTGTGGATGCCAACACCGTGGAAGTGAATGGCGAAACGATCACCGCCGATCATATTCTGATCGCCACCGGCGGCCGCCCGAGCCATCCGTCTGTTCCGGGTGCTGAGTACGGCATCGACTCCAACGGCTTCTTTGAGCTACCGGCTCTGCCGAAGCGCGTCGCCGTGGTGGGCGCGGGCTATATTGCCGTTGAGCTGGCGGGCGTGATTAACGGCCTCGGCGCCGAAACGCACCTGTTCGTGCGTAAACATGCGCCGCTGCGCAGCTTCGATCCGCTGATCGTCGATACCCTGGTGGAAGTGATGAACACCGAGGGGCCGCAGCTGCACACGCACGCCATCCCGCAGGCGGTGGTGAAAAACGCGGACGGCAGCCTGACGCTACAGCTGGAAGATGGCCGGAGTCAGACCGTGGATTGCCTGATCTGGGCCATTGGTCGTGAGCCGGAGACCGATAATTTCAACCTCGCAGCCGCTGGCGTAAAAACCAACGACAAAGGCTATATCGTGGTGGATAAATTTCAGAACACCAACGTACCAGGGATCTACGCCGTGGGCGATAACACCGGGGCGGTGGAGCTGACGCCGGTGGCGGTAGCCGCGGGTCGCCGGTTGTCCGAACGCCTGTTCAACAACAAGCCGCAAGAGCATCTGGATTACAGTAATATCCCGACCGTGGTCTTCAGCCATCCGCCGATCGGCACCGTTGGTTTAACCGAGCCGCAGGCGCGCGAGCAGTATGGCGATGACGCCGTGAAGGTGTATAAATCGGCCTTTACCGCGATGTATACCGCCGTCACCTCGCACCGCCAGCCGTGCCGCATGAAGCTGGTATGCGTCGGTCCTGAAGAAAAAATTGTCGGTATTCACGGCATCGGCTTCGGCATGGATGAAATGTTGCAGGGCTTTGCGGTAGCGCTGAAAATGGGCGCGACCAAGAAGGACTTCGACAATACCGTGGCGATTCACCCGACCGCCGCGGAAGAGTTCGTGACCATGCGTTAATCTCTTCGGCCCCGTGTTCTCACGGGGCTTTTTTTATGCGCTCATCGCCTGCCGTCCAGGTCGATTTCGCGCCCTGGTGTTGCAAAATCGCGTGCCCGATGTAGTTACTCCAGTTAAAGCTGTTTTGCAGTACCACCACCGCATTCTGATTCGCCTTATCAAAACCGATATAGCCCACCTGGTAGTGATTTTTTGCCCGCCGAGCGTATCCGCCGTGATGGGATAGCGGTTTTTGGCGTCGGTCACGCCGTAGCAGTGAAACTCCGCCCGACCAGCGCGGTTGCCTCAGAGGGGGCGCTCATTTGCGAGAGTGTTCCGGAGCATCCTACAAGCAGCAGAGACGCCAATAGCACAGGGCTCAACTGCCTGTTCAAACCATACCTTCCTGTGGTACTGAAACCAATGAGGGGAATTAAAGACGCCGGGATCGTAGCGGCTGTCAACGATCATTGCAAAGCGAACAGGCTGAAATCATCCGCGCAATGACGCCCGTCCGGCCATCTTTACCTTCGCCCTCAGGCGGTACCATTATTGCCATGCCGCATAAACGCCGGTCGCTGATTGAGCGTCCGGTACCAGCGCTCAACCGCCGGCAGCTCCGGATGGGCAAACGGCGTCATTTTCCAGCGGTGCACCGACAGACCCAGGACGATATCCGCCAGCGTAAACTGCGGGCCGGCTATCCATGCGCCGGTACGTTGCAGCTGTGATTCCACGATCTGTACGCAGCGGGTCCAGGCGGCAATACTCTCCTTCATCGCCGTCGGGTCCTGAAAACGCGGATCTTTGCGCACCAGGCCCATAAAAGCATAGCGCCAGGCATTGTTAAACTCCGTGGCCTGCCAGTCCATCCAGCGCTCGATATCCGCTGCTCCCTGTGGCGTAACCGGTAGCAAATCCTCACGCCCGGCTTTACGCGTCAAATAGCGGCAGATGCTGTTTGACTCCCACAGCACGAAATCATCGTCCAGCAGCACCGGCACCAGGGCGTTTGGGTTCAGGGCACGAAATTCGGCGGTATCGACCGGCTGGAAACCGCTGCCGTAATCCTCCTGCTGATAAGTCAGACCGACTTCATCGCAGGTCCATAACACTTTACGCACGTTAATTGATGAGCGTTTGCCCAGTATTTTTAGCATCGTGACATCCTTAAGCGAAGGAACGTGACTTCCACCCTACTCTATCCGGCGACAAAGAGGCAGCCTGCCGGATAATGTGTATAGTTGATTGCAGCCTTTTTTGCTGACACAGGGAACCCGCCATGCTGACTCCGTTTACTGTTTTCACTCCGGGCAACATCCGTTTTGGCCGGGGTCTTGCCGGGAGCGCCGCCCCCTGGCTGGCCCAGCGCGCCGCGAAAGTGCTGCTGGTCCACGGCGCCAGCCCGCAGCGGGCCGCATTGTTGCTGGCCGAACTGCGCGCGCATCATCTGGCGGTCGTCACACTCGCCGTTGCCCATGAACCGACGCTGGAAGATATTGAGCAGGGGGTGCGTCTGGCGCGCGAGCATGCCATCGACGCCGTCCTGAGCCTTGGCGGCGGCGCCGTTATCGATGCCGGCAAGGCTATCGCCGCGCTGGTGCCGGCATCGGGGCCGATCGTTGACTATCTGGAAGTGGTGGGCAATGGCCGGATACCCGAAGCGCATCCGCTGCCGTTTGTCGCCATCCCGACCACCGCCGGTACCGGGGCAGAAGTGACGAAAAATGCGGTGATCAACGTCACGCAGCAGCGGCGGAAAGTCAGCCTGCGCGACGATCGGATGCTGCCGGACCTGGCCATCGTCGACCCGGCGCTGACCGACAACGCTCCGCGCGCGGTGACGCTCGGCTCCGGCCTTGACGCGATAACCCAGCTCATTGAGCCCTGGCTCTGTACCCGCGCCAATCCTTTTACCGATGCGCTTTGCCGGGCCGCTATTCCACGGGGAATCAAAGCGCTGCGCACGCTGATGGAAAAAGAGTGCCCGGACAGCCGCGATGAGATGGCCTGGGTCAGTCTGTGCGGCGGCCTGGCGCTGGCCAATGCCGGTCTTGGCGTCATTCATGGACTGGCTGGCCCGCTGGGGGGGCTGAGCAATGCTTCCCATGGCGCGCTCTGCGGCAGCCTGCTGCCTTACGGCCTGGCGCTCAATGAGTCACAGGTCAGCAACAGGGCTATCCGCGGGCGCTTCGCTGAAGTCCGCCAGTGGCTGGCGGACGGGCTTGACGTCGAGCCGGCGACCGCCTGGGATAGCCTGCGCGAATGGAGCCGCGGCGCCGGGCTGGGGAATCTGCGCGAACTGGGCGTGCCGCACGAGGCCCTGGAGCCTGCGGCGCTGGCAGCCAGCAGCTCCTCCTCAATGAAAGCGAATCCGGTGCCTCTGGATAGCGAGCAGCTGCTGGAGATGCTGGAAGCGGCGTGGGAGTAACGCCGCTCTACCCGGCAGTATTAGATTTTGTTGCAAAACGATTGCTCCGAATTTCTCTCTTTGCTTCGGGGCAATTTACTTTAAAAAAATCAATAAATTAATAATCCTGGCACGTCAATGCACCGTTAAAAATCGTGACCTGACGCACACTTTTATTTCCAGACACCGAAGCGAGTGACTACGCTTAATAGTCAGGCCGGGAGAGGCCCGGCGCCCTGAACTGACGCGATCCGGAGGTCCATATCACGATGTCCAGCCAGATATTACGCAACGATAATGGCGATAAACCGAAGATCGAGCGCGATCTGTGCTATGAAGCCGATCCGTATGAGTTAAAACTGGATGAAATGTTCGATGCCGAACCGGAGCCGGAGATCATCGAAGGCCTGCCGGCCTCTGATGCTCTGACGCCTGCCGACCGCTATCTGGAACTGTTTACCCACGTGCAGAAATCGCGGATCTTCGCCGACAGTAAAACCTTCCCCGACTGCGCGCCAAAGCAGGATCCGCTGGATATCTTGATCCACTACCGGCGGGTGAAGCACCAGCCAGGATTCGACCTGCGCCAGTTTGTTGAAGAGCACTTCTGGATGCCGGACAACCGCACTGACGACTACGTGTCCGATCCCCGGCTATCGCTGAAAGAGCATATCGATAACCTCTGGCCCGTTCTCACCCGCGAGCCGCAGGATCATATTCCCTGGTCATCGCTGCTGGCGCTGCCGCAGTCCTATATCGTGCCCGGCGGACGCTTTAGCGAAACCTACTACTGGGACTCCTACTTCACGATGCTGGGGCTGGCGGAAAGCGGCCGCGAAGACCTGCTGAAATGTATGGCGGACAACTTCGCGTGGATGATTGAGACCTACGGCCATATTCCCAACGGCAACCGCACCTACTATCTCAGCCGCTCGCAGCCGCCGGTGTTTGCCCTGATGGTAGAGCTGTTTGAGGAGGATGGCGTGCGCGGCGCGCGGCGCTACCTCGATCATCTGAAGCTGGAGTACCAGTTCTGGATGGACGGCGCTGACTCATTGATCCCCAACCAGGCCTATCGCCACACGGTGCGTATGCCGGACGGCTCGTTACTCAATCGCTACTGGGACGACCGCGATACGCCGCGGGATGAATCGTGGCGGGAAGATGTCGAAACGGCAAGACACTCTGGCCGCCCGGCCAACGAGGTGTACCGTGACCTGCGCGCCGGCGCGGCCTCCGGCTGGGACTATTCCAGCCGCTGGCTGCGTGATATCACCCGGCTGGCGAGCATCCGTACCACCCAGTTTATTCCGATCGATTTAAACGCCTTTTTGTTCAAACTGGAAAACACCATCGCCAATCTTTCCGGCCTGAAAGGCGACCGGGAAACGGAGGCGGCCTTTCGCCAGAAGGCCAGCGATCGCCGGTCAGCGGTAAACCGCTATTTATGGGATGAAGAGGGCGGCTGTTTTCGTGATTACGACTGGCGACGCGAACAGCAGGCGCTCTTTTCCGCCGCCAGCATCGTCGCGCTGTATGTCGGCATGGCCACGCACCAACAGGCAGACCGACTCGCCGATGCGGTACGTGCTCGTCTGCTGACCCCCGGCGGCATCATGGCCACCGAATATGACAGCGGCGAACAATGGGATAAGCCCAACGGCTGGGCGCCGCTACAGTGGATGGCGATCCAGGGGTTTAAACTGTACGGCCAGGACCCGCTCGGCGACGAAATTGCCCACAGCTGGCTGCAAACGGTGAACCATTTTTACAAGCAGCACCATAAGCTGATTGAGAAGTATCATATCGCCGGCGGGGTGGCCCACGAAGGCGGCGGCGGCGAATATCCGTTACAGGATGGCTTCGGCTGGACCAACGGCGTGGCGCGTCGGCTGATAGGACTGTACGGGGAACCCTTATAACCAGGTGCTGTTCCGACCATTCATGTCCTGCTATGGTCATAGCATCTCACTTCGCAGGAATTGTTTTCATGACCGAATTGCTTACGCCACGGCTGCACTGTTCACAGCTGAAGCAGGAGGACTGGTCTTTTTTTCTCGCTCTGCAAAGAGATCCGCAGGTGATGCTGTATATCGCCGATTCACGCCCACTGTCTGAAATACGCGAGGCCTTCGATTCGCGTATTTTACCGTGGTCGCCAGGGGCAAAACAGTGGCTGAGCCTGGTCGTGCGCGACAGGGTAACCCGCATACCGCTGGGGCTGACCGGCTACCAGCACCATGAAGGCGGTTGTGCCGAAGTGGGTTTTTTATTTACTCCGACCGCGCAGGGATGCGGCTATGGTTATGAATCCCTGCGCGCGCTCTGTGATTTTGCCTTCAGCACCGGAGGCGTGCGTAGACTGACCGCCACGGTCACCGCCGGAAACTTAGCGTCGCGAAATCTGCTGCAGAAAACCGGTTTCCTGCAGGAGGGTGAGCTGCGCGAATGCTACTGGCTGAACGGACGCTGGCATAATGACTGGCTGTTTGGCCTGCTGCGTCGCGATTATCACACGCTGAACCTATAAGCGGGACGCAACGCCTCTTCGCAGCGGGAGAGGCGGTTACGATTACAGGAACATGCCGCCGGAAACTTCCACGCGCTGCGCGTTCATCCATCTCAGGTCATCGCTCAACAATGCCGCAATCGCATCGCCGATATCATCTGGCAACCCGACCCGTCCCAGCGCCGTTTGCGCCGCAATATGCTGATTAACCTGAGCATTATCGCGCACCATTCCGCCGCCAAAATCGGTTTCTATCGCCCCTGGCGCGATAATGTTGACGGAAATCCCGCGCGCGCCCAGCTCCTTCGCCTGATAGCGGGTCAACACCTCCATCGCCCCTTTCATCGCCGCATAGGCGGCATAGCCCGGCAGCGCGAAACGGGCCAGCCCGCTCGACACGTTAAGGATACGTCCCTTATCCGCCAGAAGCGGCAGCAGGCGCTGGGTCAGGAAGAACGGGCCTTTAAACTGAATGTTCATCAGCTCATCAAATTGTGCTTCGCTGGTCTCAGCAAAGGGGACGTTTAAACCGATTCCGGCGTTGTTTAATAAATAATCAAAGGTGTCGCGCTGCCAGCGCTGTTGCAGCAGCTGAGCCACATTCTGCGCGAAAGTGTCAAAGCTCGCCGTATCACCGACGTTCAATGCCAATGCCGCCGCTTTTACCCCTTGTTGCTCAATTTCATCCACTACTTGCTGGGCAGCCTGCGGGTTGCTGTGCCAGGTGAGAATAATATCGGTTCCCTTCTCTGCCAGCTTCAGCGCTGCATTTTTTCCCAGTCCACGGCTGCCGCCGGTCACTAAAGCGATACGTTGTGTCATCAGAAAGCCCTTTCTCAGTTGCGTTTGTCTGGTTAAAGAGCTTATTAGCTGCCAGTAAAACAATAAATGCGCTAAATTACGTTTTACTGTTCCAGTATTAACAATAATAGAGTTTCGGTATGGATAAAATTCACGCAATGCAGCTGTTCATCCGCGTCGCGGAGCTGGAGAGTTTTTCCCGCGCCGCCGAAACCTTAAGCCTGCCGAAAGGGAGCGTCTCGCGCCAGGTTCAGGCGCTGGAAAACCATCTCGGCGTGCGCCTGCTGCACCGCACCACGCGCCGGGTACAGCTCACCCACGACGGAATGGTCTATTACGAACGCGCCAGGGACCTGCTCAGCAACCTCGATGAACTGGACGGCATGTTTCAGCACGATCCGGCGACCATCAGCGGTCGCCTGCGGGTGGATATGCCGGTCGGACTGGCGAGGAAACTGATCATTCCGCGCCTGCCGGCTTTTTTGCAGCAGTACCCGGGTATCGAGCTGGAGCTGAGCAGTAGCGACCGGCTGGTGGATGTGATTCGCGAGGGATTTGACTGCGTGGTGCGCGTCGGTACGCTGAAAGACTCCGGCCTGATCGCCCGCCCGCTGGGTAAGCTGACGCAAATTAACTGCGCCAGCCCGCACTATTTATCACGCTTCGGCTACCCGACCACGCTCGACGATCTGGCCGATCACGCCCTGATCCACTATGCCAGTACTCCCGGCGCCCGCCCGCTGGGGTTTGAGGTGATGAGAGATGGCGTCGTCCAGTGGGTGAAAACCGGCGGTACGCTCACCGTTAACAGCACGGAAACCTATCAGGCCGCCTGCCTGGCCGGGCTGGGCATTATCCAGGTTCCGCGCACCGGCGTCCGCGAGGCGCTGCGTACCGGCGAGCTGATTGACATCCTGCCGCAGTACCGCGCGGAACCGCTGCCGGTATCGTTAATCTATCCGCACCGACGCAACCTTTCCCGCCGGGTACATCTGTTCATGGAGTGGCTGGGGAGCGTGATGAAAGAGTACGTCGATTAAGCGATGCCGCCCTTTACCGACGGCGTCTGGACGCTTCGCAGGTCTATGAAGGATTTTACGTATATAATTTTGAAGAATCTCGCTGTAAAGAAAGGAAGAAATTACTCATGACATCGGAAAACGACGCCAAACGCCCGACCCAGGATCCGGGCCAGCCGCCGGAAAAAAGCAAAAGCCCACTGGCCGCCATCAACGACTCTGCCGTAGCGCAGAAGGCGAATCAGGCGTTAAAAACCGTCACCGGAACAGCAGAAAAAGTCCAGCGGAACCCGATTATTGCGCACCTGCTGCGCGCCGCCGAACGCTTTAACGACAGGATGGGAAACCAGTTCGGCGCGGCCATCACCTACTTCTCGTTTCTGTCGATGATCCCGATTCTGATGGTCTCCTTCGCCGCCGCCGGTTTTGTGCTGGCCTGGCACCCGACGCTGCTGCAGGATATTTTCGATAAAATCCTGCTGAATGTCAGCGACCCCACGCTGGCCGCCACCCTTAAAAACACCATTAATACCGCCATCCAGCAACGTACCGCCGTTGGCCTGGTCGGTCTGCTGGTCGCGCTCTATTCCGGTATTAACTGGATGGGCAACCTGCGGGAGGCGATTCGCGCCCAGTCGCGCGATGTCTGGGAGCGAGCGCCGCAGGACCAGGAAAAGATCTGGATGAAATACTTCCGCGATTTTATCTCGTTGATCGGCCTGCTGGTGGCGCTGGTGGTGACGTTATCGATAACCTCCGTCGCCGGTTCCGCGCAGCAGATGATCATCTCCGCGCTCTATCTCGATAATATTGAATGGTTGCAACCGGCCTGGCGACTGATCGGCCTCGCTATCTCCATCTTCGCCAACTATTTGCTGTTTTTCTGGATCTTCTGGCGTCTGCCGCGCCACCGCCCGCGGCGCAAAGCGCTGATTCGCGGTACCCTGATTGCGGCTATCGGTTTTGAAATCATAAAAATGATCATGACCTGGACACTGCCCGCGCTGGTGAAATCGCCTTCCGGCGCCGCCTTTGGCTCCGTATTAGGCCTGATGGCCTTCTTCTATTTTTTCGCCCGCCTGACGCTGTTCTGCGCGGCGTGGATAGCCACGGCCGACTACAAGGATGACCGTCGCATGCCGGGCAAAGTCCACGATTGATGCCGTATCGGGCTGAAGAAAGGGACAAAATTCAGCCCGAATCATCATTTCAGCAGATAAATCCAACATGTAACTTTTATTTAACCAAATATTGGTTTTATCTACTATAATTTTATTTATGTGAAGCATTTCATAGAAGTTATTTTTCCAGCACGCAAATTATCCGCTTTTTGACCATTTTTTCGCCTCTCGCGCGCTCTGTTACAGATTGAAATGTCCCTTTTGCTGTGGCTATATGGCCTTTCGTTCGCTAAAAATAAGAAAGATCTATGCAAGCCACAGCCAGCACACTCGACAAGACCCAGGAAACTGCTCCGTTTAACTCGCGCAATAAAGTCGTCGTCGCCTCCCTTATCGGCACCGCTATTGAGTTCTTCGACTTTTATATCTATGCCACCGCCGCGGTGATCGTCTTCCCGCATATTTTCTTCCCGCAGGGTGACCCGGCCGCAGCCACGCTACAGTCGCTGGCGACGTTCGCCATTGCCTTCATTGCCCGTCCGATTGGTTCCGCCTTATTCGGCCACTTCGGCGATCGCGTCGGCCGTAAGGTCACGCTGGTCGCTTCGCTGCTGACTATGGGGATCTCCACGGTGGTTATCGGCCTGCTGCCCGGTTACGAGAGCATTGGTATTCTTGCGCCGATGCTGCTGGCGCTGGCGCGCTTCGGCCAGGGTCTGGGGCTGGGCGGTGAATGGGGCGGCGCGGCGCTGCTGGCGACCGAAAACGCCCCGCCGCGCAAGCGCGCGCTGTACGGTTCTTTCCCGCAGTTGGGCGCGCCAATCGGCTTCTTCTTCGCCAACGGCACCTTCCTGCTGCTCTCCTGGCTGCTGACCGACGAGCAGTTTATGGCATGGGGCTGGCGCGTACCGTTTATCTTCTCCGCCGTACTGGTGATTATCGGGCTGTATGTGCGCGTGTCGCTACACGAGACGCCGGTGTTCGCCAAAATCGCCGCCGCGAAGAAACAGGTCAAAATCCCGCTGGGTACCCTGCTGACAAAGCATGTGCGCGTCACCGTCCTCGGTACCTTTATCATGCTGGCGACCTATACCCTGTTCTATATCATGACCGTCTATTCCATGACCTTCAGTACCGGCGCTGCGCCGGTGGGTCTCGGCCTGCCGCGTAATGAAGTGCTGTGGATGCTGATGATGGCGGTGATTGGCTTCGGCGTGATGGTGCCGGTGGCGGGTCTGCTGGCCGATGCGTTTGGTCGCCGTAAGAGCATGATCGTGATTACCTCGCTGATCATCCTCTTTGCGCTGTTCGCTTTTAAACCGCTGCTGGGCTCCGGCCAGCCGGCGCTCGTCTTCGCCTTCCTGCTGCTGGGCCTGAGCCTGATGGGGCTGACCTTCGGTCCGATGGGCGCGCTGCTGCCGGAGCTGTTTCCGACGGAAGTTCGCTACACCGGCGCATCGTTCTCGTATAATGTGTCGTCGATTCTCGGCGCCTCCGTCGCGCCGTATATTGCCGCCTGGCTACAGGGTAATTATGGCCTGATGGCGGTCGGCCTCTACCTCGCGGCCATGGCCGGGCTGACGCTGATTGCGCTGCTGTTGACCCACGAAACGCGCCATCAGTCGCTGTAGTCCCTTGCTGCCCGGCGCGATGCGCCGGGTACGCTTCTTACGCTTTACTTTTTCATCTGCGCTAAAATCTCCCGACACTGATTCGCATCCCCTTGCGCTGGCGATACCAGCGCCAGCAGCGCTGCCGCCGGCGTGACTAATGTTGCCAGCGCCGCCGCTACCGCGCCGCGCGCAATCAGCGGGCCAGCCTTCACTCCGGCATTCGGCGATTGAAAGGTCCCGCGCACGTACAGCGGAGAGCGTAGGGTAATAATACGCACCCCCTTACTCTCCGGGTCGATGGTCAGGTCGAGCTGTTCCGTAGCGAAGCTGGCAGTGCCGGTGACGTTAATCAGCGCATTTTCGGTATCAAAGGCAAAAATCTGCGGCCGCGCCACGCCGTTCGTCACATTGATGTTCGCCGCCGCGCAGTTCACCCGGACCTCATCATCGCCAAATATCTGCCCGATAACATAGTTACCGACGTTCAGGCCGAGGATTTCCATCAGGTTACGGCTAATCAGACCGTCGTTCATCAGCAGCTTCAGATTGCCGTTGCTGTTGCCCAACAGCGCCGCCACCGAGTTACCGCTCCCACGTAGCTGTACGTCGCCATTCATCTCCCCGAGCGTCTTCTGCATCATCTCGACTTTCGGCATCAGGGCCTTCAGCTTCAGACGCCGCGCCTGCAGACTGGCTTCTCCCTGCAGCGGTTTTTTATTGCCCTGCAGATGGACGCTGCCGGCAATGGTGCCGTTCGCCAGGCCAAAGCGCAGCGGCTGCAGGCGCAGATCGCCCCGTTCAAGCAACACATGGGTAGAAAGGTCGCTAATTGGCAAGGTGCCGCCGTGCTCAATCCGCCCGCCCTTAAAGCGTACATCGGCGTCCATCAGCTGCCATTTATCGGTGTCAAAGCGATCGTACGGCAGCACTTTCCCGGCAGGCTGCGGCGAAGCCGTGCCTTTACGCTGCTCGCTTGCGGCAGCTTTTGTGCCCGCATTCACGCCAATGAGCGGGCCGAGATCCGCCAGCCGCAGCTGTTGTGAAGCGACATCGCCCTCCAGCTTCGGCCGCGGTTTGCCGGTACTGTAGGTTAAGGAACCGTGGATATCACTCTCGCCAATACGACCGTTAAAATCACGGTAGGCGAAACGCGCGCCGTTCGCCCCCTGGAAAGTGGCTCGCAGGTGGCCGTCGGTCGAGAAGGCCGGCGTATCCGGCAGCACCACCCCGGTCAGCTCGTACAGGTCGCGCAGCGACGCCCCGGAGAACTGCAAGCGCAGATCCACGCCCCCGAGATTGAGGGGATCGCTGACCGTGCCGCTAAAGGCGACCCGAGTACTGCCGGAGCGAAAGTCCCCCTGCAGCGGGAACGGTTGCCCCTCGCTGCGCAGCGCCAGCATACCGCCGATTTTACCGCTGCCCTGAAGCGGCTGCCCGTGATAGGTCCCCTTCGCCTGCAGGCCAAAAATATAGTCTCCGGCTGCTGGCGCCCCCTCTTTGCCCTTCTCGCCGCTGACCTCGCTGAAGGGCAGCGGCTTGCCGAGCGGATCGACCTGGATCGTGATATCCGCGCGCGTCACCTTGTCATCAATGGCGATCCGCGCGCGATCGAACAGAATATTATCCAGGCGCAAAGACCAGCCGGAAGAGGCGGGCCGTTCGGTAGCAGTGGCGTCGGAGGCCAGCGTAAAGGTCCAGTTATTGTTTTTTTCCGACAACCGGATCAGGCGGGCATCGGGCTGTTCCAGCTTAATCCACGGCAGATAAACGGTTCTGGTAAGCAATGCCAGCGGCGCCAGGGTGGCTTCGACCCGCGGCAGATGCACCATGGTGACCTGAGGGATAGCCGGCGGGTTGCCGAGGACGATATCTTCGGCATGGAGGTGCGGCCAGGGGATCCAGCGCCGCCAGCCGCGCTCATCAGGCTGGCGCGCCCAGACAACGCCGAGGTCGCCGCGAATCGCGAACGGACGATTCAGCTCGGCTGAGACCTTCTGGTTGATCGCCGGTTTCAGGCGATTCCAGTCAAAAGTCGCCAGCACGATGAACAACAGAACGATCGCGACGAGTATCGTTCCCGAGATAATGGCAATCGTTTTACGGGTTCTGGTCATTCCCTCTCCGCTCCTTTTGCGTCTCGTCAGTCCTGAATATAGTCGAAAAGCCCATCTTGCTCTGACAAATGCGCTTTTCGTCACATTCCACGCGTCAGGTCAAAAAAATAATGGAACATTGTTTTAATATAATTGACCATAAAAACAGCCCGGCGCACACTAGCGCTCATTCGATTCCATCTCAGGTCATGATTATGTCTAAAAAAATTGCCGTCATTGGCGAATGTATGATTGAGCTGTCAGAGAAAAACGCGGCGGTAAACCGCGGATTTGGCGGCGATACCTTAAACACTTCCGTCTATATTGCGCGTCAGACCGACGCCGACGCGCTCGCCGTCCACTACGTTACCGCGCTGGGTACGGATGGATTCAGCCAGCAGATGCTGGACGCCTGGCAGCAAGAGAACGTCCACACCACCCTGATTCAACGCATGGCCGATCGTTTACCCGGCCTGTACTACATCGAAACCGACGATACCGGCGAGCGCACGTTTTACTACTGGCGCAACGAGGCAGCGGCAAAATTCTGGCTGGAGAGCGAGCAGGCTGACGCAATCTGCGAAGAGCTGGCCACCTTTGACTATCTCTATCTCAGCGGAATCAGCCTGGCTATCCTCAGCCCGGCCAGCCGTAACAAGCTGCTGACGCTGCTGGGCGCATGCCGCGCCAACGGCGGGAAGGTCATTTTTGATAATAACTACCGTCCACGTCTGTGGGCCAGCCAGCAAGAGACCCGCCAGGTCTATCAACACATGCTGGCCTGCACCGATATCGCCTTCCTGACGCTGGATGACGAAGATGCGCTGTGGGGTGAAAAGCCGGTCGAGGAGGTAATTGCCCGTACTCATGCCGCAGGTGTGCAAGAGGTGGTGGTCAAGCGCGGCGCGGATTCATGCCTGGTTGCGATCGCCGGGCAGCCGCTGCTGGAGGTACCGGCCGTGAAGCTGGCAAAAGAGCGCGTAGTGGATACCACCGCGGCGGGCGATTCGTTTAGCGCCGGCTATCTGGCGGTGCGTCTGACCGGTGGCGATGCGGAGTCTGCCGCCAGACGCGGCCACCTGACGGCCAGCACGGTCATTCAGTATCGTGGGGCGATTATCCCGCGCGACGCGATGCCGCAGTAATCCCGGAAGGGGCTTCACGCCACGGCCCGGAGACATTTCCGGGCCGTGAACGACTTACTGCGCTGGGGGAATATCCGAAGCGTCGTTACGCGTTTCAGCCGCGCCGCCGCTGGTTGCCGCAGCCGGAGCTGGCGCCATCAGCCTTTCCCATGTCGCCTTCAGATCCTTCATATTGTATTCCGGCTCACCCTGCGGCTGTTGCAGCACCAGCGCCATATCCTGCGACAGCTGCTGGCGCAGATACTGGTTCAGCATATCCGCGGTCAGAGAGTCCAGAAACTCCTGACGCAGCTTCTGATACTGCTCCGGCGCGATATCCACCACCTGGTTTTGCAACGAACGGATACGCTGGCTAATCAGAATGTCGGTATCGGTGCGCGCATAGGTGGCAAACAGCTTTTGCAGCTCCAGGCTTTTCTGCGCAATCAGCGCATCAAACTCTTCTTCCGGCAAGCCGTTATCACGTACCTTCGCCAGCTCGCGGGAGACGGTGGTCAGGTTTGCGTTGAGTTTGTTGCCCGGGGATTCAATATTAATGGCGCACTGGGCGCGCTGATACAGCACCCGGCAATCAAAGCCGAGGTTCACGTCTTTGGCGTTGCTCCTGCTCAGGCTCTGTTGCACATGCCAGAACAGCGCTTCGCGCGCCAGGTCGTCACGCCAGTAGCGCTGCAGGGCCACCGAGTCGCGAATCGGCTGCCACGGGGAATCCCACATGATCGACAGCTTGTCCTGACGCACCGTCCTGGTCATGATGCTCACAGGCCTGGTCGGGAGCGGCGCCAGCGTCGGCACCGCCGCCGGCGTTTCGCGTTTGCCTTTCAGCTCGCCGAAGGTCTTGTTGATCTGCTCTGCCACGCCGCGGCTGTCGACATTACCCACCACGATCAGCGTCATGGCGTCCGGGGTATACCATTTCTGGTAGAACGCCTTCAGCTGCGCGATATCGACCGGTTTTTTCAGCGCGGCGCCAGGATCATGGCCCAGCATCGTGGAGCCTTTCAGACGATAGCGCCACCAGCCATCTTTGGTGTCCAGCGGCCAGGTCGCCACCATGTCTTCCCCCAGCAGGGCATGGTTCACCGATTCCGGCGTCACGACCAGCTTGCCGCTGGTATCCGACAGCCAGTTCAACGCCTCTTTCAGCAGATCATTGCGGTTATTCGGCAGGCTAAGATTAAACATGGTGTAGTTATACGAGACAATCGCGGGCGGCATCGGACGGTTGGGGTCGATGCTTTGCTGCCATAGCGAACGCGCCTGCATTGTCGGCAGACTGCCGCTCTGGGTCAGCGCCAGACGAGGGATAAAGTGGCTAAAGCCGCTCTGCTGAGTGCTTTCACTCAGCGAGCCAATATTGACGAACAGACGGACTTCAATACGATCGCTAGGGCGCTGCGGCGTGGCTAAAACCTGCCACTGAAGTCCATTAGCGAGAGTCCCCTGTTGCCAGGCCGGGTCCGGCTGGAGCGCTTCTGCTTGCACATAACCGGCTGCTGCCATCATCAGCAAACCACCCGTTAACAGTCGAATTTTTGTGCCCTGCATGTGAACCCCTGATGAACATTCCTGGTTACAAAAGCAACCCGCGCACGGGCTGCCAAAAAAGATGGTGAGCAAAGTACGTCGGTTAGACCACGCGGAGATAAAAATGTCGCACGGAGACGTAAAATAATCATTTAGTATCATTCCCCTGCCTCGGGGAATGATACCTAATTATGCGCAGGAGCCCGGAGTCCAGCAAGGACAACGGGCCTAACAGAAGGATTTAAGAGGATAATTCGTGCGATTTGTTGGCTGGCTCGCGGTTATTCAGGACATCGTCCAGCTGCTTGCTGTCCAGCTCTTTCACCCATTTTGCCACCACGATAGTCGCCACGCCGTTGCCCACCAGGTTGGTCAATGCGCGGGCTTCTGACATAAAGCGGTCAATCCCGAGGATGAGCGCCAGCCCGGCAACCGGCAAATGCCCGACCGCAGAAATCGTTGCCGCCAGAACGATAAAGCCGCTTCCCGTTACCCCCGCCGCTCCTTTTGAGGAGAGCAGCAGCACAACCAGCAGGGTAATCTGGTGGAAAATATCCATATGGCTGTTCGTCGCCTGAGCGATAAAGACCGCCGCCATCGTCAGATAGATCGAGGTGCCGTCAAGGTTAAAGGAGTAGCCGGTTGGAATGACCAACCCCACGACCGATTTACGACAGCCCAGCTTCTCCATTTTGTCCAGCATACGCGGCAGCGCCGATTCGGACGAAGAGGTGCCAAGAACAATCAGCAGCTCTTCACGGATGTAGCGGATGAATTTGAAAATGCTGAACCCGGTCACCCGGGCGATAGAACCCAGTACCACCACCACGAACAGGATACAGGTGATATAGAAACAGATGATCAGCTGACCCAGTTGCACCAGGGTGCCGACACCGTATTTCCCGATGGTGAAGGCCATGGCCCCGAAAGCACCGATTGGCGCAAGGCGCATAATCATGTTGATGATGCCGAAGATCACCTGTGAGAAACTTTCGATGACGTTAAAAATGAGCTGGCCTTTGCTGCCGAGGCGATGCAGCGCAAAACCGAACAGCACGGCAAACATCAGCACCTGCAGGATATTACCGCTGGCGAAAGCGCCAATCACGCTGCCGGGGATAATATCCAGCAGGAAGGCGACAATGCCCTGATCTTTTGCCTGCTCGGCGTAGACCGCCACGGCCTTCGCATCGAGGGTCGCCGGATCGACGTTCATGCCAGCGCCGGGTTGCACCACGTTAACGATAATCAGGCCGATAATCAGCGCAATGGTACTGACCACTTCGAAATAGAGTAGCGCTACCGCCCCGGTACGACCGACGGCTTTCATACTTTCCATCCCGGCAATGCCGGTCACAACCGTACAGAAAATAACCGGCGCGATAACCATTTTTATCAGTTTAACGAAGGCATCGCCGAGAGGTTTCATCTGCGCGCCCAGTTCCGGGTAGAAATGGCCCAGCAGAATACCGATCGCAATGGCCGACAAAACCTGCACATAGAGGCTTTTGAAGAGAGAGGTTTTCATAGGGTGTCCTTTGGGTAAAACCACAGATCCTGAAGGGGTATGGGCTATCTGTGGCTTAAAAGTAACACCCTGGAAACATTTCAGAAATAACTAAGCGTAAAAGTGCAACGGAATTGTTAAAAACTTTGAGCTGACACGCACAAGTTCGCACTCGCGTTACAAGCTTGCACCCGCTTCATCCTTGCCTCGCAGGAACTGCGTCATAAAGGATTCCTGCGACAAGGCGCAACCAAACAGGCCCCCCTGGACGACATCCACGCCGGCCGCCTGCAACCAGTGATACTGCGGCGCCTTTTCGACCCCTTGCGCCACGATGCGCAGATTAAGACCGCGCGCCAGCTGGATAATCGCCGGAACCATGCGGGTATCCTCGGGCAACATATCAATAAACGCTTTATCGATTTTCAGAATATCGACCGGCAGCGATTGCATATGCTGGAGCTGACGCAGACCGGCGTAACCCATGCCAAAATCATCCAGCGCGATCCGCACGCCGGCCTCATGCAGCGGACGCAGCAGCGCCGCCACCGTCTGCGGGTCGTCCAGATGGCGGCTTTCCGTCATCTCCAGCACCAGCGTCCCAGGCGCGATGCGATAGCGATCGAGTAACGTCAGCATCCCGGTGCCGCGATCGTGGTGCAGCAACTGCAGCAGCGAAACGTTCACCGACAGCGGCAACATGATGCCCAGGCTTTGCCATGCGGCCAGCTGACGACAGGCTTCTTCCATCACCCAGTAACCCACCGGCACCATCAGCCCGCAGGCTTCAATGCGTTCAGTCAGATCCGCAGGGAGCAACCAGCTACCGTCAGGCTGGCGTTGCCGCAGCAGCACTTCCGCGCCGCAGACCTCGCCGCTGGCGGCATCAACCTGCGGCTGGAGCCAGATAGCGAACTGATGATTATCCAGCGCGGTGAGGATGTCGTGTTCTTCCATCAGCCGACGCTGGGCTTTTTCCATCTGGGCCGGATCGAAGAATTCAATCTGGTTTTTACCTTTGTGCCGCGCGGCGGTGGCGGCAGAAAATGCCCGGCGATAGAGCTGTTCCGCACTCAGCTCGCCGTTAAACATCGCAATACCCACGCTGGCGCAGGGGCGCAGCTGGATCCCCTGCAACGGCAGCCGTTCATTTATGACAGTGAGCACTTGCTTACTTAATGTCACCGCGTGCCACGGCTCGCTCATCCCGTGGGCCAGAATCGCGAAGTCATAGCCGCTAATCTGGGCCAGCACCATCCGCGACGGGATAATCCCCCGCAGCTTCTCCACCAGCGTCAGCAGCAGGATCTCGCGCTGGGTCTCTTTCAGCACCCCCGCGGTATCCTGCAATGTTTCGCAGGCGATAACCAGCAACGCCGCACTTTGCGGCCGGGCGACGGTTTGCTCCAGCAGAGCCATCAAAAAGGCCTTATTCGGCAGCTCGGATACCGGGAAGCGGGTGGACTGTAACGTCAGTTCATCGTGCTGGCGCAGCAGGGTCTGCTGATTCCGGTTATAACTGCGCACCAGCAGGCCAATTTCATCATCATGGTGCAGACGCGGCAGCGTCAGCTGGTGCCCGAGCCGGTCCTGCGGGGCGACGTCATCGAGCTCACGAGCCAGCTTGCGCAACGGGCGGACGATCAGACGGTTGATACACCATGTGATAGCCACCGTCAGAACAAGCACCAGCAAGAAGTAAGCAGTCACTAACGTAGAAAGTACGCTCATGACGAATTTGTAGGTCTGCCAGGAGTCCGCCTGCAGCACCAGATAGGCAATCGGCTGCGGGTTGGCGGGCCTTTCCAGCGAGTAAACCGGCAGCGAGATCTGTACCGGGAGCTCGAAAATGCGGGTGACCATCACCGGTACCGGACGCTCCGGAATAAAACGCATCCGCAGCGCCTGAAATTGGTTGGGCAACACCACATCGGCCCGGCTGACAATACCAGCAGGCTGAATACGCCCCAGAATGGCTTCCGCCTCGGGGATATCCGCTTTCAGGATAGCCGCCGACAGGGGTTCGCGAACGGAACGAGCGATACTTTCTAATTGCGTGGCCGTAATGAAGCGACTCTGTTGCACAAAGTGAAACAGCAAAATAGAACAAAACACCAATACAAACGCCATGGACACGCCCGCGACCATCGCCATCTGTTTAATTGTAAGTGAGCGGCTGACGCGCAACTGGGTTCTCCACTGATACTTAACACCTACCCGGTTTCATTCCATCAACACCGGTCGTTTTCAGGCTGATTATATACTCAAATCCTTCGCCCACGTCCGCAAGGCGTGACGCTTCTCTGCGGGTTATTTTCCCGGATTGCCGCTGACCCCTTACCGGGGTCAGGCGACTGTATCGGTCTGTCGCCCCGGCGCATAGCGCTACCGGGGGAGAGAGAATTGACACAGACGGGCGAAGTTTGACGAGTATACGCGAACCGGCGGGTGGAGTGACGCCAGATCGCGTAATTCAGGCTATTCTGCTACCAGTCCGCATAAGGCACCAGCGGCTGTGGCGGCATATCCATGTCGCCCTGCCAGCCGGCGGCCGAATAGCGTACGTAGAGCAGCGCATGGCTCGGGGTATAATCCTTCGCCTGTTGAATATCCACCGCCGCCCCCACGAACCAGTTGCCGGTAACTCGTCGCTCAACCAGCGCCCGGGCGGTGTAACCAAAGCCCTGACTGCTGCCGCCTTGTTCCGTCAACGGACTGGCATCGGCCCGGTAGTCCGCGGGAATCAAATTCAGCAACGGATAGCGCGGCATGGTTTTGGTACGCGAGTGGGACCAGGAGACGGACCCTCCCAGTTCCCATGACCAGTTTTCCGTGCGCTGACGCCAGGTGACCGGTACCGCGAACGAGAGATACTCCTGCGGACTATAGTAGCCGCCCTGGCCGAGGGTATAGCCGCTCAGGTCTTTGTCATAGTGCCAGAGCATATTGTTCAGGCCCACGGTGACGCGGCGGTTATCTTCATTGATGACTTTATAGTAGTAACCGCTCATCCAGCGCACGCGCCAGTTGTCGGCCACGTTTTTCCCCGTGAGCCGATCGACGCCCAGCGAAGACCAGACGCCGTTAGCCTCGCCCTTATCGTAGCTCATGCTCACGCCGCCGCCGTCAGCGCGGACGCCGCCCCAGGTTGTCCCGGTATGGCTGCTGCTGTCCTGCTGTCCGCCAAAAGCGAGTAGCGAGCTGGAAACCGGCCGGCGATGCATATTGAGGGTGTAGCCGAACGGCCCGAGATCGTTGCTGTAGCTCAGTCCGCCCACCACATCAACCACGTTGAAACCCATCGGCGTCGTGCCGATATCCGCGCTCCAGGTCTCATTCTTCCAGCCTACCGCGACGCTGGCTCCCCCGTCGGTCTGGTTCTTGCTACCGCTGGTACAGGCGATTTCCCCGCAGGTTCCCCAGTTTGGCGAATAGCTGCCGTCGCTTTTCGTCGCGAAGCTACCGGCATCCATATTAACCAGGTCGGTGCGCAAGAACATGCGTCCATCGGCGAGCGGCGCCTCCACATGCAGCATCGTGGTGTGCGCTTTAAGATCGGAATAGCCGCCGGTACCGCTCGAGCCCCAGAAATCATGTTCGAGGGTGACGTTAAGATCCTGCTGGCGATAGAGATCCGCGGCGTCGCTGCGGATCCCGCGCTTCAGCCAGTCATCGCTGCTGTCGTTGCGGGTCAGGCGGGTAAAGGCATCGTTATCCTGCGGGCGGACCGGGGTCACGCCAGAAGCCACCATGGCATCTTTATAACTCTCCAGCGCCACCTGCGGCTGGCCGCTCCGGGCCTGGAATCGGGCGGCATCACGTAGCACCAGCGCGCTTTCCATAGACGGCGGCTGCGCTTTAGCTTGCGGGATGATGCGGTCAAAAATGTGTCGGGCCTGGGCGATATCGCCCAATCCCGCGTTCGCCAGGGCCACCCGCCGCTGCATATTGATGGAATCGCTCTCCCCGCCTTTCAACTGGCTGACCTGGGCGCGCGCGGCATTTTTATCGCCTTCGGCAAGGTAGACTTCCGCCAGTCCCAGACGGGCATCGCCGTTATCGGCCTCTTGACTCAGCACCGCGTTATACTGCGCAATCGCCGTCTGGCTATCGCCGCGCTGCTGCGCCCAGTCCGCCAGCGTCAGCCGGTAGCGAACCAGCGGCGGCTGCTGTTGAATGAGGGCGATAGCCCGTGCTTCCTGGCCGCTGTCGCGCAGCTGGTTAGCCTGGCGTATCACCTTAGCGCTTTGCAGACGCGCGTCCAGCTCACGAATGTTATCCGTCCATTGGCTGCGCGGCAGGGCAGCAAGCTGCGCCAGCGCCAGATCGTCCTGATTATTACCGGATAAATAGAGACCCCAGGCATAAACCCGCTCGGCATCTCCCGGCTTGCGGCTGACCATATTACGCATCAGCGTATCGGCCTGTGCCCGTTCGCCTGCGCTGACTAAATCACGGGATAAACGGTAGGTAATCCACACGCTATCCGGGTCAAGCGCCAGACGCCGACGCTGAATTTCCGCCGCCTGCGCCCAGTTGCTTTGGCTCTCCAGCGCTTCGGCCTGTTTTTCCAGGCGTTCATTGGTCAGGCTGCGCTCGATATCATCAATGCTGCGCCGCTGGGCAGGCGACAGACTGGCGATGTAAGCGCTGGCTTTTTCCGGCGATTGCGCACGATAAAGGTTAGCCAACCCGCGCACCGCGAGGTTGTTGCCACGATCCATCCGCAGGGTGCGCTGGTAGTCGCGTTCCGCTGCCGCATTATCTTTGCGCGCCGCCGCCACATCCCCGAGCCCGAGCACCGCATAGCTATCGCTGCCGTCGACCCGTTGAGCCTGCGCATAATAGTGTTGTGCCCGATCCAGCTCTCCGGCCTTCAGCGCGTTATCGCCCTGTTTGATCAACAACCAGTAGCGGTTGGTCTGTAGCAGGCTGTCCCATTTATCGCGATTCGGGCTTTTCGGATCCATCGCGATCGCTTTGTTCAGCTGTGCGACGGCACGGGCTCTGTCGCCACGCTGCGAATAGGCCTGGCCCAGCGCGCCCACCGCGTCGCTGTCCCTGGCATCGGCTCGTACAGCCTGCTGTAAATTGGCCACGGTCTGGGCGGAGTTATCATTTTTGGCCGCAGCCAATCCCTCAGCCCGCAGGCGAAACGTCGGATCCTGCAACTGAGCCTGTTGCTGAGCCAGCAACAGGCGGGCATTCGCTGCCGATTCCCCGGTGGCGAACAGGACCAGGAAACGCTGTAGTTCCTGCACGCTGGTCCGGCTGACCGGTATATCTTTGATTTCGCTGAGCCACATATCGGCCGCGGTGCCGCGACCGGCGGCCGAGCGCGCCATTTGTTCGAGATAAGCAAACCCTTCCTCCGGCTTATCGTCGGCAAACATCTGTTTGGCCAGCGACGCCTGCAGGTCGGCATTGCCCGGAGAGCTGGCATCCAGTTTCTTCATCTGAGCGACGGCTTCTTTATGCCGCGCCGGGAGTCGAGCCACCAGCGTCCAGTATTCAATCGCGAGGGCCTGATCGGGCGGCACGCCACCGAACAATTTTTCAAAGGCGGCCACGCCCTCTTCTACATGCCCCGATACCCCCAGCAAGCGCGCCTGCTGAAGCTCCTGCCTCCCGTCGCCGGTGCTGAGGTTCATTTCGCTACGGGAGGATTTCAGCTCTGCGGAATCGGGGGCCAGCTTCGCCAGCCTGTCGAGCTGTTTTTTAGCGCCGTCGGTGTCGCCCCGGCGCAACAGATAACGCATTCGCGCGGCAATTAACTGCGGGTTATTGGGGTCAATCAGCTCCAGGCGATAAAGGGATTGCTTAACCAGATCTTCACGCTGGCTCGCCTCACCCAGCCGGACCTGCTCCAGCAGATGCTCCTCGGCAGGGGTGGTCGCCGCCTGCGCCTGCGGCAGCAGGCCGACCCCGAGAGACAGCGCGATAATACTTAATCTGAACTTACGCATTGCTGGTCCCAGTCAGGTCGTAATTCGCCATCCGCCGTGAAACGGAAACGGTGTTGATCCCATCCCTGGCCAAAAAGAGTCAGGACCACGTTATAGTAGGCATCGGCGCCAGGATAGTGGTCCGCAACGCGCTGGCGCTGTATCGCCCGGGCGTCGTCATTGTGTAAAAACGGCAGCATCGACGCTGAAAATCCGACCGGGCCATTGCCGGTCGTTTTACCGGTCGCGATATTCACTTTTTCCGGCGGTACGCCCTGGCGAATCGTCTGCGTTTCCATCGGTTTAAAACGAGCCAACAGCCGCGCTTTCTGTGTATCCCCATCATCGAGCATCCCGACCCACAGATAGACGCGAATCGCGTCGTAGCTGCCGATTATCGGTTTGTCCGCATTCAACTGCCAGCCTTGTCCTTTTTCGTAACGCACCCAGTCAGGAGAAAAACCTTTCGGCGCCGTCTCCAGCAGAAAACGCAGATTGCTGTCGCGCAGTTTCGGCCACGGGGCGCCAAAACGGCTGAAGTAGCTGGCAAGCTGCGGCGGAAGATAGCTGGGGTTAAAACGCCAGCCTTTATCGTCGGCAAAACCAACTTTGCCGGGCAGCACCATCGGTCCGAACCCCGGCACATCCGCGACTTCTTCCCCGGCGATACGCGCCAGGAGCGCTTTGCCCATCTCGGTGTACTGCGGCACCTGCCACAACCGCCCCGCTTCCAGCAGCGACCAGGCTATCCATAAATCGGAGTCAGACGCGGAGTTGCTGTCCAGCAGCGTCCACTCATCTTCGCTTTTCTTGCCCCACAGCCAGCCCGGCAGGCGCGCACGCAGGTCGCCCGCCGCCAGATTGTTCTGGGTCCATTGCAACAGCTTGCCGAAAGCGTCGCGATCGTTTGCCGCCAGCGCGAAGAACAAGGCATAGCTTTGCCCTTCGGAGGTGGTGATTTTACGCGAATCGGCGGGATCAACCACCCGCCCTTCGGTACTCACATACTCATTTTTAAATTGCTCCCAGGCCGGCCACTGGCAGGCGGCGCTCACCTGCGCTGCCGCCAGCATCAGAACCGACAGGATAACTGCGCGAATCGGGTTCATGATCGCTTACTCATCATCAAGGTGGAGACGACGACGGCTGAGAATACGCAGCATGCGCCACAGTACCCATGCCAGAAGCACAATGCTCACCGCAGCCAGAATCGCCAGCAGCACCGGGTGGTTGGACAGCGCAAACCAGATACGCTCAAACCACGGCAGGTGCCCGACATAATAGATATCGCCCACGCGCAGGCTGTTCACCCCGGATTCGCGAATCACCGAGGCGGAACCAAACATCGCCGCCCGCTTACCGCTGTCGTTCAGCGCGCCGTTCAGCAGTTCGTTACCGCGCGGGCTGTCCGCCAGCAGCGCCACGACGCTGCGTTGATCGTAATACGGCGACTGGAAGCTGATAATGGCCGCCATTGGCCCGGAGGAGGTGATATCCGTGCGCGTATTGGGCGTTCTGGCCTCATCGTCCGGATAAATGCCCGGCAGGTCGTAATGACGCATCGGCATCTTCACCCAGCTCTTTGTCGCATCGACCAGCAGGCTAATTTTGGTGTCATCTTTCAGCGCTGGCGGAATCGAGCCAATCAACAGCAGATCGGCGTCTTTATCCTTAATTTTGCTGCCATCATCGGTGATCTGCATATTGATCCCCGCCAGACCGGTCTGCGCGCCGATACCGGCAACGGATTCCAGTAGCGTCGCCACCTGACCCTCCGTCGGCGCGGGCGGCACCACAATCAGCGTGTCAGACAGGTCGGCCATCCGGCTAAACGGGAAGCCGGCACTGGCGAACACGCGCAGATCCGGCATGGCAATAAAGTGATAATACTTCGAGAAGTCAATCGTCGAATCGTCACCAATAACCACGTGGTTCTGCACCGGCTGGAAGGTAATACAGTTATCGATAGAGCCGCCCGGCATCGGGTTCATGTACTGGAAATCAAACCGCAGCTGGTTTATCGCCCCGAGACGCAGCGCCGGGATACTGACGTTGGTCTTACCGTCCAGCAGCCCCTGTAGCACCGGCAGGTGCAATATCAATTTATCCACGTCCTGAGAGCTGTTCAGGCTGAAGGATTGCAGGAACTGGTCGTTGAGGCTGATATCCATGCGCGAGCTGTCTTTGATAGGCGGCATGGTGTAGCGATAGTTCAGCCGCATATCGATGCCGTTGGCGCGCAGCAAATAGAGGTCCGGCGGCAGACTCAGCGCCACGTTAATGGAATCCGGCACCAGGCCGCTGGACTGCAGCTGCTGGGCATAGGTTTTCAGTTCGCCGAAGGTGACTTCACGATCGGTACGCACCCAGTTCGGCGCGTCATAAGGTTTACGCGCCTGCAACTCTTTGACGTCGTCGACCACCACGCTGCTGCCACGGAACAGAATATTGCCCTGCGCAATGCCCCTGGCGGCCAGCAGCAGATCGTTGTCATCGCGGCCAAAGACCACCAGCAGC
This sequence comes from Klebsiella sp. Lac1, assembly GCF_009825425.1. NCBI lineage: Bacteria > Pseudomonadati > Pseudomonadota > Gammaproteobacteria > Enterobacterales > Enterobacteriaceae > Klebsiella > Klebsiella sp. Lac1. Next base: position 207,711 of record NZ_VJZJ01000004.1, read on the forward strand.
TTGACGTAAGGGTTGTCAGGATGGTCGATCATTTCGATGGTCGGCGCCTTCACCGGCGGATGTTCCCGCAGGAAGTCCGGGCGCTTATCGTTGGTCGCAAACACGATGGCGTTGCGATCCGGCAGTGTGTTGAACAGCACCGGGAACGCCTGGCCGCGCCAGCCGGCTTTACTGCCGAACCAGGAGGCGACAATCGCCGCCGCCTGCTGCTGCCGGGCATCCGGCGAGGCGGCAAAAACCATCGGCAACATCAACGAACGGTTATCCCGGGGGTCATAGAACGGTACCGGGAAATGGGACAGATCGTTACGCACCGCCAGCGCCTGATAGGTCAGGTCCAGGTTGCTGTCACGCCCGACGTCCAGCCATAGCGTACTGCTGGCCGGGTTCTCACACACATCGCGATAATGGCCGACAAACACCAGCCGCACGCGGTTAAAGTCGGTGATATACAGAGGATCGATAGGGATCTGCGCGCTGACTTTTTTACCCAGCTGCTCTTTGGTGACCGGCAGGACGCCCATCAGCTCATCATTGAGGTACACCTTCAACTGCGACTGCACCGGCAGCAGCGAAGGAGACGGCGTATAGTCGAGATTCAGCAGGGCTTTCGTCACAACCTCATCGCTGCGCATGCCAAACTCTACCGAGCCGTCGGGGTGCGCTCCGCGCAGCACCATACTGCCCGGCGCCGGAGCGATACTGGCAAAAGAGAGCTTCACGTCGCGGGTCGGCACATTCTCCATGACGACCGCCGGCGCCGGCGGCGCGGCAAGGGCTGCCGTCGGCTGGCTGTCGGCAATGACCGGGGCCGGGGCCGTCAGCCCACCGGCTAGTGGATCCGTCGCCGCAGGGGCTGGCGCCGCCGCAATGGCGGTCGTCGGCTCCGCAAAAGAGGCGAAGGATGACCAACCAGCCATTCCCACAGCCACTGCACAAATCAAGGAGAGTTTTCTTTTCATCGCATTATCATCATTGTTGAGCCATTTCTGGTTCCGAAGAGAGTATCGCCGCGGCACGTTGAGGCCGACGGGGAACAAACGAGACTACCCAGGCAACCAGCATGGTGAGCGAGCGGAAAATAACCTTCACCGACGGCGGCGAGAACTCCGCCAGGTGACGATATCCACGGAACCCCAGCTTCAGGATATCCAGCAGGCTTTCCATCGGTTTATCTTCCGGGAAGCTATCCTGCCAAAGCGCCCACGTATCAGCACGGGCAAACGTACACTGTACAAAATCAATATGTTGTTGATTGGTCAACGGCATCAGCTGCAAACCGACCTCGCTGCCATTCACGCGCGCGACCCTGACCGGGAAGGCATATTCCTGCTGGCCGCGTTTGAGCAGCAGATTCACCTGCTGCCCTTCCAGCACCTGCGCCTTACCGTGAATATTGATCCCCAGCCCGCCATCGGAATAGTCATGCACGGTACAGGAGAACAGGTGGCCATCTTCGCGCGCAATTGCCGCCGGCATGCTCATTTCGACGCGGTGCGAACGGCGGACCTGTTTACTTTCCACCGAGACCGCCACCGCGCCGCCAAGGATAACCAGGTTATAGAACACCCAGACGATACTGACCCACACGGTCAGGATCTCGTTTTCCGGGCCGTAGAGGTAACGCCAGACCCCCGCAGCCACGCCCACCAGATTGAGCAGCACCAGGTAGATATAGGGGCGGGAAATGACCCAGTCGACGTACTCTTCCTCCACCAGCCCCCCTTTCGCCGTCACGTTGAACTTGCCTTTATGCGGGTTAATCAGCGCGACAAAGGTCGGCGGCGCGATATACCAGGCCAACGTCGTTTCGTAGATTTCGCTCCAGAAAGAGTGGCGATATTTACCCTGAATTTTCGAGTTCGTCAGGCTCGCGTGAATCATATGCGGTAAGACGAAAAGCGCGATCATCAGCGCCGGCGCATAGATGATATAGGCGTGCAGCAGTAAAAACGCCAACGGCGCGACGAGGAAGATAAGCCGGGGAATACCGGATAAAAAGTGCATCATCGCGTTGACGTAACAGAGCCGCTGGGCAAACTTAAGTCCTTTACCAAACAAGGGGTTATCCAGGCGGAAAATCTGCACCATGCCACGCGCCCAGCGAATACGCTGGCCAATATGCGCCGAAAGGCTTTCGGTCGCCAGGCCGGCAGCCTGCGGAATGCGCATATAGGCAGACGTGTAACCGCGACGGTGCAGACGCAGGGAGGTGTGGGCATCTTCGGTCACCGTTTCCACAGCGATACCGCCAATCTCATCCAGCGGGACGCGACGAATCACCGCGCAGGATCCGCAGAAGAAGGTGGCGTCCCACATATCGTTACCATCCTGCACCAGGCCGTAAAACAGGGTCCCCTCGTTCGGCGTTTTCCTGAAACGTCCCAGGTTGCGTTCAAACGGGTCGGGCGAGAAGAAATGGTGCGGCGTCTGCATCATCGCCAGCTCTTTCTCTTTCAGGAACCACCCCATGGTCATCTGCAGGAACGAGCGCGTCGGCACGTGGTCGCAGTCGAAGATCGACACAAATTCGCCTTTGGCGTACTTCAGCGCGTTGTTGATATTCCCGGCTTTGGCATGCTCGTGAGTCGTGCGGGCGATGTAATGCACGCCGACGTCTTTGGCGAACTGACGAAACTCATCGCGCCCGCCGTCATCAAGGATCCAGATATTGAGCTTATCTTTCGGCCAGTCGATGCCTTGCGACGCATAAATGGTGTTTTTCACCACGTTAAGGTCTTCGTTGTAGGTGGGAACGAAAATATCCACCGTCGGCCACTCGGCCATATCTTTGGGTAACGGGACCGGCTGGCGGTTCAATGGCCATATCACCTGGAAATAGCCCAGCACCAACACCAGCCAGGCGTAGGTTTCAGCAAACAGCAGCACAACGCCGCACACCAGGCTGACAGGATCGTCCCAGTTCAGCGTCGAGGTATAGCGCCACCAGATGTAGCGGCAGGAGACGGTCAGCGAGAGGACAATCAGCATCAGGGCCGAAAAACGTCCGGGAATACGACGTACCAGCAGCGCCACGCCCCACAGCAACAGCAGGAAAATAAGCTGCGAAAGCGGGTTAAAGGGCTGGGTAATACACAGCAGCGACAGCAGCAGCGAGAAAGTGACGACCACGCCGAGAATCGCCTTGCGCAGCTTCGGGCTGACGTGCGCCAGCTCTTTGTGTTTATTCAGATGGGCGGTTCGGCTGTTCATCCGTTCGGGAAGCGTATCCAGCCACTGGGTGTAGCGTCCGTGCACCCCTTCGATGGCGACAAACGAACGCCAGTTCGCCTTTTTATCTGCCCCGGGTACATGCGTCACCAGCAGCCACAGGGACTGTAGCAGATAGCGCAGCGGATCCAGCAGCCGCGGGCGATGGGGATTGATATGCGGGAAGTAGTCACGATGGTTGTTCAGAATCGCCTGCCAGCGCGGTGTTTCCAGCGGCATCAGCGCCCAGACCAGCGACGCCCACAGGCAGCCCAACGATGCGGACAGCCACGATGCGCCATGCTGGCGATAATCGCTGTAGCGTTCGCTCAGGCGTTGCGCCACCGGGGGCGCCAGTAACAGGGTGCTCAGGCGCATCATGGCGTCCCCTTGCCGGAATAGTGCAGCAAGCACCAGTTGGCGAGGGTCAGGATCTCCTCGGCGGCCAGCGAATCAGAACGGTATTCCCCCAGCGGCTGCTTCGCCGCCAGACACTCCGCCATCGCCTCATCACGATGGACCGCGACCGGCAAAATACGGCGCTGGCTCTCCAGCCACAGCTGATGTAAATCTGCCTGTAGCTGGCTGCCGACGCGCAGATCGTTAATCAGAATATCGCCCTTCGCTGGCAGCGCCTGTTGATGCAGGCGAATATGGCTGTTGCCGTCCGGATGCACCACCACCAGCGTGCGATCGCAGGCGCTCAGCAGCGAACGAGTCAACGGGGAATACCCTTCCGGTAAATCCAGCAGCAGCCAGCGATGATCGCCCTGTTGAGCCAGTTTCGCCACCATGCCGACAAAGGACTCCAGCATCGGACAGAGCTTATCAACGTTCTCTCTTTCGCCAGGTGAGAGCAGGCCGAAAGGCAAAATATCAATATGCGAGGTATAACGGATACCGGCGTCACGCCAGTCGCCACCATCAAGCAACGAGCGCGCCCAACCGTCGCGATGCGTCGCATCAACGTTGAAAAAATAGCGCAGCATATTATCCGGGCTGGCGTCGATCGCCAGAACCTTCTCCCCGAGAAGCTGTAACGCCCAGGCGAGTGCAGCGGTAATCGACGTGGTGCCCACACCACCGCGGATACCCTGTAATCCAAGAATAGCCATCGACGGCGTCCTTACTTTTTCTCGGCGAATTCCGCCAATAATGGCCAGCGTTGCAGCGCCGCGGCTAACTGCTCGCGCCGGGAAATGTCGTGGTAATCAATTTCGGGCAGGGAAAATGCCCGGCTTAACGCCAGGAAATCATTTTGAAAGGTATAACCCAGCGTTGCATCTGAGGGTACTAAAGGCTCTTTTCCTGGCATTTCGCTGTCCATTCAAAAAACACATAAATAAAACCCAATGTGCAATAGGCTCATTCTCAAGCCGCCCATGCTAAAACTGATACCCTTTAAATTCAATGTTAGGTTTACTCTGACGCTTTCGCTAGTAAACTGATCCAGTATGAATCAGGGCTCGCGAGGAACGACGTGAATATCGTTTATACTTTAGGTATTTCATCACTATGGGACGAAGTCTGTCATATGCCCGTCGGGGGCGTGTGGTGGCTGAACGTCGATCGCTATCCTGACGCGGTAAGCCTGCTCAATCAAACCCTGGCGGCCCAGGAGAAAGAATGTAAAGTCGCTGCCATTGTCATGGGTGAAAAACCAAATAAAATCATATCATTAAAAAAGGGGCGCGGCCCGGAAAAAGTGGCGTTATTCAGTATGCCTGACCTGACGGCCGGGCTGGAAGAAATGCATCGTGATTTACTGTGCTCCGTCGATCCAGCCAGTTACTTTTTTATTTTGCTATGCGCTGAAAATGCATGGAAAAAAATAAAAAGCGAGAAGATGATCGCGTGGGTAGAAAAATCTCACCAGTGGGCTAAATATCATAAGTGTTCCTTATTAATACTTAATTCCGATAATGATATAGACAAGCAGCTTTCGCCATTATTACGCGAGTACCGGGCGCTTTCCGGGCTGGCGAGCATTCGTTATCAGGGCGATAGTTTTCTGTTTGATATCGCCTGGTGGGGCAGTGAAAAAGGAATGAGCGCGCAACAGCAACTGACGCTCATCCAGGATGAGGACGGCTGGCGACTGGCTGAAGAAGAAGAGGCCATGGTGCAGCCGCGCAGCGATGAGAAGGTCGTCCTGAGTAACCTGCGAGTGCTGGAAGGCGCGCCAGCCCTGTCCGAATACTGGACGCTGTTCGATACCAATGACGGCGTATTTAACGCCGCCCGCACCGCGCAGGCGGCAACGCTGTTATTTTCCCTGACGCAGAACGAACAGATTGAGCAACTGGGTCGCTATATTCACACGCTGCGCCGCCAGCGCGGCAGCGCGTTGAAAATTGTCGTGCGCGAACAGCGACCTAGCCTGCGGACGACCGATGAGCGACTGCTACTCAGCAGCGGCGCGAATATGGTTATCCCCTTCAGCGCACCGCTTTCCCGCTGTCTGACGTTAGTGGAAAGCGTGCAAAAACAGAAGTTCACCCGCTATATCCCGGAAGACTTCACCACCCTGCTGACCTGGAGCCAGCCGCTCAAGCTACGCGGTTACCAGAAGTGGGGGGATTTCTGCGCCGCGGTACATAACATGATGACCAACACCATGCTGCCTGCGGACAGCAAGGGCGTGATGGTGGCGCTGCGCCCGGCGCCGGGGCTGCGCGTCGAGCAGGCGCTGACGCTATGCCGACCGAACCGTCTGGGCGATATCATGACGATCGGCAACAACCGGTTAGTGCTGTTTCTGTCATTTTGTCGCGTAAACGACCTCGATACCGCGTTAAACCATATTTTCCCGTTGCCCACCGGCGATATTTTTTCCAACCGCATGGTCTGGTTTGAAGATAAACAAATCACTGCGGAAATTGTGCTGATGCGGGGTATTTCACCGGAACAGTGGAACACGCCGCTGCCGGTTACGATGGAGAAAAATCTCCCGATTAATGCGACCCATGACGGGCGCAGCTGGCGACGCATTCCTCAGCCGCATCGCTTGTCTACCGACGGGGAGAAAACGTCATGATGTCCATCAGCGATATTCTTCAGCTGATCGTACTCTGTGCCCTGCTGTTTTTTCCGCTGGGATACCTGACGCGCCATTACCAGCGCCGAATTCGCACCACCTTACGCTTAATGTTCTTTAAACCTCGTTATGTCAAACCGGCTGGCGTATTACGCCGGGAAGCAACAACTCAGCAAGGCAAAGTGAATAAATGACGAATCCAAAAACAAATGCGACGCCATTGCCGCTTTGGCAATACTGGCGTGGCCTGGCCGGCTGGAATTTTTACTTCCTGGTGAAGTTTGCGCTGCTTTGGGCGGGATATCTTAATTTTCATCCGATGCTCAACCTGGTCTTTCTCGCGTTTTTACTGGTCCCTGTGCCGAAATATCAACTTCACCGACTGCGACACTGGATAGCTATTCCTATCGGCATTGGATTGTTCTGGCATGATACCTGGCTGCCGGGGCCGGAAAGTATTTTCAGCCAGGGCTCGCAGCTTGCCGGCTTCAGCGCCAGCTATATCTGGGATCTGATAACCCGCTTTATTAACTGGAATATGGTCGGCGCCTTCTTCCTGCTGCTGGTACTGTGGATGTTCATCAACCAGTGGCTGCGCGTCACAGTGGTCGTCTGCGCCATTATGCTGTGGCTGGCGATCGGCCCGCTGCTTCCGGCCTTTACGTTATGGCCTGCGGGCCAGCCGACGGCAGCGGCGACTACCGTGAAGACGACAACCGCGACGGTGGCCCAGGCGGGCGCCCCTGCTGCCAGCGGCGATATTCCGCCACAAACCGAACCGCCCACCCCGGAGAATTTGACCAACTGGCTGAACGCGTTCTATGCCTCAGAACAGAAACGCAAAACGCCGTTCCCGGAGCAGCTCCCGGCCGATGCCCAGCCATTTGACCTGCTGGTTATCAACATTTGCTCGCTGTCGTGGTCCGATATTGAAGCCGCCGGGCTGATGGATCATCCGCTGTGGAAGCATTTTGATATTGTGTTCAAAAACTTTAACTCGGCGACCTCCTACAGCGGCCCGGCGGCGGTACGACTGCTGCGCGCAAGCTGCGGCCAGCTGTCGCATTCCAACCTCTATCAACCGTCGGGCAACGACTGCTACCTGTTCGAAAATCTGGCAAAACTCGGCTTCACCCAACAGCTGATGCTCGGCCACAACGGCCAGTTTGGCGACTTCCTGAAAGAGCTGCGTAGCTTAGGCGGGATGCAAAGTCCGCTGATGGACCAAACGGGGCTGCCGGTCAGCCTGCAGGCTTTTGATGGCTCGCCGGTCTATGATGACTTAGCGACCCTCAACCGCTGGCTGGAAACCGAAAATAAACAGGGTAACGCCCGCAACGCCACCTTCTACAACACCCTGCCGCTGCACGACGGCAACCACTTCCCGGGCCAGAGCAAAACGGCGGATTACAAAGTTCGCGCGCAGAAACTCTTCGACGAGCTGGACAGCTTCTTTAGCGAGCTGGAAAAATCGGGCCGTAAAGTGATGGTCCTGGTCGTACCGGAGCACGGCGGCGCGCTGAAGGGTGACAAAATGCAGGTTTCTGGCCTGCGTGATATCCCGAGCCCGTCCATTACCAACGTGCCGACGGCGGTGAAATTCTTCGGGATGAAGGCGCCGCATCAGGGCGCCCCGCTGATTATCGACCAGCCAACCAGCTATCTGGCCGTGTCGGAGCTGGTGGTTCGCGCGCTGGATGGCAAGATGTTTACCGAAGATAACGTGAACTGGCAGCAGTACACCGCCAATCTGCCGCAAAGCGCCGCGGTATCGGAAAACGCCAACGCCATCGTTGTGCAGTACCAGGGGAAACCCTACGTTCAGCTGAACGGCGGAAGCTGGGTACCGTACCCGCAGTAACCCCGTTAATGGCCGCAGGGGGTTCTCTGCGGCCATGACTCGCCAGTCCCCTCGCCACTTCGCTCATCTCCTGGCGCGGCGTCGGCCAGGAGATGCAGACTGCACTGCGGCAAGCCGGGCGAAGACGGTACGCTTACCGATTGCGCCCTGCCAGCCAGACCAACAGTTTCAGGCTGGCGGAGTAGTAATCATCCTGAGCGGTAATTTGCGGATCCTCCGGCGTCTCGCCCATGGTCAGGTCGCGAACCGCCAACAGGCCGCCGGTCATGAACCACGGGGAGACGTTATTGGTGCTGACGTTAATCCACGCGGGGGTTTGCAACCGCTGATAGCTCTGGAACCAGTTTTTCCACGGCGTCAGCAGGGGGCTCTGCGGATTGGCCCAGGCGAGATACAGCGGGATGCGAATCGCGTCATAGCTCATCCGCGGCGGCCACTCTTTCGCCGGCTCCATCCTGCCGTCGGCTTTCAGCGCAACCCAGTCGGTAGGGAGCTGCGTTTTGCCCCATGCCATTTTGCCCAACAGCGCCTGCCCATCGCTTTGCAACTTACGCCAGGCTACCAGATGCGTACGCGCGGCAAACGCCTGCCATGCCGGGAAGATAAAGTAGGAGGGGTTAAGATTAAGATGGTCGTTGCGGTTAAAGCCTGTGGCGCCAGGCAGCATGACCTGATAACCGGCAAAGGTCACCACCGTATTTTTCAGCAACGATGCGGTAATGGCGTCAGACGCGTTGCCATAGGATTTGTCCCCCCACTGCTGCTGCGCACGCAGCAGCGCCCATGCAATCAGGGTATCGCCGTCGGTCGCATCGTTCTTGTCGGCAATAGGGTCCGGCGCCACAGGGTTATAGCGCCAGTAAAAGAGCCCGTTGTCTTTATTGCGCAGCGTTTTATCGGTCCATTGCCACAGCTTGTCGAAGGCGGGCCGATCGTTTTTGGCCACGGCCAGCAGCATCGCGAACCCCTGGCCTTCGGTATGCGAAACGTTACCGTTGCCGGTATCCACAATTCGCCCGTCAGCCATCATAAAACGTGATTTATAGCTTTCCCAGGCGGTGTCTGCCCACGCGCGGGGCAGCAGCACCATCGTCACCATAACAGCGATTACAGCACGCAAAGACATATGTTCACCCGTTATGGATGGAAGTAGAGAAACTGAACATCAGAAACCGAGAACAGCCGCTCACGCTGTAACACCACATGCGCGCCGCCCCCTTGTCCCTGTAGCCAGCGAGAGTAAAGCCCCTCGAGTATGGCACAAAACGCATTGCACCAGGGCACACGACGCGCATCATCACGACTCACCGGCAGCGCGCGATGACGTAAACGCAGACCGTCATCGCCCACATCCACGCTGACGAACCCCCACTGAAAGCGGCTGAGCAGCTGGTTGATGTTGACCTCCAGCTGGCCGACGGTTTCTGACTCCGGCAGCGGGTAGCGATCGGCCAGGGCTTCCCCCATCTGACGTAAAAATGGCTGACTCTCCAGCTCGCCGGCGTTGTTCAGCATCCCGTCAATCATAATGAGCAGCAGATCAAACCATCCCGCGGGGGTTTGCTGCTGCTGAAACCAGGCCATGACTTCCGCGTTGTTTTTGTCCGTCATGATCAGTTATCTCCCAACATATAGCGGATATAGAGACCGGCGGTGCTCTCGTTGTAATCACCGAAGGTGTCGTAGCCAATCTGGCCGCCCAGCGTCATCTGTTTGTTCACCTTGTAATCCGCCCCGGCACGCAGCGTGTAGCCAATGCCGCTCTTCGAGGTCGCTGAATAGTATGCCTCTTTGGCAAAACCATTGGTTACCGCGGTCTCCAGGGTCTGCTGCCATTCAGGATTGGTCGGGAAGTAGGCGCTCTTATCCTGGCTATAGGATTGATAACCCACCGAGCCGCCAAGCTTCATCGTCCAGTTGTCATACTTCTCCGTCAGGTTAACCGGCAGCGAGACGCTTACGTAGTTCTGCGGGCTGAAGTAGCCCCCCTGACCATAGGTGAAGTAGCTCAGGTTTTTCGAGTAATCCATGTAGCTCATACTCAGACCGGCCTGCAGCTGACGATATTCATCATGGTAAGGTCGCAGATAGACCCCGGCGTTGGCGTTGATACTGGTGTTGCTGGCGACATCGCTGCCAATGTAGCTGTAGCCGCCGCCACCGACGTAGAAACCGGCGTCGCCATCGTCGTAGCTGAGCTGCAGGGTTCCGCCATTTTTCGTCACCTGCCCCCAGGTTTTCCCGGAGTAGGTATCTTTCAGCCCGACGTAAGAGAGCAGGCTGTCGGTCAGCGAACGGCGCTCACCGGTAAAGATCAACGACAGGTAGTTGGTGAGTTTCGGCGACCACTTCACACCCCCGACCACGGTGTTGAGATCCTGGCCCAGCGGCGTACTGCCAATGTCCACCCGATAATCATCGCCGCCCAGCGCCAGGGCTAATTCGACGCCATTTGCCTTCTGCGCATCCGTCGAACCGCTGGTCTGATCGACATTCGGTTTCTGGTTGGACGAAGCCAGATAGCCAGCGACCCGTCCGGAGTCATAGGTACCAAGTTTCGCCAGATTCTCCATCCCGCTGCGGGTCGTGGCGTTAAAATCTGACGCATCCAACGTCCCCAGCGAACTCAAGGCCAGGGCCCCCGGATGGCTGGCAAAGTACGCCGTACGCTCCGTCTCGGTCATCCCCGTAATCGCCGCCTGCGCGCTGGTGGCGGTGGAAACCATGTTGGAGACCGCATTGGAGAGCGGGTTCGCACCGTAGCGTCGCCAGGCGTCGCCGCTGGCGGTGCCGGCATTCAGCGAAACCGGCGTCACGGTAAAGTCAAAACGCGAGTCGCCGAACGGCGATGAGGACCAGGTCAGCGGCGTTTTCATCTCGGTCAGCTTACTGGTCCCGGATTCGCCGTCGCGGCCACGCACTTCCATGCCGCCCTGCAGCCAGGTGCCGGTTTTATCCTGTAGCGACTCCATCATAGTATCGACCTGGCGCAGCATACGGGTTTGCGCGGTCTCCAGCGGAAGGTCGGAACGCTGGATGCCGGGCAGCGTGGTTCCGCTGCCTGTCGACACCTGGGAAACCTGCCACGGCATATACTGCCCGTAGGCCGACGCCGTTCGCGTCGTGGACGGTGTACGGGAGACGCCGACAAAGGGGTTATCCGCCGCCAGCACGCCGCCAACGGTCGGCGTTTGCGCGCTGTTGCTGCTCTGCAGCCCCAGCAGTTTGCCGCGCGCGCTGCGCAGATACGTCATCGCCTGCTGATGGTGCCCCTGCGCTTCCGCGACGCGCGCCAGCAGCAGCAGGCGATCCGGCGTGTTGTCCTGACGCAATCCGCCGGCCAGCTGCGCTGCCCGGTCGTTATTGCCGGCCGACAGCGCGACATCGATAGCGCCGGAGCGCGCCGCCTGATCCGGCGTATCGCGGGTCATCAGGTAGTCATAAACCACCCCGGCTTCTTTGTTCATTTTGCCGCTCTGGTAAAGACGCGCCATCGCGAACATCAGATCGGTATTTTGCGGGTCGCTTTGCATCGCGCCCATCAGCTTGTCATACGCCGCGGCGTAGTTGCCCTGCTCCCGCAGACGATCGGCCTCGTTGATCACGTAACCATTGCGGATGCTCGCCAGTTGCGTCGGCGTACTGCTTGCCTGAAGCTGCGGGTTCGCCAGCAGCGTTTGCGCTTCATTGGTCAGCCCCGCCTGATTAAGGACCGCCACCTGATCGGCATAGTCGCCGGCGTTGCCGCTGATTCCGCCGCTGATATTGTTGCGCACCAGCGTTACCGCCGTGGCAACATCGCCGCTCTGCGCCAGCAGTCGCGCCAGTTTACCCACGTCAGCCGGTGCTTTTGGCGGCGTGGCCGACATCGCTTTCAGGGTATTCGAGGCCGCCACCGTGTTGCCCTGGGCGAGATAGTCTTGCGCGGTGGTCAGCTGCAGGTTGTAGTTGACCCGCTGACGCAGGTCGCGCATCTGGCTGGTCTGGCTGGCGGCGGGGATCCGCCCCAGCAGCGTCTGCGCCTGCTGCCAGCCGCCGTTCTCACTGGCAAACAGCGCGGCGGCATAGAGAGCGTTACTGCTGGCGCCGGGGCGATACGCGGCGGCCATCGTTGACGCGGCCTCGCTGTCATTGCCGGATTTTTGCAGCAGGCGGGCTAAGTCGAGACGCATCCAGGCGTCATCCGGGTAGCGGGAGACCCCCTGGCGCAATGTCGCGATAGCGCCGTTGACGTTGCCGCTGTTGGCCTGCTCTTGCGCCTGCCGGCGTAGCGAATCTCCCGGCATACCGGTCACGATGCGCGGCTGTAGCTTTTGCTGCAAACTCTCCGGCAGCGTGCGTAACATCGCCTGCGCTTCCGCCGTTTTATTTTGCTCGCGCAGGATGTAGTAAAGGTTCTCGCGCGCCGGGCCATTTTGCGGCTGCTCGCTGAGCAGCGAGCGCAGCGTTTGTTCCGCCTGAGGGAGATCTTTGTTATGGCGCAGCACATCGGCACGGAACAGTTTGGCCGATGCGCCCCGCGCCCCGCTCTGCTGAACCAGCGGCGCAGAGAGCGCCAGCGCCTGGCTAATATTGCCCTGTTTGTACGCCTGCTGGGCCTGCGCCAGCTGGCCGTAGAATAGCGCATCCGCCGCCTGCTGACGGCGCGCCGCCGAATCATTACCGCCGAGATCCGCCGCCCGGCTTAAATACTGCGATGCGGCCTGGAAGTCACCGTTGCGCTGGGCGATATATCCCATCCCGGCCAGCGCGTCCGCATCCTGCGGGTTGGTTTGCAGCACCTGTTCAAACTGCTGTTTCGCCGCCGTGGTATTGCCGCTATTGAGGTTAGCGAACCCCTGACCGCGCGCCTGGCCGCTTATCTGCTGGCGATAGTAATTCTGTACTTCGGTATCCTGCGGGTGACGCTGCATCCAGGTATCGTAAAACGCCTGATCGCCCTCCTGCGGCCCCAGCCACAGCAGCGCCTGGCGTAGACCGCTGTCGGCATCTTTACTGCCGCTGGCCATCGATTCCAGCATGGAGATCCCTTCCCGCCGGGTATCTTCCCGCCAGGTCAGCGCCTTGCCTAAGGCGACGCGCGGGGCGTTTTCCTGCGGATGCTGCGCCACGTACTGACGCAGCTCATTAACCGCCTGCGGATAGAGCGTCTTGTCGCTGGCCATGGTCATGTAGTACTCGCCAGCCAGCCCCGGCGGCGGCGTGTTGCCGTTGAACATGCTGCGCCAGGTCGCCAGCGCCGCCGGAATATTACCGCTGCGCGCCTGCTGTCTGGCCAGACTCAGCTGCCCCTGCGGCACCTGAGACAATTTTTTGGCGTTATCCAGCTCCTGCAGGTTCGGGCTGTCTGGCGACGCTTTCGCCAGCCGCGCCCGCCACTGGGCGGCCGTCTGAAGGTCGCCGCCCTGCTGGGCCCACAGCGCCATCAGATACATGGCCTGCGCGTTGTTGGCGTCAACCAGCAGCACTTTCTGCAGCGACTCCATCGCCAGCTCATCGTGCGATTTTTCATGCCAGTAGTTCGCCTGGGCAAACAGCGCCTGCAATGCGGCATCATTGCCCGCCGCCGTGGCATCGCCGAGGGCGCCAAGGGTCAGCGCGCCGGACAGGCAAAACGTTGATAATCTGCGGGTCGCCCTGCTCTTCATTTTAATGGCTCGTTTCATTGGCTGTCCCCCGAATTCAGACGCTTGCGTGCATGGCGTTTAAACATGGCGGTAAGCGCCAGGCCGATTATCGTTGTCGCGAGCAGTCCCAGCAGCGCAAGCAGACCGGAGTGCTGGTTGGCATACCAGACGGCCATCATGTACCACGGCATCTGCCCGCTGGGGAATGGCGTGCTCACCTGGAAGCTGCGAACGCCATTGTCGCTGGTGATAATCGCCGTATCGCCACGGATACCGGCGTTGATTCGCGGTGAATCAAGGTCGCTTTCCAGCTTCGTCAACTGATCATCGGTGCTGGCCATCGCCACCACCACCGTCCGCTGCGGGTTCCACGGCGAACGGTAGCTAATAAAGCCACGCCAGGCGCTGCTGGAGGAGAGATAGCGATCGGCATCGAGGCTGGCGGATGTCCAGTCGCCGGCCAGCCAGCGCTGTATTTTTGAACTCAGTCCCGACTCGCGCACGCCCAGCTGATTATCCGTCTGATAATAAGGAGAATCTTCTAACAAGCGCTGGTTAAACGTTTTCTGATCGAGGGTGCTGACCACCAGCACATCGCGATCGCGCAGGTACTGAAGGCCCGCCCCGCCGCTGGGGACGCCTAAAACAACCCGGTTGTTCGCCAGCGCCGTGCCGGTGGCGTTACCCGAGCGAGCCGCCAGGTTTAACAGCGTGGCGACCTGCGTTTCCGACGGTTTTTCCGCCAGCAGCAGCGTGGTTTGCGAATAATCCGCCAACCGCGAGAACGGGAACGACGCACCGACGAAATAGGAGAGGTTCGGTAGCAGCGAGAAGTGGCGCGTATTGCTTAAATCAATCCACGAATCATCGGTAATCCGGCTCTTGATATTGCTATTGAGCACCACCGAACAGGGGGCGTTTTGCTTCGGCACCACGTTGAAATAGAGCGACAGCTGGTTATCCCCGTAGATCAGATAGGGCGCCAGCGCAATGGTAAACCGCTCCTGACGCACATCGCCGCCGAGCTGACGCCATGCTTTCTCCAGCGGCCCCTGCTTATTGAGCGGCAGATTGTGCAGGAAGGTGTTATTGAGCGTCACGCTTAATAACGACTGCTCCTCATCAATCCAGTTTTCCGACGGGAAACGGTAGCCAATCTGCAAAGGAATGGTTTGCCCGTCCCACAGATAGAGATCCGGCGCGGCGCGGAAAGCCACGCGCAGCGGTTCATGCCAGACGCCGCTTACGGTCATACTCTGATCTTTACGCAGCAGCTCGCTGATTTTTACCGGCCGATCGGTCGGGATCCAGCGCGGGGCATCATACGGCTTGTCGATAGGGATCGCCTGCGGATCCACGCTCAGGCTCGCGGTCTGCGGGGCGATATTACCGCGGGTCAGCCGCCAGGCTGCCGCACGGAGGTCCGCATCGTTTTGCCCGACAATCAGCAGCAGTTTGTAGGTGGGGTTACCCGGGTTATCGACAATCTGCAGCAGCGGTTTGTCTGTTTGCGGCAGCGTCAGCCCGCCGACCTGGTCGCCCGGATGGCCGATAATAATGCCGTGGCGCTCCGGTAAACGGTCGCGCAGCGCGCTAAAAGCAATCCCGCGATAATCCGCCTGAATACCCAGCCACGACGAGATCAGCGCTGCGGCGCTGAAGATATCCGCTGCCGATTTCTCCGGATAGGCCACCGCGATATCCGCCGGGGTCATCTGCATGCTGTCAAAGAAGGGGCGCGGGAAATGGCTCAAATCATTGCTGAGATTCAGCGGCTGGCTTTCCCACTTAAAACGCGAAGCCGGTAAAATCGTGACTCCCGACGTGTCAGGCGTATTGAGCAGGCACTGCATGTTGTCGCCATCATTCACTTTGAAGCTCAGGTTGTTGCTGGAGACCATCAGCGCCGCCGGAATATCCAGCTGATAATGAGAAATATCCGCCTCGTTGGTGCCCAGCGGCACCGTACCTAAAGGCTGGCCGTTGAGCATCAATTGCAGCGTGGCGTTGCGGGCGGCCATATCCGGCGAAACCTGAACATCCAGCATCAGTTCCGCGTGGGTCACCACCTGGTCTGAAGGCAGCGTAAAAGAGGCGCCACCCTGCTGTTGACCGCCGCTGAGGATAATGCCATCCGGCATCCCCATCTGAGCCAGATTAAGACTGCCCCCGACTATTGAGGTTAACGGCGCGACATCCGCTATTGCCGTTTTGGCCGGTGGGGGCATAACGGGGAGTGAGGCGGCCGGATCCGCCACCGGTTCGGTTGTCGCGGGGGTCGATGCGATCGATGACTCTGACGCGGCAGAGGGGTCTGCCGTCACCGGAACATCTGGCGCGGCCGACGACTCCGCCCCGGCGCTCGACGCGGATTCATTGGCGGGGATGCCACCCGTGGTCACGCCCGGTAACGGGAAATTCAGCGGCGCAGAGCGATCGGCCGGCGCCTCTTCACCGTGCAGCGCCGGTATAGCAAACATGCCAGCCAGCAGCGCAAGCGTGGTTAATCGTTTCATAATTGGCCATCCTCCTGCGCGGTACTCGCAACAGGTTTCTGCTGGCGGCGGCTGCGACGTGTTTTCCAACTCAGCCAGAACAGTTCAAATACGCAGCGTAAGATGGTGACAAACGAACGGAACGGGTTGTCCTGCGGGCGCGGCGGCTTAATCCATGCATCGGCGCGCGCCAGCACCACTCGCACCAGTTCACGGCGCAGAGAGAGAGGAATGTTTTCATCAAACTTAAGGCGAATAAAGCGTTCGTCCGCGATAACCTGTTCGGCCGGAATACAAATCGCGCCGGATTGCAGAATCAGTTCAATCTCTTCGATATCATCCTGCAGATGACGATCGTCCGGGACCGCGACACGGCATCCGCCCATCGACAGGTCTGCGGTATGGCTGCGCGAAACGATGCCGCTGGCGTAGTGAATTAATACCGGAATATTGACGTCGATGCGGATCGTTTTCCGCACCTGGCGGGTTTCCCGCGCGACGGCAATCGCCGCCAGCAGGAAGATCAGGCTGTACAACCCCCAGCCGACGTTCAGCGCGATAACGTTAGGATCAGAGCCGAAATAGTCATGGCCAATGGCCCTGACGATACCGACAATCACGCCAGCCGCGAGCAAACACGCCACCACCAGATGCGGCCTGACGACGGTAAAGTCGAAGTAACCCACATCCAGCAGCCCGCCTTTGTCGGTCACGTTGAATTTACCGCGTTTGGGGAAGATCATCGTCACCAGCGTCGGCAGCACCAGGTGGAATGCCAGCACGATGTCATAGATTTCCCCCCAGAAGCTGTAGCGATAGCGGCCGTTCATCCGCGAGCCGACATAAATCGCGAGGAACAGATGCGGTAGCGCATACGAGACGATCAGGCTCGCCGAGGAGTAAATAATATTCAGGTTAAACAGCAAATAAGCTAACGGGGCGGTCACAAACACCACCCGCGGCAGGGCAAACTGGTAGTACATCATCGCGCTGAGATAACACAGGCGCTGCTGGAAGGTCAGTCCGCGACCCAGTAGCGGGTTATCGAGACGGAAAATCTGCGTCATGCCACGCGCCCAGCGGGTACGCTGAATGACGTGCACAACTAAACGTTCGGTGGCTAAACCCGCGGCCAGTGGAATGTCGAGAAACGATGATTTCCAGCCCAGACGCTGAAATTTAAGCGCGGTGTGCGCATCTTCGGTGACGGTTTCCACCGCAAAGCCGCCGATATCTTCCAGCGCCTTACGGCGAATCACGGCGCAGGAACCGCAGAAGAAGGTCGCATTCCAGTTATCGTTGCCCTGCTGAATCGGGCCATAGAACAGCATCCCTTCGTTAGGGATATTGCGGCCGACGGAAAGGTTACGCTCGAACGGGTCCGGCGAGTAGAAGTAGTGTGGCGTCTGTACCAGCGCCAGCATCGGGTCCTTGAGGAACCCGCCAACCGTCGCCTGCAGGAATACGCGGGTCGCGACGTGGTCACAGTCGAAGACACAGATGAGCTCACCCTGGGTGATGGTCATCGCATGGTTGAGGTTACCCGCTTTGGCGTGTTTATTATCATTACGGGTGATATAGCCAACCCCAACGTCGGCGGCGAATACCGCGAACTCGCTACGTTTACCATCATCCAGCAGGTAAATTTTCATTTTATCCGCCGGGTAATCGATACACTGCGCCGCCAGAACGGTATCGCGCACCACCTCCAGCGGTTCGTTATAGCTCGGAATATAGATATCAACCGTCGGCCATGTGCTCATATCATCCGGCAACGGGACAATTTCGCGCTTCAGCGGCCAGACCGTTTGCAGGTAGTTCAGCAGCAGCATCACCCAGATATAAACTTCCGCCAGAAACAGCCCCATCCCCAGCACCGTCTCAATAGTAGAGTTAAAATGCAGGGTCTGCGTCAGGCGAAAATACATATAACGGGTAGACATCAGCAGCGAAGTCACGACCATAATGACCGAAATACTGCGCTTTTTGCTAAATCCCATTAAAAACAGAATACCGATGCTTAGCAGACCAAAAAGATACTGCTTTTGGCTGTCCATCGGCGTAATAATGACCAGAACGGCAACAGGCGATAGCACCAGTACCAGCAACCAGAAAAGAGACTTTTTCATTCAGCAGCCCTGCAATAAGTTAAAGCCCTGACATACGAGGCTGGCTGTGCACCGTGCCGTCGCCAATTTTAATACCCAACAGCGCAGAGATTTTTTTTGCCATGATTTCAATATCAAAGGCGGCTGCAGAGGAAGAGCTAAAGTCGAGAATCGACTTCTGGGAAGCGTTCGCTTCAACGACGCTCTCATCACGATGGATAATACCCAACAGACGATCGCCCAGTTTATCCTCCATCAGCGCGGTGACGTCACGGCTGACCTGACGGCGATTATCACTCTGATTCAGCACGAAAAAGTGCCCAAGTTTGTGGTTGAGTTTACCGCCGGTTAAACGCTGCTTTTCCACCTGCGACAGCGTCGACATCGAGGCGGTATCCGCCAGCAGCGGGATCAGGTGCAGATCGGCCAGCGGCGTTAATGCCGTCAGCGCCGGTGAAGGGCCTGGAGGCAGGTCGGCGATGATAACTAACCCGGGGTAATTCAATAAGGCCGCCAGCCCACGGGTGAGGAAATGGGGATCGCTGGCCAGGTGTTCGTCAAAAGCCTGACGCTGTGCGTCGCTGACGTCGCCATAGGGCAGAACAAAGATATTGCTGCCCGCACTCAGCACGCACTGGCTCCAGTCGTGAAGCTCCAGCGCTTTCGCGACATAGCCGCGATCATCGCTCAGAGGGACGCCAAAATGCAGGCGTAGCGCATTTTGCACATCAAAATCGATCGCCAGAACTTTGCTGCCGGCGCGAGCTAACGAATAAGCCAGATTTGCCGCGAGGGTCGTTTTTCCTACGCCGCCTTTGGGAGAACACACGCAAATCAACGGCATGTCGCAATCCTTTCTAAAAGTGATTTCAGCGGCTGATCTTTATTTTTCGCCACCGGTTCAACGGCTTTTACCGCAAATAAATGAGCATAGCCTTCAGCCGCCTGCGCAGACGGTACGACCGGACGAACAGCGACCGGTGGTGCTGGCGCGACGACTGGGGCGGGTGCAACGACTGGAGCGGGCGCAACGGACGCGGCCATTGTCGGCGCAGGTTCCGCTGCCAGCGTATTTTCTACAGCCGGAAGAGGGTCATGCGGAGCAGAGACGGACACCGGGGATGGTATTACCGGAGCCGGGGTTGCAGGCGACAAGGATAACGGCGAGTGCGCGGGTTCAGCTTCAACCCAATGAAACATATCCGTAGGGACCGGCTGTGGTATCGGCAACGATACCGACCCTCCCATGGCCAGAGAAGACTCTTTGCTTTCCCCAGGCGAAAGCTGATTGAGAATAACCCAATCTCCCTGTTCTCTGGCGGCGGCGTGTGATGAAAGGTCCTTGAAATCCAGACTTTGCGTACGAGTCTTTTCCTTGAAGCGCTGCAAATCATCATAATGGGTCATGGATAACCTCATGATTCTAAAAAATAATATTTTAGCTGTTTTTATTTTAATACTACGCCTTTAGAGCATAGTTTATTTTATTGTTTTTCATCAACTTAAGTTGGTCAGAATGACCAACAATGCAATGACGTTATAGGGGGGTATCGAACAAGGTAGCGTAAATCACTGATAGTTTTGTGGTTACCCTACCATTTCTTATAAAAAATGATAGCTCCATTTTTTAGGAGGTCCAGACGCCACCCGGCCAGAACTTGCGGCGCCACTGAAATAATCCGTTTTTTATCTCATTAATCTTGAGGTGATGAGCAGAACAAATAGCTATGACGCTTGATGGGATATATTTTAGTCTTTTTATATCGTTGTAGAAATAGGTCGAATAAATTATTTAAGCTAAAAACATCGGCCAGGTACTTTCTTAAGCCTTACTCTTCTCCGGGCATAATAAGCGGCTGCTGTCGAAAGTTTTGGCGCCTTCGACAGCAGCGGGGAACATCAGGCGAGCGGTTTTTGCTGGTTTTCATCCTGGTCGACGGCAAAGCAGGCCACTAGCTGTCCACCATAGTTTTTCAACTGCGGCTGCAGTTGCGTGCACGGGCCGAAACGACGACGACAGCGGGCATTAAAGGCGCAGCCCGGCGGCGGATTCAACGGACTCGGCAGCTCGCCGGTCAGCTTAATACGTTCGCGGCGATCGTCCGGGTTCAGACGGGGGGTGGCCGACAGCAGAGCCTGGGTATACGGATGACGCGGATTGTTGAAGATCTGGTCCTTAGACCCTTTCTCCACGCAGCGGCCGAGATACATCACCATCACTTCATCCGCAATGTGCTCCACGACCGACAGGTCATGGGAGATGAACACATACGACAGCCCCATATCCTGCTGCAGATCCATCATCAGGTTCAGCACCTGCGCGCGAACCGACACGTCCAGCGCCGAGACGGGTTCATCGGCAATCACCACGTCCGGGTCCAGCATCAGACCCCGGGCAATCGCAATACGCTGCCGCTGACCGCCGGAGAACATATGCGGATAGCGATCGTAATGCTCGGTTTTCAGCCCGACCTTCGCCATCATCGCCAGCGCTTTTTCACGGCGCTGTTCTTTGCTCAGTGACGTATTGATCTGCAGCGGCTCTTCCAGGATCTGTCCCACTTTTTTGCGCGGATTCAGCGAGCCGTAGGGGTTCTGGAACACAATCTGGATTTTCTGCCGCCGCAGCTTTTGCGCCGTGGCGTCTGGCTTTAACAGGTCCTGCCCCTGATAGTAAAGTTCGCCGCCGGTCGGGATCTCTATCATCGTCAGCAGACGGCCCAGCGTCGATTTTCCGCAGCCGGACTCGCCGACCACCGCCAGCGTCTTTCCGCGTTCAAGGTTAAACGAGACGCCGTCCAGCGCCTTAACCAGCCGTTCAGGGGCAAACAGCCCCTTCTTCACCGGGTAATATTTTTTCAGATCAATGGCCTGCAACAAAAACTGTTGCGTGGTGGCCTCATGGGTACTCATAGCATAGGCCTCCCGGCATCATCCAGTGGGTAGTGGCATTTCGACTGACGGGTGCCATCAACGCGGTTCAGCTCCGGCTCCTCGCTGCGACACTTATCCGTGGCATAGGGGCAACGTGGGTTTAGCAGACAGCCGTTGGGGCGGTCATATTTCCCGGGCACCACGCCCGGCAGCGACGCCAGCCGCGCTTTATCCTGGGCAAACTCCGGCAGCGCGCGCAGCAGCGCCTGAGTATACGGATGGCGCGGTGCGCGGAAGATATCCTTCGCATCGCCGGCTTCCACCACCTGACCGGCGTACATCACGATAATCTTGTGCGCGGCTTCCGCCACCAGCGCCAGATCGTGAGTGATCAGGACCAGCGCCATGTTCTCTTTTTGCTGCAGCTCCAGCAGCAGCTCGATGATCTGTGCCTGGATGGTCACGTCCAGCGCGGTGGTCGGTTCATCGGCAATCAGCAGCTTGGGTCGGCAGGCTATCGCCATGGCGATCATCACGCGCTGACTCATCCCCCCGGAGAGCTGGTGCGGATAGACATCAAGACGTGATGCCGGGTCAGGAATGCCCACCAGCGTCAGCAGATCGATAGCCCGCTGAATACGGGTTTTCTTATTGCCGCCCTGATGCACCTTAATGGCTTCCATAATCTGGTAGCCGACGGTGTAGCAGGGATTGAGGCTGGTCATCGGGTCCTGGAAGATCATCGCCACTTCCGCCCCCACCAGCTGGCGGCGCTCTTTTTCTGAAATACGCTTCAGATCGCGGCCATTAAATTCCAGCTTTTCCGCCATCACGCGGCCGGGGTAATCAATCAGCCCCATGATAGCCAGGGAGCTGACCGATTTACCGGAGCCGGACTCGCCGACAATGCCAATCACTTCACCCTGATTAACGCTGTAGCTCACGCGGTCTACCGCGCGAAACGGTGTCCCTTCGTCGCCGAAGTGCACCGATAATTTATCAACATTCAATAACGCCATCTCGAACCTCTTACTGCTTCAGTTTGGGATCGAGCGCGTCACGCAGACCGTCACCCATCAGGTTAAATGCCAGCACCGTCAGCAGAATCGCGACACCCGGGAAGGTGACGACCCACCAGGCGCTCTGCGCGAACTGCAGCACATCGGAGAGCATCGTGCCCCACTCCGGTGTCGGCGGCTGCGCACCCATGCCAAGGAAGCCAAGAGCGGCCATATCGAGAATAGCGTTAGAGAAGCCCAGCGATGCCTGAACGATCAGCGGCGCAAGACAGTTAGGCAGAATGTTGATGAACATCTGACGCATCGCCCCCGCGCCTGCCACCCGTGAAGCGGTGACGTAGTCGCGGTTCACTTCCACCAGCACCGCGGCGCGGGTCAATCGCACGTAGTGCGGCAGGGCGACAAAGGTCAGCGCCAGCGAAGCATTCACAATCGAGGGGCCGAAGATAGCCACCAGCACCAGCGCCAGCAGCAGGCTCGGCAGCGCCAGCATAATATCGACAACGCGCATAATGATGGAGTCAACAACGCCGCCAAAGTAGCCCGCTACCAGGCCGAGCACCACGCCGAGAATCAGCGACAGCACCACCACCAGACAGCCAACCAGCAGCGATAAGCGCGCGCCGTACATCAGGCGCGACAGAATATCGCGGCCCACGTCATCGGTACCCAGCAGATGCGCAAAGCTTCCCCCTTCCTGCCAGGCCGGTGGCGCCAGCAGTACGTCGCGGAACTGATCCGCCGGGTTATAGGGGGCAATGAAGTTAGCGAACACGGCGATAATAATCATAATCGCCACGTAGACCAGGCCGACAACCGCCCCTTTGTTGCGTTTGAAATAGTGCCAGAACTCCTGCAAAGGGGTCATTGGCACCGGTGCGGCGACAACTTTATTTTCAGTAATTTGTGACATGATGGCCCCTTACTTCTTATGCCGAATACGCGGGTTCACCACGCCGTACAGCAGATCGACCAGCAGGTTGACGAGGATAATCATCGTCGCGACCAGCAGTACCCCGCCCTGCACCACCGGGTAATCGCGGCGTTGCAGCGCATCGATCAGCCAGCGCCCTAAACCAGGCCAGGAGAAGATCGTTTCGGTCAGAATGGCGCCCGCCAGCAGCGTCCCGACCTGTAGCCCAATCACCGTGACCACCGGCAGCATCGCGTTACGCAGCGCATGGACCACGATGACGCGCATCCGGGTCAGCCCCTTGGCGCGCGCGGTGCGAATATAATCTTCGCCCAGCACTTCCAGCATCGACGAACGGGTCATACGTACAATTACCGCCAGCGGAATGGTGCCCAGCACCACGGCAGGCAGGATCATGTGCATTAAGGCATCAATAAAATCGCCCGGCTCGCCCCAAATCGCGGTATCGATCAGCATAAAACCGGTCAGCGGCAGGGTATCGTCAAGGAATACGGTGTCGCTGATGCGTCCGGAAACCGGCGTCAGGTTGAGCTGTACCGAAACCAGCATGATAAGCATCATGCCCCACCAGAAGATCGGCATGGAATAGCCAGTCAGCGCGAGGCCGACGGAGGTGTGATCGAAGATAGAGCCGCGTTTGACCGCCGCCAGTACGCCCACCGGAATACCGACGATGACGGCGAAAATCATCGCGCACACGCCCAGTTCCATCGTAGCCTTAAAGCGCGGCACGAACTCCTGCCACACGGGAATGCGGCTTTTCAGCGAGATGCCTAAATCCCCATGCAGCACACCCCAGATATAGTGGGCATACTGCTGCCACATCGGCTTATCAAGGCCCATTTCAGCCAGCAGCTGAGCGTGACGTTCAGGGGAAATACCACGTTCGCCCGCCATAATCATCACCGGGTCACCGGGAATCATATGCACAAAGGCAAAGGTGAGAAGGGTAATACCGATAAATGTCGGGATGACAAGTCCCAAACGTCGGAGGATGAACTGCAACATAACCCGGATTCTCTATAGTGACGCCCCGCCTGGTGACCGGACGTCTGTATTGCTCACAAATGTCAATTCCCTCTCCCCAAGGCGGGGAGAGGGGGAACACACTGTTATTATTCGATAGAGACGTTATCGAAGTGGTGTTTACCTAATGGATCGACCACGTAGCCTTTGACTTCTTTACGCACCGGCTCATAGACGGTGGAGTGAGCGACGATCAGCGCCGGAGCCTGGTCATGCATCACCACCTGAGCCTGCTTGTAGAGCTCGATACGTTTGTTGTGGTCGTCGGTCGCACGTGCCGGCTGAATCAGATCTTCAAACGGCTTGTAGCACCAGCGAGAGTAGTTCGAGCCGTCTTTTGCCGCCGCACAGCTGAACAGGGTGGCGAAGAAGTTATCCGGATCCCCGTTGTCGCCGGTCCAGCCCATCATGACGGTCTGGTGCTCGCCTGCTTTCGCACGCTTCAGATACTCGCCCCACTCGTAGGTGACTATCTTGGCCTGCACGCCGATTTTGGCCCAATCAGCCTGAATCATCTCCGCCATACGGCGCGCGTTCGGGTTGTACGGACGCTGTACCGGCATCGCCCACAGATCGATGGAGAAGCCTTTCTCCAGACCCGCTTCTTTCAGCAGCGCTTTCGCTTTTTCCGGATCGTAAGTGTAGTCTTTAACGTCGTCGTTATAGCCCCACATGGTCGGCGGAATCAGGTTCTTCGCCGCCTGGCCTGCGCCCTGATAAACGGCTTTGATAATCGCTTCTTTATTGACCGCATAGGTCAGCGCCTGGCGGACCTTGACGTTATCCAGCGGTTTCTTCTCGGTGTTGAAGGAGAGATAGCCGACGTTCAGGCCCGGCTGTTCCAGCAGGGTAATGTTTTTATCTTGTTTCATGCTCGCGATATCTGCCGGGTTCGGGTACGGCATGATCTGGCATTCATTTTTCTGCAGTTTCGCGTAGCGCACGGAAGCATCAGGGGTGATAGAGAAGACCAGGCGATCGATTTTCGGCTTGGTGCCCCAGTAGCCCGGGAAGGCTTTATACAGAATACGGGAGTCTTTCTGATACTGCAGCAGCTGGAACGGGCCGGTACCGATTGGGTTCAGGTCCACTTTCTCCGGCGTACCGGCTTTCAGCATGTTGTCAGCATACTCTTTTGACAGAATAGAGGCGAAGTCCATGGCGAGATCTGCAAGGAACGGCGATTCCGGGCGGGTCAGCACAAACTGGACGGTTTTATCGTCGACTTTCTTCACTTCGCTAATCAGGTCAGGCAGGCCCATGCCTTCGAAGTATTCATAGCTGCCGCCAGACACTTTATGGTACGGGTTTTGCGCGTTTTTCTGGCGATCGAACGAGAATACCACGTCGTCAGCATTCAAATCGCGAGTAGGTTTAAAGTCTTTATTATCCTGCCACTTCACGCCCTGACGCAGGTGGAACGTATAGGTTTTGCCGTCCGCGCTCACTTCCCATTTTTCCGCCAGGCCTGGAATAACTTCCGTAGTACCGGTTTTAAATTCCACCAGACGGTTATAGATGGGTACCGAGCTGGCGTCATAGGTGGTACCAGAAGTGAATAGCTGTGGGTTAAAGCCTTCCGGCGAACCTTCAGAACAATAAACCAGGGTCTTAGCCTGAACGCTTGCAGCAACGGTCAGGGCGACCAGGCTCAGACCAAGCTTCAGCATCCCTGACTTTTTCAAGGAAATACTCATTATTCTGCTCCAAATGTGATGTTGTTTGCATATATCCGCCAGGCCTTTATTTATTTTTATTCATCATATTTCGCACTACGGATGCGTTGGCTACGCCCGATAGCCCCAGTCACATAGTTATCTATGCTGCCGGGGATGCTCAGCTTGCCGCCTTCCCGTTGCTCGAACTATTAGAATATACCCGGTCCGGTCGGTGGTGCCCGAAGGCATTGAGAGAGATGGGGATTCCTTTCACAAAAACGCCTGAGTTGCAGTGCGGATTCTCCATGAAATGCCCCTCATGCCCTACAATCTGTCAACAGAATGCGTAAACGTCAATACAGCTAACCGGGTTTTACATCCGGGGTGAGAATCAGCAGGCAAAGATTAAAAAAACTTCAGGACGCTATTTTCAGCAGAGAAATTTATGCTAGCAGCAAGCAGGCAGCATAAATAACTTAATACCCGATAACAGCCAGTGATAAGCAATTCTGGTAAATGGTGAAAATTTATTGCGATGTGGCCAATATGTGAGCGATTAATAGCGCGAACGTTAAAACGCACAGCGGAAAATGCTGCCGTTATCCATAAGCTTCGCGAAAAAAGAGCCTTAGAGATATAAAAAAATACAATGGAAGATGTCACAAAATAGTTAACAGGCAACATGAAACAAGGATTCGTGCCTTTTTTGTGACTTTGGTTAACTATCACCCCCCGGCATCGTTGCGCCCGACCCGCAGCTCAACGTCATTCTGCCCCCGGAAGTTCTCATCCTCGTCGGCCGCAGATGCAAAAAAGCCTGCTCGTTGAGCAGGCTTTTTAAATTTGGTCGGTGATAGAGGATGACTCGCCACTGCGTGGCTCGCCCTGCGGGCCGTTGCTAAAGCAACGTTCCCTCGCTACGCTCGGGTCGAACCTCTGCCCCCGGAGGTTCTCATCCTCGTCGGCCGCAGATGCAAAAAAGCCTGCTCGTTGAGCAGGCTTTTTAAATTTGGTCGGTGATAGAGGATTCGAACCTCCGACCCCTTCGTCCCGAACGAAGTGCGCTACCAGGCTGCGCCAATCACCGAATGCGGGGCGCATCTTACTGCTGAGACTCACACCCGTCAATGCCTTATTTGGAAAAAATAGCTCAAGCGGCGAGAAACTCGCCACTCCCGCTATTTCGCCACGGTTTTCCCCGCGTCGGCAACGCGGCACCAGTTGTTATTCTCATTAATCCCGCCGTCCGGCGAGGTATAGCCCAGGCAGCCCATGATGGTGTCATACAGCTCAACGTGACGACGCGGGACTTTCATCGCCGCCTGCTCTTTGAGGCGGGCAAACGCAGCGGCATGATCTGGCGCAGCCAGATACTTATCCGACATCCACACCATCATCGGCACGCGGAACTGTTCCGGCGGCGCCATCTTACGCGGCGTACCGTGCAGGTGCTCATGCTCGTTGATAGACTCTCCGTGATCGGCGGCATAGAACACAATCGCCTTCTTATCACGCAGCTGATCCAGCACGCTCACGATAAAGTGATCGACGTAGGTCACGCTATTATCATAAGAGTTGATCAGCTCCGCTTTCGAGCATTTGTTGTCCACCCCCACACACTCCGGCTGCCATTGCGCAAAGCTGCGCGGGTAACGCTGGGTATAGTTAAAGTGCGAACCTTTGGTATGGAGAATAATCAGGTGCTTACCATGATCATTCTTCATCAGAGAACGCTTAACCTCATCCACCAGCAGCATGTCGTCCACGCTTTTGCCGCGGTTACGCGGCTCCGCGCCAATCTGCTCGCGATAGGCGATGCTGTTCGCCATGGTATTGCTGTAGAACCACATCTCGCTCTGCATCGCATACAGATCGCCGGTAAAGCCGAGCTGGTGCAGGACAGCAAAGACGTTTTGCTCTTTCAGCGTTCGCTGCGGATTGTCTTCCGCCCCGCCCTCACGCACAAACATGCAGCGCAGAGAGAGTTTGGTCGCGGTATCGCAGGAGTAGCCGCGGAAGGCCACCAGGTTTTTCTCCTGCGCCAGCTTCGGCGTGGTATTGCGGTTATAACCCAGGATTCCCATATGGTCCCAGCGGGTAGTTTCACCGATAATGAACACCACGTAGGTATCATCCAGGCCCTGCGGCTCAACATAGGTGAATTTCTTTGCCGGGTTGACCAACGACTTGTTATCTGAGGACTCATCCACCTGCGCCCAGGCGTACAGCCCCAGCGCGGAAAGCCAGTTCGATGGCAGATACGAGTTGGCGATCACCCCGCCGTAGCTCGGCATATCAACTTCAGAGCTACGCTCAATGTCCTTCTGCCGCAGTTCGAGCAGACGAATCGGCCCCCAGACCATCAACCCGGCGAGGGCAACGATAGCGATATTTTTTACCCGCTGGCCCGGCGTCCGAATTTGCCGCAGCAGCGTGTGTTGACAGCGGTTGCTCCAGATAAGCAGCAGCGGCGGTGCGCTGACCAGGGTCAGCCACAGAATCAAATACCAGCCAACCACTTCCTGAGACAGGTCGATATCCGTGGTCATGACCGACGCAATGATGCCGTAACCAATCACCACGTTCAGGAAGGTCATGTAATAGCTGGCGGCAGCGGAGAAAATCACCACCAGCGTGGCGAGTATTCGCCAGACGCGTCGGCCCAGCAGCGACAGAATACGCAGCAGGAAAAATGTCACCAGCACGGTGGCAACCAGTTCCACAATCCCGGAAAGCCCTTTCCAGAGGGTAAATTCCTGCGCATAACCATCAAGGCGACGGAACAGCACAGCAACGTTCATAAACCAGCCGATGTACAGCGCCAGCCAGAGACTGACTTTCTGCTGTGTCATCGTTCTAATATAATTCATGCATGAAACCTGGAAAAAGAAGAGATAAAACCGCCTGACTCACGCAATATAAGCGGGCAGGTTAATAGGGTGCGTTCAGGTTGATTAACGACTCAACCCCATTCGAGATGCCTTGAGGCGACAGGCTCGTGATCCTCTGGTGCTTACTCAAGCAGTGACTGAGGCGAACGAGCGCAGTCAACAATAAGGCAGTTTGAAGGGCGGTGAGTATAAGAAACCTCTATAAAGCGCGCTAAGTAGACCACAGAGAAAGAAAAAAGTATCAGGCGGGAATGTGATCCAACCAAACATTTACAAAATATTTGGTTGGACAGGCACGAATAGCTCAGGAAATGCCGGTATGACGTCGCAAAGATGGCGTATCAGGCGTGGGCTGCGTTGTAGGCTTCACCTTTCGGCTGGCGAATCGTTGTGGAGAGCGCCAGGGAGAGAATCAGCAGGGCAAAGATAACGCAGAAGGTCACGTAGAAGCCGCCGAACAGCGAGGCAATCAACGATCCGCAGATGCTGCCGATACCAAAGCCCAGATAGATGACGCCGTAGTTTTTTGCCAGGTTATTCAGACCGAAGAATTCACTGACCAGCGACGGGAACACGGTAATCGTTCCACCGAAGTTAAAGGCGACGCAGGCAATCGCGGCAAAGAAGGTTGTGGCGTTCAGCGGGGCAAACAGCAGCGCAGCCATGCCGACCAGTGAAACCACCTGACCGATAGTAATGACGCGGATACGGGAAATTTTATCCGACAGAATCCCCAGAACCAGACGTCCGCTCAGGTTGGCGATAGAGATAACGGTGACCGCATTCGCCGCCGTCGCGACATCCAGATGCACCATCCCTTGCGCGATATCTTTTGCTACGCCAATAACATACAGGCCACTCATGCAGGCAGTCAGGAACATCACGGCGAGCATCCAGTACTGCGGTTTACGCATCGACTCGGCCAGCGTGAAGTCATTCTCCACCACGCCATTACGAGAAGCGGCGGTATGATTCGGCGCATCTTTCATTAAGGTGGCGCCGAAAATAATCATCACCAGGACAATGGCGCCCCAGATAATAAAGGTTTTCTCCAGCCCGACGGTGGCCAGCAGGTGGGTATCAATAAATTTGAACCCGAGGCTACCGAGGCCATAGGAACCAATGGAAAAGGCGGAAATCAGTCCTTTACGCTCCGGGAACCACTTCACGCAGTTGGAGAGCGTCAGCAGATAGCCCGCGCCATCCGCCAGCCCCACCAACAGGCCCGCGCTCAGCCAGAGCATCATCAGGCTGTTGGCGTGAGCGGTAAGGAAAAAGCCAAGCCCCAGCAAAATACCGGAAGCCATGGTGACGCGTCTGACGCCAAAGCGTTCCTGCAGTTTACCGGCGACGGAAGAGGATAGCGCCAGACCGAGGCTTAACAGACCGAAAGAGAAAGCCACCTGGCTTACCGGTTCGTCCAGTTTTGCGGAAAGGGAACTGTTGAACAAACTCCATGTATAAACCGATCCCAGCGCGAATTGTGTGACGATCGTGCCGGCCAGCGTAAGCCAGCGGGTATATTGACTGTTTGCAGCGTTCATAGCAGATATCCTGAATAATTAACTGTCGCCACAATAGCGAAGCCAGCCGAACGCCAGGGTAAAAAAGGCATGAAATGCCATCAGCAGGGAATGAAATGCATGTAAGCCGGAATGAATGACATCGAAAAAGATAGGGACATGGCAGCAGCAGAAATAAGTTAGTGATTACTATCTTACAACAATGCGCCATTACTGTGTTTATTAGGTAACAATAACGTTTCACGCATGCTAAAAAAAGGCTAAAAGTTGGCGCTCACCCCCATCACATAGAGATAGCTGGCGCCCGCTGCCGTATTCTCCGCCTGCGATAATGCCGCCCAGGCCGCAAGGTGTGAACTGAGCGCCATATCCGCCCCGAAGGTGACATCGCGCCAGGCGCCATCCTGCCCGCGATTAGGCCCAGTCAGATCCGCAGAGAGCGGCTGGTTATAGCTCACCTGCGCCCACGGATGGACGCCCCATAGCGCCTGGTAATCCATCCGCCAGCCAAGCGTATTTACGTAGGGGTTGTCTGACGCGCGGCGCGCGGGAGCGGTCGATATCACCTCGCTACGCAAACTCGCCACCGGGCCGGAAGTGATACCGTTGCCCAGCGTAAAATTCCACCCCACGCTCATCCCGCGGCCGCTATCCGGCGGTACCACCGCCTGATTCAGCGCAATACCGGGAAGATCGCCGGACGCATTCATACGCTCTGCCAGAATATCTTCATAGCGCGGTTGGCGATCGCTATCCCACGTATAGCGTTCAGGGGTATTACTTTTGGTATCGATAGCGATATATTCCTGTTGCCAGGCATGCGCGTCACTGGCAAACGAGCCCCAGACGACCACACACGCCAGCAGAATCATCCCCCGAAGGCCATTGCATTTCTTTATTATCATTAATGCGACTCCAGAAAAGAGCCAACCTGGCATTATTGCTGTGTTTTTATGGAACGGGATTCACCTGAATACCCTGAATAATGTGATTGGGCGAACGAATACAGCCAATGCACATGCAACCTGAATAATGGCAGGTATATTTGAGGGTAGTATCCCTGTATTAACTATTATCTTTATCTTTCAGCCGTCAAGGCGAACACGTAAGTTTTATGACTAAAGGGAGAGAGACATGCAGCGTTGCGGATGGGTAAGCCAGGACCCGCTTTATATCCAGTATCATGATAACGAGTGGGGCGTTGCGCAAAGAGATGCCGTTAAACTGTTCGAAATGATCTGCCTCGAGGGCCAGCAGGCCGGGCTGTCGTGGATTACGGTCCTGAAAAAGCGTGAAAACTACCGTCAGGCCTTTCATCAGTTCGATCCGCTTCGCGTCGCCGCCATGAATGAGGCCGATATTGAACGCCTGCTTCAGGACGCCGGAATTATTCGCCACCGCGGGAAAATTCAGGCCATTATTGGCAACGCCCGCGCCTTCCTGACCATGGAAGAGAGCGGCGAATCCTTCACCGATTTTGTCTGGTCTTTCGTCGATAATCAGCCACAGATCTCCCATGCCGCCACGCTGGCGGAGATACCCACCACCACACCAGCGTCCGACGCGCTCTCAAAGGCGCTGAAAAAGCGTGGTTTTAAGTTTGTCGGCTCCACCATTTGCTACTCCTTCATGCAAGCCTGCGGCCTGGTCAACGATCATGTGACGAGCTGCTTCTGTCACCCGGGAGGCGATGATGATCCGCAAGTGGGACGCTAAAGAGATCGGCCCGCTGCTCGCCCTGTGGCTGGAGAGCACGATTCATGCCCATCCCTTTATCGACGAAACGTACTGGCACGAGAGCATCGCCGTCGTGCGCGATGTCTACCTGCCCGCCGCCAGCACCTGGGTGTGGGAAGAGGACGCAACGATAAAGGGTTTTGTCAGCGTGATGGAATCCCGCTTTATCGGTGCGCTGTTTGTCGCGCCGGATGCTATCCGCCGCGGCATCGGCAGCGCGCTGCTGAACGAGGTCAAACAGCACTACCTCTGGCTCAGTCTTGAGGTTTACCAGAAAAATATTCAGGCGGTGAATTTCTACCATGCGCAAGGCTTCCGGATAGAAGACTGCGCATGGCAGGACGATACGCTACAGCCGACCTGGATTATGCGTTGGCCGGCGGATCAAACGCCGTAAGCGTCAGCGCGGGGCCGTCATATTTTTCCAGCCACGCCAGCGCCGTATTCCCGGCGCAGCCGTTGCCCAGTCGCGAGGTCGGAATATCTTTGGTCAGAACATTCACCGCGCCGTTTTTGCAAATACCGGCCTGCGGGTCAATATCGGGCCAGGCCCCTTCGTGTAAACAGATAACCCCGGGACGAATGCCCTCCGTCACCACGGCGCCAGCCAGCACCTGGCCGCGCGCATTCCATACCCGCACGACGTCGCCATCAGCAATATTGCGCGCCTGCGCGTCCCGCGGATGAAGGGTTAACGGCTCTCGCCCGGCAACAGCGTACTTTTCGCGCAGCGACGTATGGTTGAGCTGGCTGTGCAGACGATGCGCCGGATGAGCGGACAGCACCTGCAGCTGTCCGGGCTGAGCATTGCCGTGCCACTCGTCCGGCTCCAGCCACATCGGGTGCGGTGGGCAGTCCGGGTAGGCAAAGCCGGCAATGGTTGGAGAGTGAATCTCCATTTTGCCGCTGGCGGTTTTTAGCGGATTAGCTTGCGGATCGGCACGGAATGCCGCAAAGCGGGCAAAACGAGCATTTTCCGGGTTTTCCGGCATTTCAATCAGCTGGTTAGCCTGCCAGAACTGATCAAATGGCGGCAGCGTCACCTGCTGGCTCGCCCCGCGTTGCGCGGCGATCTGATAGAAGGTCTCCAGCCACTGCAGATCGGTTTTCCCTTCGGTAAAACGCGCGCGCCCGCCCTCTTCCCAGCGTTCGCTGAGATCGGCAAAGACGTCAAAATCATCCCGGGCTTCATCGCGGGGCGCGACCACGCGTTTCATCGGCACCAGGTGTTGGTTACTGTAATCGCCGGTCATGGTCATATCGTGCCGTTCAAACGAGGTGGTCGCCGGCAGGACAATATCGGCATGGCGGGCGGCGGCGGTCCAGAAGCACTCCGAAATGACGATAAGCTCCGGTTTCTGCCAGGCCCGAATCAGGCGGTTGGTATCCTGATGATGGGTAAAGTTCGCGCCGCCGCACCACCAGACGAAGCGAATATCCGGGAAATGCCGGTCCATTCCGTTGTGTTGATACGGCGCGCCGGGGTTTTCCAGCGCTTCCACAATACGCGCCACCGGTATTTTTTCGACCGCCTCGGTGCCGCCCGCCACACAGCCTTGCATCGACGCCAGCACCGCCGCCCGGCGGGTCGGATTGCCGCCGTTGGCAAAGTGGTAGGAAAGGCCAAAACCGCCGCCGGGGGTACCAATCTGCCCCAGCATCGCGGCAAGCGTCACCAGCATCCAGTGCTTCTGCTCGCCAAACTGCTGGCGCTGCATCCCCCAGCCGGACATCAGCATGGTGGTATGGTTGTGGAAGAGCGCCGCCAGTTCGCGGATCTTGTCCGCGCTAACGCCGCAAATCTCCGCCGCCCACTCTGCGGTTTTCGGCGTGCCATCGCTTTCACCGGTCAGATAGCGGGCAAAAACGTCATAGCCGCTGGTACAGCGGGCGAGGAACTCATCATCCTGCCAGTCGTTTTCGACCAGCGTATGGGCAATGCCGAGCATCATCGCGACGTCCGTCCCCATATGCGGAGCGATCCATTCGCCCGCCTCGCCAAAGAACTCCGCCGTTTCCGATCGCATCGGATCGATACAGATCACCCGCTTCCCGCTCTGACGCAGGCGGTCAAACCACGGGATCCCCTGCTCATCGGAAGCATTCCAGGCAATTTTTAGCGTATTCAGCGGGTTGGCGCTCCACAGCACCACCACATCGCTGTGCTCCAGCACCATCGGCCAGCTGGTCTGCTGCTGATAAACTTCATTGCCGCCAACCACATAGGGCATGATCGCCTGCGCCGCGCCGGTGGAATAGTCCCCCAGATGCCCGGTATATCCGCCTGCCAGGCTCATATAGCGCTGCAGCAACGTCGCCGCCTTGTGGAGCACGCCGTTAGAGCGCCAGCCGTAGGAGCCGGCAAAAATCGATGCCGGGCCGTAGCTTTCCCGAATCCGCCGATGCTGTGCGTGGATAAGATCCAACGCCTCCTGCCAGCTCACCCGCACAAACTCGTCCTGGCCGCGCACGCCCTGCGGACTCTCCGGCGCGGCAAGGAAACCTTTACGTACCATCGGATAGCGGACGCGGGTTTTGCTGTGTACCTGCTCGCGCACGGCGGTTTGCAGGGAGTTGGCGAAAGCGGTCTCCAGCGCACCGCGGGAAGAGAGGATATTTTCACCATCCGTTTCAACCAGCATAGGCCCCCAGTGAGCCGCGGTTAAGATGGTTTTGGTTGCAGATGAGGTTGGCAAAGCGAGCTCCTGGTCAGCGAATGCAGGGTTGTGACGGCCTGTGACATGACCGTTCAATGTTATTTACAAAAAGAGTGCCGGTCCGGGGAATTTTCTACGTAACGGGACGTCATAATCAACCGTCACGCACGCTGTGACAAAGAATAAAAAGGATTAAGGAAAGAAGATGAAAAAACGCGTACTCATGATTGCGGCTGTGGTTAGCGGCACCCTGGCGATTTCTGGCTGTACCACCAACCCGTATAGCGGCGAACGTGAAGCCGGGAAATCCGGCATCGGCGCCGGGATCGGCTCGCTGGTCGGCGCGGGCGTCGGCGCACTCTCCTCGTCGAAAAAAGATCGCGGCAAAGGCGCGCTGATTGGCGCAGCGGCCGGGGCGGCGCTGGGCGGCGGCATCGGTTATTACATGGATGTGCAGGAAGCAAAACTGCGCGAGAAAATGCAGGGAACGGGCGTCAGCGTGACGCGAAATGGCGATAACATCGTGCTGAACATGCCAAATAATGTCACCTTTGACAGCAGCAGCGCCAACCTGAAACCGGCCGGAGCAAACACCCTCACCGGCGTGGCCATGGTGCTGAAAGAGTATGAGAAAACCGCGGTTAACGTCGTGGGCTATACCGACAGCACCGGCAGTCAGGAGCTGAATATGCGCCTGTCGCAGCAACGTGCCGACAGCGTGGCCAGCGCCCTCATCACCCAGGGCGTGACGGCAAACCGTATTCGCACCAGCGGCATGGGCCCGGCGAATCCTATCGCCAGCAACAGCACGACGGAAGGGAAAGCGCAAAACCGTCGCGTAGAAATCACCCTGAGTCCGCTCCAGTAAGTCCGGCAGTCGACCGCGACCGCCGTCTCCTTCGCCCGGTAAGCGCCGCTTGCCGGGCAAAATGCTTGATATAGCAGATTTTCGCGCTAAGGTGTTCTCCAGATTTCAGCAAAGGAAGCCATCATGGCGAAAGCGGCGCGAGCAACCATTAGCGATGTGGCGAAAGCCGCAAACACCGGCAAAACCAGCATTTCACGCTACCTCAATGGCGAGAAGCACCTGCTTTCCGATGACCTGCTGGCGCGCATTGAAAAAGCGATTGCCGAACTCAACTACCGCCCCAGCCTGATGGCCCGCGGCCTGAAACATGGTCGTACCCGGCTGATTGGCCTGATCATCGCCGATATCACCAACCCCTACTCGGTCAATGTTCTCAGCGGCATCGAAGCGGCCTGTCGCGAAAAGGGCTTCACTCTGCTGGTGTGTAATACCAATAACGAGCTCAACCAGGAGCTGCACTATCTCGACCTGCTGCGCAGCTACCAGGTTGAGGGGATCGTGGTCAACGCCGTCGGAATGCGTGAAGAGGGGCTGAATCGCCTGCAGCAGTCGGCGCTGCCGATGGTGCTCATTGACCGCAAAATCCCGGACTTCGCCTGTGATGTCGTCGGTCTGGACAACACCCAGGCCGCGACCACCGCCACAGAACATCTGGTGGAGAAAGGATTTGAAGCCCTGCTGTTCCTCAGCGAGCCGCTCGGTTCGGTGAACACCCGTCGCGAACGCCTGAGCGCGTTTCGCGCCACCCTCCAGCGCTACAGCGGCATCGTCGCGGAAAACGCGGAAGTTCCACTCAACGACGGCGCCATGCTCGATACGGTGCTGCGCCAGTTCCACTCCCGCCACCGCGGCATGCGCAAGGCGCTGATTTCCGCCAACGGCGCCCTGACGCTACAGGTTGCGCGCGCACTCAAGCGAATCGACCTGGTCTGGGGCAGCGACATCGGCCTGCTCGGCTTCGATGAACTGGAGTGGGCGGAGCTGGCGGGCGTGGGTATTACCACGCTCAAACAGCCCACGTGGCAGATTGGCTATGCCGCGGTTGAGCAGGTGGTGCGCCGGATTGAAGGCACTACCGACCCCATCTGCGAACGGGTCTTCTCCGGCGAGCTGATCGTGCGGGGATCGACCTCCCGCTAACCTTCCTTCGTGATGGTGATCATAAATTAGACATCCTCTGCTTTTCTTTGGAACCGGTACCATCTAGCGTAATAGTGTGATTCGCTACAGCGCTACCGGGAGTTTGTCAGATGGCCAGAAAAATTATTGTCGTGACCGCCGCCTATGGTCATGATTGCCTTAAAGAACTTGGCGGTCAGTCCGCCGTACTGCCGTTTATCGCCGGATCCGGCGCCGATGGCGTGGAGATTCGCCGCGAGCTATTCAGCGCCGACGAGCTCAAGCAGTTGCCGGCGCTGGCCGCCACCATCGAGCGCCACAACCTGCTGACCTGCTACTCCGCACCGGAAGCCTTGTTTGAAGCGAATGGTGCGCTTAACCCGCGTCTGCCGACGCTGTTGCAGGAAGCGCAGACCCTTAACGCCCTGTGGTTAAAACTGTCGCTCGGCCATTTTACCCATAACAACAGTCTGGAATCGCTGCGCCGCATCCTGCAGGAGAGCGGCATGACGCTGGTGGTAGAAAACGACCAGACCGACTGCGGCCAGCTTGCGCCAATGCAGCGCTTTAAAGCCGCCTGTCGGGTGAATCAGCTGCCCGTCACGCTGACCTTCGACATGGGTAACTGGCTGTGGGTCGGCGATTCGCCGGAAGAGGCCGCACGTCATCTGGCGCCCGCCGTCAGCTACATCCACGTCAAAGCCGCAGAGCCGCATCATGCGCACTTTCGCGCCATCCCTCCTGACGAGGCCCCTGCTCGCTGGCTGGCGCTGCTCGCCAACCTGCCTGCCGATGCCCCACGAGGGATCGAATTTCCGCTGGTGGGTCACGATCTGACGGCCGTCACCCGTCGCTATGTGAATTTGTTACGCGAGGAATAAGTCATGGAAAACACATTAGATGTCGTCACCATCGGCGAAGCGATGGCGATGTTTGTCGCGACGGAAACCGGCGATCTGGCCGAAGTAGAACACTTTATGAAACGCGTCGCCGGCGCGGAGCTGAATGTCGCCACCGGCCTGGCTCGTCTGGGGCTGAAAGTCGGCTGGGTTAGCCGCGTGGGTCAAGACAGTTTCGGCCGCTTTGTCCTTCGTTCGTTGGCCAAAGAAGGGATTGATGCGCGCGGCGTCCGTGAAGACAGCCGCTACGCAACCGGCTTTCAGATGAAATCCAAAGTCGAAAATGGAACCGATCCCATTGTGGAATACTTCCGCAAAGGTTCCGCCGCCAGCCATCTGTCGCCAGAGGATTTTCGCGCCGATTACTTCGCCAGCGCTCGCCATCTGCACCTCAGCGGCGTCGCCGCCGCGCTGTCGGAGAGTTCATACGCCCTGCTGGAGCAAGCCGCCGCCACCATGAAGGCCCAGGGGAAGACTATCTCGTTCGATCCGAATCTGCGCCCGGTGCTGTGGAAAAGCGAAGCCGAGATGGTGGAAAAACTCAATCACCTCGCCTTTCAGGCCGACTGGGTTCTGCCGGGCATCAAAGAAGGCATGATCCTCACCGGCCAACAAACTCCGCAAGGGATTGCCGATTTCTATCTCACGCGCGGCGTTCAGGCCGTGATCATTAAAACCGGCAGCGACGGCGCCTGGTTCAAAACCGCCGCGGGCGAACAGGGCGCCGTCGCAGCCGTCAAAGTCGATAACGTCGTCGATACCGTGGGCGCCGGCGATGGTTTTGCCGTCGGCGTGATTAGCGCTCTGCTGGAGGGAAAAACGCTGCAACAAGCGATACGGCGCGGCAACAAAATTGGCGCGCTGGCCATTCAGGTCCAGGGCGACAGCGAAGGATTACCCACACGCGGGGCGCTGGGCGAATAGCCCGGACCGGCGTAATAATAACGGCCTCCTCTGTACCCTACATACGGCGGCGGCGTCATGAACCTCAACTTTAGAGGCAAGCCTATGAACAGCTCTACCAATGCAACCAAACGCTGGTGGTACATCATGCCTATCGTGTTTATCACGTATAGCCTGGCGTATCTTGATCGCGCAAACTTCAGTTTTGCTTCGGCAGCGGGCATTACGGAAGATTTAGGCATTACCAAAGGTATCTCATCGCTTCTTGGCGCACTTTTCTTCCTCGGTTATTTCTTCTTCCAGATCCCGGGGGCGATTTATGCTGAACGCCGTAGCGTACGTAAGCTGATTTTCATCTGCCTGATCCTGTGGGGTGCCTGCGCCTCGCTGACCGGGATGGTGCACAATATTCCGGCGCTGGCGGCGATCCGTTTTATTCTCGGCGTCGTTGAAGCGGCCGTCATGCCGGCGATGCTGATTTACATCAGCAACTGGTTTACCAAATCAGAACGTTCACGCGCCAACACCTTCTTAATCCTTGGGAATCCGGTCACGGTACTGTGGATGTCGGTGGTCTCCGGCTACCTGATTCAGTCCTTCGGCTGGCGTGAAATGTTTATTATTGAAGGCGTTCCGGCCGTCCTCTGGGCCTTCTGCTGGTGGGTGCTGGTCAAAGATAAACCGTCGCAGGTGGACTGGCTGTCGGAAAACGAAAAAGCCGCGCTGCAGGCGCAGCTGGAGAGCGAACAGCAGGGTATTAAAGCCGTGCGTAACTACGGCGAAGCCTTCCGCTCACGTAACGTCATTCTGCTGTGCATGCAGTATTTTGCCTGGAGCATCGGCGTGTACGGTTTTGTTCTGTGGCTGCCGTCAATTATCCGCAGCGGCGGCGTCAATATGGGGATGGTGGAAGTCGGCTGGCTCTCTTCGGTGCCTTATCTGGCCGCGACGATTGCGATGATCGTCGTCTCCTGGGCGTCCGATAAAATGCAGAACCGTAAACTGTTCGTCTGGCCGCTGCTGCTGATTGGCGGGCTGGCTTTTATCGGCTCCTGGGCCGTCGGCGCTAACCATTTCTGGGCCTCTTATACGCTGCTGGTGATTGCCGGCGCGGCAATGTACGCCCCTTACGGCCCGTTCTTCGCCATCATTCCGGAAATGCTGCCGCGTAACGTCGCCGGCGGCGCAATGGCGCTCATCAACAGCATGGGGGCATTAGGTTCATTCTTTGGCTCGTGGTTCGTGGGCTACCTGAACGGCACCACCGGTAGTCCGTCAGCCTCATACATTTTCATGGGAGTGGCGCTTTTTGCCTCGGTATGGCTTACTTTAATTGTTAAGCCTGCTAACAATCAAAAGCTCCCTATCGGCGCTCGTCACGCCTGACCTTTACTACTTACGGAGATCCGTATGAAGCCGTCCGTTATTCTCTATAAAACGCTTCCCGACGACCTGCAGCAACGTCTGGAAAAACACTTTACCGTCACTCGGGTGAAAAACCTGAGCCCTGACACCGTCCAGCAGCATGCGGAAGCCTTTGCCCAGGCGGAAGGTCTGCTGGGGTCGAGCGAAAAAGTTGACGCCGCGTTACTGGAGAAAATGCCCAGGCTTCGTGCGACCTCCACCATTTCCGTCGGCTATGACAACTTCGACGTTGGGGCGCTGAATGCGCGCAAGGTGCTGCTGATGCATACGCCGACCGTGCTGACCGAAACCGTTGCCGATACGGTGATGGCGCTGGTGCTCAGCACTTCCCGTCGGGTGGTGGAGGTGGCTAACCGGGTGAAAGCCGGGGAGTGGACGAAAAGCATCGGCCCGGACTGGTTCGGCAGCGATGTGCACCATAAAACGCTGGGGATCGTCGGCATGGGCCGTATCGGGATGGCCCTGGCGCAGCGCGCGCACGCCGGTTTTGGCATGCCGATTCTGTATAACGCCCGCAGCCGCCACCCGCAGGCGGAAGAGCGTTTTAACGCGCGTTACTGCGATCTGGATACGCTGCTGCAGGAAGCCGACTTTGTCTGTCTGATTCTGCCGCTGACCGCCGAGACTCACCACCTGTTCAACGCGGAAAAATTCGCCAAAATGAAGCCCTCCGCCATCTTTATTAATGCGGGGCGCGGCCCGGTTGTCGATGAGAAGGCGTTGATTGCCGCGTTACAAAATGGCCAAATCCACGCGGCGGGTCTGGACGTTTTCGAGCAGGAGCCACTGGCGAAAGAGTCGCCGCTGTTAAGCCTGCCGAACGTCGTCGCGCTGCCGCATATCGGTTCTGCCACTCATGAGACCCGCTACAATATGGCGGCTTGTGCGGTAGACAATTTGATTGATGCGCTGAATGGCAAGGTTGAGAAGAACTGCGTCAACCCGTAGGTGAAGTGAGGGTAAGCTGAAGCGACCCGGGTCGAGGTCAACGCCTGACCCGGGCTGGCGAACCGGTTAACGCGTTGCGTTAACCGCCGCCGTCCACGCCTGGTTGAAAGCCTGATGCTGGGCAGCCAGCGGGCCAATCAGAGCGTTGTACTGGCTGGCCTGCTGCGAGGTCGGGAACTGAATCCCGTTTGCCACGAAGCTCACCTGAGCATTTTGCTGAGCGATAAAATCACCCACCTGCACCAGTTGCTGAGTAAAGACCTGCGCAGCAGGAATCAGCGGCTGCAGTGCGTTCGCCGGGGCGGTCACGACTTTGCTGTAAACCTGGTCAAAGACCGGTTTCAGATCGTCGCTCTGCTTCAGCGCGCTATGTGCGCCATCGGCCTGCATTTTCGCATTTTCCAGCTGCTGGCTCAGTACGCCCAGCGCGCCGTTTGCCTGACGCAGCGGTTCACGCTGAGTCACATAATCCTGCGCCACGCGAATCGCATTCACGCTGTCTACGACCGGACGCAGACCCGCATCCATCGCCTGACTTACCTGCTGTGAATAGCCGTAAATCACCGCGTAATCGGAAACAAAAGGACCAAACTGTTTTTTCTGATCGGCAGTCAGCGTCGGCAGACGTTCGCCGCTACGCATTGCCGTATTTTGCAGGAAGTCGATAAACGCTTTGCGCTGATCGCCTTCTTTATCGAAACACCCACTCAGGCTAACCACCATTAATAAGGCCGCAATAGCCGCAAACCAGCGAGAGCAGGACTTTCCTGTCGCCATTTTTTTACTCCTTTCAGCCAAAAAAAGCGCACACGGACACACGCGTGCCAGACGCTGACAAGGATAGTCCAGGTCGGCCTTGCAGGATACTCTTTCCTGACAATCTTACGCAGGAAAAGCACCGTTCGCGGCGATTGACGGGAGAACGCCAGCGTCTGTTAAGCCCATCACAATTAACGCCATAACTCGCCCGGCGAGAATAGTTAGTAACATCATGATTTTATTGTAAATAAAATCATTGTTGCGCGTCGAATCCGTGAAAGCGAACGATAATCGCACGCTTCCTGGGCCGGTTGCGTTGCCTGAGGCCAGGTTCAGTGGTTTGATAAATGAGCGATTAACGGCGATGCGTTCGATTATCGCACAAATCACATTAACGACAGCGAGAGAGGCGGCAATTGCCCGACACCGTCCCCCGCTCCGGCTGCCAGGAATGCTGTATGAATAAGACAACCATCGATATTCAGGCTTTTATCAACGAACATCCGTTTACGAAGTACCAGTGGATGATTCTGGCCCTGTGTTTTATTACCGTCGCGATGGACGGGTTTGATACCGCCATCATCGGCTTTATTGCCTCTGACCTGGTACAGGAATGGGGTGTGGAAAAATCCGCGTTAGGCCCGGTGATGAGCGCTGCGCTCGTCGGTCTGGCGGTGGGGGCACTGACCGCAGGCCCGTTGGCTGACCGCATTGGCCGAAAAAAAGTTCTGCTCATGTCGATTGTGGTTTTCGGAAGCTTTAGTCTGTTGACCGCTTTCGCCACCAGCCTCAATCAACTGACGCTGCTGCGCTTTCTGACCGGCCTCGGGTTGGGCGCCGCCATGCCAAACGCAGCAACGCTGATGAGCGAGTATGCGCCGGAACGCCGTCGCGCTTTGCTGGTCAATCTGATGTTTGTCGGGTTCCCGATGGGCTC
Organism: Klebsiella sp. Lac1; assembly: GCF_009825425.1. NCBI lineage: Bacteria > Pseudomonadati > Pseudomonadota > Gammaproteobacteria > Enterobacterales > Enterobacteriaceae > Klebsiella > Klebsiella sp. Lac1. The sequence continues at coordinate 250,226 of NZ_VJZJ01000004.1, forward strand.
TTCGCTGGGTGGATTCCTCTCGGCCTGGATGATCCCGCACTACGGCTGGCAAAGCGTCCTGATTCTGGGCGGCGTGATGCCTCTGCTGCTTGCCGTCGCGCTGGTGTTCTTACTGCCGGAGTCGGCACGCTATCTGGTGGTCAAGCGCCAGCCATCGCAGCGTATTGCCGCCATTCTGCGTCGTATCGCCCCGCTGCCTGAACAGGTTGAGTTTGAGCTGCGTGAAGTCGGCCAGGTGAAAGACAAATCGGCCCTGGCCGTCATTTTCTCCCCCCGTTATCTCGTCGGTACCGTGATGCTGTGCATGACCTACTTTCTGGGACTGCTGATTTTCTATTTATTGACCAGCTGGCTTCCGCTGCTGATTCGCGAAACCGGGGCGTCAATGAGCCAGGCTTCGATTATCACCGCGCTCTTCCCGCTGGGCGGCGGTATCGGGGTGCTGATCCTCGGCGCTCTGATGGACAAAATGAACCCCAATAAAGTGGTCGCCGTAGGCTGGCTGTTGACCGGCGTTTGCGTCTTTCTGGTCGGCTTCTCCACCAACAGCCTGGTGCTGATGGGCGTAATGGTCTTTATTGCCGGCAGTATTATGAACGGCGCGCAGTCATCAATGCCGGCCCTGGCCGCCGGATTTTACCCCACCCAGGGCCGGGCGACCGGCGTCGCCTGGATGCTGGGCCTCGGCCGGTTTGGCGGCATCCTCGGCGCCTTCAGCGGAGCCTTCCTGATGCAGGCGCAACTCTCCTTCGTGACCATCTTTACCTTGTTGTCGATTCCGGCGTTTTTATCCGCTATCGCGCTGCTGGTGAAATATAAGATAAGCAAGGGCCAGCCGATACCTGCGCAGGCAAAAACCGAAAATATGCAAAAAGCCTGACCCTCAGGCCAGCGGGCAACCGCTGGCCTGGCGGATTTTTCATCTGTTTACAAAAATTTTCCATTGCGACACGTCTGATGATTAATCATCACCTTATCTGCCGTTTTCATCCCCGAATATCCGTTAAGACGATAGGCTGCCTGCACATAATAACCACCGTGACTATTCTTTGTGTTTTTTCTGACTATTCTTAACAGGCTTGACTAAATTTTCTTTTGCTGTGTGACAGAAGGAGTTCTCAATGGAATATAAAGATCCGGTGTTTGAACTGCTTAGCAGCCTGGAACAAATTGTTTTCAAAGATATTTCCCAGACGATCGCCCAGCCTCGTAAGCAGACCGCATTTAGCGAGTTTGAACAGCTTCGCAAAGGCACTGGTCTGAAAATTGATGATTTTGCCAATGCCATGGGCGTCAGCGTGGCGATGGTACAAGAGTGGGAATCAAGACGGGTGAAACCCTCATCCACGGAGCTCAAATTAATGCGCCTGATTCAGGCAAACCCGCAGCTTTCAAGGCAGATTATCGACTAAAGCTCTATAATAAGAATCAGGTCTGGTTACGGTCCTTATATCGGGACCGTTTTTATTTCTATGAAAAAAGGTTTGCTATCACACCGCAAAAATGAGTTAATGCTCGCAGGTTTGATGTACAGACCACAGAGCATTAGTATAGAGTAGTCCTTGAGCGGTTATCATAGATACCCCGGTAGTGAACTTTCCCTTTATAGCTTCAAATCTGTAGTCCAGACCGTACCGCCGAAAGGTTCATTTATTATTTAAAGGTATTTCGCTATGTCCGGTAAAATGACTGGTATCGTAAAATGGTTCAACGCTGACAAAGGCTTCGGCTTCATCACTCCTGACGATGGCTCTAAAGACGTGTTCGTACACTTCTCTGCTATCCAGAACGATGGCTACAAATCTCTGGATGAAGGTCAGAAAGTTTCCTTCACCATCGAAAGCGGCGCTAAAGGCCCGGCAGCTGGCAACGTAACCAGCCTGTAAGCTTAAATTAAGCTCAGAATTCAAGATCCCTGCCTCGCGGCGGGGATTTTTTTTATCTGCTAATAAAAAACCGCCGCTCATCAGAGGGCAGCTTTTTGTCTTCACCGCGCTGAGAAATGCCAGCCATCCTCCTGCCACGTCAAAGAGTGGGTCAGCCGCAGTCCCCGCAGAAAATCCTCATCATGAGAGACGACAATCATTGCGCCAGGAAACGCGGCTAAAGCCGACTCAATAGCCTGAACGGCAGCCAAATCAAGATGGTTTGTCGGCTCATCCAGCAGCAGAAGCTGCGCGGCTTCTCGCCGCCATAGCACGCAGGCCAGCGCGGCTTTTAGCCGCTCGCCGCCGCTTAAAGCCGACAGCGGCAGATTGATTTTATCCGCGCCCAGCTGCAGCCGGGCAAGACGGCTGCGTAATACACCCGCCTCCAGCGGCGTATCATCAAGATTAAGGTGCGCCATGACCGACAGCGACAGGTCCAGCTGCGTGAGATGCTGATCCAGCCAGGCCGTCTGCACCGACACCCGGCACTTGCCGGACAGTGGCGATTCCAGACCGATCAACGTTTTCAGCAGCGTGGTTTTGCCACAGCCGTTGGGGCCACGCAACGCCACGCGCAGCGGCCCGTCAAGACGCCAGTCGAGCGGCGGTATGGCGGAGAAAGCCAGCTGCAAAGCCTCCAGGACCAACACCTGTTTACCGGCGGCAACCTGGCTTCCCGGCAGAGTGAACATCACCGTGGCCTCCTCCTCTACCCGCTCACGGGCCTGGAGAACCGCGGCGTTCAGCGCGCAATTTTGCTCCTGGTGCTGGCGATGCAGTGTACCGGGCCGCTCCTTCGCCGCTCCTTTATATTTTACCCGTTCAAAGGAGGCGATATTCAGCGTATCCACCACGCGCAGTGTCTGAGCAGAACGTCGCTGACTGGCATCGTGCTCTTTTTGCATCCGCGCCCGCGTGCGACGGCGCTCGGTGGCGGCATGGTCTAACGCCGCGCGCGCGGCCTGCTGCTCCGCGTCGCGCTGCTGCTGATAAGCGGCATAGTGACCGCCGTAGCTGCGCAACGCGCCGGGCGTCAGTTCGAGTATGCGCGACATGCGGGATAACAGCGCGCGATCGTGGCTGGCTATCAGCGCCCCGCCGGGCCAGCATTCAAGCTGGTGATACAGCCAGTCGCGACCCTGCCTGTCCAGGTGATTGGTGGGCTCATCCAGCAGCAGATAATCGGCCGCGGACAGAAAAGCGCCGCATAGCAGGGCCTTCACCCGCTCACCGCCGCTCAATGATGATGCGGGGCGCTCGGGATCAAAATCGGCTAAACCCGCCTCGCGAAAACCTGCGCGCAGGCGATCCGGGAGGTTCCAGCAGCCCTCGAGGCAATCGACATCGTCAGCCAGAGCCTCACCGCGCCCGAGGCGCTGCAAGGCCGCAAAGTAGGGCCCGTAGCCCAGCAGCCCGGCCAGCGTGGTCTGCGGGGTTATCGCGTGCTGCTGCGCAACACAGGCCAGAGAAACAGGCCGTTCGATATGCCCACCAGAAGGCGTATCGATACCGGCCAGCAGGCGCAGCAGACGGGTTTTCCCGACGCCATTACGTCCGACCAGGCCACTGAGGGCATTTTCCAGCGAGAGATTCAACGGGCCAAATAGCGTCTCTCCCGTCGCAAACTGACAGGTGACCTGATGCAAAATAAAAGAGGGGGATTGGGCACGATGGGCCATAAGCACTCCTGAATGAAATTCATATTTCCCCTACAGACGCAGTGCGCCAGCAAGGATCCGAATTCAGCAGGTGTGTTGGTCCATTTTCAGTGTGCTCTCTGTGAGACGAGGGATTCGTCGGGGCACAGGATAGCCATACTCGTCCTTGCATTTCAAGATTAATTTTTCCGCAAACACCTGCGGGTTGAGCGACTCTCCCGCGGCTAAAACGTCAAACCGCCCCGAAATCATCCCCGTTTTATATGCGCATTTTTTATTCTATTTTTTTGAATGAGATGCGCAAATTGTTCCAGTTTTAATCGATCAATAATCGTCCTATCATTTATCACATCGGAGCAACAACGCTCCATACCAAACAAAATCACTTAAGGAATACGACCATGAAATCTATCAAAACTTTCGTTGCAGTTTCTGCTCTGTCTCTGATGACTTTCGGTGCTTTCGCTCAGAGCATCAGCGCCACCGCCTCCACGCTGGATCGTGCTGAAGCCAAAATTGCCGCCCAGGCCGCTGAACAAGGCGCGTCGTATAAAATCACCAGCGCCCAGTTCAACAACCGCGTGCATATGACCGCAGAACTGAACAAATAACGCAATCTCTCTTGCCGGGCCGCCGGACGTTAACCAGACAGGCGACAACGACAACACGATGAAAAGGAAGATAAAATGAAAAATATCAGCGTGATAACCGCCCTGTTTCTGGCCGCTTCATTATCATCTGGCGCCATCGCCGCAGAGCGGCGTCCCGCGCAGCCGGAAGCCGGTTCCAACATGGACACCGCAGTGCATCAGAACCGTATTAACGTCAGCCACGCTTTTGATAAAGAGAGTCTGACCGCGGGGAATTTGCAGTAAATCTGGCCGCCGCAAGGCGTCCGGGTAGGCGAGAGAGTCGCTGAGCGCTATAAAAAAACCTGCCCCAGGGCAGGTTTTTTGTTATGCAAAACAAACGATTATTGCAGCAGGGAAATATCCGCTACCTGCAGGAACAGGTCACGCAGTTTCGACAGCAGCGTCAGACGGTTGATACGGACGTCTTTATCTTCCGCATTCACCATCACGTTTTCGAAGAATTCATCTACCGGTTCACGCAGGGAGGCCAGTTCGATCAGCGCTTCCTGATAGCGGCCTTCGGCAAAGAACGGCTGCAGCTTGTCGCGCAGGACCACCAGATGGGTCGCCAGCTTAATTTCTGCCGCTTCTTTCAGCACGGAGGCATGAACGGCATCGTTCAGCGTCTCTTCGGATTTCGCGAGGATGTTAGATACGCGCTTGTTGGCTGCTGCCAGCGCGGCCGCTTCTTCCAGGGTGCGGAAGTGAGATACCGCTTTCATACGCGCATCGAAATCAGCCGGACGCGTCGGACGACGTGCCAGTACCGCCTGGATGGTGTCGACGGTGTAGCCTTCATCCTGATACCAGGCGCGGAAGCGACCGAGCATGAAGTCAATGACGTCATCGACGACGTTGGCGTTAGTCAGCTTATCGCCGTACAGACGCACCGCTTCTTCGGTCAGCGTTTGCAGATCGAGGTTCAGGTTCTTCTCAACGATAATACGCAGCACGCCGAGCGCGGCACGACGCAGCGCAAACGGGTCTTTATCGCCTTTCGGATGCTGGCCGATACCGAAGATGCCCGCGAGGGTATCCATCTTATCGGCAATCGCTACCGCACAGGCTACCGGATTAGACGGCAGATCGTCGCCGGCAAAGCGCGGCTGATACTGCTCGTTCAGCGCCACCGCCACATCTTCGGCTTCGCCATCGTGACGCGCATAGTGCATGCCCATGATGCCCTGAGTGTCGGTAAACTCGAACACCATGTTGGTCATCAGGTCACACTTGGAGAGCAGACCCGCACGCGTTGCGTGATTGACGTCGGCGCCAGTCTGCCCGGCGATCCAACCAGCCAGGGCCTGAATGCGGTCGGTTTTGTCGCGCAGGGTGCCGAGCTGCTGCTGGAACAGCACGGTTTGCAGACGCGGCAGATGATCTTCCAGACGCTTTTTACGGTCGGTGTTGAAGAAGAACTCGGCATCCGCCAGACGTGGGCGAACCACTTTTTCGTTCCCGGAGATAATCTGCGTCGGATCTTTCGACTCGATGTTGGTGACGAAAATAAAGTTCGGCAGCAGTTTGCCGTCATTACCGTAGACCGGGAAGTACTTCTGGTCGCCTTTCATGGTGTAAACCAGCGCTTCTGCCGGCACCGCGAGGAATTTCTCTTCGAATTTCGCGGTCAGCACCACCGGCCATTCCACCAGCGAGGCCACTTCTTCCAGCAGGCTTTCGCTCAGATCGGCGTTGCCGCCAATTTTGCGCGCCGCGTCTTCGGCATCGGCTTTGATTTTGGCTTTACGCTGCTCGTAGTCAGCAATGACTTTGCCGCGCTCAACCAGAATTTGCGGGTATTGATCGGCGTTGTCGATAGTGAATTCCGGCTCGCCCATAAAGCGATGGCCGCGAATCACGCGATCGGAGGCGATGCCCAGAATGGTTGCCGGGACGACTTTGTCGCCCAGCAGCAGGGTCACGGTGTGAACCGGACGCACGAACTGCACGTCGGAGGCGCCCCAGCGCATCAGTTTCGGGATCGGCAGTTTTGCCAGCGAGGTCGCCACCATGTTCGGCAGCAGCGCTTCCGCGCTTTCGCCCTTGACGTGCGCGCGATACAGCAGCCATTCACCTTTGTCGGTGACCATACGCTCGGCCTGGTCAACGGTGATACCGCAGCCACGCGCCCAGCCTTCGGCCGCTTTGCTCGGTTTGCCTTCCGCGTCGAACGCGGCAGAAACCGCCGGGCCGCGTTTTTCAACTTCGCGATCCGGTTGCGACGCCGCCAGATTAGCGACTTTCAGCGCCAGACGGCGCGGGGCAGCAAACCACTCGACGTTGCCGTGGGCGAGGCCAGCGTTATCCAGCTCCGCGGTAAAGTTCGCAGCAAAAGATTCCGCCAGGCTGCGCAGGGCTTTTGGTGGCAGCTCTTCGGTGCCGATTTCCACCAGGAAAGTTTTTTCAGACATGGCCGCCTCTTATTTATTCTTGTTGCACATCGGGAAGCCCAGGGCTTCACGGGAAGCGTAATAGGCTTCTGCCACGGCTTTGGTCAGGGTGCGAATGCGCAGAATATAGCGCTGACGCTCGGTGACGGAGATGGCTTTACGCGCGTCCAGCAGGTTGAAGCTGTGGGCGGCTTTCAGAATGCGCTCGTAGGCAGGCAGCGGCAGCGGGGTTTCCAGCGCCAGCAGCTGCTGCGCTTCTTTCTCATACTGCTCGAAGCAGGAGAACAGGAAGTCGACGTCTGCGTATTCAAAGTTATAGGTGGATTGCTCCACTTCGTTCTGATGGAACACGTCGCCGTAGGTGGTTTTACCCAGCGGACCGTCGCTCCAGACCAGGTCGTAAACGCTGTCAACGCCCTGAATGTACATCGCCAGACGTTCCAGACCGTAGGTTATCTCGCCGGTCACCGGCTTACATTCGAGGCCGCCGACCTGCTGGAAGTAGGTGAACTGCGTCACTTCCATCCCGTTCAGCCACACTTCCCAGCCCAGACCCCAGGCACCCAGCGTCGGGTTTTCCCAGTTGTCTTCCACGAAGCGGATGTCGTGAATCGTCGGATCCATGCCCAGCTCTTTCAAAGACCCAAGGTACAGCTCCTGAATGTTATCCGGCGATGGCTTAATGACCACCTGGAACTGATAGTAGTGCTGTAAGCGGTTCGGGTTTTCGCCGTAGCGGCCGTCGGTCGGGCGACGAGAAGGCTGCACATAGGCAGTCGCCATCGGCTCTGGCCCCAGCGCACGCAGGCAGGTCATTGGATGAGAGGTGCCGGCGCCGACTTCCATGTCCAGTGGTTGAACAATGGTGCAGCCCTGACGAGCCCAGTAATCCTGTAAGGTCAGGATCAGGCCCTGGAAGGTCCTGGTATCAAACTTTTGCATATTATTTCGTGCTGGATACGTGTGGATTTAAAGGAAGGGATCAGTATACCCGCTGGCTGCGAGATATACAGTACGAAACGGCGTTGTTTAAATAAAATTGCGGGAATTAACGCCATCGCGCGGCATCAGGTGCCGATTTAACGCATAGAAAGATGTAAAAACTGCCCGTCTGGATCAAAAGAACAGATAAAGCGCTCATTCTGCGATGTCAGACCCGACAGCTCATAGCTCCCCTGGAACTGCTCGAAGTGGCTAATGTCCACCATGCGGGGCCCGGTGCTGTAGCGTTTTGCCGCCTTATCCTTGCACAGTTGCGCCATATTGAGGGTAATTTGCGGCGTAATCCGCGCACGTTGCGCTTTTTGCACCGTCTGAGGCGGCTGTTGGCTGCATCCCGCCAGCAGGAGCAATAACAGTCCAGAAAAGAAATATTTCATCACCATTTTCCTCAACCGCCTTGTTAGCAACTCGTTATCGTGCAGGTTACGTGAAATTGTCCGGGCATTGTGCGAATCTCTGCGCATCTCGACAAGAGCGTCGCGATAAACTCGGAATTTTCCATTGCGACATGGCCGGCCAGGAGGAGTCAGACCCTCTTTAAGCAGGAGCAACTGAGGTACCGATGCAGGAAAAAATAAACTGGATAACAAGTTTGCGCGGCATCGCATGCCTGATGGTAGTGATGATTCACAGCACCACCTGGTATATCACCCACCCGCATATCATCAGCTTGCTGGACTGGGATATCGCCAACCTGCTTAATTCGGCTTCTCGCGTCAGCGTCCCGCTGTTTTTCATGATATCCGGCTACCTGTTTTTCGGTGAGCGCAGCGCCCAACCACGGCATTTTCTACGGATCGTACTGTGCGTGGCGTTTTATAGCGCCCTGTCCCTGCTCTACATCACGTTGTTCACCCATATCAACGTGGTGCTGTCACTCAAGCACTTACTGCAAAAACCGGTGTTCTATCATCTGTGGTTTTTCTTCGCGATTATCGTCATTTACCTGCTCTCGCCGCTGCTGCAGGTTAAACAGGTCAGCGGCAGGATGCTGTTGATTCTGATGCTGGTAGTAGGCCTTCTGGCCAACCCCAACATGGTGTCGGTCAAGGCTGGCGGCATCGAGTGGCTGCCGCTCAATCTCTATATCAACGGCGATACGTTTTACTATGTTCTGTATGGCGTACTGGGGCGGGCGATCGGCATGATGGACACCGATAAAAAGTGGCTCACGCTGCTGTGCGCCGCGCTTTTCGCTGCCACGGTGTGGGTGATTTCCCGCGGGACATTGCACGAGCTGAAGTGGCGCGGCGACTTCGGCGATACCTGGTACTTATATTGCGGGCCGGCGGTGTTTGTCTGCGCGATAACCCTGCTCACGCTGGTGAAGAATACCCTCAACGCACGTCCGATCCCTGCCCTGGCGCTGATTGCACGCCATTCGCTGGGGATCTACGGATTTCATGCCCTGATCATTCATGCGTTACGGGCCAGCGGAGTGGAACTGACGCGCTGGCCGCTGCTGGATATCTTCTGGATATTCGGCGCGGCGTTGGGGGGGAGCCTGCTGCTGTCGACGCTGGTACAGCGCCTGGATACCCGACGCCTGGTCAGCTAGCGCGGCAAAAATTAATCCGCCCCATTCGGGGCGGACGCTTATGACGACATCAGCGGCAGCAGCTGCTGATAAATCTGCCGGAACGTTTCGCGACGCGGCGCATAGCGAGCAAAGCGCTCGGCATCCGGTCGATGGGCCTGTTCCAGCGGCAGCTGCGGCAGCAGTTCTGAAAAAACCGCCTCTTTATGCTGCGCCAGCTGCGCTAACCGGGCAGCCCCGAGCGCAGGCCCAACGTCGCCGCCGGTACGGTAATCCAGCTGCTGGCCGCTGATATCAGCCAGCATTTGCCGCCACCAGGCGCTGCGCGCACCGCCGCCAATCAGAGTGATGCTCTCCGGCGTCACGCCGCAGGCATGCACCACATCCATTCCATCCGCCAGCGCGTAGCCCACGCCCTCCAGTACCGCACGTGCCAGTTCTGCCGGGCCGTGCTGATGCGTCAGGCCGAAAAAGACCCCTTTAGCATGTGGGTTGTTATGCGGCGTGCGCTCGCCGGAAAGATAGGGTAAAAACCAGATGGGATCGGCGTTTTCGCTCGCCGATTCCGCCGCCGCCACCAGCGCAGGAACCGTGCCGAGGCCGGTCAGTTTTGCCGCCCAGTCGAGGCAGGAAGCGGCGCTCAACATCACCGACATCAAATGCCAGCGTCCCGGCAGAGCGTGACAAAAGCTGTGTACGGCGCTTTCAGGTTTACTGAGAAAACCGTTGCTGACGGCGAAATAGACCCCGGAGGTTCCCAGGGACAACATCGCCTGCCCCGCATCCGCCATGCCGACGCCTACCGCACCGGCAGCGTTATCGCCGCCGCCAGCGACCACCAGCGCCTGCGGCATATTCCACGCCTCGGCGATGGCGGGACGCAGCGTTCCCGTCACTTCGCAACCTTCGAACAACGCCGGCATGTTATCGCGGCTCAGGCCGCAGGCGGCGAGCAGCTCATCGCTCCAGTCGCGTTTGGCCACATCCAGCCACATCGTCCCGGCGGCGTCAGACATATCGCTGGCAAAGTCACCGGTCATACGCAGGCGGAGATAATCTTTCGGCAGCAGCACCTTGTCCACCTGGCGGAAGATCTCGGGTTCATGGTGCTGGACCCAGAGCAATTTTGGCGCCGTAAACCCCGGCATCATCAGGTTACCGGCAATTTGTCGCGAGCGGCTTACCGCTTTTTCCAGCTGGACGCACTCGTCGCCGCTGCGGCCGTCATTCCACAAAATAGCCGGGCGAAGCACCCGCTGGTGTTTATCCAGCAGCGTTGCGCCGTGCATCTGCCCGGCGATCCCCACCGCTTTTACATCGCGCAGCGTGTGTTGTTCACCCAACGCTTTCATTGCGCGGTCCGTCGCCTGCCACCAGTGCTCGGGGTCTTGCTCGGACCATAGCGGGTGTGGCCGCGATACGGTGAGGGGAGCAGTGTGCGAAGCCAGCACCTCACCTTGCTCATTGAGCAGAATGGCCTTTACGCCCGAGGTGCCCAAATCAATCCCGATGTACATACGGTCTCTCCTTAAACAGTGCGCCACGGTTAACCGTGGCGCGAGAAAGCGTGCTCTCACTCACGCCCGACACTGCCGGGCATCCTTATTACTTATCAAAGAGATAATGGTTAACCAGGTTTTCCAGCTGCTCCTGATGGCCGCTCTGATGCTGAGGAGCCAGATTATGCTGCGCCGCGTAGTGCGCAATCTCCGTCAGCGTCATCTGCCCTTTCAGGATTTGCTGACCCAGATCGCCATTCCAGCCGGCATAGCGTTTCGCGACTCGTTTATCCAGCTCGCCCCCTTCGATCATACGGGCCGCCACTTTCAGCGACAGCGCCATCGTATCCATCGCCCCAATATGACCATAGAACAGATCGTATTTATCGGTGCTCTGGCGACGAACTTTGGCATCAAAATTCAGCCCGCCGGTGGTAAAGCCGCCGGCCTTGAGAATTTCATACATCACCAGCGCATTCTCTTCCACGCTGTTCGGGAACTGATCGGTATCCCAGCCCAGCTGCGGATCGCCGCGGTTGGCATCCACGGAGCCGAACAGACCCAGCGCAATGGCGGTTGCAATTTCATGGTGGAAGGAGTGTCCGGCCAGAGTCGCATGGTTGGCTTCGATATTCAGTTTGATCTCTTTTTCGAGGCCAAACTGCTTGAGGAAACCGTAGACGGTAGAGGCATCATAATCGTACTGATGTTTGGTCGGTTCCTGCGGTTTTGGTTCAATCAGCAGCGTGCCCTGGAAGCCGATTTTATGTTTGTGTTCCACCACCAGCTGCATGAAGCGGCCAATTTGCTCGCGCTCCTGGCGCAGATCGGTATTAAGCAGGGTTTCGTAGCCTTCGCGACCGCCCCACAGGACATAGTTTTCCCCGCCCAGCTTGTGTGTGGCATTCATGGCGGTCACCACCTGAGTCGCCGCCCAGCTGAAGACCTCCGGATCCGGGTTGGTCGCCGCCCCTGCGCCATAGCGTGGGTTGGTAAAGCAGTTTGCCGTCCCCCACAGCAGCTTCACGCCGCTCTGCTCTTGCTTCGCCGCCAGTACATCAACCATCCGGGCAAAATTGTCCAGATACTCCTTCAGAGACGCCCCTTCCGGAGAGACATCCACATCATGGAAGCAGTAGTACGGCACATTAAGCTTATGGAAAAACTCAAAGGCGACATCCGCTTTACGCTTCGCCATTTCCAGCGCGTCGCCCGGCTGCTGCCACGGACGATTGAAGGAGCCCACGCCAAACATATCTGCCCCGTTCCAGCAGAAGGTATGCCAGTAGCAGGCGGCAAACCGCAGATGCTCTTCCATGCGTTTGCCCAGCACCAGCTCGTCCGGGTTATAGTGACGGAACGCGAGCGGGTTAGTGGTTTTTGGGCCTTCATAACGAACGCGATCGAGTTGATCGAAATAGGTTTGCATAATGAACTCCATATTCAGGGGTGCGGCGGGTAATAAGTCATAAGCCAATATAGAATTCATGTTTTACTTTCCTCAATTACGTTATTTCACACCGTGATTGAGAGAATCCACAAACGTGCGCCAGATCGCACAACTGAATATTACTAATACTACTCACGCTATCGTTTCAATGACATATCAATGATATAGCGATTTTATTTATTTTTAAAAACCAGATCGCGGTCATAAATCAGAAAACAAACTAAATTTCGTAATCCAGAAATAAGAACAGATAATTGCCAGTCTTCCTTTAGCTGTTAAGAATTTACTACGTACCAGGCCGTTTCTTTACCCCGTTCGTCTTATCCTGCACTTTACAAAAAAGGCTGATTATTATGAAGATAAAGAACCTTTGCCTCACGCTCTGTGCTTCACTCCTGCTGACCAGTATGGCGGGGATTGCGAAAGAAGTTAAGATTGGTATGGCCATTGACGATCTCCGCCTTGAGCGCTGGCAAAAAGACCGCGATATATTTGTCAACAAAGCTGAATCATTAGGTGCCAAAGTATTTGTTCAGTCTGCTAATGGCAATGAAGAAACGCAAATGTCGCAAATTGAAAATATGATAAACCGCGGTGTTGATGTCCTGGTTATCATTCCCTACAACGGCCAGGTATTAAGTAATGTGATTAAAGAAGCCAAACAGGAAGGTATTAAAGTTTTGGCCTACGATCGTATGATAAATAATGCAGACATTGATTTCTACATTTCCTTTGATAATGAAAAAGTGGGCGAAATGCAGGCCCAAAGTCTGGTAGATAAAGTCCCTCAGGGGAATTATTTCCTGATGGGTGGTTCCCCGGTAGATAATAACGCCAAACTGTTCCGCGCCGGGCAAATGAAAGTTCTCAAGCCTTATATTGACTCCGGTAAAATTAAGATTGTTGGCGACCAGTGGGTTGACGGCTGGCTGCCGGAAAACGCATTAAAGATTATGGAGAACGCCCTCACTGCTAACAATAACAAAATCGACGCGGTGGTCGCTTCCAACGATGCCACCGCCGGCGGCGCGATTCAGGCATTAAGCGCGCAGGGTCTGGCGGGTAAAGTCGCCATTTCCGGCCAGGATGCCGACCTTGCGGGCGTGAAGCGGATTATTTCCGGTACGCAGACCATGACCGTCTATAAACCGATTACCACGCTTGCCACCACCGCCGCTGAAATTGCCGTCGAGCTCGGCAATGATAAAGCGCCGCATGCTGATACTACGTTGAATAACGGACTTAAAGATGTCCCGTCCCGCCTGCTCACCCCGATCGAAGTGAATAAAGACAATATTGAACAAACGGTTATCAAAGACGGTTTCCACAAAAAGAGCGATTTATAATTCCTGACGCCCCTCGCCGGGGCGTCATTCTCGTCCAGCTGGATATCGCTTATGCGGAGCATCTATGTCCTGGTTACTTGAAATGAAAAACATCACCAAAACCTTCGGGACCGTGAAGGCGGTGGATAATATCAGCCTGCGGCTTAACGCAGGTGAAATTGTCTCACTCTGCGGCGAAAATGGTTCTGGTAAATCCACGCTCATGAAAGTCCTGTGCGGAATTTATCCTCACGGCAGCTATGACGGTGAGATTATTTTTGCCGGTGAAACGCTTAAGCCCAGTCATATTCGCGACACCGAACGCAAAGGTATCGCCATTATTCACCAGGAGCTGGCGCTGGTTAAACACCTGAGCGTTCTGGAGAATATTTTTCTTGGCGCGGAAATCTCCCGCTATGGTCTCCTTGATTATGAAACCATGACTCTGCGCTGCCAGAAGCTGCTGGCACAGGTGAATTTGACCATTTCACCCGATACCCGTGTCGGCGATCTCGGCCTTGGGCAACAACAGCTGGTTGAAATTGCCAAAGCGCTCAATAAGCAGGTGCGGTTATTAATCCTTGATGAACCCACCGCCTCTCTCACCGAGCAGGAAACGGCCATTCTGCTGGATATCATTCGCGATCTGCAGGCCCACGGCATCGCTTGTATTTATATCTCCCACAAGCTGAATGAGGTGAAAGCCATCTCCGACACCATCTGCGTCATTCGCGATGGCCAGCATATTGGCACCCGCGATGCCAGCGGCATGAATGAAGATGATGTGATAACCATGATGGTTGGCCGCGAACTCACCGCTCTCTACCCGAACGAGCCGCACGACTGCGGCGATGAAATTTTACGCGTCGAGCATTTAACCGCCTGGCACCCGGTCAACCGGCATATTAAGCGGGTCAACGATATCTCTTTTTCACTGCGTCGCGGTGAAATCCTCGGCATTGCCGGGCTGGTCGGCGCCGGGCGTACCGAGGCCGTCCAGTGCCTGTTTGGCGTCTGGCCGGGGCGCTGGGAAGGGAAAGTGTTCATTGACGGTCAGCCGGTGGCGATTCATCACTGCCAGCAGGCTATCGCCCACGGTATTGCCATGGTCCCGGAGGACCGCAAGAAAGACGGTATCGTGCCGGTGATGGCGGTGGGTAAGAACATCACTCTGGCGGCGTTAAATCAGTTTACCGGCCCGCTGAGCAGCCTCGATGACGCCGGGGAGCAGCACTGCATCCAGCAATCCATCCAGCGGCTGAAAATCAAAACGTCATCGCCGGAGCTGGCCATTGGTCGTCTGAGCGGCGGCAACCAGCAGAAAGCGATTCTGGCCCGCTGCCTGTTGCTGAATCCGCGCATCCTGATTCTCGATGAACCCACACGCGGCATCGATATCGGGGCGAAATACGAAATCTACAAACTGATTAATCAGCTGGTGCAGCAGGGGATCGCCGTCATCGTCATCTCGTCCGAACTGCCTGAAGTTCTCGGGTTAAGCGATCGGGTGCTGGTGATGCATGAAGGCAAGCTGAAAGCCAATTTAGTCAATCATCATCTGACCCAGGAGCAGGTGATGGAAGCCGCGTTGAGGAGCGAACACCATGTCGAAAAACACGTCGTCTGAGATAAAAATTATCCCGCCCGCCCCTGCCGGTATGGCTGGACTCAAAGGGCTGAACCTGCAGGTTTTCGTGATGATCGCCGCGATTGTGGTGATTATGCTGTTCTTCACCTGGGCCACCGAAGGAGCCTATTTAAGCGCGCGTAATATTTCTAACCTGCTGCGGCAGACGGCGATCACCGGCATCCTGGCGGTCGGGATGGTGTTCGTCATTATTTCCGCCGAGATCGATCTTTCCGTGGGCTCGATGATGGGGCTGCTCGGCGGCGCAGCGGCGATTTTTGACGTCTGGCTCGGCTGGCCGCTGCCGCTGACCATTGTGGTCACGCTGGCGATGGGGCTGATTCTCGGCGCCTGGAACGGCTGGTGGGTCGCCTACCGCAAAGTCCCGTCGTTTATCGTCACCCTCGCCGGGATGCTGGCGTTCCGCGGCATTCTGATCGGTATCACCAACGGCACCACCGTCTCGCCCACCAGCCCGGCGATGTCGCAAATTGGACAAAGCTATCTGCCTGACGGTCTGGGTTTCGGCATCGGCGTCATTGGCATGGCGGCCTTTATTGTCTGGCAATGGCGCGGTCGCCTGCGTCGCCAGTCTCTGGGATTAACCACGCCCGCGCCAACCTCGACGGTGGCTCGCCAGAGCATCACCGCGGTTATCGTGCTCGGCGCCATCTGGCTATTAAACGATTATCGCGGCGTCCCCACGCCGGTTCTCATCCTGGCGGCCCTGCTGCTGGCGGGGATGTTTATGGCCACCCGCACAGCCTTCGGCCGGCGAATCTATGCCATTGGCGGCAATCTGGAAGCCGCACGTCTGTCCGGAATTAGCGTTGAGCGTACCAAGCTGGCCGTTTTCGCCATCAATGGTCTGATGGTGGCCATCGCCGGTCTGATCCTCAGCTCGCGGCTGGGCGCCGGCTCGCCTTCAGCCGGTAACATCGCCGAGCTGGATGCTATCGCCGCCTGCGTCATCGGCGGCACCAGCCTCGCTGGCGGGGTTGGTAGCGTCGCCGGTGCGGTCATGGGGGCATTTATCATGTCGGCGCTGGATAATGGCATGAGCATGATGGACGTCGCCACGTTCTGGCAGTACATCGTCAAAGGCGCCATTTTACTGCTGGCGGTATGGATGGATTCGGCGACGAAGCGCAGAGCGTAAGTCTGCCGAATTAAGAATGCCCGAATTCTTTGCGCTACCGCCAGCTTTACGCATAAGAGGCTTGCCATGTTTCGGGCATTGGCCGGTATTGTATGGCCAGAAAGGGAAAACCAGGAAAAGAGACTATGTTTGCAAAGCGCCACCGTATTACGCTGCTATTCAATGCCAACAAAGCCTACGACCGGCAGGTCGTCGAAGGGGTAGGAGAATATTTACAGGCATCGCAACAGGAATGGGATATCTTCATTGAAGAGGATTTTCGGGCGCGTATCGAGAATATCAGGGAGTGGCTGGGCGACGGCGTGATTGCTGATTATGACGACCCGGAAATCGAAAGACTGCTGGCCGACGTCGAGGTCCCGATTGTCGGCGTCGGCGGCTCCTATCATCGCCCCGAATGCTATCCCCCGGTGCACTACATTGCGACGGATAACGCCGCGCTGGTCGAAAGCGCCTTCCTGCATCTGAAAGAAAAGGGCGTCCAGCGCTTCGCCTTTTACGGGCTGCCCGCTTCCAGCGGAAAACGCTGGGCGGTCGAGCGCGAACACGCGTTTTGCCAGCTGGTCGCGAAGGAGAAATATCGCGGCGTGGTTTACCAGGGGCTGGAGACCGCGCCGGAAAACTGGCAACACGCGCAAAACCGGCTGGCGGACTGGCTGCAAACGCTCCCCCCGCAAACCGGGATTATCGCCGTGACCGATGCCCGCGCCCGCCACGTGCTCCAGGCCTGCGAGCTGCTGCATATTCCGGTGCCGGAAAAACTGTGCGTCATCGGCATTGATAATGAAGAGTTGACCCGCTATCTGTCGCGCGTCGCGCTCTCCTCAGTGGCACAGGGGACCCGGCAGATGGGTTACCAGGCGGCCAAGCTGCTGCATCGACTGCTGGATAAAGAGCCGCTCCCGCTACAGCGTCGGCTGGTGCCGCCCATGCGCGTTGTCGAACGGCGCTCCACGGATTATCGCTCGCTCAGCGATCCGTCGGTCATTCAGGCCATGCACTACATCCGCAATAACGCCTGCAAGGGCATCAAGGTCGAACAGGTGCTGGATGCCGTCGGTATTTCCCGTTCTAACCTCGAGAAGCGCTTCAAGGAGGAGGTCGGCGATACCATTCACTCCATCATTCACCGCGAGAAACTCGAAAAGGCCCGCAGCCTGCTGGTGTCCACCACGCTGTCGATTAATGAAATTTCGCAAATGTGCGGCTATCCGTCGCTGCAATATTTCTATTCGGTATTTAAGAAAGAGTACGACGTGACGCCGAAGGAGTACCGGGACAGGCACAGTGAAGTGATGATGTAGCGAATAGAAAGTGAGACCACAAAGAAAAATGCCCGGGGCTGACGCTCCGGGCATTTTTTTATTACATATGGGCAGCAATCAGCCGCTGGTTGTCCTGATACATCGCGAAGAGATAGTTGTTATAGCTCGACCCTTTCGTCGAATAACCCTTCAGCTTATGAATCATGGTGCTGGCCGTCAGTTCCTGATCCGCTTTACGCAGCTGCGCGCGTGATTTACGGAAGGAGCTGTATGCCGGATGCGTGTTCAGGTTCGTCACGTAAGCCTGTACCGACTCCTCCACAGAATCAAACTGGGAGTAGCCTTTCATCGCGCCGCTGCAGTTCCCGCCACCGCATTTCATACCAAACAGATTGTTGTTCATCCGCGCCAGTCTGGAGGTACCCCAACCGCTTTCCGCCGCCGCCATGGTCGCCACCATACTGTTCGGAATGATGTCAACGCGTTCCATCAGCGTACTCCATGGAATATGACGCGTATTGCCAGACCATTTCACCTTATAGCGTGCCGCAATATCCTTCAGACGCGTGCGCTCTGTCGGTGACCAGCGCGAGTCGTATTGTTTGGCGACAAGCCAGTTACGATCGGCGGTGATCACCTGATTCTGTTTAGTAATATAAGGCATTACCGTCCGGAGAAACGCTTTTTTCCTTGGGGTTCCGGAAGGGTATTTTCGCAAATCAGGAAGTGAACTACTCTTTACACTATTGCGAGAATACTCTTGTTTACTGCTTACCTTAACCTGACTACTTTTCTTTACTTGTGAGGCTTTATGACTCGTTGTTGCTATGTGGGTTGTTGCCAACACACTCCCTGAAAATATACAGGTAAGTAACATGAGTATCGCAGCCCCATATCGTCGCATGGGAATCGATATCATTAGGTCTCCTGGTCGGATTTAATCATTCCAACACCTTGTTTTACGCAAAAAAACGTTAATTGAATCGCGAATAGTATCAAAAATACCCAGTGAGAGCACTAACAGAAATAGTCCAATTCCTAAAAGCTGTCATCTGAAATCGGTTTCTGCACGGTCACCAGAGAACGAAAATGCTAGTGCCCTCTCATTTTTCGCCTGTTTTTTGACCTCTGTCACTCAGCCCTTTTTGTCCTCCCTGCAAAAGCGCAGACGGGATGAGTTCATTATCCGGGTTAGCGGGCAAACTGAACAAAAAACCGCTGACAGGACTCCAGAATGAAACTCGCTGCGCTAGCGTCGCTGTTGTTGCCAGGAATGGCCTTCGCCGCCTGGACCACCCCCGATTTTCCGGCCTTTACCGAAGAGGGCACCGGCAGATTTATCAGTCAAAATGAGGTGGCGAAGGGAACGCGCCCGCTACAAATTAATTTTGGCCAACAGTGCTGGCAGCCCGCCGGGGCGATCAAACTCAACCAGATGCTGTCCATGGAGCCCTGCCGCGGCGCCCCCGCGCAGTGGCGGGTCTTCCGCGAAGGTCGCTACACGCTTGAAGTGGATACCCGCTCCGGTACGCCAACGCTGATGCTCTCGCTGGAGGAAAAAGAGGCGGCGACGGCTTCCGCGCCGCAGCTGCGCCAGTGTCCAAAATGGGATGGCAAGCCGCTGACGCTGGATGTCAGTCAGACCTTTGCCGAGGGCAGCAAAGTCCGTGATTTCTACAGCGGCAATCTCGCCACGGTCAGCGCCGGGAAAATTACGCTGCAACCGGCCCCCAACAGCAACGGTTTACTGCTCCTTGAGCGGGCAGACACCCCCGCCGATGCTCCTTTCAACTGGCATAACGCCACCGTCTATTTCGTGCTGACCGACCGTTTCGTCAACGGTAACCCGGCCAACGACAACAGCTATGGGCGGCACAAAGACGGGATGCAGGAAATCGGCACCTTCCACGGCGGCGACCTGCAAGGGCTGACCAGCAAACTCGACTACCTGAAAGCGTTAGGCGTTAACGCGCTGTGGATAAGCTCGCCGCTGGAACAAATTCACGGCTGGGTCGGCGGCGGAACCAAGGGCGATTTCCCGCATTACGCCTATCACGGCTACTACGCTCAGGACTGGACCAGACTGGATGCCAATATGGGGAGCGAGGAAGATTTGCGTCGTCTGGTTGATGAGGCGCACAAGCGCGGCATTCGCATCCTGTTCGATGTGGTGATGAACCACACCGGCTACGCCACTCTCGCCGATATGCAGGCGTTCAAATTCGGCGCGCTGTATCTGCAGGGCGAGGAGCTGAAAAAGACCCTCGGGGAACACTGGACCAACTGGAAACCCGGCCCGGGCCAGACCTGGCACAGCTTCAACGACTACATCAACTTCAGCGATAAAGCCGGCTGGGAAAAGTGGTGGGGCAAAAAGTGGATTCGCACCGATATTGGCGACTACGACAACCCCGGCTTTGACGATCTGACCATGTCCCTGGCCTTCCTGCCGGATCTGAAAACGGAATCAACGGTCCCTTCCGGGTTACCAAACTTCTATCGCAACAAGCCGGATACGGCGGCGAAAGAAATTCCCGGCTATACGCCGCGCGATTATCTGACCCACTGGTTGAGTCAGTGGGTGCGTGATTACGGCATTGACGGTTTCCGCGTCGATACCGCCAAACACGTCGAACTGGCCGCCTGGCAACAGTTAAAAAACCAGGCCACCGCGGCGCTGGCGGCATGGAAAAAAGCCAACCCGGAAAAAGCGCTGGATAACGCGCCGTTCTGGATGACCGGCGAGGCCTGGGGCCACGGCGTCATGCAGAGCGATTACTACCGCCACGGTTTTGATGCGATGATTAACTTCGACTACCAGGATCAGGCGGCGAAAGCGTCAGGCTGTCTCTCCAGTATTGACCTGACCTGGCAGCAGATGGCGGATAAACTGCAGACGTTTAACGTCCTGAGCTATCTCTCATCCCACGACACGCGTCTGTTCCGCGAAGGCGGCAGCACCGCGGCAGAACTGCTGCTGCTGGCGCCAGGCGCGGTACAGCTCTTCTATGGCGATGAGTCCGCGCGGCCGTTCGGACCTACCGGCTCAGATCCGCTGCAGGGGACGCGTTCGGATATGAACTGGCAGGACGTCGCGGGTAAAGCCGCGCTCAGCGTCAGCCACTGGCAGAAACTCGGCCAGTTCCGCGCCCGCCACCCGGCGATTGGCATGGGTAAACAGACCACGCTCTCGATGCCGCAGGGTTACGGTTTCGTCCGTGAAAACGCCGATGACAAAGTGATGGTGGTCTGGGCGGGTCAACGATAGCCCCCCTTCTGATGGCTCCCCGATCGCTTCCGGGAGCCTTTTTAGAATAAAAAACTAATAAAAATCGATAATCCAGCATAAAAATGAAATCTTAGACTTTCCTGCCGATTTGCACCGCGTCGAGGCTGGCGTTATGGTTATCCACTTTCCAGGAAGACCGACAGATTATCCGCAATGACATTTTCACTTTTCGGCGACAAATTCACCCGTCATTCAGGCATTACCCGCTTGATGGAAGACCTCAATGACGGCCTGCGCACTCCGGGCGCAATCATGCTGGGCGGCGGTAATCCCGCGCAGATCCCGGAAATGAACGACTACTTCCAGAACCTGCTGGCCGACATGCTCACCAACGGCAAAGCCCTTGATGCGCTTTGTAATTACGACGGTCCGCAGGGAAAAAGCGAACTTCTGAGCGCGTTGGCGCAGATGCTGCGTGAAGCGCTGGGCTGGGAGATCGAACCACAGAATATTGCACTAACAAATGGCAGTCAGAGTGCATTTTTCTACTTGTTTAACCTCTTTGCCGGGCGCCGTGCGGATGGCAGCACCCGCAAAGTCCTGTTCCCGCTAACGCCGGAATATATCGGCTACGCCGACTCGGGCCTCGAAGAGGATCTGTTTGTCGCCACCCGCCCGAATATTGAGCTGCTGCCAGAAGGCCAGTTTAAATACCACGTCGATTTTGAGCACCTGCAGGTCACGGAAGAGACGGGGATGATTTGCGTCTCTCGCCCGACCAACCCGACCGGTAACGTGATTACCGACGAAGAGCTGATCAAACTGGATGCGCTGGCCCACCAGCACGGCGTCCCGCTGGTGATTGATAACGCGTATGGCGTGCCTTTCCCGGGGATTATTTTCAGCGACGCCAGACCGCTGTGGAACCCGAATATTGTGCTGTGTATGAGCCTGTCCAAGCTGGGCCTGCCGGGCAGCCGCTGCGGGATCATCGTCGCCAATGAGAAAATCATTACCGCCATCAGCAACATGAACGGGATCATCAGCCTTGCGCCGGGCGGAATGGGGCCGGCAATGATGTGCGAAATGATCAAACGCAACGACCTGCTGCGCCTGTCGGAAACGGTCATCAAACCGTTCTACTACCAGCGCGTACAGGAAACTATCGCCATTATTCGCCGCTATCTGCCGGAAGATCGCTGCCTGATTCATAAACCTGAAGGGGCGATTTTCCTCTGGCTGTGGTTTAAAGATCTGCCGATCTCCACCGAGCTGCTGTACCAGCGGCTGAAAAAACGCGGCGTGCTGATGGTGCCGGGCGACTACTTCTTCCCGGGCCTTGATAAGCCCTGGCCGCACACCCACCAGTGCATGCGCATGAACTACGTGCCAGACCCGGAGAAAATTGAAGCGGGCGTGAAAATCCTCGCCGAAGAGGTTGAACGCGCCTGGGGTGAGCAGGGCGCGTAATCGCGCGTTTTGTCGCCCGTCTGAATCGCCAGCGCCGTCCGCAGACGGCGCTCGCCGCTTAATCTCTCCAGCTCCGCCGGCGTCATGCAGTACAGCGCCTGGGTCGGACAGGCCGCCACACAGGCCGGGCCGTCTTCGCGATGGCCGCACAAATCGCATTTCAACGCCTGCACGCCATTGTCGGTCATCATCACGGATATCGCGCCGTACGGACAGGCCAGCATGCAGCTTTTGCAGCCAATACAAAGGGATTGTTCAACGTACACCCTACCGCTGACCCGGCTAATCGCCCCCGCCGGGCAGACGTTGGCGCAGGGCGCGTCTTCGCAATGATGGCAGGTCACGGCGGTGGTAAAAGACCCGCTCTTCACCACCCAAATGCGTGCGCTGAAGGCTTTTGGAGAAAGTGCGGCGCAATCCTGATTTGCCTGGTGTGACACCACGCAGGCGACTTCACAGGTACGACAGCCAATGCATTTGGCCGAATCCGCAATGATAAAACGGTTCATTTTCCCCCCCGCCTGACGTTGATTAGCGTCAGAGTGCCAGAAAACGAACCGCCTTCGCTTTGATCCTGGCGGGGATTGTTGCCAGATCTGTCATCTGCCCAACCGCATCGGGCTTTTTGCCTACACGCGTAAGGTAAATCCCAGTTCGTTAGAGATAGCCTGTGCCGTGTCGCGCAGCGGCTTAAGCAAATTTTTCTCGCCAATCTGTTTCAGACGTGACGTCGAGAGTGAGATGGAGATGGCATACGGTACACGGTGTTGAATATCAAACACCGGAACAGCAATGCAGGAAACGCCAAGCTCATTCTCTTCACGGTCCATCGCCATCACGCTTTCACGAATTTGCGCCAGCTCATCGTACATCGCAGGCAGCCCCGTAATGGTGTTGCGCGTCAGAGGCTGAATCTGCTCCTGATGCGTTTCCCAGTACTCTTTCACATATTCCTGCTGACCAAACGCCATGTAAATCTTACCCATTGCCGAACAGTACAGCGGCATATGTTGGCCGATATACGCGCGGGTACGCAGCATCCCGGTCGTCGGTTCCAGCTTATAAATCAGAATGGCGTGATCGTCCTCACGGCTGGAGAAGTTGATGGTTTCCCCGGTAGAGAGGTTTAGCGCTTCCAGATGCGGCGCCGCCACGTGGATAATATTCAGCGACGTCAGGGCTTTTTGTCCGACGGCAATAAATTTGGTGGTTAAACGATAGCTCCCGGCGGCAGGTGCGGGAGTGACGTAGCCACAGGATTGCAGCCCTTGTAGTAATCGGTGCACGGTGCTTTTGTTCAGCCCGGCCAGTTCTGAAAGATGCGCCAGCGGGCAACCGTTCGGGTAATTGCTTAAGATTTCTATCAACATCAAACCGCGAAACAAACTTTGGCTTCCAGCCGGCCGCTCTTTCTCCGGCGCGTTTTCACTCTCTTTTGTGTTCATCGCTTCCGCTCTCCATTCAGTGGCGACCTGATGGTAGCGCAAAGTGTGTTTCACTTCACGATCTGAACATAAATTTTGTAATTAACTGATTTTATTGAATTTCAAAAACATCCTCACCGATTGCTTTGTGAAATCATGATCGATATATTTGAAATCAGATTTCGCATAGTGAAATTTATAGCTTGTAAAACGTTCTCACCCCCTCATCGGGAGGTCACCTTAAATGACAGAAGCAGCAGTGTTGTCTCCGTTGTTATCTATGCGCCACATCATCAAGCGTTTTGGTGGCAATGTGGCGGTCAATAACGTCAGTCTGGATATTTACCCGGGCCAGGTTGTGGCGCTGTTGGGAGAAAACGGCGCTGGCAAATCGACGTTGATTAAGGTGCTGGCGGGCGTCTATTCCCGTGATGGCGGCGAGATCCTGTTTCGCGGTCAGCCGGTGGATTCTGCCGCCGCGTTACGTCAGGGCAACGAACAGCCTATCGCCTTTATTCATCAGGATTTAGGCCTGGTAGAGTGGATGACCGTCGCCGAAAACATGGCGCTGGTGATGGGGTTTCCCCGTCGCTTCGGTCTGATTGACTGGGCGGCCACCAAACGCCAGGCGCAAAAAGCGCTGGAAGATATCGGCATTCAGATAGACCCGGATGACCGCGTGTTTGACCTTTCCCGCACCGAAAAATCCCTGCTGGCGATTGCCCGCGCGGTGGCAGTTGACGCCTCGGTACTGGTGCTCGATGAACCGACCGCCTCACTGCCTGCCGACGATGTACGCCACCTGTTCCGCGTCATGAACATCCTGCGCGAGAAGCAGGTAGGCATGATTTACATCACCCACCGCCTGGATGAGGTGATGGAGATGGCGGATACCGTTTGCGCGATGCGCGATGGTTGCTACGCCGGAGGCGGCGATATCAGCCGCTACAGCCTGCGTGGTCTGGTCGAACTGATTGTGGGCGAAAACCTGCGTGATGACCAGCGCCAGTCCTTACCCGATGCCAGCGCGCCGGTGCTGTTGAAAATGGACCACGTCAAAGTGGGCGATACCGGGCCGGTCTCCTTCGAGCTGCGTGCCGGTGAGATGGTGGCGCTCGCCGGTCTGCGTGGCGCCGGTCAGGAAGAGATTGGACGTTTGCTGTTTGCCTGCAGGACGCAGGAAAGTGGACAAATCACCTTAAATGGCGTGCCGTTTACGGCGACAACACCAGGGGAGGCGATGTCCGCCGGCGTCTCTTTTGTCGCCGGCGACCGTCTTCATGAAAGTCTGATTCCGGGCATGATGGTGCGTGAAAACCTGTTTATGAACCCCTGTAAACACGGTCATGCGCCGCTTTCCCGCTATAACGAAAAAAGCGAAGCGCCGCTGAGCTGGGAGAAAATCCGCCAGTTCGACGTGCGCCCCTCGCAGATAAATATTGAAATCAGTGCACTGTCGGGCGGCAACCAGCAAAAAGTGGTCATGGCACGCTGGCTCTCGCTCAATGCCCCTCTGCTCATTCTGGAAGACCCTTCTGCAGGCGTTGACGTGGGCGCACGCGCAGAAATTTACGATTTACTCAATCAGGCGCTGCAAAACGGCGTTGCCATTCTGGTCATTTCCAACGACCTGGAAGAGGTGGCGCACATCTGTAACCGGGCGCTGGTATTTAACCGCGGGCAGATCGTCGGCGAACTGCTCAACCAGGATGTCACCTTTGCCAGATTGCTTGAGCTGGCATCGGGCAGCGGCACCATACATTAAGTCGGAGTGCGTTATGGCTAAAACATCAATGAAATCGACGGCCCTGGAATCACGCGTATCACTTCATGAACACGGTGTGGCCACCTGGCTTGGACAATTAACCACCCGTTACGGTTTACCCGCGATCTGTGTGGTGCTGGTTATCGTTTTTTCACTGACAACGCCTTCGTTTGCTTCCCTGTTGACGTTGCAGGCGATCCTCGACAGCAAATCGAAAATCGCCCTGCTGGCGCTGGCGGCGACCATCCCGATGATTGTCGGCAAAATCGACCTCAACGTCGGCTTCGGCATCGTGCTCTGGCATATCCTCGCCATTACTTTGCAGGTCGAATATGGTTTCTCCTGGCCCGCCGCTGTGGCGATCGTGCTGGTGCTCTCTGCGCTCTACGGTTTGCTGAACGGTATTCTGGTGGCGCTGGCGGATATCGACAGCTTTGTTGCGACCCTGGGTTCCGGTACGGTGCTGTACGCCATCGCGCTCTGGCACTCTGGTGGTCGGCAGATCGTTGGTGACTTACCGGACGCCTTTATCGCCCTGCATCACTCCGACCTGTTCGGTATTCCGGTGGTGGCCTTCTACGTCCTTTTTGCCGCCGTGGTGCTGTGGATTATCACCGAACATACCCCGATTGGTCGCTGCATGTACGCGGTGGGCGGTAACCCGGTCGCCGCAGCGCTCAACGGCATTTCCGTTAATCGTTACATCATCGGGGCATTTATCACTTCCAGCACTTTAACCGGCTTTACCGGGGTGATCATCGCCGCCGAGCAGGGCGTGGGCCAGGCCAGCGTTGGTATGGATTATCTGCTCCCGGCGCTGGTGGGCGCGTTCCTTGGCAGCACCACCATTCGTCCCGGCCGGGTGAACGTCTGGGGCACGGTGGTCGGTATTGCGGTGCTGGCGATCGGTATTGCGGGCATCCAGCAGTTCGGCGGCGCGTTTTGGGTCGAACCGCTGTTCAACGGTGCGACGCTGCTGCTGTCGATTACCCTGGCGGGCTATGCTCAACGCCGTCGGGCATTAAATAAAAAACTGGTGCAGCGGGCACAATCGCCAGCATCAGGCTCCTCCGTTACCCAATGACTCTCGCGTAAGGAACTGAAAATGAATAACAAAATAGTTCAGTACTGTCTGGCTGCCGGGTTGATGATGGCAAGTGGTTTCAGCCTCGCCGACGATACCTTTGTTCAGCAGGCGAAAACGGCGATTGCCAAAGCCACCGCGCCAGTCACCGACTGGGATGGCCCAACCCAGGGTCCGACGCTGCAGCCTGGTAAGAAGATCATTTTCATCGCCTCGGACATGAAAAACGGCGGCGTGCTGGGGGTTAAAGAGGGGCTGGAAGAAGCGGCGAAAGCCGCAGGCTGGCAGCTGGATGTGCTGGATGGCGCAGGTTCGGTGAAAGATCAACTGGCGGCGCTTAACCAGGCGATCGCCCGCAAACCGGACGGTATCGTCATTGGCGGCTGGAACCCCAACGTCGCCAAAATTCCGCTGAAAAAAGCCGTGAAAGAGGGCATCGTGCTGACCGCCTGGCACGCGGTGCCCGCGCCTGGCCCGGTTCCGGCTTACAACATTTTCTACAACGTGACCTCCGACTCGAACGAAGTCTCGCGCATGGCGGCGCTGTATGCGGTGGCGAAATCCAACGGTACCGCCAAAGTGCTTATTTTCACCGACTCGCTGTACCAAATCGCGCTGGATAAAGCCAACGCGATGAAGAAGGTGATTGAGCAGTGCAGCGGCTGCCAGGTAGTGGAATTTATCGATACCCCGCTTGCCGACACCTCCAACCGCATGCCGGGCATGACCTACAGCCTGATCCAAAAATATGGCGACAGGTTCGAATACTCGCTGGCAATTAACGATCTGTACTTCGACTTTATGGCTCCAGCCCTGCAAACCGCGGGCAAAGGCACCGGAGATAAGCCGCCGTACAACATCTCCGCTGGCGACGGTTCCGTCACCGCCTACCAGCGCGTGCGTGAAGGCAAAGCGCAGGTAGCAACCGTACCCGAGCCGTTGAAACTGCACGGCTGGCAGCTGCTGGATGAATTAAACCGCGCCTTCGCCGGTAAAGAGCCGTCTGGCTATGTCACCCCGGCGCATCTGGTGACCAAGGAGAACATCGGCGCCGACGGCGGCCAGAACAACGAATTTGACCCGGACAACCATTATCGCGATCGCTACAAAGCCATCTGGGGAGTGAAGTGAGATGTTAGTCGTCACGGGAAGTTTTGCATGCCTGTGCTCACCGGCGATCTGGGCAGAGGGCCCGGTGTGGCTGGCAGACCAGCAGTGCCTGATTTTCAGCGATGTGAAGGGCAACAGAATGTTCCGTTGGGATGCGCAAAATGGGGTCAGCGTGTTCCGCGCCGAATCCCACTATGCCAACGGCAACGCGCGGGACTTGCAAGGGCGTTTGTTGACCTGCGAGCACGGTCGGCGCGGTATCAGCCGTACCGACGCCGCAGGCAATCACACTCTGCTGGTGGATAAAGTCGACGGGCTGCGTTTTAACTCCCCCAACGATATCGCGGTGCGCCAGGACGGGTCGATTTGGTTTACCGATCCGCCCTACGGCATCATCAGCGACGAAGAGGGCTATCGCGCCGCAAGCCAGGTCATTGGCTGCTACGTCTACCGATTTGATGAAGCGCGAAACCAGGTCGCTATTGCCATCAGCGATACCCAGCGCCCCAACGGGCTGGCCTTTTCGCCGGATGATAAATGGCTATACGTGGCAGATATGTCGGTTATTGATTTTCCGAGCCAGGGCCGCCGGGAAATTCGTGCTTACCGCCTTGAAGGCGATAACGCGTTATTTTCCCACGTCGTAACCCAGGTTAAACCGGGTATTCCGGACGGATTTTGCGTCGACCGGGACGGGAATATTTACTGCAGCTGCGAGACAGGGATTTTGATTTTCTCCGCCGCAGGCGAATTACTGGACACCATTGCGGTCCCCGAGCGCGTCTCTAACTGCACTTTTGGCGGCCCCGACGGGAATACGCTTTTTATTACGGCGACGACATCGCTGTACCGGGTGACCCTCGCCCCATCCCGCCTTCAGGGATAAACCGGAGTAACGCCGAAACACACCGGTCCTGCCGGCGTGTTTTTGCAACCCAACACTATTTAGTGGAATAAAATTCCACTATGTGAAACGAAAAGTTGTCATGGAGAAAGCGTATGTTATTGAGTTTTTCTGACCTTAAAAATGAGTTTAACCGCGTCCTGCTGGCACGCGGTGTGGCGGCTGAAACCGCCGATGCCTGTGCGGAAATGTTCGCCCGCACCACCGAGTCAGGGGTCTATTCACACGGCGTAAACCGTTTCCCACGCTTTATTCAGCAACTGGAAAACGGCGATATCATCCCTGAGGCCCTGCCAGGACGCACCGCTTCACTGGGGGCGATTGAACAGTGGGATGCCCGGCGATCTATCGGCAACCTGACCGCCAAAAAAATGATGGACCGGGCAATTGAACTGGCTTCTGACCACGGTATTGGCCTGGTTGCTGTGCGCAACGCCAACCACTGGATGCGCGGCGGCAGCTACGGCTGGCAGGCGGCGGAAAAAGGCTACATCGGCATCTGCTGGACCAACTCCATTGCCGTGATGCCGCCGTGGGGCGCCAAAGAGTGCCGCATCGGGACTAACCCGCTGATCGTCGCCATTCCGTCTACGCCGATTACCATGGTGGACATGTCCATGTCGATGTTCTCCTACGGCATGCTGGAAGTGAACCGCCTGGCAGGCCGTCAGCTGCCGGTTGACGGTGGCTTCGATGACGAAGGCAACCTGACCAAAGACCCGGCGCCCATCGAGAAAAACCGCCGTATTCTGCCGATGGGCTACTGGAAAGGTTCAGGCCTCTCCATCGTGCTGGACATGATCGCCACCCTGCTCTCCGATGGCTCTTCCGTTGCTGCGGTCACTGAAGACAACAGCGACGAGTTCAACATTTCGCAAGTCTTTATTGCTATCGAAGTGGACAAGCTGATCGATGGCGCCACCCGCGACGCCAAGCTGCAACGCATCATGGATTACATCACCAGCGCCGAACGGGCCGACGAAAACGTGCCGGTGCGGTTGCCCGGTCATGAGTTTGCTCGTCTGCTGGAAGAGAACCGCCGCAACGGAATCACCGTTGATGACAGCGTGTGGGCAAAAATCAAAGCGCTGTAAGGAATATCATCATGATTTATGGACATATTTCTCAACCTAACGCCTGCCGGTATCCGGCAGCGATTGAAAAAGCGCTGGAATTTTTGCGCACCACGGACTTCAGCAAGCTGGAGACCGGGGTGGTCGAAATCGAGGGGCGCACGATCTTCGCGCAGATCCTCGACCTGACCACCCGTCCGCACGATGAACTGCGCCCGGAGGTGCACCGCCGTTACCTCGATATCCAGTATTTATATTCCGGTGAAGAGCAGATCGGTGTCGCTATCGATACCGGCAATAATGTAGTAAGTGAAGAATTACTTGAGCAGCGGGATATTATTTTCTATCACGACAGCGAAAACGAATCGTTAATAGAAATGAGACCGGGGAACTATGCCATATTTTTCCCGCAGGATGTTCACCGTCCGGCCTGTAAAAAACACCGGGAAACGGAAATCAGGAAAATAGTGGTTAAAGTTGCTATTTCCGCTTTAGATTAATCCGTCATTTATTTATCGAACACCGATAAATAAAAGGAGTGAAAAATGGAAAGAAATGACGCCGGTTATATCATCGGCGCATACCCTTGCGCGCCCTCATTTCACCAAAAGAGCGAACAAGAAGAGACGGAATTCTGGCGCTTACTCGCGGATACGCCCCACATCCGTGGGCTGGAACAACCATGCCATGAGCACTTTCATCCCTATGGCGATGAGTGGTTGCTCCAGCATACGCCGCAGGAGTGGAAGATGGTGGTGACGGCCATCCCGGAAACGATGCGTCGCCGCGGCGGCGGCAACACGGCTTTCGGCCTGGCCTCCAGCGATGAAGAACAGCGTCTGGCATGCGTCGCATTCCATCGTCATTTACACAACAAAATCAATGCACTAAACAAACGTTTTGCCGGCAAGGTCATCTCCCTTGAACTGCAGGCTGCACCGCTTGTGGGTAATGCGAGCGTAGAGCAGGCAACCGATGCCTTCGCGCGCTCCATCAAAGAGATTGCGGACTGGGACTGGTCATGCTCACTCATGCTGGAACATTGTGATGCCATGAACCAGCCTGCGCCACGCAAAGGCTTTCTGCCGCTGGAAAACGTGCTGCAGGTGCTGGCGGGTTACCGCATTGATATCTGTATCAACTGGGCGCGTTCAGCGATTGAAGGGCGTAACGCCGCCCTGCCGCTGGCGCATACTCAGGCGGCACGTGCCGCGGGCAAACTGGGGGCGCTGATGTTCTCTGGCACCGCGACCGAAGGGCCGTACGGCGAATGGACTGACCTGCACGCACCGTTCGCCCCGTTTTGCCCGCAAGGCCTGTTAACAGCGGCTCACGCAAAAGAATTATTTAATGTGGCTGATTCAGCACAATTACAGTTTGCCGGTATTAAGTTACTGGAAATTGATGCGAATGCTGATGCGAATCATCGCATAGCCATATTACGCGATGGCATTCACGCGCTAAACATAGCCCGACAATAAATATAAAGCGTCAATTTCATCGCAAGGTCAGTCAATTTAAACACGAGATTAATATGAATACTTCCTCTTACGCTACAACCGCGGATATTCCGCGCCAACGCTGGTTAAGAATTATTCCTCCGATTCTTATCACCTGTATTATTTCTTATATGGACCGCGTGAATATTGCCTTTGCTATGCCCGGCGGGATGGATCAGGATTTAGGCATCACCGCGACGATGGCAGGCCTGGCTGGCGGTATTTTCTTCCTCGGCTATCTCTTCTTACAGGTTCCCGGCGGCAAAATCGCCGTTCACGGCAGCGGCAAAAAATTCATCGGCTGGTCGCTAGTCGCGTGGGCGGTAATTTCCGTGTTTACCGGTCTTGTTACCAACCACTACCAGCTGCTGGCGCTGCGCTTTCTGCTGGGTGTGGCGGAAGGCGGTATGCTGCCTGTGGTACTCACCATGATCAGTAACTGGTTCCCGGATGCCGAACGCGGTCGCGCGAATGCCATCGTCATCATGTTCGTGCCGATCGCCGGGATCATCACCGCCCCACTCTCCGGCTGGATAATCACCGCCCTCGACTGGCGCTGGCTGTTCATCATCGAAGGTCTGCTCTCCCTCGTCGTGCTGGTGATGTGGGCGCTGACGATTTATGACCGCCCGCAGGAAGCCCGCTGGATTTCTGACGCGGAGAAAAAGTACCTGGTGGAAACCCTGGCCGCTGAACAGCGCGCCATTGCCGGTAAAACCACGGTGAATGCCTCTCTGAGCACTGTGTTGTCTGACCGCACCATGTGGCAACTGATTGCCCTGAACTTCTTCTACCAGACCGGGATTTACGGCTACACCCTCTGGCTACCGACCATCCTGAAAGAGCTGACCCACACCAGTATGGGCCAGGTCGGGATGCTCGCCATTCTGCCTTACGTGGGGGCGATTGCCGGGATGTTCCTGTTCTCTTCCCTGTCTGACCGCACCGGCAAACGCAAACTGTTCGTCTCCCTGCCGCTGATTGGTTTCGCCGCCTGCATGTTCCTTTCCGTTGTGCTGAAAGAGAGCGTCTGGCTGTCGTACACCGCGCTGGTCGGTTGTGGCTTCTTCCTGCAGTCCGCTGCCGGGGTGTTCTGGACCATCCCTGCCCGTCTGTTCAGCGCCGAAATGGCCGGCGGCGCACGCGGTGTGATCAACGCCCTCGGCAACCTCGGCGGCTTCTGCGGCCCGTATGCCGTGGGCGTGCTGATCACGCTTTACAGCAAAGATGCGGGCGTTTACTGCCTGGCGATTTCACTGGCGATTGCCGCGCTGATGGCGCTGCTGCTGCCGTCCCGGTGCGATGCCAACAGTGCGTCTATCGGCGCGGTCAACGCACCGAAACGCGCGATCTGACGCCTTCACCCCAACCCTCTCCCACCGGGAGGGGATGCAAACCAGGAAAAAAAGATGAGTGAAAAAGAGACCTTCTGGCTGGGTATCGATTGTGGCGGTACTTATCTGAAAGCAGGCCTGTACAACAGCCAGGGTAAAGAATTTGCTATTGAACGCCGGTCCATTCACACCCTCAGCCCGCAGCCCGGTTGGGCGGAGCGCGACATGACGGCATTGTGGCAGCACTGCGCGGCAACCATTTCCCGTCTGCTGCAACGCACCGGCATTCGCGGTGAACAAGTCGATGGCATCGGGATTTCCGCTCAGGGCAAGGGGCTGTTTTTGCTGGATAAAAATGA
Source organism: Klebsiella sp. Lac1 (assembly GCF_009825425.1). Lineage (NCBI taxonomy): Bacteria > Pseudomonadati > Pseudomonadota > Gammaproteobacteria > Enterobacterales > Enterobacteriaceae > Klebsiella > Klebsiella sp. Lac1. The sequence continues at coordinate 282,949 of NZ_VJZJ01000004.1, forward strand.
CCAGCCGCTGGGCACCGCGATCCTCTCTTCCGATCGCCGCGCGATGGAGATCGTCACACGCTGGCAGCAGGACGGCATTCCGCAAAAGCTCTACCCGTTAACGCGCCAGACCTTATGGACCGGGCACCCGGCTTCACTGTTGCGCTGGGTGAAGGAGCACGAGCCGCAGCGTTACGCGCAAATTGGCTGCGTGATGATGGGCCACGATTATCTGCGCTGGTGCCTCACCGGCGTGAAAGGCTGCGAAGAGAGCAATATCTCTGAATCCAACCTCTACCATATGACCTCCGGGCGGTACGATCCCCGCCTGACGCAGTGGCTTGGCATCAGCGAAATCGACGCTGCGCTGCCGCCCATTGTCGGTTCATCCCAAATCAGCGGTGAAATCACCTCTCAGGCAGCCGCCATGACCGGTCTGGCGGCGGGAACTCCCGTTGTGGGCGGTCTGTTTGATGTGGTTTCTACCGCGCTCTGCGCCGGGCTTGATGACGAGTACACGCTGAACGCCGTCATGGGAACCTGGGCGGTCACCAGCGGCATCGCTGAAGGGCTGCGCGATAACGAAGCGCACCCCTTCGTCTACGGACGCTACGTGAATGCTGGCCAGTACATTGTCCACGAAGCCAGCCCTACCTCCTCCGGCAACCTCGAATGGCTGACCGCACAACTTGGCGACATCAGCTTTGATGAAATCAACAAGCTCGTCGACAGCCTGCCGAAAGCCGCCAGCGATGTCTTCTTCCTGCCCTTCCTGTACGGCAGTAACGCCGGGCTTGAGATGACCAGCGGCTTTTATGGCATACAGGCGCTGCATACCCGCGCGCACCTGCTACAGGCGGTCTATGAAGGGGTCGTATTTAGCCACATGACGCACCTCAACCGCATGCGCGAACGCTTTACCGAGGTACGTTCCCTGCGCGTCACCGGCGGCCCGGCGCACTCTCCCGTGTGGATGCAAATGCTGGCGGACGTCAGCGGCCTGCCGGTTGAACTGCCGCAGGTGGAAGAGACCGGCTGCTTTGGTGCCGCCATTGCGGCTCTCGTCGGCACCGGCGTTTACGCAAACTTCACCGATGCCCAGCAGACCTTCAGCTACGAAATACGCACCCTGACGCCGGACATGAACGCCCACGCGGCCTACCAGCGCAAATACCGCCGTTACCAGATGTTAATTGAAGCACTTCAGGGCTTTCACGCCCGTATTAAGGAGCACTCTTTATGAGCCGACCATTACTGCAGCTGGCGCTCGATCACACCGACCTTGCCGCCGCCCAGCGCGATGTTGCGTTGTTAAAAGACCGTGTGGATATCGTAGAAGCGGGCACCATTCTCTGCCTGAGCGAGGGGCTACATGCCATTCGCGCCCTGCGCGCCCAATGCCCGGAAAAACTGATCGTCGCCGACTGGAAAGTCGCCGACGCCGGGGAAACCCTGGCCCGGCAGGCGCTGGACGCGGGGGCCAACTGGATGACCATCATCTGCGCCGCGCCGCTGGCCACCATCGAAAAAGGTCACGCCGTCGCTGCTGCGCGCGGAGGCGAAATCCAAATCGAGTTGTTTGGTAACTGGACCTTCGACGATGCGCGCGACTGGTACAGCGCCGGCGTGCGTCAGGCGATTTATCACCGTGGGCGCGACGCTCAGGCGAGCGGCCAGCAGTGGGGTGAAGTGGATCTGGCGCGCATGAAAGCGCTGTCGGATATCGGCCTGGCGCTCTCCGTCACCGGGGGCATCACCCCTGCCGACCTGCCGCTGTTCAAAGAGATTAACGTGAAGGCCTTTATTGCCGGACGCGCCCTTTCCAGCGCCGCCGATCCGCAGCAAGTGGCTGAAGAGTTCCACGCCCACATTCGCGACATCTGGAGAGCGTAATTATGCGTAACCATCCATTAGGCATTTATGAAAAAGCGTTACCGAAAGACTTATCCTGGCCGGAGCGTCTGGTTCTGGCGAAAAGCTGCGGATTCGACTTCGTGGAGATGTCCGTCGACGAAACCGATGAGCGCCTGTCGCGACTCGAATGGACCACCGCCCAGCGCGCCTCGTTAGTGGAAGCGATGCTGGAAACCAATGTGTCGGTTCCGTCGATGTGCCTTTCCGCACATCGCCGTTTTCCGTTCGGCAGCCGCGACGAAGCCGTGCGTGAGCGGGCCAGGGATATCATGAGCAAAGCCATCAAGCTGGCGCGCGATTTGGGTATCCGCACCATCCAGCTCGCCGGTTACGACGTCTATTACGAGGAGCATGACGCGGGCACTCAGCAGCGTTTCGCCGAAGGGCTGGCGTGGGCCGTTGAACAGGCTGCAGGGGCTCAGGTGATGCTGGCGGTGGAGATCATGGACACCGCGTTTATGAACTCCATCACCAAGTGGAAAAAATGGGACCAACTGCTCGCCTCGCCGTGGTTCACCGTCTACCCGGACGTGGGCAACCTCAGCGCCTGGGGTAATGACGTCCCGGCGGAGCTGGCTCTGGGTATCGACCGCATCGCCGCGATTCATCTGAAAGACACGCAGCCGGTCACCGACACCAGCCCAGGCCAGTTCCGTGATGTGCCGTTTGGTGAAGGATGCGTCGATTTCGTCAATGTCTTCAGCACATTACAGAACCTGAACTATCGCGGTGCATTTCTGATTGAGATGTGGACTGAAAAAGCCAAAGAGCCGGTACTGGAAATCATTCAGGCCCGCCGCTGGATTGAAGCCCGTATGGAGGAAGGAGGATTCGTATGTTAGAGCAACTGAAAGCCGAGGTGCTGGCGGCAAACCTGGCGCTGCCCGCTCACGGGCTTGTTACCTTCACCTGGGGGAACGTCAGCGCAGTGGATGAAAGCGGCAAACTGATGGTGATTAAACCTTCTGGCGTGGAGTACGCCGTGATGAAAGCCGAAGATATGGTGGTGGTGGATATCGCCAGCGGCAAAGTGGTGGATGGCAGCAAGAAACCCTCTTCCGATACGCCAACGCACCTGGCGCTCTATCGTCGCTTCCCGGAGATCGGCGGCATTGTGCATACTCACTCCCGCCACGCCACCATCTGGTCGCAGGCCGGGCTGGACCTGCCCGCCTGGGGCACCACCCACGCGGACTATTTCTACGGAACGATCCCGTGCACCCGCCTGATGACCGCTGAAGAGATCGGCGGCGAGTACGAGTACCAAACCGGCGAGGTGATCGTCAAAACATTTGAGGAGCGCGCCCTGAACCCGATGCAGGTTCCGGCGGTACTGGTGCACTCCCACGGCCCGTTTGCCTGGGGTAAAAATGCCCATGACGCGGTGCACAATGCGGTGGTGCTGGAAGAGTGCGCCTATATGGGCCTGTTCTCGCGCCAGCTGGCCCCACAGCTGCCGGATATGCAGGCTGAATTGTTGGATAAACACTACCTGCGTAAGCACGGAGCAAATGCCTATTATGGGCAGTGAGCGACGCCTCTGCGGCCCCCTGACAAGCTTCCGCCGGGAGAGCGTCGGGGGTCAGGGTATCAGACCACGCAATGCCAGAGCCTTATTCCGAATTAATATGCTCCTTACAATACCGCCGCTTCCATGCGGCGGGCGTTATGCCGGTATGCTTGCGGAAAATCTGCCGAAAATAGCCCACATCGTGAAAACCGCACTGCTCCGCCACCTCTTTTAGCGACAGCGAATCGCTGATCAACAGCTTCTCCGCTGCCCGTACACGCTGACGGTGAATGGCTTCGGTTAACGTCAGACGAAAGGCCCGTCGGTAAACCCGACCTAAATAATCCACATTGCAATGCAACTCTTTCGCCAGCAGCGACGCCGAAATGGGCAGATGAAAGTGCGTACCGATCATCTGGCGAGCTTTCCAGGCCAGCGCAATACCCGGGTTATTCCCCGCGCTTTCGCTTAAAGCAGAGGCGGATATCTGCTGTAGAATCAGCAGCAAAATACATTCCAGCGCTACGCTACGATGCACATTTTCCTGCTCATTTAAGAATTGTCGAAATAACCCGGTCATATATTGTGGGTCACTTAACGTTGTGTGCTGCGGTAACATCAACACCGATTGATGCGCTTTTTTTTCCACCGCTGGTGTTAATTCAAAATGCAGCCAGTAAAACTTTAAATCTGCCGGAAATTCCCCCACGCCGACATGACGGCGTTGCGGCCAGAGTAATAAACTTTCTCCTGAATTTACCGTGAAAATCTTATCCTCTTCACGGATCGTTAATGTCCCCTTTTCAACAAAAATAACTTCCCAGGAATGCAGGGTACGCGACGGGTGGCTGCCCACGCCGCGAGAAATAAATAACCCTCCGTTTTGCACCCGGATCGGAAGCGCTATGGATAATTCGAGCATAACTATGTCAACTCTCGCTAATACGTGATGAAAATAATCATCTTATTATTGATTATTAACGAAAACAGCCTGATTGAGCGGATCGAAATCACATTTTCTCAATCAGGTCGGAATCATCACCTTTTTGTACTTTTCCCTTCCCTTGTCGTGTGGTGAATTCAATGCAAAATAAAAAGGTACTTTGCAAACTACACAACAAGAGCCACAACCAGGCGGCTTATTTTCTGGAAACAAAATCTCCGAATACGTGAGGCGTTCTCCATGACTTCGACATTAATTTCCACTACCGATCCGGCGCAAAAAGCGCTGGACGATAAATTATCCGTACGTGAAAAAGTAGGCTATGGGCTGGGGGATGCAGGCGGAACGGTCATTACCTGCCTGATCATGAACTTTTTAACTTTTTTCTATACCGATGTCTTTGGGCTAACGCCCGCGCTGGTCGGGACCCTGTTCCTGGCCCTGCGCGTTTTCGACGCGATTTCCGACCCCATTATGGGCGTTCTCGCCGACCGAACTCAAAGCCGCTGGGGGCGCTTTCGTCCCTGGCAACTGTGGATTGCCGTGCCGATCGGTATTATCGGCGTACTGACGTTTACCGTGCCTGATGCCAGCATGGGGGTAAAAATCGCCTGGGCATTCGGCACCTATCTGCTGCTGTCGATGAGCTACACCGCGATTAACGTGCCGTACTGCGCGCTGATCAACACCATGACCACTCGCCATAGCGAGGTTATCTCGTGCCAGTCCTGGCGCTTTGTCCTGTGCGGCGTAGCGGGGTTTCTGGTCTCCGTCGGACTGCCGTGGCTGGTAAAAGCGCTCGGTCAGGGCAACACAGCCCAAGGCTATCAGTATGGTGTCGGCGTACTCTGCGCCATTGCGGTGGTGATGTTCCTGTGCTGCTTCTTCTGGGTCCGCGAGCGCGTCTCGCTAGACATGATGGGTAAATTTACACTGCGGGAGCATATCGCCGGTCTGCGTAAAAACGACCAGCTGCTGCTGATGCTGGTGATGTCGTTCCTGCTGATCAACGTCTTTAATATCCGCGGCGGCGGCTATATGTACTTCATCACCTACGTCCTTGAAGGGTCTACCGGCTACACCTCGCTATTTTTCACCATGGTGACCTTCGCATCGATTTTCGGCTCCATCATCATCAACCTGCTTTCACGCCGCTTCGATACCATCAAGCTCTACTACTACACCAATCTGGTGCTGGCCACCCTGGCCATCGCGATGTGGTTTTTACCAACCGGCCAGGCATACCAGACCCTGTGGCTGGTGGTTATCCTCAGCAACGGTATTATTCTCGGCTTCACCCTGCCGCTGCACTTCTCATTGATGGCCTTCTCTGACGACTACGGCGAATGGAAAACCGGCGTGCGTTCTTCCGGTATGAACTTTGCCTTCAACCTGTTCTTCATCAAGCTGGCGTGGGCCTCCAGCGCCGGAATTATCAGCCTGATTTTTATCTACGTGGCCTATCAGCCTGGCGCCGGCAACCAAACGGCCCTGTCGTTGTCCGGGATCGCCTCAATGGAAACCCTGCTGCCCGCCCTGTTCCACCTGCTGCTGGCCTTTTCGATCCGCGTCTGCAAGCTCAATAATCCGATGATGGTGCGCATTGCCACCGACCTGCATGCGCGTCACGTTCAGCCTTAAGGAGTCCGTCATGTCTGTAATGGAAGTCAATCTACGCAAACTGAAAATCAGCGACCCGTTCCTCGGTCAGTACCAGCAGTTGGTGCGCGATGTGGTGATTCCCTACCAATGGGATGCACTGAACGATCGCATCGACGAAGCCGATCCAAGCCATGCGATCGAAAACTTTCGCATTGCCGCAGGGCTGCAGGAGGGGGAGTTTTACGGGATGGTATTTCAGGACAGTGATGTGGCGAAATGGCTGGAAGCCGTGGCCTGGTCGCTGTGTCAGAAGCCGGACGCCGGGCTGGAAAAAACCGCCGATGAGGTGATTGAACTGGTGGCCGCCGCCCAGTGTGAAGATGGCTATCTGAACACTTACTTCACGGTCAAAGCGCCTGCAGAACGCTGGACTAACCTCGCCGAGTGCCACGAACTATACTGTGCCGGGCACATGATTGAAGCGGGCGTCGCCTTCTTCCAGGCGACCGGTAAGCGTCGGTTGCTGGAGGTGGTTTGCCGCCTCGCCGACCATATCGACAGCGTGTTTGGCCCCGGAGAACATCAGCTGCACGGCTATCCTGGGCACCCGGAGATCGAGCTGGCGTTAATGCGCCTGTATGACGTGACCCAGGAGCCGCGCTATCTGGCATTGACGAACTATTTCGTCGAAACGCGCGGAACGCAGCCGCATTTTTACGATATCGAATATGCGAAACGCGGCAAAACGTCCTACTGGAATACCTACGGCCCGGCGTGGATGGTGATGGATAAGCCCTACAGCCAGGCGCACCAGCCGATTTCTGAACAGCCCGTCGCCATCGGTCATGCGGTTCGCTTTGTTTACCTGATGACCGGCATCGCCCATCTCGCCCGCTTAAGCCAGGACGAAGGCAAACGTCAGGACTGCCTGCGCCTGTGGAACAATATGGCCCAGCGTCAGCTGTATATTACCGGCGGCATTGGTTCGCAGAGCAGCGGTGAGGCCTTCAGCAGCGACTATGACCTGCCAAACGACACGGTCTATGCCGAAAGCTGCGCATCCATCGGTTTAATGATGTTTGCTCGCCGAATGCTGGAAATGGAGGCCGACAGCCAGTACGCCGACGTGATGGAACGCGCGCTGTATAACACCGTGCTGGGAGGAATGGCGCTGGATGGCAAGCACTTCTTCTACGTTAACCCGCTGGAAGTGCACCCGAAGTCGTTAAAATTCAATCATATTTATGACCACGTGAAGCCCGTTCGTCAGCGTTGGTTCGGCTGCGCCTGCTGCCCGCCGAATATCGCCCGCGTACTCACGTCTCTGGGGCACTATATCTATACGCCGCGTGAAGAAGCGCTCTACATCAATCTGTATGTCGGCAACAGCGCGGAGATCCCGGTTGGCGATAAGACCTTGCGGCTGCGTATCAGCAGTAACTATCCGTGGCAGGAGCAGGTGAAAATAGCAATCGACTCACCCATCCCAATCGACCATACCCTGGCGTTACGTCTCCCGGACTGGTGCGAAAAGCCGCAGGTGACGCTGAACGGTGTGCCCGTTCCACAGGATGTACGCAAAGGCTATCTGCACATCATCCGTCGCTGGCAGGAAGGCGACACTATCCTGCTAACGCTGCCTATGCCGGTGCGTCGCGTTTACGGTAATTCGCTGGTGCGCCATCAGGCAGGCCAGGTCGCCGTACAGCGAGGCCCGCTGGTTTATTGTCTGGAGCAGGCGGACAACGGCGAGCAATTGCATAACCTACAGCTGCCGCGTCACGCACGGTTCAGCGCTTTTGAAGGCAAAGGGATTTTTGCTCACAAGATACTTCTCCAGGCGCCGGGCTATAAGCAAACGGCGGAGAATGCGGAACGTCAGGCGCTGTGGAATTACGACCGCACGCCAGCCTCACGCCAGCCGCAGACCTTAACCTTTATTCCGTGGTTTAGCTGGGCCAATCGCGGCGAAGGAGAGATGCGCATCTGGGTGAAAGAAACGGACGAATAAGCGCGGGAGGTATCGCAGCGCCCCGAGGGAGTTCAACCAGAGAATCCCCGTCGGCGCTGTGCTGTCCGAAAACGCCTGAAGAGACTTACAGGAACAACGCCTTATCGCGCAGAATATGGTCATTACCGCGCCGGCGGGTAAAGCCAGTCCGGTCAAAATATTCGAGGATTTGGATCGCCAGCTTTCTGCCGACGTTCAGCGTATCGCGGAAGTCTGCCGCGCAGGTCGAACCGCGCAACTGATCCAAATCGCGGATCATGCTGGCAAAGGTCACAATCCGATCGTTGCGATAATAACGATCTTTGACGATCGCGGTAATCATGCCCTGCTGCGCCGCCTGACGCAGCACCGCGCGCATCAGCGACTCTTCAACGCCCGCCTCTTTCGCCAGGTCGCGTACCCACCAGGGCTCATCGGCGAACAGGTCGGCAACCCGCAGCCAGATGGCCTGCTGCTCTTCGGTAAAGCCCGCTTTGTGTTCCGGCAGATGCAACCATCCGTGATGGCTGTCGATGGTCCCACTGGCGCGCATCTGTTCAATCAGCAGCAGCACCAGCGCTTCGTCCTCCATCGGCAGCGCAATGCGCCGCAGACGTTCGCGGCCCGGTCCAGGCTCCTCGCGATGCTGATCGTGATAGCGCGCCAGCGCATCAAGGAGTTTTGTCTGCCAGCACGCCGCCAGCGCAGGACTGAGCAGATTATGACCCGCCTGCAGATAGCCAGCGTTGCGGGTCAGCGCCGCCAGGCCATTTTCATTCAGCTGGCGGGCCCAGGCAAATTCATCCACACGTACCGCGTCGCGCTGCAGGTGCGTCTCCAGTGCCTGGGCGTCATCCGCAGCCGCCGTCAGCGCATGAAGCCACTGCAAATATTCCGCTTTCCGTTTCCCGCGCCGCGGCGGATTTAGCGTCACTACGCGGGCTCCCGCCAGGGTCGCGCGGGCGGAGATATCGCGCAGCACCAGGCGGTCGTTATCTGCCAGCCACAGCGGAGTATCGAGTACCAGTTCGGCGAGATCCCCCTCCAGCAGCGATACGCGTCCGGTAATATGGCTGGCGGCATGGTGGATATGCAAAGACTGCCACTGCGTCAACGGCGTGTGGCGCTGTAATTCAACAATCACCCGTCCGGACGGCTCGGGAGGCTGAACGGACAGCAGCCAGTCGCCGCGATTCAGCACCTCTTTCTGCGCATCGCCGACAATATTCAGCGCGATGCGCTGACCGGCCCGCGCCCGCTCGACCGGCTGGTTTTGTGCATGCAACCCGCGCACGCGCATCGGCTTATCCACCCCGGTCAGCCATAGCGTATCGCCGACGTTGACCTCGCCGCTGAGCGCGGTGCCGGTCACCACCAGGCCCGCCCCTTTTACGGTAAAGGCGCGATCGATAGCCAGGCGAAAACGCTGATGCTGCGGGTGGCTACGTTCAGGTAGCTGGCGCAGATGTTCGCGCAGCGCGTCAATGCCCCGGTTTTCCGGCGCCGCCGTAGCAAACAACGTCGCCTGGGTAAAGCCAAATTCGGCCAGCACCGCCACCACGTCGGCATGCACCTCGCTCACGCGCGCCGCATCAACGCGATCGGCCTTGGTCAATGCCACGGTCAGCGACGGCTTTCCCGTCAGTTGCAGAATGGCCAGATGTTCGCGAGTCTGCGCCATCACGCCATCATCGCAGGCCACCACCAGCAACGCGTGGTCAATACCGCCCACGCCCGCCAGCATGTTAGACAGAAACTTTTCGTGGCCCGGCACATCGATAAACCCCAGTACGCGACCGTCGGGCTGTGGCCAGTAGGCGTACCCCAGATCGATCGTCATCCCGCGCGATTTCTCTTCCGGCAGGCGGTCGGCATTAACGCCGGTGATCGCCTGCAGCAACGTCGTTTTGCCGTGGTCAACATGTCCGGCGGTGGCAATAATCATTGTAATAACATCTCCATAAACCGGGGTTCATCTTCAAGACAGCGCAAGTCCAGCCACAGACAGCCATCGTAAATCCGTCCGATAACCGGGATCGTCAGCCCACGCCAACGGGTCGCCAGCGCCTCCAGCTGACTGCCGCGACCATCGCGCGGCGTAAAGGTCAGCGCCGCCCCAGGCAGGCGATCCACCGGTAGCGAACCGCTGCCAATTTGCGACTGACACGGCTCCACCCGCACCTCAAACTGCGTGTAGTGGGCGGCCAGCAACGGCTGCAGGCGCCATGCCTGCGCCTGAATCGCCTCCGCCGTGCGGGTCAGCAGGCGCAGCGTGGGCAGCCGATCGGCCAGCGTTTCCGGATGCAGATAGAGCCGCAGAGTGGCTTCCAGCGCGGCAAGGGTCATTTTATCCGCCCGCAGCGCGCGCTTCAGCGGATGCTGCTGCAAACGAGCAATCATCGCCTTTTCGCCAACGATAATCCCCGCCTGCGGGCCGCCCAGCAGCTTATCGCCGGAAAAGCTCACCAGACTGACGCCCGCCGCAATCATCTCCTGCGGCATCGGCTCTTTCGGCAGGCCATACTGGCTCAAATCAACCAGCGAACCGCTGCCCAAATCGGCGATCACCGGAATACCCGTTTCGCGGCCAATCGCCGCCAGCCCGGCTTCATCGACGGCTGTCGTGAAGCCCTCGATGCTGTAATTGCTGGTATGGACCTTCATCAACAGCCCGGTATTGTCATTCACGGCCTGGCGATAATCTTTGGCATGGGTGCGGTTGGTGGTGCCGACCTCATGCAGGATGCAGCCCGCCTGACGCATCACATCGGGAATGCGGAATGCGCCACCGATCTCCACCAGCTCGCCGCGCGAGAGCACCACCTCTTTACCGCCGGCGGTGGCCGCCAGCATCAGCAGCACCGCCGCGGCGTTATTGTTGACGATACACGCATCTTCCGCGCCGGTGATGCGGCACAGCAGATCCGCCAGCGCCCGATCGCGATGCCCGCGCCCGGCATCATCCAGGCTGTACTCCAGAGTGACCGGAGCGCGCATCGCCTGTGCGACCGCTTCAACCGCCGCTTCCGCCTGGATAGCCCGCCCCAGGTTGGTATGCAGCACCGTGCCGGTGAGGTTGAACACCGGACGCAGCGCGCTTTGCCCGGTTTGCGCCAGCCGCCGCCCGGTCTCCTGCGGCCAGTCATCGCACCAGCCCGGCAGCGCCTGTTCCTGACGAATATATTCCCGCGCCTCCTCCAGCATCTGGCGCAGCAGCGCCACCACCTGAGCATGACCATAGCGGGCCAGCACAGCAGAAAAAGCAGGGTCGCGAAGCAAACGGTCGGTGGCCGGAAGCCGGGTGTAAAGCGCACGAATATCGGTAGTCATGAATGGACCTGGCGGTAAGTTATTTACCCCCTCCCGGCGGGAGAGGGAGTCAACAAATCAGCGCTGATTGTAACGTCTCCGGAAAGAAACTGTTACCTGCCTGGGTCAAGTCCTTGGCGGTTCGGTACGGGCGAAACTGGCGCGCTGAAACAGCGCGTCGACCAGCTTAATCAGCTGAGGCCGGGTCGCACACCAGCCGGGCGCAACCCGCCGAAAGTTGAGATAGGCAATCGCGCACGCCGCTGAAATCGTCGCCAGATTAACCTCATCGATCCGCAGGCTGCCATCGGCTACACGGGCTTCCAGTTCATCAAGGCCGCGGGCTACTTTCTCCCGCTGGCGCAGCAGCTCGCTTTCTGACTGCTGCGCCGCCGGACGGGTCTTTTCGCGTACCAGCGCCTGCGCCGCCTCCATTACGCCGTCGGCCAGCGCCTCCAGCTGGCGCATTTTCAACGCCGCGTTCGGGTCCGATGGCACCATTGCCGGCGCAGCGTCGAGCTGTTCAAGGTATTGCGCGATAATGGGGGAGTCATACCAGCATTCGCCGCTGTCCGTGACCAGCACCGGCACCTTACCCAAGGGATTGTATTTCCCGACGCCGTTCACCTCCTGGTAGGGAAATTCATTGACGAATTCGAAGGGGAGGTTTTTCTCCAGCAGAATGACGGAGATTTTACGCACAAAGGGACTGGTGTAGCTGCCGATCAGTTTCATTGCCTGCTCCTTTCGCCCACAAAAAGATAAGTATGGGTCAGGCGCAGGCAAAAGGCAGGTCAGACTTCACGTCAATCGCCTGGCTGACTTTCCGATAGCGCGGGTAGTCTTTGTAGAGCCGGTCGCGCTCGGCGGAAACACGCACCGTGTTCGCCTGCGCTTCAGAAAGCTGTGCCTTCAGGGTATTGATGCTGTGCAGCGCGGTCACCAGATCGGCCTGCAGTCTGTCGACCCGGGCCTGATAGCGCACGGGATCAATCGGGCGCGCAGAGTTTGTCGGCGATCACATCCGCAAAATTCAACCAGTTATTTTTTGTGAACAACATCACAATATAGAGACAAACCAGAAACAATATTATGTGATGTAATTCACATTAATTAACCTAATCGGGTTAATTTTGACCCGTTGCGTTTTTTTTGCACACCAATTTTGTGATGAGAATCACTATAAATAGCTATCAGATACCTATATTCATGTGATCAAGGTCACACAAAAACCCACCAACTGGACAGTTTAATGATTCAGTGCCAGATTCGCTTTATCAATCAGGGTCCGGCGACCTCTGCCGCCATATTCACAACAAGCCTCAGGCTTTTAGCCTACGCGATAAGCAAAACAGAAGAAGGGGTGTTTTATGTCATCCGATATCAAGATCAAGGTGCAAAGCTTTGGTCGTTTCCTCAGCAATATGGTGATGCCAAACATCGGCGCGTTTATCGCGTGGGGTATCATTACCGCATTATTCATCCCGACAGGGTGGTTACCAAACGAGACGCTGGCGAAATTAGTCGGCCCGATGATCACCTACCTGTTGCCGCTGCTTATCGGCTATACCGGTGGTAAGTTAATTGGCGGTGAGCGTGGTGGCGTCGTCGGCGCTATTACCACAATGGGCGTCATCGTCGGCGCGGACATGCCGATGTTCCTCGGCGCGATGATCGCAGGTCCGCTGGGCGGCTGGGCGATTAAACATTTCGATAGCTGGGTAGACGGTAAGATTAAGTCCGGTTTCGAGATGCTGGTGAACAACTTCTCTGCCGGTATTATCGGGATGATCCTCGCGATTCTGGCATTCCTCGGCATTGGCCCGGCGGTTGAGGTTCTGTCTAAAATTCTGGCGGCAGGCGTTAACTTCATGGTTGTCCATGACATGCTGCCGCTGGCATCAATCTTCGTTGAGCCAGCGAAAATCCTGTTCCTTAACAACGCCATCAACCACGGTATCTTCTCGCCGCTGGGTATCCAGCAGTCTCATGAGCTGGGTAAATCCATCTTCTTCCTGATTGAAGCCAACCCGGGTCCGGGGATGGGCGTGCTGATGGCATACATGTTCTTTGGTCGCGGTAACGCGAAGCAGTCCGCAGGCGGTGCCGCAATCATCCACTTCCTGGGCGGTATTCACGAAATCTACTTCCCGTATGTGCTGATGAACCCGCGTCTGATCCTTGCCGTGATTCTCGGCGGTATGACCGGTGTGTTCACCCTGACTATCCTCAACGGCGGTCTGGTTTCTCCTGCCTCCCCAGGTTCTATCCTGGCGGTGCTGGCGATGACGCCGAAAGGGGCGTACTTCGCTAACATCGCGGCAATTATTGCGGCCATGGTCGTCTCCTTTGTGATCTCCGCCATTCTGCTGAAAACCAGCAAAGTGAAAGAAGAAGATGATATCGATGCTGCGACCCGTCGCATGCAGGATATGAAAGCCGAATCCAAAGGCGCGGCCACACCGCTGTCTGCAGGTACCGTGGCTAACGATCTGAGCCATGTGCGCAAAATCATCGTCGCCTGCGATGCCGGCATGGGTTCCAGCGCCATGGGCGCCGGGGTACTGCGTAAAAAAGTGCAGGATGCGGGGCTGAGCAATATCTCCGTCACCAACTGCGCCATTAACAACCTGCCGCCGGATGTCGACCTGGTGATTACCCACCGCGATCTGACCGAGCGGGCGATGCGCCAGGTGCCGCAGGCCCAGCACATTTCGCTGACCAACTTCCTCGACAGCGGCCTGTACACCAACCTGACCGAGCGTCTGGTTGCGGCGCAGCGCCATACTGATAACGAAAAGAAAGTTCACGGTAGCCTGAAAGACAGCTTTGATGCACCGGAAACCAATCTGTTCAAGCTTGGCGAAGAGAACATCTTCCTCGGTCGCAAAGCGGCGACGAAAGAAGAGGCGATCCGCTTTGCGGGCGAGCAGCTGGTGAAAGGCGGTTATGTTGAACCGGAATATGTGCAGGCGATGCTGGACCGTGAAAAACTGACCTCCACTTACCTGGGCGAGTCCATCGCGGTACCGCACGGCACCATCGAAGCAAAAGACCGTGTCCTGAAGACCGGCGTGGTGTTCTGCCAGTATCCGGAAGGGGTTCGCTTTGGCGAAGACGAAGATGACGTCGCCCGTCTGGTTATCGGTATCGCGGCACGCAATAACGAGCACATTCAAGTGATTACCAGCCTGACTAACGCGCTGGATGATGAGTCGGTGATTGAGCGCCTGACCCACACCACCAGCGTTGAGGAAGTGTTGTCTCTGCTGAAAGTGTAACCTGGAGTCCGGATAAGGCGTTCACGCCGCAATCCGGGAACGCCCACCCTCTCCTCATGCGTGGGGAGAGGGTTCGGTTGAGGGACCCGCCTCACCCGAACCCTCTCAGGTAAAAACATTAATGAAGGCTAATACTATGAATGCATTACATTTTGGCGCAGGTAATATCGGACGTGGCTTCATCGGCAAATTGCTGGCTGACGCGGGGATCGCTTTAACATTCGCCGATGTGAATCAGGTGGTACTTGATGCCCTGAATGCCCGTCATAGCTATCAGGTTCATGTCGTCGGTGAAAACGAGCAGGTCGATACCGTCTCCGGCGTCAATGCCGTCAGCAGCATCGGCGATGAAGTCATTGACCTGATTGCCCGCGTTGACCTGATCACCACCGCCGTCGGCCCGGTGGTGCTGGAGCGCATTGCGCCGGCTATTGCGCAAGGACTGGCGCAGCGTAAAGCGCAGGGGATAACCGCCCCGCTAAACATCATTGCCTGCGAAAATATGGTGCGCGGGACCACACAGCTTAAAGGCCACGTATTTAACGCCCTGGCGGAAGAAGATAAAGCCTGGGTAGAAGCCAACGTCGGCTTTGTCGATTCCGCGGTTGACCGTATTGTTCCCCCGTCAGCCTCTGCGACGCATGACCCGCTGGAAGTGACCGTGGAAACCTTTAGCGAGTGGATCGTCGATAAAACCCAGTTTAAAGGGACCTTGCCGGCGATCCCTGGCATGGAATTAACCGACAACCTGATGGCATTTGTCGAACGTAAGCTATTCACCTTAAACACCGGACATGCTATAACCGCCTACCTCGGAAAACTGGCCGGGCACCAGACAATCCGCGAGGCGATTCTCGATGAGAACATTCGCGCCGTGGTGAAAGGGGCCATGGAAGAGAGCGGCGCGGTACTGATCAAACGCTACGGCTTTGATGCGCAGAAGCACGCCGCCTACATCCAGAAAATCCTCGGCCGTTTCGAGAATCCGTACCTGAAAGATGACGTTGAGCGCGTGGGCCGTCAGCCGCTGCGTAAACTGAGCGCGGGCGATCGTCTGATTAAGCCGCTGCTTGGTACGCTGGAATATGCTCTGCCGCATGTTAACCTGGTCAAAGGGATCGCGGCGGCAATGCATTTCCGCAGCGAAGAAGACCCGCAGGCGCAGGAGCTGGCAGACTTGATTAACGAGAAGGGTCCCCAGGCTGCGCTGGCACAGATTTCCGGTCTGGATGCAGCAAGCGCCGTGGTGACCGAGGCCGTTAACGACTACAACGCCACCAAATGAGGCAAGACCTGGCGCGGTACGAACCGCGCCCATTACTACTCCTGTCAGATATGCAGGCCATAATGGAAGAAACACAGGCATTTGAAAACCGCGTGCTTGAGCGTCTGAATGCTGGCAAAACCGTACGAAGCTTCCTGATCACCACCGTCGAGCTACTCACGGAAGCGGTCAATATTCTGGTGCTTCAGGTGTTCCGTAAAGACGACTATGCGGTGAAATACGCAGTGGAGCCCTTGCTGGATGGCGATGGGCCGCTGGGAGACCTTTCTGTACGCCTGAAGCTGATTTACGGCCTTGGGGTGATTAGCCGCGCCGAATACGAAGACGCCGAGCTGCTGATGGCTCTGCGCGAAGAGTTGAATCACGACGGAAATGAGTACGGTTTTACCGATGATGAAATTCTTGGGCCTTTCGGCGAACTGCATTGCGTGACCGCCCTGCCGCCGACGCCACTGTTTGATGAGAGCGACGAAGAACTGCTGGCAATGCAGAAGCTGCGCTACCAGCAGGTTGTACGTTCAACAATGATGCTGTCTCTGACCGAGCTGATTTCCCGAATCAGCTTGAAAAAAGCCTTTCAGAAATCAACGCTCTGACCCGGGTTACACCTGGTCACAAGTCGGCCGGTAAAGCTGCCTGTAATACTCCAGACGACTCAGGAACAGCGCCTCTTTGTTCTGCGGGATTTCCCGCGGCACGTGCTGCAAACGCGGGGATTTTTTCAAATACTCCATAAAAGCCTGGCTTGAAGCCATAAAATCAACTGTCTTGTCGATAATACGCGGTACGCCGTCACCGATTTTTGCCATCTCGCCCTCCTGTTTTCAGGGATTATCCTGTAAAGGATTAGCGAAAAATGAGGCCAGGGTTGAGGAAAACGTGCGGTATTGATGACAGACTTCACAGAGATGAAAAACAGGCGGCTATTAGTAATAATATTATTTACATTCATATAATTATAAATCATTACGCCTGAGACTTCCGCGGAAAAAACGTCGGGCTTTTGATAAATGACTACCCACAACAGAAGTCACAGCACATACTATATGTTGTCGAAATCCCTTTATTAATAGATTAAGTCATCATGAAAGAAGTCGAAAAGAATGAAATCAAGCGTTTGAGCGACCGCCTCGACGCCATCCGCCATCAGCAGGCAGACCTGTCGCTGGTGGAAGCTGCGGACAAATACGCCGAGCTGGAAAAAGAAAAAACCACCCTCGAAGCCGAAATTATTCGCCTGCGCGAAGTTCAGGGCCAGAAACTAAGCAAAGAAGCCCAGAAGCTGATGAGCCTGCCACATCGCCGCGCAATCACCAAAAAAGAGCAGGCCGATATGGGCAAGCTGAAGAAAAGCGTTCGCGGACTGGTGATTGTGCATCCGATGACCGCCCTCGGTCGCGAAATGAACCTCAAAGAAATGACCGGCTTCTCTAAAACCGAGTTCTAATCCTTTAGTCCCGAGAACCTCCCCGGTGGCGCTACGCTGACCGGGGCTACGGGTTCGTGCGGTCGGGTAGCCCGGATCAGGCGCTCGCGCCGCCATCCGGGAAAATCCCCGGCGGCGCTACGCTGGTCAGGGCGACGGAATCGTGTCCGCTGGCGGTTGGTAGCCGGGCAGGCGCTGATTCACATATCACTCACGTCCATGAACTCCCCTCTCTTATTGGCCCAACCAATTATTTCCTAAACCACTCAACGGTTCACATATCCATCATTTTTGGTCACAGACGTATTGCCTGATAATAACATTTGATTAACCATTCATTGTCGTTAACCCTACAACTCAATTTTGGCTGGGCCAGTTTTACAAAAGATGTGATCTGCAAGGAGCGCAGACTCAGCACCGCATCTTTGTGGCCCGATGGAGACCTGCATGAACCTCTGGCAACAAAATTACGATCCGGCCGGTAATATCTGGCTCTCAAGTCTTATCGCATCGTTACCGATTCTGTTTTTCTTTTTTGCCCTGATAAAGCTCAAGCTCAAAGGGTACCTGGCAGCGACATGGACCGTGGCCATTGCGCTATCGGTCGCGCTGCTGTTCTATAAAATGCCGGTGGACCGCGCGCTGACTTCTGTGGTCTACGGCTTCTTTTACGGCCTGTGGCCCATCGCGTGGATTATTATCGCCGCGGTATTCGTCTATAAAATTTCGGTCAAGACCGGGCAGTTCGACATTATCCGCTCGTCGATTCTCTCGATTACCCCTGACCAGCGCCTGCAGATGCTGATTGTCGGCTTCTCCTTCGGGGCTTTCCTCGAAGGTGCGGCCGGCTTTGGCGCGCCGGTGGCGATTACCGCCGCGCTGCTGGTCGGCCTGGGTTTTAACCCGCTGTATGCGGCGGGCCTGTGTCTGATCGTCAACACCGCGCCGGTTGCCTTCGGTGCGATGGGCATTCCCATTCTGGTCGCCGGCCAG
This sequence comes from Klebsiella sp. Lac1, assembly GCF_009825425.1. Lineage (NCBI taxonomy): Bacteria > Pseudomonadati > Pseudomonadota > Gammaproteobacteria > Enterobacterales > Enterobacteriaceae > Klebsiella > Klebsiella sp. Lac1. The sequence continues at coordinate 301,181 of NZ_VJZJ01000004.1, forward strand.
GTGACCGGTATCGACAGCTTTGCCATCGGCCAGATGGTCGGTCGTCAACTGCCGTTCCTGACCATTATCGTCCTGTTCTGGATTATGGCGATTATGGACGGCTGGCGCGGTGTCAAAGAGACCTGGCCGGCGGTCATGGTGGCCGGTGGCTCGTTCGCCATCGCACAGTACCTCAGCTCCAACTTCCTCGGCCCGGAACTGCCGGACATCATCTCTTCCCTGGTGTCGCTGGTTTGCCTGACCCTGTTCCTCAAACGCTGGCAGCCGGTGCGTATCTTCCGCTTTGGCGATATGGGCGCCGCGCAGGTCGATCAAACGCTGGCGCGTACCCATTACAGCGCCGGGCAGATCGCTCGCGCCTGGTCGCCCTTCCTGTTCCTGACCGCCACCGTGACCCTGTGGAGCATTCCGCCGTTTAAGGCCCTGTTTGCCCCCGGCGGCGCGATGTATGACTTCGTCATCAATATCTCTGTCCCGTTCCTCGATAAGATGGTGGCCCGCATGCCGCCGGTTGTCAGCGCCGCCACGCCTTACGCTGCGGTGTATAAGTTCGACTGGCTGTCGGCTACCGGCACCGCCATCCTGTTTGCGGCTTTACTTTCCATCGTCTGGCTGCGCATGAAACCGAAAGACGCGCTGGTCACCTTTGGCAGCACGTTAAAAGAACTGGCTCTGCCGATTTACTCTATCGGCATGGTACTGGCGTTCGCCTTTATCTCTAACTATTCCGGGCTGTCGTCGACGCTGGCCCTTGCGCTGGCGCATACCGGCCACGCGTTTACCTTCTTCTCGCCGTTCCTCGGCTGGCTGGGGGTATTCCTGACCGGTTCGGACACCTCGTCTAACGCGCTGTTCGCCGCGCTGCAGGCGACCGCGGCACAGCAGATCGGCGTATCCGATATTCTGCTGGTCGCGGCCAACACCACAGGCGGCGTCACCGGTAAAATGATTTCGCCGCAGTCCATCGCCATCGCCTGTGCGGCGGTAGGGCTGGTGGGGAAAGAGTCGGACCTGTTCCGCTTTACCGTAAAACACAGCCTGATCTTTACCTGCATGGTTGGCGTTATCACCACGCTACAGGCCTATGTCTTAACCTGGATGATCCCATGATAGTGATGCCCCGGCGCCTCGCAGACGATGTCGTCCGTCGTGTGCGGGCGCTGATTGAAGAACAAAAGCTGGAGGCGGGCATGCGACTGCCCGCCGAGCGCCAGTTGGCCGCGCAGCTTGGCGTATCGCGCAACTCGCTGCGCGAAGCGCTGGCGATGCTGGTGAACGAAGGTCTGCTGGTCAGCCGTCGCGGCGGCGGGACCTTCGTGCGCTGGCAGCACGAGACGTGGTCGGAACAGAATATCGTTCAGCCGCTAAAAACGCTGCTCGCCGACGACCCCGATTACAGCTTTGATATTCTGGAAGCCCGCCACGCCATCGAAGCCAGCACGGCCTGGCATGCGGCGATGCGGGCAACCGATGCCGAAAAAGAGCGCATTCGCCTGTGCTTTGAAGCCACCCAGAGCGAGGACCCGGACCTCGCCTCGCAGGCCGACGTGCGCTTTCATCTGGCGATCGCCGAAGCCTCGCACAACGTGGTGCTGCTACAAACCATGCGCGGCTTTTTCGACCTCCTGCAATCCTCGGTCAAACAGAGCCGCCAGCGGATGTACCTTGTCCCGCCGGTATTCGCCCGTCTGACCGAACAGCACCAGGCCGTGATGGAGGCCATTTTCGCCGGTGACGCCGAAGGCGCACGGCAGGCGATGATGGCGCATTTAGGCTTTGTCCACGCCACGATTAAACACTTTGATGAAGACCAGGCCCGCCAGGCGCGAATTACCCGTCTGCCCGGTGACCACAATGAAAATGCCAGGGAGAACCCGTGATGATTATTTCAGCCGCCAGCGACTATCGCGCAGCCGCACAGCGTATCCTGCCACCGTTCCTGTTCCACTACATCGACGGCGGCGCCTATGCCGAACACACGCTGCGCCGCAACGTTGAAGACCTGTCTGATGTGGCGCTCCGCCAGCGGGTCCTGAAGAATATGTCGGACCTGAGCCTGGAGACGACGCTGTTCAAAGAAAAGCTCTCCATGCCGGTGGCGCTGGCGCCGGTCGGACTGTGCGGAATGTACGCTCGCCGCGGTGAAGTGCAGGCGGCAGGCGCCGCGGATGATAAAGGGATTCCGTTCACCCTCTCCACCGTTTCCGTCTGCCCGATAGAAGAGGTCGCGCCGACCATCAAGCGTCCGATGTGGTTCCAGCTGTACGTCCTGCGCGATCGCGGCTTTATGCGCAATGCGCTGGAGCGCGCCAAAGCGGCGGGCTGTTCCACCCTGGTGTTTACCGTTGATATGCCCACCCCCGGCGCCCGCTATCGCGATGCCCACTCCGGGATGAGCGGCCCGAACGCGGCGATGCGCCGCTACTGGCAGGCGATGACTCACCCACAGTGGGCGTGGGATGTCGGTTTAAACGGTCGCCCTCACGATCTCGGCAATATCTCCGCCTATCTCGGCAAGCCTACCGGTCTTGAGGATTATATCGGCTGGCTGGCCAACAACTTCGATCCGTCGATTTCGTGGAAAGACCTTGAGTGGATCCGCGAATTCTGGGATGGCCCGATGGTGATCAAAGGGATCCTCGATCCGCAGGATGCGCGGGATGCGGTACGCTTCGGCGCCGACGGGATCGTGGTCTCCAACCACGGCGGCCGCCAGCTCGACGGCGTTCTCTCCTCTGCCCGCGCGCTACCGGCGATCGCTGATGCGGTCAAAGGCGATATCGCCATTCTCGCCGATAGCGGTATTCGTAATGGTCTTGATGTGGTGCGGATGATTGCGCTGGGCGCCGATAGCGTACTGCTGGGCCGCGCCTATCTCTACGCGCTGGCCACCCACGGTAAGCAGGGGGTAGCCAACCTGCTGAATCTTATCGAGAAAGAGATGAAAGTGGCCATGACCCTGACCGGAACCAAAACCATCGGCGAAATCAGCCGCGATTCGCTGGTGCAGAACGCCGACGCGCTGCAAACCTTCAATGCGATTAAGCAGGGTAACGCTGCCTAACCCCCCGCCCGGCGCTCTCCCACGAGGATGAGGGCCGGGCAAATATCTGCTATTCTGCCCGCGCGATTAAGAGCCTAATGAGACAGGGCAGCATGCTGAACATTGTACTATTCGAACCTGAGATCCCGCCGAATACCGGGAATATCATCCGCCTGTGCGCCAACACCGGCTTCAATCTGCACATTATCGAGCCTATGGGATTCACCTGGGATGATAAGCGCCTGCGCCGCGCCGGGCTGGATTACCATGAATTTACCGCCGTTCAGCGTCATCGCGACTACGCGGCCTTCGTCGAAAGCGCCAGGCCGCAGCGCCTGTTCGCCCTGACCACAAAGGGCACGCCGGCTCACAGCGCGGTAAGCTATCAGGATGGCGATTTCTTGATGTTTGGCCCGGAAACGCGCGGCCTGCCGGCCAGCATTCTTGATGCCCTGCCGGCGCAGCAGAAAATCCGTATTCCGATGATGCCGGACAGCCGCAGCATGAACCTGTCAAATGCGGTGTCGGTGGTCGTGTACGAGGCCTGGCGCCAGCTGGGGTATCCTGGCGCGGCATTGCGCAGTTAGCCTCCGCGATTCACGGATGGCGGCGCATCGCGCCTTATCCGGGCTACATACCGGCACCAGACCGTAACCCGGCTAAGCGCAGCGCCAGCCGGGGAAGCTCCCGGATGGCGGCGCATCGCGCCTTATCCGGGCGACATATCAGCACCAGACCGTAGCCCGGCTAAGCGAAGCACCAGCCGGGGGAAACTCCCGGATGGCGGCGCATCGCGCCTTATCCGGGCAACATATCAGCGCCAGACCGTAGCCCGGCTAAGCGCAGCGCCAGCCGGGGGAAACTCCCGGATGGCGGCGCATCGCGCCTTATCCGGGCGGCATACCGGCACCAGACCGTAACCCGATTCTAGATACCGTCGCCGTACTCGAAGGTATGGTGAATACCGTTAAAGTGCTGATCCATATCCATCGCGGGTTTATCGCTCTCTGGCTTACCGACGATACGCGCCGGTACACCGGCTGCGGTGGTGTGCGGCGGTACGGGCTGTAGCACCACGGAACCGGCGCCAATTTTCGCCCCCCGACCCACTTCAATATTGCCGAGGATCTTCGCACCGGCGCCAATCATCACGCCTTCACGGATTTTCGGGTGCCGGTCGCCGCTGGTTTTACCGGTCCCGCCGAGGGTGACGGACTGCAGAATCGACACGTCGTCCTCAATCACCGCCGTTTCGCCAACCACAATGCCGGTAGCGTGATCGAGCATAATCCCGCGGCCAATTTTCGCCGCCGGATGGATATCCACCTGGAAAGAAACGGAAACCTGGTTTTGCAGGAAAATCGCCAGCGCGCGGCGCCCCTGATTCCACAGCCAGTGGCCAATGCGATAGGCCTGCAGCGCGTGGAAACCTTTCAGGTACAGCAGCGGCGTCGAGTATTTATCGACCGCCGGATCGCGGGTGCGCACCGCCTGGATATCGCAGGCGGCGGAAGCGATCATTTCCGGGTCAGCGGCATAGGCCTCTTCCACCACTTCACGAATAGCGATAGCCGGCATAATGGGGGAAGCCAGCTTATTCGCCAGCATATAGCTCAGGGCGCTGCCCAGATTTTCGTGTTTGAGTAGCGTTGCGTGGTAAAAACTGGCGAGCATAGGCTCACAGTCGGCCAGAGCCCGGGCTTCGGCTTTAATATTATTCCAGACGATATCCAGTTCTTCACACGGCATTGCTGACTCCAGGCGATAGCAGAATGACCGGCCAGTTCTACGCTGACCGGGTCATCGAGGTGACAAAGGTTCCTTTAAGATTAATTGCTGCGCTCGTCCTTGCGCGCACGGCCTAATAAAGTCAATGCTGCCTCGCGCGCAATTTTTCCGCAATACAATACCTGATAAATTTCCTCGGTTATTGGCATTTCAACACCTAAACGCTGTGCCAGAACGCGAACTTCCCTGGTATTGCGATAGCCTTCAACCACCTGGCCAATCTTATCCTGCGCGCTTTGCACATCCATACCCTGACCGAGCATCATGCCGAAGCGGCGGTTACGCGATTGGTTATCGGTGCAGGTCAGCACCAGATCGCCCAGCCCCGCCATCCCCATAAAGGTTTCCGGATCGGCGCCCAGCGCGGTACCGAGACGAGACATTTCAACCAGACCCCGGGTTATCAGCGCCGTACGCGCATTGGCGCCAAAGCCGATGCCGTCAGACATCCCGGCGCCAATGGCGATAACGTTTTTCACCGCCCCGCCAAGCTGCACGCCGATAAAGTCCGGGTTGATATAGACGCGGAAGCTTTTACCGCAGTGCAGTAAATGCTGCAGGTCGTCGGCAAACTGCGGCTCCGTGGAGGCCAGCGAAATGGCCGTCGGCAGCCCTGCCGCCAGTTCTTTGGCAAAGGTCGGGCCGGAAATGACCGCCAGCGGGATCGTGTCGCCCAGCGCTTCGCGCGCGACATCCTGCAGCAGGCGACCGGTTTCGGCCTCAAGGCCTTTTGTCGCCCAGACCAGGCGCGCATCCGGGCGCATCAGCGGTTTAATCTGCCGCAGAACCTCACCAAAGACATGGCTGGGCACCACAACCAGAATATCGCGGCTGGCCGCCAGCGCGGCAGACAGATCGCTTTCAAGATGCAGCGTGTCAGGGAAAGGGACGTCAGGAAGGAAAGCGGCGTTGCAGCGGTCATGTTGCAGCGTCGCGATATGTTTCGGGTCATGGCCCCAGAGCACAACATCGTGGCCATTTCTTGCCAGGGTGATGGCAAGAGCGGTGCCGTATGAGCCGGCACCGATCACAGTCATTGCAGCATTAAGTGCGTTCATCAGGCATCCTGATGTTGTTCGGCACCTTCGCCAGCTTGCTGCTGCAGATAGTTCATGAACAGCGCATCGAAGTTCACTGGCGCAAGGTTCAGTTGCGGGAAGGTACCGCGAGACACCAGGCTGGTAATGCACTCACGCGCATACGGGAACAGAATGTTCGGGCAGTATGCGCCGAGGCAATGCGCCATCTGGTTGCCGTCAATGCCGTCGATGGAGAAGATGCCGCCCTGCTGTACTTCGCACAGGAATGCGGTTTCTTCGCCCAGCGCAGCGGTTACGGTTACGCGCAGCACCACTTCGTAGACGCCTTCAGCCAACTGGCTGGAAGCAGTGTCCAGATCAAGTTTAACTTCCGGCTGCCAGTCTTTCTGGAAAACTTGCGGCGCATTCGGCGCTTCAAAGGAAATATCCTTGGTATAGATACGCTGGATCTGGAACGTCATTTCGGTGCTGTTTTGTTCTGACATAGTAAAACCCTTTCGTGTTGTCCTTAAATACGCCTACCCGACCTGGGCGGACGCAAAATTAGCGCAGCAGGGGATCAAGTCCACCACGTGAATCAAGCGCATACAAGTCGTCACAGCCGCCAATGTGCTGCTCATCAATAAAAATCTGCGGAACCGTCGTACGACCGCTGCGCTCAATCATCTCTTCACGCTTCGCGGCATTGCCATCGATCGGCAGTTCATTGAACGTTACGCCTTTACTGTTCAGCAGTGCTTTTGCACGAATACAGAACGGACAGGTCGCTTTGGTGTAGATATCAATATTGGCCATGACTTCACTCCTGTTTTTACCCGCAGGATTTTACGCCGCAGACAAGGCTGCCCCCCGACGGCTCGCCGCAGTGGGGGAAACCTGGCTACGTCATAAAGACGTGGGTAAATTTATTTGCCGCGTACCAGCGGAAGGTTTTCGCCGCTCCAGCCAGCAATGCCTTCTTTCAGTACAAAGACCTTTTCAAATCCGGCTTTATTCAGCGCGCTGGCAGGCTCTTGTGCCTGCATACCGGAACCATCTACCACTATAATGGGTTGTGCTTTGTGTTTTTCCAACTCACCAACGTTATTTGCCTTGATTTCGCTCGGCAGCAGGTTGATGGAGCCCGCGATATGGCCTTTACGGAAGTCGTCACGCTGACGCAGGTCGACAACCACGGCATCTTCTTTGTTGATCAGACGCGTCGCTTCGCCACGGGTAATGACTTTAACTTTCGACATCAGCCCCTTAAAGGTGGTGAACAGCACCGCCACCAGCAGCGCGATCCACGCGATGCTCAGGACGGGGTGACGGCCGACGAATTGCATAATTTCTTGCATGGGGGGTTACAACTCCCGACTAAGTGATAAAAAAACCAGGGAAGGAGTATACCTGTGCATTGCGGCAAATACAGCCAGTGAGCGCGATGTAATGTATTTTCTGCGGCCCGTCACGAAAAAATCCCCTTCCGACGACTTTCGCGCGGGCCCGACGCTCTCTTTCTTTGATCTTTTACGGTGCTTTGAACGATTCAGCTGTAGTAAAATTACGCAAATTTTCTGTCTTTGAGCATGAGGTTGTCGCAATGTCGAATTCTAAAAAGCCGATGGTACTGGTCATTCTGGATGGCTATGGCTATCGTGAAGACCAGCAGGATAACGCGATTTATAGCGCGAAAACGCCAGTCATGGACGCATTGTGGGCGAAACGTCCCCATACGCTGATTGATGCTTCTGGTCTCGAGGTCGGTCTGCCGGATCGCCAGATGGGCAACTCTGAAGTGGGTCACGTTAACCTCGGCGCCGGTCGTATCGTTTACCAGGATCTGACCCGTCTCGATGTCGAAATCAAAGAACGCACGTTCTTTGCAAACCCGGTGCTGACCGCCGCGGTCGACAAAGCCGTTGCTGCGGGTAAAGCCGTGCACATCATGGGCCTGATGTCCCCAGGCGGCGTTCACAGCCACGAAGACCACATCATGGCGATGGTAGATCTGGCCGCCGAACGCGGGGCAGAAAAAATCTACCTGCACGCTTTCCTCGATGGTCGCGACACCCCGCCGCGCAGCGCTGAAAACTCGCTGGCGAAATTTGAAGAAAAATTTGCCGCGCTGGGTAAAGGCCGCGTGGCCTCCATTATTGGCCGCTACTACGCCATGGACCGCGACAATCGCTGGGACCGCGTTGAGCAGGCGTATGATCTGATGACCCTGGCGCAGGGCGAGTTCCAGGCCGACAGCGCCGTTGCCGGTCTGCAGGCCGCCTACGCCCGCGATGAAAACGACGAATTCGTGAAGGCGACCGTCATCCGTGCCAACGGCCAGGCCGATGCCGCGATGGAAGACGGCGACGCGCTGATTTTCATGAACTTCCGTGCTGACCGCGCCCGTGAAATCACCCGTGCCTTCGTAAACGCCGATTTCGACGGTTTCGCCCGTAAGAAAGAGGTCAAACTCGACTTCGTGATGCTGACCGAATATGCCGCCGACATCAAAGTCGCTTGCGCATACCCGCCGGCGTCCCTGGCCAACACCTTCGGCGAGTGGATGGCGAAGAACGACAAGACTCAGCTGCGCATCTCCGAAACCGAGAAATACGCCCACGTGACCTTCTTCTTTAACGGCGGTGTTGAAGAGCCGTTCAAAGGCGAAGAGCGTATTCTGATCAACTCACCAAAAGTCGCCACCTACGACCTGCAGCCGGAAATGAGCTCCGCTGAGCTGACCGAAAAACTGGTGGCCGCCATCAAGGGCGGTCAGTACGACACCATCATCTGTAACTATCCGAACGGCGATATGGTCGGTCATACCGGCGTGATGGAAGCGGCAATTAAAGCCGTTGAAACGCTGGATAACTGCATCGATCAGGTCGCCAAAGCGGTAGAATCCGTCGGCGGCCAGCTGCTGATTACCGCCGATCACGGTAACGCTGAGCAGATGCGCGACCCGGCAACCGGCCAGGCCCATACCGCCCACACCAACCTGCCGGTGCCGCTGATCTACGTTGGCGATAAATCGGTGAAAGTCGCCGAAGGCGGCAAGCTTTCCGATATCGCGCCAACCATGCTGTCGCTGATGGGAATGGAAATCCCGCAAGAGATGACTGGCAAGCCGCTGTTCATCGTGGAATAATCCTTCCCCATGAGGGGAAAGGCGACTTATTCAAATACATGGATCGCAACGGCTGTTCGATCCGTCCTTTACGCCAGCGCACTCAGCGCTGGCGTATTGCTGTGCGCCGCACCCGCTCAGGCGGATGACCGCGACCAGCTCAAATCAATTCAGGCCGATATCGCCGCCAAGCAGAGAGCGATACAGCAGCAACAGCAGCAACGTTCTTCCCTGCTCGCCCAGCTCAGGGCTCAGGAAGAAGCTATCTCTGCGGCCACCCGCAAATTACGCGAAACTCAGGATACCCTGAACCAGTTGAACAAGCAGATTGACGAGATGAACGCGTCCATCGCTAAACTGGAGCGTCAGCGTGCCACTCAGGAGCGCAACCTGTCCGCGCAGCTTGATGCCGCGTTCCGCCAGGGGCCGCATACCGGGATGCAAATGATCCTCAGCGGTGAAGAGGGTCAGCGTAACCAGCGCATGCAGGTTTACTACGGTTACCTGAACCAGGCCCGCCAGGAGACGATCGCCCAGTTGAAACAGACGCGCGAAGAGGTCTCCGCGCAAAAAGCGCAGCTGGAAGAAAAGCAGAGCCAACAGCAAACGCTGGTTTACGAGCAGCGCGCACAGCAGGCCAAACTGGAACAGGCGCGTAACGAACGTAAGAAAACCCTTTCAGGCCTTGAATCGTCTATTCAGCAAGGTCAACAGCAGCTGGGCGAAATGCGGGCTAACGAATCGCGCCTGCGCGGTCGGATCGCGCAGGCAGAAGCCGCCGCGAAGGCCCGCGCTGAGAGTGAGGCTCGCGAGGCACAGGCCGTGCGCGATCGTCAGCAGGATGCCTCGCGGAAAGGCACCACCTACAAACCGACCGAAAGCGAGCGTTCGCTGATGTCCCGTACCGGCGGTCTCGGCTCTCCGCGCGGTCAGGCCTACTGGCCGGTACGCGGAACGTTGCTTCATCGTTATGGCGAACAGCTGCAAGGTGAACTACGTTGGAAAGGGATGGTTATCGCTGCGTCTGAAGGCACCGAGGTCAAGGCAATCGCCGATGGCCGGGTGATTCTCGCCGACTGGCTACAGGGCTACGGCCTGGTGGTGGTCGTTGAACACGGTAAAGGCGATATGAGCCTTTACGGCTATAACCAAAGCGCGCTGGTCAGCGTCGGCACTCAGGTCCGGGCGGGCCAGCCGATTGCTCTCGTAGGCAGCAGCGGCGGTCAGGGCCGTCCGTCGCTCTATTTCGAAATTCGTCGCCAGGGTCAGGCGGTCAATCCACAGCCGTGGTTGGGAAGATAAGTTTTGCTTCAATTTCGCAGAATTGCATTCGCGGTAGCCGGTACGCTGGCTATGGCCTCGCCAGCATTTGCCGGCAAACTCTCGATCGTTATTGACGACTTTGGCTATCGTCCACAGACCGAAAATCAGGTACTGGCGCTGCCAGCAACGATCTCCGTCGCCGTATTACCCAACGCCCCTCACGCCCGTGAAATGGCGAGCAAGGCGCATAATCTCGGTCACGAGGTCCTCATCCACCTGCCAATGGCGCCGCTCAGCAAGCAACCGCTGGAAAAAGACACCCTGCGTCCGGATATGAGCAGCGATGAGATCGAGCGCATCATCCGCGACGCCTATGGCAAAGTGCCGTACGCCGTTGGCCTGAACAACCATATGGGCAGCGCGATGACCTCCAGCCTGTTCGGGATGCAAAAGGTGATGCAGGCGCTGGAGCGCTACAATCTCTATTTCCTCGACAGCGTCACCATCGGCAATACCCAGGCCATGCGCGCGGCGCAGGGCACCGGGGTGAAGGTTATCAAGCGCAAAGTGTTCCTCGATGACACGCAGAATGAGGCCGATATTCGCGTCCAGTTCAACCGCGCCATCGCGCTGGCGCGCCGCAACGGTTCCGCGATTGCTATCGGTCACCCGCACCCCACCACGGTGCGCGTCCTGCAGCAAATGGTCTATAACCTGCCGCCGGATATCACCCTGGTGCGTCCGAGCAACCTGCTGAACGAGCCGCAGGTCGATACCTCAAGGCCGGACAGCGGGCTGCCGCCGTCGGCAACCACGCCGCCAACGTCGCCGCGTAATCCGTTCCGCGGCGTGAAGTTCTGTAAGACGAAGCATCCGCCGGAGCCGGTGTACGCCAGCCGCTTCTTCAGCGTCCTGAGCGAAAGTATCAGCCACAGCCCTCTGGTGCAGTACTACCAGCTGAAATGGCAGGGCTGGGACAACCCGACGAACTAAGCGGATCGGGAATCTGTTCGTTGTTCCGCGACAGATTCCCGTTTATCGTCAAAAGCATACCAGGCTTTCAAATACTTCATAACACTGTGCAAGATTGCCTATAGCCCGGCCGCAGCCGGGCTGCCGTGTTCTGAGGTTAATCCCAGCTCAGAACCACTTTACCGGACTGGCCAGATCGCATCGCATCAAAGCCCTGCTGGAACTCATCAATGGCAAAACGGTGGGTGATAATCGGTGACAAATCCAGTCCAGACTGGATCAAGGCCGCCATCTTGTACCAGGTTTCAAACATTTCCCGGCCATAAATCCCTTTGATAAACAGCCCTTTGAAGATAACTTTGGTCCAGTCGATCGACATATCCGACGGCGGAATACCGAGCATCGCAATACGACCGCCGTGGTTCATGGTGTCCAGCATGGTGCGGAACGCCGGCGGCGCACCGGACATTTCCAGGCCCACATCGAACCCTTCGCTCATCCCCAGTTCGGCCATCACATCGGCCAGACTCTCCCTGGCGACGTTAACGGCACGCGTTACACCCATTTTACGCGCCAGGCCCAGTCGATACTCGTTAACGTCCGTGATAACCACATTACGTGCGCCGACGTGTTTAGCGACCGCCGCCGCCATGATGCCAATCGGTCCCGCGCCGGAAACCAGCACATCTTCGCCAACCAGATCGAAAGAGAGCGCCGTGTGAACCGCGTTGCCAAACGGGTCAAAAATCGACGCCAGATCGTCAGAAATGTTGTCGGGGATTTTGAAGGCGTTGAAAGCCGGAATCACCAGATATTCCGCGAAACAGCCCGGACGGTTAACCCCCACACCGATGGTATTACGGCACAGGTGCGTGCGCCCGGCGCGGCAATTGCGGCAGTGGCCACAGGTAATATGCCCTTCACCGGACACGCGATCGCCAATCTTAAAGCCGCGTACTTCCTGGCCGATACCCACCACTTCACCGACGTATTCATGCCCTACAACCATCGGTACCGGGATGGTTTTTTGCGACCATTCGTCCCAGTTATAGATGTGTACGTCGGTACCGCAAATTGCGGTCTTGCGGATTTTGATCAGCAGATCGTTATGGCCGACTTCCGGTTCCGGTACGTCGGTCATCCAGATGCCTTCTTCCGCTTTCAGTTTGGATAACGCTTTCATCTCACGCCCTCAGGCAATCACGCCCAGTTGTTTACCGATGCGGGTAAAGGCTTCCACCGCACGTTCAATTTGTTCAGGGGTATGCGCCGCCGACATCTGGGTACGAATACGCGCCTGGCCTTTTGGTACCACCGGATAGAAGAACCCGGTCACGTAAATCCCTTCTTTTTGCAGCTCGCGCGCAAAGTTTTGCGCAATCACGGCGTCGCCCAGCATGACCGGGATAATCGCGTGATCGGCGCCGGCCAGCGTAAAGCCCGCAGCGGTCATTTTTTCGCGGAACAGGCGCGCGTTGGCCCACAGGCGATCGCGCAGTTCGGTGCCGGACTCCACCATCTCCAGCACTTTGATGGAGGCAGCGACAATCGCCGGGGCCAGCGAGTTGGAGAACAGATACGGACGCGAGCGTTGGCGCAGCCATTCAACCACCTCTTTACGCGCGGCGGTATAGCCGCCGGACGCGCCGCCCAGCGCTTTACCTAATGTCCCGGTGATGATATCGACACGGCCCATCACAGCGCAGTATTCATGAGAGCCGCGACCGTTTTCCCCGACAAAGCCGACGGCGTGGGAATCGTCGACCATCACCAGCGCATCGTATTTATCCGCCAGGTCGCAGACGCCTTTCAGATTGGCAATCACGCCGTCCATGGAGAATACGCCGTCGGTGGCGATCAACACATGACGCGCGCCGGCTTCACGGGCCTCTTTCAGACGCGCCTCCAGCTCCTGCATGTCGTTATTGGCATAACGGTAGCGTTTGGCTTTACACAAACGTACGCCGTCGATGATGGAGGCGTGGTTCAGGGCATCGGAAATAATGGCATCTTCCGGGCCTAACAGGGTTTCAAACAGACCGCCGTTGGCGTCAAAGCAGGAGGAGTAGAGAATTGCATCTTCCATGCCGAGGAACTCCGCCAGCTTCTTCTCAAGCGCTTTGTGGCTGTCCTGCGTCCCGCAAATAAAGCGCACCGAAGCCATACCAAAACCGTGGCTGTCCATTCCCGCTTTCGCGGCGGCAATCAGCTGCGGATGGTTAGCCAGACCCAGATAGTTATTGGCGCAGAAGTTAATCACGTTGCTGCCGCCGACGGTTATATCCGCCTGCTGCGCCGACGTAATAATGCGTTCTTCTTTAAATAACCCTTCCGCCCGAGCGGTCTCGAGGCTATTGGTCAACTGTTCGTAAAAATCACCACGCATTGCAACTCTCCAGATTTGGCAAAATTTGGCACATATTACCCAAAGCTATACTCTGATACGAGATGATGCATTCCTGAATGAATTATTTGCAGCATAAATCACGCTCACCACCCCGCGTTACGGCGAATGGCTGAAGCCTGCTCCATGTGGTGATATGATATGAGTATCCGTGTCCGGATTGTCTCTGGACGCCATACTTCAAAGGTTACAGTTATGATCATCGTTACCGGCGGCGCAGGCTTTATCGGCAGCAACATCGTTAAAGCACTGAATGACAAAGGCATTACCGACATTTTGGTCGTAGATAATCTGAAAGACGGCACCAAGTTTGCTAACCTGGTAGACCTGGATATCGCTGATTACATGGATAAAGAAGACTTCCTGATTCAGGTGATGGCCGGGGAAGAGTTCGGCGAAATTGAAGCCATATTCCACGAAGGTGCCTGCTCTTCCACCACAGAGTGGGATGGCAAGTACATGATGGATAACAACTATCAGTACTCTAAAGAGGTGCTGCACTACTGCCTGGAGCGTCAGATCCCGTTCCTGTACGCCTCGTCGGCGGCCACCTACGGCGGTCGCACCAGCGACTTTATCGAATCCCGTGAATATGAGCAGCCGCTGAACGTTTACGGTTACTCCAAATTCCTGTTTGACGAATACGTCCGCCAGATCCTGCCGGAAGCCGACTCGCAGATCGTCGGTTTCCGCTATTTCAACGTCTACGGGCCGCGTGAAGGCCACAAAGGCAGCATGGCGAGCGTAGCTTTCCACCTCAACACCCAACTGAATAATGGCGAAAGTCCGAAACTGTTCGAAGGCAGCGATGGCTTCAAACGCGATTTCGTCTACGTGGGCGACGTGGCGGCGGTGAATCTGTGGTTCTGGGAAAACGGCGTATCCGGCATTTTCAACCTCGGCACCGGCCGCGCGGAATCTTTCCAGGCGGTAGCCGATGCCGCGCTGGCATATCACCAGAAAGGCAGCATCGAATACATCCCGTTCCCGGAGAAGCTGAAAGGCCGCTACCAGGCATTTACCCAGGCGGATCTGACCAACCTGCGCGCAGCAGGCTACGACAAACCGTTTAAAACCGTTGCCGAGGGCGTAACGGAATATATGGCCTGGCTCAACCGCGACGCGTAAGACATAACATGAAAATATTGGTGGTTGGCCCGTCTTGGGTGGGCGACATGATGATGTCGCAAAGTCTCTATCGCACGCTCAGGGCGCGCTATCCCCAGGCGATAATCGACGTGATGGCACCTGCGTGGTGCCGTCCGCTGCTGTCGCGCATGCCGGAAGTTAACGAAGCAATCCCGATGCCGCTCGGCCACGGCGCGCTGGCAATCGGCGAACGACGTAAGCTGGGGCACAGCCTGCGCGAGCGTCGCTACGATCGTGCTTACGTGCTGCCCAACTCGTTTAAATCGGCGCTGGTGCCGTTCTTCGCCAACATCCCGCACCGCACCGGCTGGCGCGGCGAGATGCGCTACGGTCTGCTGAACGACGCGCGGGCGCTGGATAAAGACGCCTGGCCGCTGATGGTTGAACGCTATGTCGCGCTGGCCTATGACAAGGGCGTCATGCGCAGCGCCAAAGACCTGCCGCAGCCGCTGCTGTGGCCGCAACTGCAGGTTCATGAAGGCGAAAAATCGCAGGCCTGTAGCGCGTTTAATCTCTCAGCCGATCGCCCGATGATCGGCTTCTGCCCCGGCGCAGAGTTTGGCCCGGCAAAACGCTGGCCGCACTATCACTACGCTGAGCTGGCGAAACAGCTTATCGACGACGGTTACCAGATAGTCCTGTTCGGTTCGGCCAAAGATAACGAAGCGGGAAAAGAGATCATCGCCGCGCTGAGCAGCGAACAGCAGGCCTGGTGTCGCAATCTGGCCGGGGAGACCCAGCTTGAGCAGGCCGTCATTCTGCTTGCCGCCTGTAAAGCGGTGGTCAGCAACGATTCCGGCCTGATGCACGTCGCCGCCGCGCTGGACCGCCCGCTGGTGGCGCTGTATGGCCCAAGCAGCCCGGACTTCACTCCCCCGCTGTCGCATAAAGCGCGGGTGATTCGCCTGATTAGCGGCTACCACAAGGTACGTAAGGGCGATGCCGCACAAGGGTATCATCAGAGTCTGATCGATATTACGCCGCAGCGCGTACAGGAAGAGCTAAACGCGCTCCTGCAGGAAAAAACCGATAAAGAGGAAGCGTAACGGATGCGGGTATTGATCGTAAAAACCTCGTCCATGGGCGACGTCCTGCATACGCTGCCCGCGCTGACCGATGCCGTGCAGGCGTTTCCCGGTATTCGCTTTGACTGGGTCGTCGAGGAGGGGTTCGCACAGATTCCGTCCTGGCATGAAGCGGTCGATCGGGTGATTCCCGTCGCCATTCGCCGCTGGCGTAAAGCCTGGTTTTCCGCGCCGGTGAAGGCCGAACGCCAGGCCTTTCGCGACGCCGTACGGGCGCACAAATATGACGCGATTATCGACGCCCAGGGTCTGGTCAAAAGCGCCGCGCTGGTCACCCGACTGGCGCGCGGCGTGAAGCACGGTATGGACTGGCAAACCGCTCGCGAGCCGCTGGCAAGCCTGTTCTACAATCGCCGCCACCATATCGCGAAACAGCAGCATGCCGTTGAGCGCACCCGCGAACTGTTCGCCAAAAGCCTGGGCTACGCCAAACCCGACGCGCAGGGCGATTACGCCATTGCACGCCATTTTATGCACCTGGATAACCCCTCTGCCGAGCCGTATCTGGTGTTTCTGCACGCGACGACTCGTGATGACAAACACTGGCCGGAAGAAAACTGGCGGGCGCTGATCGACCTGCTGGCCGCCAGCGGGCTACGTATTAAGCTGCCGTGGGGAGCGCCGCATGAAGAAGCGCGGGCTAAGCGCCTGGCGGAGGGTCACGCCTTTGTCGACGTACTGCCGCGCATGAGTCTTGAGCAGGTCGCTCAGGTGCTGGCGGGCGCTCGCGCGGTTGTCTCCGTCGATACCGGACTAAGCCATCTTACCGCTGCGCTCGATAAACCCAACTTTACGCTGTATGGCCCGACCGATCCGGGGCTGATTGGCGGATATGGTAAAAACCAGCACACGCTCATATCGCCAACGAAAGCAACCAGCGATATAAGTGCAGAGACGATATGGCGGGCGATAAGAGGAGTGGTTTAATGCGCAAAATCCATGTGATTAATCTGGAAAAGATGGGGGGCGTCGAGCGCCTCTTCTTACAGTACATTCATGATATCACCGCCGGACAGGATCGTATTTTTTGCATCAGCAACAATATTGGTCCGGAAATCGCGCAGCATCTGAAGGGCCGTCATATCACCTTCGTAAACCGGATAATCAACAGCTGTCCGGTGAAGTTTCCGCCGTTCCTGCGCAAGTATGCGTTGCAGACCCGGACCTGGCTGGCCAATGCAGACGTTATCATCGTCTGGGATCTGGTCCCCGTATTTGCTGCCAGACCGTCCCGGGGAAAGGTGATTTATTACGATCATGGCTGCTCCTGGCGCTACCCTCACAATAAAAAAACGTCCGGCTTCTTTGCCTCCCTGAGCGGCTATATTTCCGCATCCTACGCCTCTCAGCGGGTCATGACGTTACGCTTCAACCTGCCGTGTCCTTCCAGGGTGCTCACCAACCGCATTACGCCACCTGACAATATTTTTACCGGCGATAAGCCCCTCTCTGCCCCCCTGCGTCTGGGTGTAGCGGCAAGGCTGGTTGGTCTGAAGGGGATAAGCGTCGCGCTGTTAACGTTAAAAAATCTTCTCGATCGGGGTACCAACGTCACCCTCGATATTGTTGGTAAAGGGCCAGATGAGCAGCAGTTTAAAGCGCTTGCCGAAAAGTCAGGTATTGCCGATCGCGTCAATTTTCTCGGTTTCCACGACGACTTAAGTCATTTTTTCAACAATATTCATATTTATCTCAGCACACCGGTTACAGAACCCTTTGGCCTGTCCTGCCTGGAAGCTCTGTTTTACGGCGTACCGGTTATTTACCCGTTAATTGACGGGCAACCGGAAGTGGTTAAGAACGGATACTGCGGCATTGGTATTACGCCGGACGTGACGCCGGAGGACCATTTCAGACTCTGCGGTGTGAACGTCAACTTCCCTCACGATGTTTATTATCCGCAGCAAGACGCGCTACTTCCCCCGCGGCTGTTATCGCCGGAAAAATGCGCCGACGCGGTGCTATACATCGTGAATAACAACTACGAGCTTTTCCGCCAACATGCTTTTGAGCACGTAAAAGCGCATTTCGATGCCACGACCTTTGTCAGTGATTTTAACTCTACCATCAGCGAACTTGTGGATGCATAGCGTGACCTTAGACAGCTCAAAAATCAGAAAAACAATACTTAACCTGGTTGTTTCACTGTATCTCCTTGCTTTTGCACTGTATTACATTAATCCCGCAGAAATCAGAAAAGTGTACTACCTGGCTGGTTATCTGACGGTGTTAAGCGCATTGCTCAGCATCCGGACAACGAAAACCTGGACCCAGAATTGGGATCTTGCCGGTGCGCTGGCCCTCTTTGCCCTGGGGCTGTTTGCCTGGTACGGATTAAATTACGCGCATGGCGAGTACTGGGATATTTACGATTCCTACAAAGACAC
Source organism: Klebsiella sp. Lac1 (assembly GCF_009825425.1). NCBI lineage: Bacteria > Pseudomonadati > Pseudomonadota > Gammaproteobacteria > Enterobacterales > Enterobacteriaceae > Klebsiella > Klebsiella sp. Lac1. Next base: position 319,418 of record NZ_VJZJ01000004.1, read on the forward strand.
CGCCAAAGTGCTGGCGGTGAGCGCCATCGTAGTGTTTCTGCTCTCCAGTCTCCGGTTTACCTTTAACGCAACATGGTTCAACTACTTGCTTATCGCAGCGGGGCTGGTCACCAACTTCTATGCCATCTACCAGGGGCTGACGCTGCACGTTTTCCGGATTCAGATTACGCTCGAACGGGCCACGATCATCGCCTATATCTTCACCATGACCAATATCGTGCTGCTCGGAACCATTCTGGAACTGAAAAATAAATATCGTTACGTCCTGTTCCTGATTTGCGCGATGACCGGGCTGGCGGCGATTGCGTTTACCGAAACGCGAGCCGCGCTGCTGGCCTGCCCGGTACTGATTATCCTGCTGCTCTTTGTGCACCCGCAGGTGAGTAAACAGCAGTTGCTGAAGCTATGTGCGGCCTTTGTTATTGCACTGGTTCTGCTGACCGCCCTGTTCCATCAAAAACTGATCGCCCGCTATCAGGAGATGCAAACCGATATCACCCAGTACCAGGACCACAATAGTGTCTCCTCCGTCGGTTCGCGTTTAGTCATGTTTAAAACGGGATTACAGGCAGGTCTTGATGCCCCCTTCGGCGAGTCAGCGGAAAGACGCGGGAACGATATTAAGCAGCAAGTGCAGGCTAATCCTGGCCTTGCCGGGGCGCTGGATTTTATCAATGTCCATATGCACAACGAGTTTATTGAAAACTTCTCCCTGCGCGGCATTGGCGGCGTTGCCACGCTGATCCTTTTATACGCCGTATTATTGCTCAACGCCTGGCGCAAACGTAACGCGATACAAGGCGTTCTCACGCTAACGGTGATAGTTTACGGATTAAGCGACGTGATTTTCTTTAGTAAAGAAGCGGTGATTGTCTTCTCAATGGCCCTGATACTCTCCGTATTACAGCAGAAAATCGCCATCGGGCAGGATAAAGCGCATGCGTAACCCTCACTGCCTGTTCAGCGTTATTATCCCGGTCTTTAATAATGCGCCGTATATCAGGCAGACGCTGGACTCGGTGTTTGCCCAAATTGATAGCGATGTCGAAGTCATCATTAGCAATGACGGCTCGACGGACAATAGCAAAGCGGTTATCCAGCAGGCCATTGATGAATATCGCGGCGCGGGCCAGATCCATTTTTATAGCCACGAGAATACCGGCGTATCCAGCACGCGTAATCGTGCCCTGGATAAAGCACAGGGTGCCTGGATTGGCTTTATTGATGGCGATGACCTCTGGAGCCCTCATTTCTGGCAAACAATAAAACCACTCCTCCAGCAAGGCGATAGTGATTTAATCGACTTTCATTATCACTATTTTAAAGACCGGCTGCCTGCGCCCACGCAAACGGCACCAGGGCAGCAGACAACGATAACCGATAAACAGCATGATGCGTTATATGCCGTCTTCCGCCGCTCCCACTGGCATATCTGGAGTCGGGTCTACCGGCGCGAACTCATCGGCAACCATCGCTTCCATGTTGGCCGTCGCTATGAAGATATGATGTTTACCCCTTGGTTATATCTCGAGGCCAGACGCATTATTTGCCTGGAGGAGACGCTCTACTGGTATCGCGATAACGCCTTCGGCATTACCCGCAATATTCAGACCTCGGATATCAGCGATATGGTCTTTGCACTCAATCAGCTGATTGAGAAGGTGGCCACGCAACCGCCATCTGAATTACCGCCGCGATTGATCACCGCGCTGATTAACAATTTATTCAATGAGATAAAAGGGTTGCACGACAAGATCTACGGATTTTATAACTACAGCGATGAGACAATGGCGGCACTCACCGCTGCCAGTAAACTCCTGACAGCGGACGGGATGTCTCTGAAGCGACGGCTTCATCTGCGATACCCGAACATCTGGAAGAAAACCTCCCGGCTCCGCCAGATGTTACGTAAAGGGCGATAAGCTAGATTTTGGTCTGATAATATTCAGCCAATGTCATCCCTTTTGCCTGCGGCGCCAGCCAGCTGAAAAAAGCCTCCAGATCGGCATATAAACGCTCGATATCCTGTTGGTTTTTAAACGTCGGGCTACCGCCTGGCATATATTCAGAAGAGTGCAGCATATATTCGACATAGTCGTTGCCCTGAGCCAGGGTCTGCTGCACCACTTTCTTCATGGTGTCGACATTTCCCCCCATCGGGCGCAGCCAGTGAACGGAAGGCGAGCGCACTTTACCGCGCAAGCGATCGTAGCCCTGCTTCACGCTGTTCATCCAGCCGGAGTGCTTATACTGAATACTCATCGGCACTTCCAGCAGCGAAGAGCGGCCTTCGCGGCTGATATCATTCTCATCGAGGAAATAGGCTTGCTGCGGGAAGCGGCGGTAATCGGTCCCGCCATCGCCCTGCGGGGCGCCTTTCGCCGTCTTCCAGTTGACTCGCGGCGTAACCGAACAGTCCACCAGATAGCCATGCTCTACCAGCAGACGGGCGTAGCGCTCATCAAACGCCCAGCGCCCGGCGCGATGGCTGACCATTTTCGTCTGGAAAGTGTCTTCCAGCAGGTGCGTCATATAAGCCACTTTTTCGCGCATCGCCGCCACGGGATATTCAATCAGATAGGGCTTATGGCGCCAGTCGTCATCGGTCAACGGGTCCGTCGGCGGGCTGTTCCAGGCATGGAGATGCATGCCGATTTCCGCCGTCCCACGGGCAATCACATCTTTGGCGAATTCGATATAGAAGGGATCCATCGCCATTTCATAGTTCGTTAAATAGACGGGTTTAAAGCCATACTTTTCGCAGAGCTGCTGAAAACGCGGTAAATAGCGCGCATTCTCGGTGGTAATGCTGTCATGTTTTTGCCAGAGGTTGTCGCCCTCTGTATCAATCGTGATGAGAAATGCGGGATTGTGCACGAAAACGTCCTCAGACCATACGTATCCGGTCATGGTAGAGCAATACAACGCTTCTCTCAATCTGTCTGATCCCCTAGAATCGGAAACCTGATATTGAATGAAGAACAGAGAATGACGTCTGAAACCCGCTCTTCCGGCCCTGTGACCCCGATGCGAATCCTGGTTATTAAGCTGCGCCATCATGGCGATATGCTGCTGATCACGCCGCTCATTCACACCCTCAAACAGCGCTATCCCGCGGCTAGCGTTGATGTGCTGCTGTATGAAGAAACCCGGGATATGCTCGCCGCTAACCCTGATATCGACCAGATTTTCGCCATTGACCGGCGCTGGAAAAAACAGGGGAAAGGCCACCAGCTCAAGATGGAGTTCAGGCTAATCCGCACCCTGCGCCAGCAGCGCTACGATATGGTGCTCAATCTTGCCGATCAGTGGCCAAGCGCAATTATCACTAAACTGACCGGCGCGCCAACCCGCATCGGTTTTGACTTCCCGAAACGACGTCACCCGGCATGGCGTTTTTGCCATACCGCCCTCGCCTCAACCGAGCAGCATAACCAGCTGCACACCGTGCAACAGAATCTGTCGATTCTGGTGCCGACGGGGCTGGATAGCCATGATGCGCCGGCGAAGATGGGCTACAGCGAACAGGACTGGAGCGCCAGCCGCGCGCTGCTGCCGGAAGGATTTCAGGACCACTATATCGTCATTCAACCGACCTCCCGCTGGTTCTTTAAATGCTGGCGCGAAGATCGGATGAGCGCCCTGATTAACGCCCTCTCTGCCGCGGGCCACCCGGTCGTGCTGACCTCCGGTCCTGATGCCAAAGAGAAGCAGATGATCGAAACCATTATGGCGGGCTGCCCCAACGCTCGCCTGCACTCGCTGGCCGGGCAGCTAACCCTTCGCCAGCTGGCTTCCGTCATCGACCACGCCCGTCTGTTTATCGGCGTCGATTCCGTGCCAATGCATATGGCCGCCGCGCTGGGCACGCCGCTGGTGGCGCTGTTCGGGCCGTCAAAGCTGACCTTCTGGCGTCCCTGGCAGGCCAAAGGCGAAGTCATCTGGGCGGGTGATTTCGGTCCTCTGCCCGACCCGGATGACATTGATACCGGCACGGAAGAACGCTACCTCGATTTAATCCCCACCGATGCCGTTATCGCGGCAGCGAAGAAGGTACTGGCATGAGCAAATTCAGGCTGGCCCTGGTGCGCCAGAAATATCGCCCGGACGGCGGCGCGGAGCGCTTTGTCGCCCGCGCGCTGGAAGCCCTTGATAGCAGCAATCTTGAACTGAACGTGATTACTCGCGAATGGCAAGGGCCGGTGAAACCCGACTGGAATATTCACATCTGCAACCCGCGTAAATGGGGGCGCATCAGCCGTGAACGTGGTTTCGCCGATGCCGCGCGTCAGCTGTGGCAGTGCGAAAACTTCGATCTGGTGCAGAGCCATGAGCGCATTCCCGGGTGCGATCTGTATCGCGCGGGTGACGGCGTCCACCGTCGCTGGTTGCAGCAGCGCTCGCGTATTTTGCCCGGCTGGAAAAGCCGCCTGCTGTTTGCCGACCGCTACCACCGCTATGTCATGCAGGCCGAACGCGAGATGTATCGGGATTCATGCCTGCGCGGCGTCATCTGTAACGCGGAAATGATAAAACGCGAGATTATTGAAGACTTCGGCCTGCCGGCGGAAAAAATCCACGTTATCTATAACGCCATCGATAACCAGCGTTTCCTGCCGCCTACGGAAGCGGCCTTTGTCGCGCTCCGTAACCAATGGAATCTGCCGCTGCAGGCGACCTGCCTGATCTACGTCGGCTCCGGTTTTGAGCGCAAGGGGCTGGATGCAGCGATTCGCGCCATCGCGCCGACCAACCGCTATCTGCTGGTCGTGGGTAAAGATAAAGAGCAGGGCCGTTATCAGCAGCTGGCGAAAACGCTGCACTGCGAGGAGCGGGTGCGCTTTTTCGGCATGCAGTCGGAAACCCTGCCGTTTTATCAAATGGCCGACGGCCTGCTGCTGCCAACGTTGTACGACCCGTTCCCGAACGTCATTCTGGAAGCCATGGCCTGTGGCCTGCCGGTGATCACCACTACCGGCTGCGGCGGCGCGGAATTTATCGTCCAGGGAAGCAATGGCTTTGTCTGCGATGCGCTCGATATTCCGGCGCTTCAGCAGGCGGTGACGGCGCTTCCTGCCCGCGCGCTGGGCTCCGCAGAGGGGAACCGCGCCCGGGAACGCATTATGGACTGCACCAGCGCACGGTTATCGACGCAGCTGCTCTCCCTCTATCAGGATCTGGTGAAATAACGATGCGTATACTGTTTGTGATCGACGGGCTGCCCGGCGGCGGTGCGGAAAAAGTGGTGCTGACGCTGGCAGAGCATTTTCTGAGTCAGGGCGATCGGGTCTCGCTGTTTTCCCTGCGTGACGTCTGCGATTACCCCCTGCCGGACGGGCTGGATTATCAGGTCATTAGCGACCATTGCCGCAAACCGTGGCGCAAAATCACCGAACTTTCGCGCCGCGCCCGTCAGCTGGATGCGGCCATAGTCAAAGCCGAGCAGGCGGGCGAATTCGATCTGGTGCTCTCCAACCTGCATAAAACCGATCGTATTGTCGCCCGCAGCCAGTCGCTGAAAAACCGGAACGTCTGGTTCTGCCTGCATGGCGTCTTCTCCACATCGTATCTGGGCCATCGCACCGGCTTCGATCGCTGGATGAAGCAGCGGAAGATTAAGCGTGTCTACCAGGGACGCAATGTCATAACCGTCTCCGCGGCGGTTGGCGAGGATCTGGTGGAACAGTTCGCCATACGCCCGGCACAGTTAAAAACCATTTATAACCCGTTCGACATTCCCGCTCTGCGCGCTGGGGCCGAAGCGCCTGGCGAGCAGCCGGCGGGGGACTATATTATTCACGTCGGTCGCTTCCACCCAGGCAAACGCCACGATCGCCTGATCGAAGCCTACGCGCAAAGCGGTATCGATGCGCCGCTGGTGCTGCTGGGGCAGGGAAAACCGGAGCAGGAACAGCGCCTGCGCCAGCTGGCGCAGCAGCTACAGGTTGGCGACAGGGTTCTGTTTAAAGGCTTCCAGAAAAACCCGCTGCCGTGGATTAAACACGCGCGGATGCTGGTGCTCAGCTCCGACAGCGAAGGCTTTGGTAACGTGGTGGTTGAGGCTCTTCTGCTGGATACTCCGGTCGCCAGTACCCGCTGTCCTGGCGGGGTGACGGAAATCCTCACCGGCGAATTAGCCCGCGGCCTGGCCGATCTGAACAGCCCGGCGCTGGCCCGGACGATGCAAAGCATTTACCATAACCCACCAGCCATCGACCCTTCTGCGCTGGAAAGATTCAGCGTGGATGCGATTTGTCAGCAGTACCGTCAGCTGCGTCGCGGCTGATACGGCTATTTAACCAGGATCGAATGATTTATGAGTCAAACGCCTTTACTGAGCATTGTGGCTGCCGTTTATAACGGCGAAAAATTCCTTGCACAATTCTTTGCGTGCATTGAGCAACAGCAGCTGGAAAGCTATGAGCTGATCCTGGTCAACGACGGTTCGACGGACGGTAGCCTGGCGGTTATCAACGAATGGAAGATGCGCTTATCGCATATTATTGTGCTGGAGCAGGAAAACCAGGGCGTCTCGGTGGCGCGTAACACCGGCCTCGCCGTAGCAACGGGTCGCTACCTGACCTTTCCGGATATCGACGACAATATTTATCCCGGAATGTACCGCGCCCTGCTGGAGATGGCGGAAAAGGGCAACCTTGACGTGGCCACCTGCAACGGCCGCTACGTCTACGAGACGAAAAAAGATATCCATCCCATTTTTCCGCTGGACCGGCTGCAGTCGACCGGCGTTTTGCCCGGTCACGTGTGGTTAAAGCAGGCGCTGGATTCGCGTAAGTTCCTGCATGTGACCTGGCTGAATATCTATCGCCGCGAATTTATCATGCGGCACAAGTTCCGCTTCGAGCCCGGATTACGTCATCAGGACATTCCGTGGACCACGGAAGTGCTACTGGCGGCTGACCGCGTGCAGTACACCAGCGAACAGTTCTACGATTACTACATTCACTCGCAATCGGTGTCGCACAAACCGGACAACGACGACACGCTGATGCGCTCAGCGCGCCACTACATGAAAATTCTGGAGATGCTGGACGCTATCAACCAGCGCTACCCGGACAAGGTTCGCGATATTTCCGCCTGCCGCTGGCAAATAGCGAAAGAAGGGCTAGGGATCATCCATACGATAGACGAGATGAAAGATCGCGAAAAACAACGGCAGCTGATTGCCGAATTTTTTGCGCGCGGCATATGGCAGCTCATCTGGAAAAATGCCCACGACCTGCGCTTGCGCTGGCGGCTGGGACGGCGTTATTTCCGTTTGAAGAAAAGGCTGGCAAACTAAGTACCGTGCCCCGTAACCCGCCGGAAAAAGAGCAGTATATTCTGGAGATGTATGAGTAAAATTGCGAAACAAGTCGCCGCTGGCGTCTTCCTCACTATCCTGAAGGCAACCGGCTATAGCGTAAAAAAAATTGCCCGTTTTTCAGCGCAGGAACGACTGAATACCATTGCGGTATTTTCGACAACGGCGTTAGGGGATTTCCTGTTAAATACGCCCGCCATCGGGGCCATAAAAGCCCGTTGGCCGGATGCAAAGCTGCTGTTGGTTATCAATCAGCGTAACAAGGACCTGGCCACCGGCAGCCCGCTCTTCGATGAGATTCTGTACTGGAACGGCAAAGTCAACGGCATGCTGCCGCTGGCAAAAACGTTGCGTCGCCATGGCGTTGATGCAACATTTATTCTGCATTCACACACCCCCTACGATATCATCGCCGCGTCTCTGGCTCGCTCCCGCTATATCCTGAAAGACGTGTATTACAACGATTATCAGGGAAGAGCGGATTTCCTCCTGGCGCCGTATCTGTCCGCGTTTTACGATAACAGGCAAAATGGCAATATCCATCTGATACATCAGAAAACCCAGTTGCTGAACGCCGTTGGTATCGACACGCCATCAGAACAGATGTTTATTCCGGCACCCTTTACGCCTGAGCATCACGATATCCCCGTTATCGGGATTCATGCCGGGGCATCCACGCCTGAAAGATGTTGGCCGGAGGAAAATTTTTCACGGTTGATCGAGCAACTTATCAGCAATCATGACACTATTCAGATTGAGCTGATCGGCGCGGCGGGCGAGAAGGCCCTGAATCAGCGCATTATTGAAGGCATGTCGGTCGCGAGCGACAGAGTTAAAAATGTCGCCGGCACAACAAACCTTATCCAGCTGGCGGCAAAAGTGGCTGGGTTTAAGGCCCTGGTCGTCGGCGATACCGGCCCGTTACATATTGCCATTGCCGTGAAAACACCCAGCGTGGGGCTGTATGGAAGCCAGAGTGCTATTGATGGCGCCGCCCCGATTCAGGATCAGGCGATCCATCAGTTCATTCGCTCGCCAGAAGATCAAAGCGGGATAAAAGGCGTCAGCATTGCCGAGGTTTATGCTGCTACGGTAGATGCCCTGCGCTCACCGTCGGCAAAAGCGCCTTAAGAGATAGCTTTAAGCACACTAAATGCTTAGAATTTGCCCGCTGAAACAAAAAAACGGATATATCCTTTGGAATTGCTTTATACCACTTTACTCTACCTTATACAGCCGTTGGTGTGGCTGCGACTATTATTACGCAGCCGTAAAGCCCCTGCCTATCGTAAACGCTGGGCGGAACGTTATGGCTTCTGTCAAAACAAGGTAGCACCGGATGGGATTCTGCTGCATTCCGTTTCCGTGGGTGAGACGCTTGCCGCTATCCCGCTCGTGCGTGCGCTGCGCCACCGCTACCCCTCGCTGCCGATCACCGTCACCACCATGACGCCGACCGGCTCAGAGCGCGCCATGTCCGCCTTCGGCAAAGATGTTCACCATGTCTATCTGCCTTACGATTTGCCCTGCGCAATGAACCGCTTCCTCAACACGGTGCAACCGAAGCTGGTTATCGTCATGGAAACCGAGCTGTGGCCGAATATGGTCGCCGCGCTGCACAAACGTAAAATCCCGTTGGTCATCGCCAACGCCCGTCTGTCGGAACGTTCCGCCAAAGGCTACGCCAGACTGGGGAAATTTATGCGTCGGCTGCTCAGTCGCATCACGCTGATTGCGGCGCAGAATGAAGAAGACGGCAATCGCTTTCTGGCTCTGGGCCTGAAGCGCAACCAGCTGGCGGTCACCGGCAGCCTCAAATTTGATATTTCCGTGACGCCAGAGCTGGCCGCCCGCGCGATTACTCTCCGCCGCCAGTGGGCGCCGCACCGCAAAGTCTGGATAGCCACCAGCACCCACGACGGCGAAGAACAAATTATTCTGCAGGCGCACAGGAAGCTGCTCGATACCTTCCCTGACCTGCTGTTGATTCTCGTCCCTCGCCACCCTGAGCGCTTCGCCGACGCACGAGGAATGGTGCAGAAAGCGGGGATGAGCTTCACGCTACGCAGCACCGGCGAAATCCCGTCGAACAGCACCCAGGTGGTGATCGGCGATACCATGGGGGAGCTGATGCTACTGTACGGCATTGCAGACCTCGCCTTCGTCGGTGGCAGCCTGGTTGAGCGCGGCGGTCACAACCCGCTGGAGCCGGCGGCGCATGCCATCCCGGTACTGATGGGTCCGCACACGTTCAACTTCAAAGATATTTGCGCCAGGTTGCAGCAGGATGATGGCCTGATTACGGTCACCGACGTCAATTCGCTGGTCACCCAGGTCTCCAATCTGCTCACCGATGAAGACTATCGTTTGTGGTATGGCCGCCACGCGGTGGAAGTCTTGCATCAAAACCAGGGCGCGCTCTCGCGTCTGCTACAGTTACTGCAACCCTATCTGCCGCAGCGGAGCCACTGATGTCGACCCGACTGTCCGTCGTGATGATCGCCAAAAATGCGGCGGATCTGCTGGCAGATTGCCTGGCCTCCGTAGACTGGGCCGATGAAATCGTACTGCTGGACTCCGGCAGTAGCGATAACACCGTCGAACTGGCCCGCAGCCTCGGCGCGACGGTCTACGTCAACAGCGACTGGCAAGGCTACGGTATTCAGCGTCAGCGCGCCCAGGACTACGCGAGCGGCGACTATGTGCTGATGATTGACAGCGATGAACGCGTGACGCCGGAGCTGGCCGACTCGCTTCGCCGCGTCCTGGAGGCCCCTCAGAGCGGCGCCGTCTACAGTATCGCCCGACGTAACTATTTCCTTGGCCGCTTTATGCGCCATAGCGGCTGGTATCCCGACCGCGTCATGCGTTTGTACGAACGCAGGCGTTTCCGCTATAACAATAATCTGGTGCACGAATCGCTCGATGCCAAAGGCGCGCAGGTTATCGAACTACCGGGCGATTTACTGCATCTGACCTGCCGCGACTTCTCCGGCTTCCAGCAAAAGCAGCTGGCCTATGCCTCTGCATGGGCTCGAGAGCGCCATCAGAAGGGGAAGACGACCTCTCTGGCGAGCATCTTCGGCCATACGCTGGGGGCTTTTGTCAAAACGCTGCTGCTGCGCGGCGGCGTGCTGGATGGTAAACAGGGCTGGCTACTCGCCGTGGTCAACGCGCAGTATACGTTTAATAAATACACCGAGCTGTGGGCGCTGAGCCGCGGCTATTCAGAGAAAGTGTAATTATGAGCACAAAAGCGATCTATCCGGGTACCTTCGACCCCATTACCAACGGGCATATCGATATCGTCACGCGTGCCGCCAGCATGTTTGACAAGGTGCTGCTGGCTATTGCCGCCAGCCCGAGTAAAAAACCGATGTTCACGCTCGACGAGCGTATTGCGCTGGCGGAGCAGGCAACGGCGCATCTGGTTAACGTCGAGGTGATTGGTTTCAGCGATCTGATGGCGAATTTTGCCCGCGCGCAGCAGGCGAATATCCTGATTCGCGGGTTACGCGCGGTAGCCGACTTCGAATATGAGATGCAGCTGGCGCATATGAATCGCCACCTGATGCCAACGCTGGAAAGCGTCTTCCTGATGCCCTGCAAAGAGTGGTCGTTTATCTCTTCATCGCTGGTGAAAGAAGTGGCGCGTCACCAGGGGGATGTGTCCCACTTCCTGCCGGCCAACGTACACCAGGCGCTGCTGAAAAAGCTGTAGGACCCGCTTCCCGGAGGCGGCGCTTGACGCGCCTTGTCCGGGCTATCCGTCCGCAGACGGCTGAAAACCTGCAGCCTGGCTAAGCACAGCGCGAGCCGGGCTCAACGCAACCACCACGCTTTACTTCTGGCACTGGCGGCAATAAAACGTTGCCCGCTGCGCATGTTTGCTGGCCGTAATCGGCGTACCACAAACGCGACAATGTTCGCCCTTGCGGCCATAAACCTGCAGCTCCTGGGCGAAGTAGCCCGGCTTACCATCGCTTTGCAGGAAATCCTTCAGCGTCGTGCCCCCCTGCTCAATCGAGCGTAGCAGCACCGCTTTAATCACTTTGACCAGCAGCTCGCACTCTTCGCGCGAGAGCGAAGACGCTAACCGATCGGGATGGATCCCGGCCGAAAACAGCGATTCGCTGGCGTAGATATTGCCTACCCCGACCACCAGCTTGTTATCCATCAGCCAGGGCTTAATGGCGGTTTTCTTTTTCGCGCACTTCTGCTGCAAATAGTCGGCAGTAAACTCATTGCTCAAGGGCTCTGGGCCAAGGTGCGCCAGCGCAGGATGCCCTTCCAGACTGCGGGTCCACAGCCAGGCGCCAAAGCGGCGTGGGTCGGTATAGCGCAAGACCTTGCCATTACTCATCACGAGGTCAACATGATCGTGCTTTTCTGCCGGCAGCTCTTCAATCAGGATACGCAGACTGCCCGACATCCCAAGGTGGATGATAATCCAGCCGCCGGGAAGCTCCAGCAGCAGATATTTGGCACGCCGCTGCACGCTCAGCACCGGTATGTCGCTCAGACGATAGATTTCTTCACTGACAGGCCAGCGCAGGCGCCCGTTGCGAATAACAGCATGCAGAATGGTCGCGCCCACCAGGTGTGGTTCGATGCCGCGACGGCTGGTTTCTACCTCAGGTAATTCAGGCATTCGTTTTCCTCCGTTAACCCAGAGTATTGTGCTGCAGCAACAGACGGTAGGGAAGCAAATTCCCGGCAGGGTTTATCCGACGGTTTCTGCCGGACAAAAACAAAAAACCCCGCCGGAGCGGGGTTTTCTTTACAAGGAAACTAAAATTATTTGATTTTAGCTTCTTTGTATAAAACGTGCTGACGGACAACTGGATCGAATTTTTTCAGTTCCAGTTTTTCCGGCTTAGTACGTTTGTTCTTCGTGGTGGTATAGAAGTGACCAGTACCAGCAGAAGAAACCAGCTTGATTTTCTCACGAATACCTTTAGCCATGATTTATTTCCTCTTAGTACTTAGTACTTTTCGCCACGGGCACGCAGTTCAGACAGAACTGTATCGATGCCTTTCTTATCAATAACACGCATACCTTTAGCAGATACACGCAGGGTGACAAAACGCTTTTCGCTCTCAACCCAGAAACGGTGAGAGTGCAGGTTCGGCAGGAAACGGCGTTTGGTCGCGTTCAGTGCGTGGGAACGGTTGTTACCGGTCACCGGACGCTTGCCAGTAACTTGGCAGACTCGGGACATGTCTATTCTCCAAAAATCAAATTAGCTCGAGCTTCGTATGGGGTATCGGCGCCTCGTCAGGCTTTACAGCCCGGTCATCGCAGTTCTAAGTGAACCATCGATTGCCAGGCCCAAATGCCAAACCCGAGATTCTCAAAGGTGGCGTAGTATACGCTGACTCGGCGATGTGCTCAAGTCCCGAACAGACAAAGATCCCGCTGGATCGCGTGATCGGGGCTAAATCCAGCCGCGTTCGGCAAAAGATACATACGCACCGCGGCCGATTACGAGATGATCGAGTACTCGTATATCCATGAAACCACAACACTTTACCACACGTTCGGTCATCAGTCTGTCGGCCTTACTCGGCTCGGGACTGCCGGACGGATGATTATGTGCAAGGATCACCGCAGCGGCGTTCACTTTGATGGCTTCACGTACAATTTCTCGTGGATGCACCTCTACGTGGCTAAGAGTACCAGAAAAAAGCCGGCTATGTTTCAATACCCGGTTCTGATTATCTAAAAAGATCACGATGAAGATCTCCCGCTCCTCATCGCAGAGATGGCTTTGCAAAAACTCCAGCGTCATCATCGGCGTGGCCAGAGAAGGCTCTTCAACCAGCCGCAGGCTAAAATAACGCCGCGCCAGTTCGGCAACCCCCTTTAGCTGAGCATATTTCGCCAGGCCAATCCCCTCGACCGTCTCAAACTGCGCTTTATTTGCTGACAGCAGGCCATACAGCGAACCAAAACGCTGTAGCAGGTCATGCGAATACGTTATGACATCTTTGTCCCGCGTTCCGGTGCGTAAAAACAGCGCCAGCAGCTCGACATCCGACAACGTTTCAATACCGTAAAGCCACATTTTTTCCCGTGGCATCAGGGGTTCCGGTGCATCCATAGGGCCTCTCCTTCTCATGCCCCCATCCTGGCACAGCCCGATGGCGCTGCCGACTGGCGCATCTACCTCTTGCGTAGCGCCTCGCAAAGTGAATGCCTGGCAGCCACGCGACGACGACGGGATTGTGGTAAGATGCGCGGATTCTGGTGTACTGCAACAGGAAAGAATCATGATGAGTCTGGCTGGTAAAAAGATCGTTCTTGGCGTGAGCGGCGGCATTGCTGCTTATAAAACGCCGGAACTGGTGCGCCGCCTGCGTGACCGTGGCGCGGATGTGCGCGTCGCCATGACGGAAGCCGCCAAAGCCTTCATTACGCCACTGAGCCTGCAGGCGGTGTCTGGTTATCCGGTCTCCGATAGTCTGCTCGATCCGGCAGCGGAAGCAGCGATGGGTCATATTGAGCTGGGCAAATGGGCGGACCTGGTTATCCTCGCCCCGGCAACCGCCGATCTGATCGCCCGCGTCGCCGCCGGTATGGCCAACGATCTGGTTTCCACCATCTGCCTCGCGACCCCTTCCCCGGTTGCCGTTGTCCCGGCGATGAATCAGCAAATGTACCGCGCAGCGGCCACACAGCATAACCTCGAGGTACTCGCCTCACGCGGCCTGCTGCTCTGGGGTCCGGACAGCGGTAGCCAGGCCTGCGGCGACATTGGCCCTGGCCGTATGCTGGATCCGATGACGATTGTAGATTTAGCCGCCGCGCATTTTTCGCCTGTCAAAGATTTGCAACATCTCAACATCATGATTACCGCGGGCCCGACGCGTGAACCGCTGGATCCGGTGCGTTATATTACTAACCACAGCTCCGGCAAGATGGGGTTTGCCATTGCCGCCGCGGCCGCCAGCCGCGGGGCGAACGTCACGCTGGTGAGCGGGCCGGTCGCATTACCGACGCCGCCGTTTGTCCGGCGTATCGATGTCACGACCGCGCTGGAAATGGAAGCTGCGGTCCAGCAAAGCGCTCAGCAGCAGCAGATTTTTATTGGCTGCGCCGCCGTAGCCGATTACCGTGCCGTCGCCATCGCTGAAGAAAAAATTAAAAAGCAAGGTGATGAGCTCACCCTCAGAATGGTTAAGAATCCGGATATTGTTGCCGGGGTGGCAGCACTCGCGGCCAATCGGCCTTTTGTCGTAGGGTTTGCCGCCGAAACGAATAATGTGGAAGAATACGCGAGGCAAAAACGCGCGCGCAAAAATCTCGACCTGATTTGCGCTAACGATGTTTCGCAGCCTGATCAAGGATTTAACAGCGACAGCAACGCATTACACCTTTTCTGGCAGGATGGAGATAAGCGCTTACCACTTGAGCGTAAAGAACTCCTTGGCCAATTATTACTCGACGAGATCGTGACCCGTTATGATGAAAAAAATCGACGTTAAGATTCTGGACCCGCGTGTCGGCCAGCAATTTCCGCTGCCGACCTATGCCACCTCCGGTTCCGCCGGACTTGACCTGCGAGCCTGTCTCGACGACGCCGTAGAGCTGGCTCCGGGTGCAACCACGCTGTTGCCGACCGGCCTGGCTATTCATATCGCCGATCCGTCTCTGGCGGCGGTGATTCTGCCGCGTTCAGGGCTGGGTCATAAGCACGGCGTGGTTCTGGGCAACCTGGTTGGCCTTATCGACTCCGACTACCAGGGGCAGCTGATGGTTTCCGTCTGGAACCGTGGCCAGCAGAGCTTTACGATTGAGCCCGGCGAGCGCATCGCTCAAATGGTCTTTGTACCCGTCGTACAAGCGGAATTTAACCTGGTGGAAGATTTTGACGCCACCGAACGTGGCGAAGGTGGCTTTGGTCACTCAGGGCGCGCATAAGCCCGACCACATCGAATCCGCATCCCAAAGTGCACTAATGCAATAACATCGCCGCAAACGACCGTTTGCGGTCGCTTTGTGGATGTCTGCCTGACAAGTGCTTATTTTCAGGGGTATTTTAAAACATGGCAGAAAAACAAACTGCGAAAAGGAATCGTCGCGAAGAAATACTTCAGTCTCTGGCCCTGATGCTTGAATCCAGCGATGGAAGTCAGCGCATTACCACAGCGAAACTGGCGGCGTCTGTCGGCGTGTCCGAAGCGGCGTTATACCGTCATTTTCCCAGTAAAACCCGCATGTTCGATAGCCTGATTGAGTTTATCGAAGACAGTCTGATTACGCGCATCAATTTGATTTTAAAAGATGAAAAAGACACATCGGCGCGTCTGCGTCTGATTGTGCTGCTGATTCTTGGGTTTGGTGAGCGTAATCCTGGGCTGACGCGAATTCTGACCGGCCATGCGCTGATGTTTGAACAGGATCGCCTTCAGGGGCGGATTAACCAGCTGTTTGAGCGTATTGAGGTTCAGTTGCGTCAGGTCATGCGTGAGAAGAAAATGCGGGAAGGTGAAGGCTACACCATCGATGAGGCGCTGCTGGCCAGCCAGCTGCTGGCATTCTGCGAAGGCATGCTGTCGCGTTTTGTGCGCAGCGAGTTTAAATATCGTCCGACGGATGATTTTGACGCCCGCTGGCCGCTGGTCGCCGCACAGTTGCAATAACTGAAAGCCCGGGGGCCTGTCGCCTCCGGGTTTTTGACTTATACGCCAAACTCTTCGCGGTAAGCGCGTACCGTCGCCAGATGCTCAGCCATCTCCGGCTTCTCTTCCAGATAGGTAATCAGGTCTTTCAGCGTCACGATAGAAATCACTTTGCAGCCGTAGTCGCGCTCGACTTCCTGAATCGCGGAGATTTCGCCGCGGCCACGTTCCTGGCGGTCCAGAGAGATCAGTACGCCAGCCAGTTCCGCGCCGTGCGCCTGAATAATTTCCATCGACTCGCGAATCGCGGTGCCTGCGGTAATCACATCGTCAACCAGCATGACGCGCCCCTGCAGAGCGCTGCCGACCAGGTTGCCCCCCTCGCCGTGGGTTTTGGCTTCTTTGCGGTTAAAGCAGTAAGGCAAATCCAGATCATGGTGCTCCGCCAGCGCAACCGCGGTAGTCGTCGCGATAGGGATCCCTTTATAAGCCGGCCCAAACAGCAGATCGAAATCAATTCCGGAATCGACCAGCGCTTCGGCGTAGAAACGGCCTAACAGTGCCAGATCGCGCCCGGTATTAAACAGGCCGGCGTTGAAGAAATAGGGGCTCTTACGCCCGGATTTCAGCGTAAATTCGCCAAACTTAAGTACCTGCTTGTTAAGTGCAAACTCAATAAACTGGCGCTGATACGGTTTCATGGATTCGCTCCTCATCTTACTTTTCATTATTTAGGTTTACGCCAAATTCTTCACGCGTCATCAGGCGGCACAGAAACGTCGATAACGCTGTGAGCTGGTCGCGTATGGCAGCCGAGAAAGACCGCATGAAGGATAAAACGTAAAAAAAAGGGCGACTCATCAGCCGCCCTTAAAATTAATTTTCTAATGCCGCTTTCTGCGTCGCGACAATGGATTCGATACCCCTGCGGGCCAGGGCCAGCAAGGTGAGTAGCTCTTCGTGGGTAAACGGCTCGCCTTCCGCGGTGCCCTGTACCTCAATGATGCGGCCATCTTCGGTCATCACCACGTTCATATCAGTTTCCGCCGCTGAATCCTCGACATATTCCAGATCGCAAAGCGCTTCGCCATTGACGATACCAACGGAAACTGCGGCGACCATCCCTTTCATTGGATTGCTTTTCAGCTTGCCGGTCGCCACCAGCTTATTCAGCGCATCGGCCAGCGCCACGCAGGCGCCGGTAATGGATGCGGTACGGGTGCCACCGTCTGCCTGCAAAACATCGCAATCGAGGGTAATGGTAAATTCACCAAGCGCTTTCAGATCGACCGCTGCACGCAGCGCACGGGCAATCAGACGCTGGATTTCCATGGTGCGGCCGCCCTGTTTCCCTTTCGCGGCTTCACGCGCGTTACGGGTATGGGTTGCACGTGGCAGCATGCCGTATTCTGCCGTGATCCACCCCTGGCCCTGGCCTTTCAGGAAGCGCGGTACGCCTTCATCGATCGATGCGGTGCACAACACTTTGGTGTCACCAAATTCGACCAGCACGGAGCCTTCTGCGTGTATTGTATAGTTACGGGTCAGGGTGACGGGACGCACCTGATTAGCGCTACGACCTGCTGGACGCATAATGATCTCTCCGGCTTGAAACGAATGTGGCGCGCATTATACACAAAATCATGCGGGATGCATGAGGTGACGCGCCCCTGACAGCATCGATGACTGGCGCCCAGGGCGGAGCGAGGCCGCCAACAGAGGGGCTGCCAGAAGGATAACGTGTCTATACGGATAATGCTCGCTTATTCCTATCCTGATAAGGCCCTGAAAGCTATAATCCACCTCACTCTCCTTTAAAAACAGGAACGTCTATGATCCGCAGTATGACCGCCTATGCCCGGCGTGAAATCAAGGGTGAATGGGGCAGCGCCGCATGGGAACTGCGCTCGGTAAACCAACGATATCTGGAAACTTATTTCCGTCTGCCGGAGCAGTTCCGTAGCCTGGAGCCTGTCGTGCGTGAGCGTATTCGTTCACGTCTGACCCGTGGCAAAGTTGAATGTACCTTACGTTTTGAGCAGGATCCCAGCGCCCAGGGCGAGCTGATTCTGAACGAAAGCCTTGCAAAACAGCTGGTCAATGCCGCCAACTGGGTCAAGATGCAGAGCGACGAAGGCGAAATCAACCCGGTTGATATTCTGCGCTGGCCTGGCGTGATGGCCGCTCAGGAACAGGATCTCGATGCGATTGCCGCCGATATTCTGTCGGCCCTGAACGGTGCGCTGGATGATTTTATCGTTGCCCGCGAGACCGAAGGTCAGGCGCTGAAAGCGCTTATTGAGCAGCGTCTGGAAGGCGTCACCGCCGAAGTCGCCAAAGTGCGCGCTCATATGCCGGAAATCTTACAGTGGCAGCGCGAGCGCCTGGTTTCCCGACTGGAAGATGCGGAAGTACAGCTGGAAAACAACCGTCTCGAACAAGAGCTGGTGCTGATGGCGCAGCGTATCGACGTCGCCGAAGAGCTGGATCGCCTGGAAGCGCACGTAAAAGAGACCTGGAACATCCTGAAGAAGAAAGAAGCCGTTGGCCGCCGTCTTGACTTTATGATGCAGGAATTTAACCGCGAGTCGAACACACTGGCATCGAAATCCATTAATGCCGAAGTGACCAATTCCGCCATCGAACTGAAAGTCCTGATCGAGCAAATGCGCGAGCAGATCCAGAATATCGAGTAAATTGCTGGTCGAACTCATCAAGTCTCGCAATATCTCACCGGCAGCACCAAGCCCGCGTAATAACGGGCTTTTTTTATGCCAGAGAATTTCACATGATTGCATCCCCGCGCTGCCATCCGTGACGACAAAACGGCGAGAGAGTATCGATCCAGGTTGAAAGTGAACTGCATCTGATTCTTTTATAACGGGTATGCCACTCAAGGATTCCTTCCTGGGCTCTCTGAAAGAGTGAGGTCCCCGTTCAGCCCTCAGGATTCCGCTATTTGTAGCTGCGCTGTCGGTTTAAGTACAGCATACATAATACCAGTCAGCACTGTACCGGCGATGATAGAAACCAGATACATTGCAACATGCCCCACAGCATGAGGGATCGCCAGCACAAACAGCCCGCCGTGAGGAGCCATCAGCGTGCAGCCGAAAAACATCGACAAACCACCGGCCAGTGCACCGCCAGCCATCGTCGACGGGATCACGCGCATTGGGTCTCGGGCAGCAAAGGGAATGGCCCCCTCGGAGATAAAGCACAGGCCCAGCACAAAAGATGCTTTGCCAGCCTCACGCTCCTGTTGGGAGAATTTAGCTTTTGCCAGCCAGGTAGTGACGCCCATTCCCAATGCTGGCACCATACCGGCAGCCATGATCGCCGCCATAGGTTGATAAGACTGGGACGCCAGCAACCCAACGCCGAAAGTGTATGCAGCTTTATTGACCGGCCCACCAAGATCGAAGCATTGCATCGCCCCCAGCAAAATTCCGAGTAGCACGGCATTGGCGGTCGTCATACCGGCCAGGAACGTGGTCAATCCCAACATAGCGGCGGAAACCGGGCCTCCCACCACATAAATCATCACCAGTCCGGTAATCAGTGTCGCCAACAATGGAATCACCAGTACAGGCTTTAACGCATCCATTGCCTGCGGCAGGCGAATTTTCTCTGCCAGATACTTAGCAACATAACCCGCCAGAAAACCAGCCACTATACCGCCTAGAAAACCCGCACCGCTATTGCTGGCAAGCATACCTCCAATCAGTCCAGGTGCCAGTCCGGGGCGATCAGCGATAGAAAATGCAATAAAACCGGCCAGTACCGGCACCATCAGTGCGAAAGCCGCCTTCCCGCCGATTTGCATTAGAGCCGCTGCCAGCGTGCCTGGCTCTTTGAAAGCCTGAATGCCAAAAACAAACGAGAGCGCAATACACAGGCCGCCAGCCACCACCAGCGGCAACATATGAGATACACCAGTCATCAAATGTTTGTATACTCCCGGCAGTTCCGCTTTTAGCGACGGTGCTGGTTTTTTCGCATCCCTACCACCATAGAGCGTTGCCGAGGCAAGGGCCTGAGCAATTTCCTGGGCAGGTTTTTTCAGTGCTGCGCCAGTACTGGTGCAATAAAGTCGTTTATCCGTGAAACGGGACAAATCGACGTCGATATCGGCGGCGATAATGACCACATCGGCAGATGCAATCTCAGCAGTGGTTAATTCATTTTTTGCTCCCACCGATCCATGTGTTTCTACTTTGACCCAATATCCTTGCTTCGTGGCCGCAACAGTCAGGGCTTCTGCGGCCATAAAGGTATGCGCCACGCCAGTGGGACAAGCAGTGATGGCAATAATACGTTTGTTCATAGGGTACGCCTTCTTTTCGATGATTCTATTAAGGATTAAGGCTTTTTTTATTGCTTTATCGTCACAGGGAAATAGTGTTATTTCATTATTTATTGTCGGGAATATGCGGCGGCCTGACGGAATAACTCCTTGTCGGGCCGAATCCCCGTGTACAAGGCAAATTGTTCTACCGCCTGAATAGCAAATACTTCGGAACCGGTTATAACGACTTTATTTTTTGCTCTGGCGTATTGTATCAGCGGTGTTTGTTCCGGCATTGCGACCACATCGAATATAATGTCGGCTGCATCGACTTCGTCTGGGGTATAAGACATTTTGTCGGCGTCTTCGCTGCCGGTCATGCCAATCGGCGTTGCGTTAATCAATAACCCTGGCTGTAACCCTTCCATATCCGGACGCCATTCATAACCACATAATTCAGCCAGACTGCGGCCACTCTCTTCGTCAATCGCGACGATATATCCTTTTTTGAATCCAGTATCTCGCAGAGCACAAGCCACTGCTTTGGCCATTCCACCACTACCGCGCAGCGCGAAGACCAGACTGGTTGGCACCCGAAATTGCCTTAGCAACGTGGTGATAGCAATATAATCCGTGTTATAGGCTTTCAGATAACCGTGAGTATTCACAATGGTATTCACTGAATTAATGGCTTTAGCAGACGCGTCTAATTCATCCACAAGGGCGATACAGTCCTGTTTAAACGGCATGGAGATGGCGCAACCGCGAATACCCAGAGCCCGAACGCCGGCGATAGCACTCGCCAAATCGGTGGTGGTAAACGCTTTGTAGAGATAATCAAGTCCCAGGGCGTCATACAGATAATTATGAAAACGCGTCCCGAAATTACTGGGTCTTGCGGCGAGAGACATGCAGACAGTAGTGTCTTTATTCAGATGTAGGGTCATTTCATATTCCTGAGCTAAAGTAGTTCGCCACTTTTACCGGCACAGCGGTGAAAAGTATCGGTGATTGCGAAACTAAACCATGTCCATCGGTTCAGTAACCATCTGATGCATCCGGCTCCGATATGTGTCCTGGCAGCAGGGTACATCCATTATTTGTGGCATCTCGATCAGTATTCCTTGCTGTCGAAAAAATAATGGACTAAAACGATGAGATTAAAAATTGCTGTCTTTTTCCCTTTAAGGTTCCTCTTTTATGTATGGTCAACGGCTTGAACATCAGTATTTACGCCTGCTGACTCTGTTTCCCCACAGAGAAGAGAACATCACGCTACAGGGCCTGGCGGATAAGCTCTGTTGCAGCAAGCGCCACATGCGTTCACTGCTGGTCGATATGCAAGCCCGTCATTGGCTGGAGTGGCATGCCAGTCCGGGACGTGGCCATCAAGCCCGGCTACGGCTGTTGTGCAGCGAACAGCAATTGCGGATGGAAAAAGCTGAACATCTGTTGAAATCCGGTAACTTTGGTGCTGCTCTTGAGCTACTTGGGGCTGAAAAGCACCTCATCGCACCGTTGCTGCGGGCCAGATTAGGATATAACATCCGTGATGATTACCAGTCGTTACGTATTCCCTATTATCGCACTATGCCCAATCTCTATCCGGGTACGCCACTTCGTCGTTCGGAACTCCATCTGGTCAGACAAATATTTAATGGACTCACCCGTATTAATGACGAAAGTGGGGTAGTTGAAAAAGATCTGGCCCATTACTGGCGCATGCTTGATCCTTTGCACTGGCGCTTTTTCTTGAGGCCTGGCGTGCGATTTCACGATGGACGTGAGCTCACCAGCCAGGATGTGGTGGTCTCATTAACCCGCTGTGCTCAATTGCCGCTGTTTTCACATCTAAAAAAAATTGATGAGCATGGTGTATTAAGCGTCACTATTGAACTGACCCAACCGGATCATTTATTGCCGCAACTATTAGCCGATCCGGCAGCCATGATTTTACCTGCCGACCACGCTATACGGGATAATTTTGCTGCCCAACCTGTCGGCACCGGCCCCTATATGGTTTGTGAGAATGATGAATGGCATTTACTTATGCGGGCTTTTGATCATTATTTTGGTTTCCGGGGGTTACTTGATGAGATCGAGGTGATTGTATGGCCTGACCTGGGGCAGCCCGCTAACCGGGAACATCTGACGAGCGATGCTGTCTCCCGGCCGTCCGTGGGAAATGACACAGGTGGTGGACCAATCCTGGATGTGAGCTCGTCCGCCTGGTTAAGCTCCAGTATCAGTGACATCGACTTCGCCTCTGGTCTCGCGGTGGGTTTAACAGGGAAACCTTCTGATTTATTCCAGGAAATGTTTCTTGAGCGGGGCGGGTATTTTTTACTGTGTGACAGTCGCTCACCCCATTGGGGCGCTCTGGAGCGCAGGCGCTGGATCAGAGAAAAACTAAATCCCTATTCGCTGGCCCAACGACTGGATGAAAAGATCCGTCCCTTTTGGGTGCCTACCGGGAGCTTGCTACCGACCTGGTTCCACTGTATGGACAATGGCCCGACTCTGATGCCTTTTGCCACCGGGACGGATAGTCCCGCATTGAGGTTACGTCTCGCATATCATCAACAGCATCCGGAATATCCGATGCTGGCTGCTGAAATGAAAAAAATGCTGGCTGTTGAGGGGATCCACTTAGATATCATACAACTGGACTATGATCGCTGGGCCAGAGGAGAAGCAGAGGCCGATCTCTGGCTGGGTACGGTAAATTTTGCTGTACCGGAAACCTGGAATGTGGGTGTGTGGCTGCTGGGGATGCCATTATTAAAACATTCAATATCAGGTGGGGATACTCCGTTGTTCAATGACTGGTTACAGCACTGGCGTGCCGGGGTGCTCGATTCTGAACAATTGATGCAGAATGTAGTCAGTAAAGGATGGCTGCAACCTTTATTCCATCACTGGATGCGACTGAAAGGACCAGACCAGGCTGTGGGCATTCATCTGAATAATCTGGGCTGGTTTGATTTCAGTACTACCTGGATGGAGCCAGAATAAAAATGGAAAAAATTTTTACCCAACGGTAACGATGCCCTCCTGACGTATCAGTCCCACGTTCAGCGTAGTGCAGAATTCAGTAATACTTCATGGGATTACTCCTCATCTGTTAATCCCATCTGAAATGGGTTGTGATGAATAAAATCCCTGTTTAACCCTGACAGATCATTACGCCGGCATTTTTCACAAAGTCATCCTGATTCTCTCGCTCTCTGCAGGCGCATGCAGAATATTTATTCCAGGCAAATTTTATCTCTTTTTACCGATATTGCCATGCGCCCCGTTCTTTGCCGTCAATTATTTCTATCGTTTGTATCGGCCAACGAAAATCAGATAGTCGTTCAACCTGTTTATGACGCCAATTTTTTCCACTAATTTCTGTTTTACGTCTTCCGATAGCCAGCGGCGACGGATATCGCTCACTCAGGAAAGTAATGATTTCTTCCTCTGATAAACTGTCCAAAAAAGGTAATTATAAAAAATTCACTTAAATCAAATACAATAAAATACAACTCAACATCTGATCCAGCTACCGTCGAAAAATCAGGAAGCCCGTGTCATAGCGAACTTTTTCTGCTGATCCGGGCTCCCCATGCCTTGCCACACGAGGGAAGAGTATCCTGAGCATGGCAGCTCTCACAAAAGAGGGCTGCGGTTTATTTATCGGCGAGGCTGGCAGATAAGAATAGCTATTTTGATATCAGCCACTGCCCGTCATATTCTTCTCACCAACATCTAATTTATATGATGGTGCTTTTCCTTTAGTACATTCAGGACAAAAGGCAGCGAATTACGCAATGATGGGTTAACGGTTCCGCTATGATCCAACCCTTGATAAACATGAACCTCCGCCTGTGTCCCTGCCTGTTTTACCGCTCTGGCAAAACGTTCCTGCATCATGGTAGGGACATTCACATCAACACTACCCATCCCAATAAAGACCGGATGGTCAATCCTGAGCGTCGGGTAAATCATAGCGTCAATACTGGTTTCAAGCAGTGACTCAACGGCTGGTTTCAGCGAATTCCCGGCATTGAGTCCTTGCTCCATCACCTGCTCTGTTAGTGCCGTGATGCACAAATGATTAGCCTGTTCGAGTACCGGTAGCGCCTTATCCTGGAAATAATCAGAGGATTTTAACTCCGGATGCAGATCCGCTGCCGACAAAAAGATATAGAACAGATAAGGAATTTTTGGATCGCCCCCCTGCACCGCTTTACCATCAACGGAATGCAGAATATCGCTCGCCTTCGTGCCTTTGGAAAAATAGGGTGTACCTGTGAGTATCGTTGCGCGGATATTAAGGTCAGGCGCGTACTGTGGCTGATACCCTGCCGCTGAAAACGCCGCATGTGCCCCCTGAGATTGCCCCACAAGAATAATTTCGTTCTTCAATGGAAATTCTTTGAGAGACTCGCGAACGCCATCGAGAATGCTCCAGGCTTCTCCTCTGGCATTAAGATAATGGTGTAATCCGCTGGAGCCCAGTCCTGGATAATCGGGCGCCACAATAGCAAAACCCAGTGACAGCCAGGTATTAAGATACTGTTTATCCCGAACGCTGCGCACATTTAATGAAGGGGCGCAGGCATTAGCCACACCAACGGTTCCGTGGGCCCACACGACAACAGGCCATCCCCCTTCCGGAGTTGAACCGAATGGAATAAACACCGCAGCGGTATCAGTGCGAATCGTCTTCCCATCCACTCCACTGACTGATTTATAATGCAGCAAATACTGCTGAGCCGCTTCGCTTAACCCATGATCTGCCGCCAGAACAGAGACAATATCGGATTTAGCAGTCGTTTTCTGTTCCGCCATCGCAGGTAAAGAACTCATGGCAAAAAACATTAATGCAGATGTAGCGGAAGCCAGATATTTCGAGAGTGAATGATTCATAACGTCCTGTTCCTGTTAATCACTAGTGCTTGAGCGCTTTAGTGTAAATGCCGAAAGCTTAATATTAGCTTAATGAAACTGGCGATCCTGATTTCAACCTGTTGATCATGGCGGATCGCCAGTAACGACCAATAACGTTGTAATCCTGTCGCTCAAAACTCCCTGAGCACTACCGTTTAAAAGGACGGATTCTCCGTCCATTGTCATTTGCACATATCGCGCAGAAAAAATACTTTCTATCCAGTGCCCTACAGGCGATAAATGCCCCCGCAACACAACCAGGATAACAACAATTTTAACACCAGCAGCATTACCACCGTATGCCAGCCCAGACCATCGCTGGTAGCCAACTGCATCGGACCTTTACCGTTGCCGGGAAGCTGGGGACAATAAAATGATAAAGCCCGGAGGTTAAATATTGAGTATTAATAGCGCATTGAATAAAACTCGCCAGGGAATAGAAATCATTATTTTTTCTAATGAATGAAGATGAAAAATTTAGAAAAAAACCTTTTATATCTGATATGAAGAGATTAAATTCATTACTTTATCTTGGTCAAAATGACTCACCTTAGAAAATTTCAATCGTGATCTGTCGCACAAATCGCTAATCTCCGCGCCATCATCCGGGAGATCTTCTATGCTGCTTCATATTCTTTATCTTATCGGTATTACGGCAGAGGCTATGACTGGCGCTCTGGCAGCCGGGCGCCGCCGCATGGACACCTTTGGCGTCATCATTATTGCTACCGCCACCGCGCTGGGCGGCGGCTCAGTCCGGGATATCCTGCTGGGCCACTACCCTCTGGGCTGGGTAAAGCATCCGGAATACGTCATTATCGTTGCCGTCGCGGCAGTGTTAACGACCATTGCTGCGCCGGTCATGCCCCATCTGCGCCGTCTGTTCCTGGTCCTGGATGCCCTGGGTCTGGTGGTGTTCTCCATTATCGGCGCGCAAATCGCGCTGGATATGGGAGAAGGGCCGGTGATCGCCTCCATCGCCGCAGTGATTACCGGCGTATTTGGCGGCGTACTGCGGGACATGTTCTGTAAGCGCATCCCGTTGGTTTTCCAGAAGGAGCTGTATGCCGGCATTTCGTTTGCGGCCGCTATTCTCTATATTGCCCTGCAGCATTACGTCAGTAGCCACGATGTGGTGGTTGTCTCCACCTTGCTGTTTGGCTTTACCGCTCGCCTGCTGGCACTGCGCTGGAAGCTGGGGCTGCCCGTCTTTCACTACAACCATAACGCCCACTGATCCCCTCAAAACCCGGGTATATGTTGCCCGCTGAGCCACTGCGCCAGCGCGGCAACATCCGGGTGCCGGAGAAAGGCAACCAGCCGTCTCGCTCTCCCGGCCCCCATGCCCGGCAGACGCTGCCACTGTTCCTCGGTACGTTCTTGTAGCTGCTGCCAGTTTTCCCCCGCCAGGCCAGCAAGCGCCACCCGGGGTATCGGTACGCCAATCGCCTGGATCCAGCGCAAAAAAGGCCGCTCGCGCGCCAGATTAAACTGGTGCCACAGCCGCTGCCCTCGCCCGGAGGTTATCCCCGGAATCTCCTGCAACTGCGCTGGCGTTAATGCCAGCCACGAGAACAGGTGATCCAGCGGCCGCGCATCTTGTAGCGTGCGCCACACTGACTCGCCCACGCCATCAAGATTCAGAATCGGTTTTGACGACAGCCAGATAAGCCGTGAGAGAAACTGCGCATCACACCCCGGCGTGACGAAATAGCAGGTCAGCGGGGTAAACCGTTCCGGGGGAGGCTGCGGTTTCGTACGCTGCGCCGACCGCCACACTACGCTGTCGAGGCGCGGAATGCCCTGACCGGCCAGACTGATTTGTAGCTGATCGCCGAGGCCAATATCCAGGCGCCTCCAGCGGGAAACCGACCCGATACTGACTTGCTTAACCCGCTTGTCGTCGAGGCGCTGCGGATCCAGCAGAGCAACGACGGAAATTTTGCCGCTGCGCCCGACCCGAAAGTGGATGCCGCGCACCTCCATTAACCGCGACGCCGGCGGATATTTCCATGCAACGACCCATTCACCCTGCCCAGGCGACCACAATCGCCCGGCAGGCTCCTGACTACGGCGGACGACCACGCCATCGGTAGCAAAAGGCAGAGGCGAGGTTAGCCAGCGCTCTCGCCACTGTGCCAC
Source organism: Klebsiella sp. Lac1 (assembly GCF_009825425.1). Lineage (NCBI taxonomy): Bacteria > Pseudomonadati > Pseudomonadota > Gammaproteobacteria > Enterobacterales > Enterobacteriaceae > Klebsiella > Klebsiella sp. Lac1. The sequence goes on from NZ_VJZJ01000004.1 coordinate 346,732, forward strand.
CTGCTGCACATCCGTAACAGGCTGGGTAAAATATGCGCTGTGGATAAATCCACTCTTGCGCAACAGGGCCAGTCGCTGGCCCATGTCCTGAGGGCCATCTGGCCATGCCCAGATAAAAATCCCCAACTCCGCGAGCTGCGCCGGGGTATCGAGGCGCAGCAGAGCACCAGCCACTTTCGCCCGGGCATTCATTCCTCCCATCTGCTTCTGCACATGCCCGTCGCGCTGCAGGAAAAGCTCCCCCTGCAGCACGCTGTTCGCCAGTTCCCCCTCCGTTACCTTAGGCACTGCGGGAATCTGCTGTACCTTTGCGGTCCACGCCTCCCCGGCTCGCCCATCTCCCCGACTAATGGCCTGTACCAGCCGCCCGCGACGATACACCAGCGTCACGGCGACACCGTCCACCTTCGGCTGCACCCAGAGATCCTTTTTACCGTGCATCCACCGCGCAACATCCGATTTATCGGCCAGTTTACGCACGCCGGTATGGGCGACCGGATGCCTGACCTCTCCGCTTGCAGGCGGCACATCATCGCTATCTGCGGGCGATACCAGCGAAAAACAGCGCCGCCACTGCATGAGTCGCGCCGAAAGCTGGTCGTATACCTCATCACTGACCCCGCTACTTCCCTGTCGCCAGTACGCATTGTTCCAGGCAGTCACCTGTTGGTTCAGACGATATACCTCCTGAATGGCCTGCGCCTGCGGCCATTCAGGACAGGCAGCCTGCCCGTATCCAGCCACCGCCCACGTGCCAATCACCCAGACCCATTTATGCATGACTCCACCTCCTGTTTACCCACGAACATTCTGCAGGAAGGCGGTTTTTTTCGGCGACGACGGATTTATCACGCTGCGATCGGGCTTCCGGACTTTGTCTGTCTTCTGCGCATTACACGACGAAATCAGGGAAACGGCTGGCAAAATGAAAGAAACAGAAGCAAAAAGTGTGACAGGGACTGCGTCACGGTGCGGCGCCGTGTATAATAGGCTCGTATGTAGTATCTCTTTCGACAATCACATACAAAAGACTCTCATGGCTCAAGGCACGCTTTATATTGTTTCCGCCCCAAGTGGCGCGGGTAAATCCAGCCTGATTCAGGCTTTATTGAAAACCCAACCGCTGTACGACACCCAGGTCTCTGTTTCACATACCACGCGCGCGCCGCGTCCGGGTGAAGTGCACGGCGAACACTATTTCTTTGTTAATCACGACGATTTCAGAGCGATGATTAGCAGAGACGCATTCCTTGAGCACGCGGAAGTTTTTGGCAACTATTACGGCACCTCGCGCGAAACCATCGCGCAGGTACTGGCAACCGGCGTCGATGTCTTCCTCGATATCGACTGGCAGGGCGCTCAGCAAATCCGTCAAAAAATGCCTGGCGCGCGCAGTATCTTTATTCTGCCGCCGTCAAAAGATGAGCTTGACCGTCGCCTGCGTGGCCGCGGCCAGGACAGCGAAGAGGTGATCGCAAAACGTATGGCTCAGGCTGTTGCAGAAATGAGCCATTACGCGGAATATGATTACCTTATTGTGAATGATGATTTTGATACCGCGCTGAGCGATCTGAAAAACATTATTCGCGCCGAACGTCTGCGCATGAGCCGCCAAAAGCAGCGACATGGCGCTTTAATCACCAAACTGTTGGCAGACTGAACCCACATTCAGTATCATGCCCAGTCATTTCTTCATCTGTGGAGCATTTTAAGTATGGCACGCGTAACTGTTCAGGACGCTGTAGAGAAAATTGGTAACCGTTTTGACCTGGTACTGGTCGCCGCGCGTCGCGCTCGTCAGATGCAGGTTGGCGGAAAAGATCCGCTGGTAGCGGAAGAAAACGATAAAACTACCGTTATTGCGCTGCGCGAAATCGAAGAAGGTCTGATCAACAACCAGATCCTCGACGTTCGCGATCGTCAAGAACAGCAAGAGCAGGAAGCCGCTGAATTACAAGCCGTTACCGCTATTGCTGAAGGCCGTCGTTAATCACGCAGTGGGTAGCCCTTGTATCTGTTTGAAAGCCTGAATCAGCTGATTCAAAATTACCTGCCGGAAGAGCAAATTAAGCGTCTTCGGCAGGCATATCTCGTTGCACGTGACGCTCACGAGGGCCAGACACGTTCAAGCGGCGAACCCTATATCACGCACCCGGTAGCGGTAGCCTGCATTCTGGCCGAGATGAAACTCGACCATGAAACGCTGATGGCTGCGCTACTGCATGACGTGATTGAAGATACCCCTGCCACCTACCAGGATATGGAGCAGCTCTTTGGCAAAAGCGTTGCTGAGCTGGTAGAGGGGGTATCGAAGCTTGATAAGCTCAACTTCCGCGATAAGAAAGAGGCGCAGGCCGAAAACTTTCGCAAAATGATTATGGCGATGGTGCAGGATATCCGCGTCATCCTGATCAAACTTGCCGACCGCACGCACAACATGCGCACGCTGGGCTCGCTTCGCCCGGATAAACGCCGCCGCATTGCCCGCGAAACGCTGGAGATCTACAGCCCGCTGGCCCACCGTTTAGGTATTCACCACATCAAAACCGAGCTCGAAGAGCTGGGCTTTGAAGCGCTGTATCCTAACCGCTATCGCGTCATCAAAGAAGTCGTCAAAGCGGCGCGCGGCAACCGTAAAGAGATGATTCAAAAGATCCTCTCTGAAATCGAAGGACGTTTACAGGAAGCGGGAATCCCCTGTCGCGTCAGCGGTCGCGAGAAGCATCTGTACTCCATCTACTGCAAGATGGTGCTGAAAGAGCAGCGTTTTCACTCGATTATGGATATCTACGCCTTTCGCGTGATTGTGCAGGATTCTGACACCTGCTACCGCGTGCTTGGCCAGATGCACAGCCTTTACAAGCCTCGTCCTGGCCGGATGAAAGATTACATCGCCATTCCCAAGGCGAACGGTTATCAATCTTTGCACACCTCGATGATCGGCCCGCACGGCGTCCCGGTTGAAGTACAAATTCGTACCGAAGACATGGACCAGATGGCGGAAATGGGGGTTGCGGCGCACTGGGCCTATAAAGAGCACGGCGGCGAAAGCAGCACCACCGCGCAAATCCGCGCCCAGCGCTGGATGCAGAGCCTGCTGGAGTTGCAGCAAAGCGCAGGCAGTTCGTTTGAATTTATCGAGAGCGTCAAATCCGATCTGTTCCCGGATGAGATTTACGTTTTCACCCCGGAAGGGCGTATTGTCGAACTCCCCGCTGGCGCCACGCCGGTGGACTTCGCCTACGCGGTGCATACCGATATCGGCCATGCCTGCGTCGGCGCGCGCGTCGACCGCCAGCCGTACCCCTTGTCGCAGTCGCTTTCCAGCGGCCAGACGGTGGAAATCATCACCGCGCCGGGCGCACGTCCGAATGCCGCGTGGCTGAACTTTGTCGTCAGCTCAAAAGCGCGCGCCAAAATTCGCCAGCTGTTGAAAAACCTTAAGCGCGATGACTCCGTCAGCCTGGGCCGCCGTCTGCTCAACCATGCCCTCGGCGGCAGCCGTAAACTGGCTGAAATCCCGCAGGAGAGCATTCAGCGCGAACTGGAACGCATGAAGCTGGCCAGCCTTGACGATCTGCTGGCGGAAATTGGCCTCGGCAACGCAATGAGCGTCGTGGTAGCCAAAAACCTGCAACAAGGCGAAACCGTCGCCGCCACGACGCAAGGCGCCTCTTCAGGTCACGGTCATCTGCCGATTAAGGGCGCTGACGGCGTTCTGATTACCTTTGCGAAGTGCTGCCGTCCGATTCCCGGCGACCCGATTATCGCCCACGTCAGCCCCGGCAAGGGCCTGGTCATTCACCATGAGTCCTGCCGTAACATTCGTGGCTATCAGAAAGAGCCAGAGAAGTTTATGGCCGTCGAGTGGGATAAAGAGACCGCCCAGGAATTTATCACCGAAATTAAGGTGGATATGTTTAACCACCAGGGTGCGCTGGCGAACCTCACCGCGGCCATTAATACCGCCTCTTCCAATATTCAGAATCTGACTACCGAAGAAAAAGATGGTCGCGTGTACAGCGCGTTTATCCGCCTGACGGCGCGCGATCGCGTGCATCTGGCGAATATTATGCGCAAAATTCGCGTTATGCCGGATGTCATAAAAGTCACCCGTAACCGAAACTAGCTCTGTGCACGAAATCATTCGCGTTTTGCGCCGCACGGGTACCGGCCCAGAAGGGCCGGGCAGTCACGCGGCCAGCGAATGAATTACCCGGCTCGTACAGGAGTAGGTAACCGGGGGTAATGAGTACGGCTAACGCCGAGGCAATTTGAAGGATGACGTGTTTATGAATCCACAGCGTTATGCGCGTATCTGCGAGATGCTCGCCAGGCGCCAGCCTGACCTGACGGTCTGCATGGAGCAGGTCCATAAACCTCATAACGTCTCTGCGGTGATTCGTACCGCAGACGCCGTTGGCGTGCACGAAGTCCACGCCATCTGGCCCAGTAACCACATGCGCACGATGGTCTCTGCCGCCGCTGGCAGTAACAGCTGGGTTCAGGTGAGAACCCACCGCTCGATTGGCGATGCCGTCAGCCATTTAAAGGGCCAGGGCATGCAGATCCTGGCTACCCATCTCTCTGATAAAGCCGTCGATTTCCGTGAAATCGACTATACCCGCCCTACCTGCATCCTGATGGGACAGGAAAAAACCGGTATTACTCAGGAAGCGCTGGCGCTGGCCGATCGGGAGATCATCATTCCGATGACTGGCATGGTGCAGTCGCTGAATGTCTCCGTCGCCTCGGCTCTGATTCTGTATGAAGCCCAGCGCCAGCGGCAAAATGCGGGGATGTATCAGCGTGAGAACAGCATGCTGCCGCAAGAAGAGCAGCAGCGCCTGCTGTTTGAAGGCGGGTACCCGGTACTGGCCAGAGTGGCAAAACAAAAAGGTCTGCCTTACCCCTACGTGAATGCGCAGGGCGAAGTCGAAGCCGATGACGCATGGTGGGCAACCATGCAGGCTTCCGGTTCCGCTCACAGCAGCTCGCGCGACAACCGCGCAGGCGCTGGCCAGACAAGACGCAGTCTGAAGGATGAAGGGTAAATGTCCGGTCGCCTGTTAGACGCGGTCCCGCTCAATTCGCTCACCGGCGTTGGGGCGGCACAAAGCAACAAACTGGCGAAAATCGGCCTGCATACCGTGCAGGATCTCCTTCTGCACCTGCCGCTACGCTATGAGGACCGCACCCATCTTTATCAGATAGGCGATCTGCTACCGGGCGTTTACGCCACCGTTGAAGGTGAAGTTCTCAGTAGCAACATCACCTTCGGCGGCCGCCGAATGATGACCTGCCAGATCAGCGACGGCTCCGGTATTCTCACCATGCGCTTTTTCAACTTCAATGCCGCCATGAAAAACAGCCTGGCGACCGGCCGGCGCGTGCTGGCCTACGGAGAAGCCAAACGGGGAAAATACGGGGCGGAGATGATTCACCCGGAATACCGCGTACAGGGTGACATGAGCACACCCGACCTACAGGAAACGCTGACGCCGGTTTATCCCACCACCGAAGGCATCAAGCAGGCGACACTGCGCAAGCTCACCGATCAGGCGCTGGAATTACTGGATACCTGTGCCATCGCCGAGCTGTTGCCGCCCGAACTGGCGCAGGGAATGATGAGCCTGCCGGAGGCGCTACGCACATTACACCGCCCGCCGCCATCGCTGCAGCTCAGCGATCTGGAAAGCGGCAAGCATCCGGCGCAACAGCGCTTAATTCTGGAAGAACTGCTGGCGCATAACCTGAGCATGCTGGCGCTGCGCGCTGGCGCCCAGCGTTATCATGCCCTGGCGCTCAGCGCGAACGACACATTCAAAAACCAGCTGCTGGCCTCCCTGCCCTTTAAGCCGACCGGCGCACAACAGCGAGTCACCGCCGAAATTGAACGCGATATGGCGCTCGATGTGCCGATGATGCGTCTGGTGCAGGGCGACGTCGGCTCAGGTAAAACGCTGGTTGCCGCCCTCGCAGCGCTGCGGGCTATTGCTCACGGCAAGCAGGTGGCGCTGATGGCGCCGACCGAACTGCTGGCGGAGCAACACGCCAATAACTTCCGTCAGTGGTTCGCGCCGCTGGGCATCGAAGTGGGCTGGCTGGCCGGCAAACAGAAAGGGAAAGCCCGCCAGGCGCAGCAGGAGGCCATCGCCAGCGGTCAGGTACAGATGATAGTCGGTACCCACGCCATTTTTCAGGAACAGGTGCAGTTCAACGGCCTGGCGCTGGTGATTATTGATGAGCAGCACCGCTTCGGCGTCCACCAGCGTCTGGCGCTATGGGAAAAAGGCCAGCAGCAGGGCTTCCATCCCCATCAGCTGATCATGACCGCTACCCCGATCCCCCGAACCCTGGCAATGACCGCTTACGCCGACCTTGATACCTCGGTTATCGATGAACTGCCGCCGGGGCGGACGCCGGTCACTACGGTGGCCATCCCCGATACTCGCCGCCACGATATTATTGATAGGGTGCGCAACGCCTGTACTCAGGAAGGGCGCCAGGCCTACTGGGTCTGTACCCTGATTGAAGAGTCCGAGCTGCTGGAGGCGCAGGCGGCAGAAGCGACATGGGAAGAGCTTAAGCTCGCGCTGCCGGAGCTGAATATCGGCCTGGTGCATGGTCGGATGAAACCGGCAGATAAGCAGGCGGTTATGCAGGCCTTTAAGCAGGGCGAACTGCACCTGCTGATCGCCACCACGGTGATTGAAGTTGGGGTAGACGTACCGAATGCCAGCCTGATGATTATCGAAAACCCGGAACGCCTGGGGCTGGCGCAGCTGCACCAGCTCAGAGGACGCGTCGGGCGCGGCGCGGTCGCATCCCACTGCGTACTGCTCTATAAGTCGCCGCTGTCAAAAACGGCGCAGAAACGCCTGCAGGTTCTGCGCGACAGCAACGACGGTTTCGTCATTGCCCAGAAAGACCTGGAAATCCGCGGCCCCGGCGAGCTGCTCGGCACCCGACAAACCGGCACCGCCGAGTTTAAAGTCGCCGATCTGCTGCGCGATCAGGCCATGATCCCGGACGTTCAGCGCATCGCTCGCCATATTCACGAACGTTATTCTCAGCAGGCCCAGGCGCTTATTGAACGCTGGATGCCGGAAACCGAACGCTATTCCAACGCCTAGCACCCGATCTGCCCCGCTGGGTCAGACCCGGACGCTTCGCGCAATTTATCTTCACAACGAGTGGATTATGAAACGAGAACTGGCCATCGAATTTTCCCGTGTCACCGAGGCCGCCGCGCTGGCGGGCTATAAGTGGCTGGGCCGCGGTGATAAAAATACTGCCGACGGCGCCGCCGTCAACGCCATGCGTATTATGCTCAACCTGATTAATATCGATGGCACCATCGTGATTGGCGAAGGTGAAATCGATGAAGCGCCGATGCTGTATATCGGTGAGAAGGTCGGCACCGGCAACGGTGATGCGGTGGATATCGCCGTTGACCCAATCGAAGGAACGCGCATGACGGCCATGGGCCAGGCCAATGCGCTGGCGGTGATGGCAGTCGGCGATAAAGGCTGCTTCCTGAACGCGCCGGACATGTACATGGAAAAACTGATTGTCGGCCCAGGGGCAAAAGGGGCGATTGACCTCAATCTGCCGCTGGCGGAGAACCTGCGTAATATCGCTGCGGCGCTGAATAAACCGCTGGCCGAGCTGACCGTCACCATTCTGGCCAAACCGCGTCATGATGCGGTGATTGCCGAACTCCAGCGGGCGGGCGTTCGCGTCTTCGCCATTCCGGATGGCGATGTAGCGGCGTCGATTCTGACCTGCATGCCGGACAGCGAGGTCGATGTGCTGTACGGCATCGGCGGCGCGCCGGAAGGGGTGGTTTCTGCCGCCGTTATTCGCGCTCTGGACGGCGACATGCAGGGTCGCCTGCTGGCTCGCCACGATGTCAAAGGCGATAGCGCAGAAAACCGTCGTATCGGCGAGAACGAGCTGGCGCGCTGCAAAGAGATGGGCATCGAGGCGGGCAAAGTGCTGCGCCTGGACGAAATGGCCCGCAGCGATAATGTGGTGTTCTCCGCAACCGGTATCACCAAAGGCGATCTGCTGGATGGCATTACCCGTAAAGGCAATATGGCCACCACCGAAACGCTGCTGATTCGCGGTAAATCCCGTACCATTCGCCGCATTCAGTCCATTCATTATCTCGACCGTAAAGACCCGGATATTCAGCTGCATATTCTGTGATTGTTCGCTGGCGCCAGGCCCATGGACGGGCCGAAAACGGATGCCGTCAGCGCACAGGCAATTGAAGTATGACGGGAATATTTGATCAATAGAGCTTTTCGTCGCCGTCAGGCTGGAAATCTTTGCCGCGTACAACGAAGATAGAGCAACGCTTTGCGCAACGGGAGAAGATGATGGCGGACTGGGTTAACGGTAAAGTGAAAAAAATAGAGTTCTGGACCGACACGCTGTTCAGTCTGTACGTCCACGCGCCTGTTCACCCGTTTACCGCCGGGCAATTTACCAAGCTCGGGCTGGAAATTGACGGTGAGCGCGTTCAGCGCGCCTATTCCTACGTTAACGCTCCGGGCAATTCCGATCTGGAGTTCTATCTGGTCACCGTCCCGGACGGTAAGCTCAGCCCGCGCCTTGCGGCGCTCAAACCGGGCGATGACGTTCAGCTGGTCAGCGAAGCCGCAGGCTTTTTCGTCCTCGAAGAGGTGCCGGACTGCGAAACCTTATGGATGCTGGCGACCGGCACCGCGCTCGGCCCGTATCTGTCCATTCTGCAGGAAGGTAAAGACCTCGCGCGCTTCAAAAACCTGGTGCTGATCCACGCCGTGCGCTATGAGGCCGATTTAAGCTACCTGCCGCTGATGCGCGAATTAGAACAGCGCTACGGCGGAAAACTGCGCATCCAGACCGTCGTGAGCCGCGAAACCGCCCCTGGTTCGCTGACCGGGCGGATTCCGTTTCTTATCGAAACCGGCGCCCTCGAGGAGGCCGTTGGCCTGCCGATGAACACCGATAACAGCCACGTGATGCTGTGTGGAAACCCGCAGATGGTGCGTGATACCCAGCAGTTGTTGAAAGAAACCCGGCAGATGACCAAACATCTGCGTCGCCGTCCGGGCCACATGACCGCCGAGCAATACTGGTAATCAGGACTCCGCCTTCCAGCGAACGTCCTGCGTATCTTTACCAAATTTATTCTCGCCCTGGGTGCCGACAAACGCGCCCAGGTCGATGAACATCATGACGATAATCAGCGTTGGCACAAACCGCCCGACCACCCATTGCCAGGCGCCCGGCAGCACCGACCAGTTCCCCGCCAGCAGCATCCACGCCAGAATCATCAGCAGCGCCCAGAGCCCCGATTTGCCGCGATCGTGCAGGCGTTTGATCGTCACCGCCGCCGTCGGCCACAGCAGACACACCAGGATAAATGCGGCAGTCTGCACATTGAGCAAGCTGGTGCCGGCCAGGGTAAAGAGCGCGCTCATGGCGAGGATCCAGATGGCTATCCAGATCCAAAAATCACGGCGCCCGATACGTCCCTTAATTGAGAACATCCACTGCTGTAGGGTCATGTTTTATTCCTTATCATCATCATTCGCGTAGTTTACCCTGAAGCCGTCAGTTTTTGACAAGCGCGACGGTTCCCGTTTTAATCGTCTGCAGGCAAAAAAAGGAAAGACCGGCATGAAGACGTGGATGACTGTATGTTTGATTGGGCTAACGGCCTTATCCGTCGGCCCGAAGGCGTTGTCCGCAGTATCCGAATCCTCCGCCACGGCCTCTTATCTGCTGGCGGGCGCCCCAACCTTTGATATGTCAATCAGCGACTTTCGGGAAAAATTCAATGCGGAGAATCCTAAGCTTCAGCTGAATGAGTTTCGCGCCATTACCTCCAGCCGCGACAGGGAAAATCTGACGCGAGCGGCGAGCAAAATTAATGAAAACCTCTACGCCTCCACGGCGCTGGAGCGCGGTACCCTCAAAATAAAATCGATGCAGGTGACCTGGCTGCCGATTCAGGGGCCCGAACAGAAGGCGGCTAAGGCCAAAGCGCAGGAGTATATGAGCGCCGTGTTACGCATGTTCGTGCCCACCTTAAGCGGGGCTCAGAGCCAGCAAAAACTGCAGAAAATGCTCGCCGCCGGCAAGGGAAAGCGTTACTTCGCTGAAACGGAAGGGGCGATACGTTATGTTGTCGCAGACAACGGTGAAAAAGGACTGACCTTCGCTGTTGAACCGATTAAGCTGGCGCTATCTGAAACGCTGGAGAGCAATAATAAATGACAAAAAGCAAAGCCTTTCCAACGATGAATCTCTATACTGTTTCACAGACCATGCTACCCTGACGGGTGGCTATATTCCTTAATTCGCTTAACGTAGCGTGGAGAATTAAAATGCGACATCCTTTAGTGATGGGTAACTGGAAACTGAACGGCAGCCGCCATATGGTAAACGAACTGGTTGCTAACCTGCGTACCGAACTGGCTGGCGTTTCTGGCTGTGCCGTTGCAATTGCTCCGCCAGAAATGTACATCGATCTGGCTAAGCATGCGGCAGAAGGTAGCCACATTCACCTGGGCGCGCAGAACGTTGACCTGAACCTGTCCGGCGCATTCACCGGTGAAACCTCTGCTCAAATGCTGAAAGATGTCGGTGCTGAATACATCATCATCGGTCACTCTGAGCGTCGTACTTACCACAACGAGTCTGACGAGTTCATCGCTAAGAAATTCGCGGTGCTGAAAGAACAGGGTCTGATTCCGGTTCTGTGCATCGGCGAAACTGAAGCAGAAAACGAAGCGGGCAAAACGGAAGAAGTGTGCGCACGTCAGATCGACGCCGTTCTGAAAACTCAGGGCGCTGCGGCATTCGAAGGCGTGGTTATCGCTTACGAACCTGTCTGGGCAATCGGCACCGGCAAATCAGCCACTCCGGCACAGGCTCAGGCCGTGCACAAATTCATTCGCGATCACATTGCGAAAGCAGACGCGAAAGTCGCTGAACAGGTCATCATTCAGTACGGCGGTTCCGTTAACGCTTCTAACGCCGCAGAACTGTTCACCCAGCCGGACATCGACGGCGCGCTGGTTGGCGGCGCTTCCCTGAAAGCAGACGCTTTCGCGGTAATCGTTAAAGCAGCTGAAGCAGCGAAAAAAGCATAATCTGCTTTAACCCCCAGCCTCCCGGTAGCATCGCGCTTAACCGGGGCGACGGGGTAACGAAGGCCCGGACAACGCGCGCAGGCGCCGCATCCGGGCTTTTTTATGCCGCTATAATTTCCCCAACGCCTGATACCACAGATAGTCCAGCGGCAGCAGAATCAAGTAGCTCACCGCCGCCAGCGTAATACACAGCAGCATCCCCGCCCGCGCCGGCACTTTTCCTAGCCCCATCGCCACCACAATCGGCGACGCCTGATACGGCAGCAGCGGCGTGGAATAGCCCAATACCTGAATCATAATCACGCTCAGCAGCGGGAAACCGGTGGCATCGGAAAAGCTCTGCGCAAAAGTGGTGTACAGGGCGGGTACGCCGTTGGCCGTCATAATAAAGTTCAGCGCGCTGGTTATGCCGGTTAAGGCGAGGAAGCTGGTGAACGGACTCTCTTTGTCGAGCGGCACCACCTGCAGCAGCGCATTGCCGACCATCTCGCCTGTTCCGGTTTGGGTCACGGTAATCGCCAGTCCGAGGATCCCGGCGACGTAAATACAGGTGCGAATATTGACCCCGCTGGCAAACTCCTCCCCGCTAATAAAGCCAACCCGCGGCAACAGCGTGACGACCGCGGCGGCCAGCCCCGTCCAGGCGGGTCCGATACCGTGCCAGCTCTCGCTCACCCACAGCACCAACACCACGGCCAGCAGCCAGGCCAGGCGCTTCTCGTCCCGGCTCATCGGCGGGAGCGGCGTCAGCTCACGCGGCGGATGAGGCTTGCCGGGGAACAGCCAGCAAATCAAAACGATTAAGATCCCCCCCTTCAGCCAGCCCAGCACCGGCGTGTGCAGCAGCAAATATGGCAGGTAATTAAGGTGAATCCCGTACGAACCTTCGGCCGCGCCGCTCATCACCAGGTTTGGGACGTTGGCGGGCAGAATGGTCGCCGACAGCTGAAAGGTCCCAAAGCCCACCGCCAGCGCCAGCCCATACCAGGCCCGCGTGCCGTCGGCGATACCGGCCCGTTTCGCCATCGCCGCCACGATGGGCATCAGCAGCGCGATGCGCCCCATATTCGACGGCATCACGAAGGCCAGCGCATAGCTCAGTAGCACGACGCTACCCACCATCAACGGCCAGGAGTCCGTCAGTCGCGCCGATAGCGCTTGCGCCGCCCGGTCCGCCAGCCCGGTTTTACGAATCGCAATCCCGAGGACGAAGCCGCTAAACACCAGCCAGAACGCCGACGAGGCAAATCCGCCAAAGATAACGTCCGGCGGCGCAATTTTGACCATCATCGCCACCGCGAAAAACAGCAGCGCGGTCATAAACTCCGGCAACAGCGAAGTCGCCCACAGCACAATGGTTAGCGCGACAATCAGCGAGGGAAGGAACAGAGGGTGAGAAAACCAGAGCGACATACCTGTCTCCTGTCGTTTTTTTCAGCAAGAATACGATCGGGGACGAGGCAGGTAAACCTATCAAAAAACAGAAAGCCATGCAGAAACCTGCATGGCTCAGCAATAAAGGCTAATTCAGGATCGCGCAGCGATGATCCTGGAGCTCTTCAGCGGAAGCGCGATTCAGGGTCAGCAGGTTACGTTCGGTCGCCAGCAGCACCAGCGAGCCATCGCTCTGTTTCGCCAGCGCCAGGGCAAAGCGCCCCATATGTTCACGCGCCTCTGGTACCTCCTCCGCCAGCATCAGAAACGGGCTACGCTGGGCCAGTTCGGACTCGGTGACTCGCCGCGCGAGATATTCATGGCCGAGTAAACCGCCGGGAAACGGCAGCCAACGGCTGCTGATCGCGGTGACATGGCTATCCAGACGGGCGCGCACATCTTCGCGTAAGCAGGAGATATGAATATGAAAATGGTTTTGCGTGCGCCCGCTACGGGAGTTAATGGCTAGCGACACGGCGCTGTCCGCTACCGCCGAACCGCGGCGCTCGCTCATGATGTCGCGCCCCTGCCACGCCTGCCAGAAGAAGTTCGGCGTTAACGGGTTAAGCAGCAGCGGGCTCTCGGTGCCGTTAATGCGGTATGTCGGCATCAGCAAATACTGCAAGGGCCCGTTACGATCTTTAAACAGCACGTAGCCGCCCTTCAGATTGACGTCGGCACACGGCGATGGGGTTTGATGCTGCTGTTGATTAGCAACGCATTGCTGCAAAACAATCTGTCGCAGCGCGTCAGGGTTACCGGAATGCAGCCAGTACCAGCCGCCAGCCACCGCTGCCAGCACAAGCGCTAACAGCAGCCATACAAGGTATCGTACTCTTCTCATCATCTTTTCCTGTCCAGCCAGAAACGGAAGAGTAGCGTAGTTTGATGACCAAATGAAAACGCCCGGTCATTTAAACCGGGCGTTCAGGGAAATTAACGCTGACTGATTTGGTCGAAAGTGCCGCCGTTTGAGAAGTGCTCTTTCTGCGCCTTAGTCCAGCCACCAAATTCCTGGTCGATGGTGAACAGCTTCAGTTTCGGGAATTCATCGGCATATTTTTTGGCGATTGCCGGGTCACGCGGGCGATAGAAGTTCTTTGCCGCAATCTCCTGGCCTTCCGGCGAGTAGAGATACTTCAGGTAGGCGTCAGCCACCTGGCGAGTGCCTTTTTTATCGACCACTTTGTCCACCACCGAGACGGTCGGCTCGGCAAGAATCGATTCGCTCGGGGTGACAATTTCAAACTTATCTTTACCCAGTTCGTTCGTCGCCAGCAGCGCTTCGTTCTCCCACGCAATCAGCACATCGCCGATCCCGCGTTCAACAAAGGTATTGGTCGAACCGCGCGCGCCGGAGTCCAGCACTTCGACGTTTTTATACAGCGCCTTCACAAACTCCTGGGCTTTTGCCTGGTCGCCGTGATTCTGGTGCAGGGCATAACCCCAGGCGGCCAGGTAGTTCCAGCGTGCGCCGCCGGAGCTTTTCGGGTTTGGCGTAATCACCGACACGCCCGGTTTAATCAGGTCGTTCCAGTCATGGATCTGTTTGGGGTTGCCTTTACGCACAAGGAACACGATGGTGGAGGTATACGGTGCCGAGTTATCCGGCAGGCGTTTCAGCCAGTTTTTATCAATACGGCCACGTTCGGCGATCGCATCAACATCGTAGGCCAGCGCCAGGGTCACGACATCGGCTTCGATACCGTTGATCACCGACGTCGCCTGTTTGCCGGAGCCGCCATGCGACTGGCGGATCACTACATTGTCGCCGGTTTCTTGCTTCCAGTGCGCGCTGAATGCCTTGTTGTACTGTTCGTACAGCTCGCGCGTCGGATCATAAGATACGTTTAATAACTGAATGTCTTTAGCCAGAACGCTGGCGGATGCCAGCAACAGAGTTAACCCAACGCCCCACTTATTCATCGCACCGCTCTCTTTATGTCGTGTTGTGATGAGTTAAGCGTGCCAGAAAGCGAAACAATGATTAAAGAATAAAAAAAGATTGGCTATAACTTGTGAGTATATGTAAACGGAGGGGGAAATGCTGACCCCCTCCAGGAGAGGAGAGGGTGAGGGCGAGAGGGTTACACTTCTTCCATGCGACCCAGCAGCGCCTGCAGACGATCCTGCCAGCCCTGCAGCTGTTCTCTCAGCTGACCGTTTTCACGCTCCAGCTCTTCACGACCGTGCTGTGCGCCCTGAACTTCCTGCGCCAGCGTGTTGTTTTTTTCTTTCAGCTCTTCGATTTCCATCTGCAACAGAGTGATGGTATCAATCGCCTGCTGTACTTTTGATTCTAATTTCTCAAACACTTCTAATGACATCGTCATACCTCTCCTGAACTTGCAAGGCGTTGATAGAGTACTATCCCGTACACGTCGTCCTTCAAGCTGCTTCTGCGTTAGCGGGGTCTTCCCGACCACTTACCGAAGTAAGCGGCGAGGATTCATTCGCTTGCCGTTTTGACACATCCCGAATGATGTTGTGTACCTACGCGGTGACGCCTTAACGAAAATAAGCGCACTACAGTGGTCATGCAGTCGATTGTATGAATCCCCGCCTTCCCTGTCCAGCGACAACCCGCGCAGATTGCGGTTTGCCACACTTTTCAGTCTTTACCTGGCGTCGTCGGCGCGTTTCTGCGTAAGTTATCCGGCAATTGTTAATCAATGGGTTAACGAAATCCGCCGGAAAAGCGGGTCAAATGTGTCACAGCACGCGTTTATGGCGCGAAAACGCTCATTTTCTTGACGAAGCACACACATTTATATTTCGATATTTCTCGTTTTTGTTCGTTAACGATAAATTAACACTATGCCTACAAGGCAGCGTGGTCGTAGACGACCTTTATACATGCAATAACCACCACTTCGCTTCAGGATTCTATATGAGCCAAACATCAACATTAAAAGGCCAGTGCATCGCAGAGTTCCTCGGTACCGGGTTGTTGATCTTTTTCGGCGTTGGGTGCGTCGCGGCGCTCAAAGTTGCAGGAGCCAGCTTCGGTCAGTGGGAAATCAGCATCATCTGGGGTCTGGGGGTAGCCATGGCTATCTACCTGACCGCAGGCGTATCCGGTGCGCACCTTAATCCGGCGGTCACTATCGCATTGTGGCTGTTTGCCTGCTTCGACGGGCGTAAAGTTGTTCCTTTTATCATTTCTCAATTCGCAGGCGCCTTTTGCGCCGCGGCGTTAGTTTACGGGCTTTACTACAATCTTTTCTTCGATTTCGAACACAGCCACAATATGGTGCGCGGTAGCGTCGAAAGTCTTGAACTGGCCGGTATTTTCTCTACTTACCCGAACCCACATATCAATTTTGTGCAGGCTTTCGCGGTAGAAATGGTGATTACCGCTATCCTGATGGGCGTTATCCTGGCCCTGACCGATGACGGCAATGGTATTCCACGCGGTCCGCTGGCGCCGCTGCTGATCGGCCTGTTGATTGCGGTTATCGGCGCCTCCATGGGACCGCTGACCGGATTTGCGATGAACCCGGCCCGCGACCTCGGACCCAAAACGTTCGCCTGGCTTGCCGGCTGGGGCGACGTGGCCTTCACCGGCGGTAAAGATATTCCTTATTTCCTGGTGCCGCTGTGCGCACCGATAGTGGGCGCCGCGCTGGGCGCGTTCAGCTATCGTAAGTTGATCGGCCGCCATCTGCCTTGCGACACCTGCGTCGTGGAAGAGAAAAAGAGCTCCTCGACGACCCAACACAACGCTTCGCTGTAATCTGACTACGGGACTCATACTATGACCGACAAAAAATATATCGTTGCGCTCGACCAGGGCACCACCAGCTCCCGAGCCGTTGTGATGGATCACGATGCCAATATCGTCAGCGTATCTCAGCGTGAATTTGAACAAATTTATCCGCGTCCAGGCTGGGTTGAACATGACCCGATGGAGATCTGGGCGTCACAAAGTTCCACGCTGGTTGAAGTGCTGGCAAAAGCCGATATTAGCTCCGATGAGATAGCCGCTATCGGGATCACCAACCAACGTGAAACCGCCATTGTGTGGGAGCGGGAAACCGGTAAACCGATCTATAACGCTATCGTCTGGCAGTGCCGCCGTACCGCAGATATCTGTGAGCAGCTCAAACGCGACGGCATGGAAGAGTACATTCGCAAGGCCACCGGCCTGGTGGTTGACCCGTACTTCTCCGGCACCAAAGTGAAATGGATTCTCGATCACGTGGAAGGCGCCCGCGAGCGGGCAAAACGCGGCGAACTGCTGTTCGGAACCGTGGATACCTGGCTGGTGTGGAAAATGACCCAGGGCCGCGTCCACGTGACCGACTACACCAACGCCTCGCGAACCATGCTGTTCAACATCCACGATCTGGACTGGGACGACAAAATGCTGGAGGCGCTGGATATTCCGCGCGCGATGCTGCCGGAAGTGCGCAAGTCTTCCGAGGTATACGGTCAAACCAATATCGGCGGTAAAGGCGGCACGCGTATTCCTATCGCCGGTATCGCCGGTGACCAGCAGGCGGCGCTGTTCGGCCAGCTGTGCGTTAAAGAGGGGATGGCAAAAAACACCTACGGCACCGGCTGCTTTATGCTGATGAATACCGGGGAAAAAGCGGTCACCTCAACGCATGGCCTGCTGACTACTATCGGTTGCGGTCCACGCGGGGAAGTGAACTATGCGCTGGAAGGCGCGGTATTCATGGCCGGTGCCTCCATTCAATGGCTGCGCGATGAAATGAAGCTGATCAACGACGCCTTCGATTCCGAGTATTTTGCGACGAAAGTGAAAGACACCAACGGCGTGTATGTGGTTCCGGCCTTTACCGGTCTCGGGGCGCCATACTGGGACCCGTATGCGCGCGGCGCCATCTTCGGTCTGACCCGCGGGGTGAACGCCAACCATATTATTCGCGCCACGCTGGAGTCTATCGCCTATCAGACGCGCGATGTGCTGGAGGCCATGCAGGCTGATTCAGGGATTCGTCTGCACGCCCTGCGCGTCGACGGCGGTGCCGTTGCCAACAACTTCCTGATGCAGTTCCAGTCCGATATTCTGGGCACTCGCGTCGAGCGCCCGGAAGTGCGTGAAGTGACGGCGCTGGGCGCCGCTTACCTCGCCGGTCTGGCCGTCGGCTTCTGGCAAAATCTGGATGAGCTGCAGGAGAAAGCGGTGATTGAGCGCGAGTTCCGCCCGGGTATCGAAACCACCGAGCGTAACTATCGCTACAACGGCTGGAAAAAAGCGGTGAAACGCGCGCTGGCGTGGGAAGAACACGACGAAGCATAAGGTCTGGGCTTCATCCCGGAGGCGGCGCTTATCGCGCCTTGTCCGGGCTACAAAAAGCCAAAACCGCACAGAACCGTAGCCCCGGTAAGCGTAGCGCCACCGGGGAATCTCCCGCAAACGGCACGCATCGCCCCTCATCCAGGCGACAACAGCCAAAACCGCACAGAACCGTAGCCCCGGTAAGCGTAGCGCCACCGGGGGATATCCCGCAAACGGCGCGCATCGCCCCTCGTCCGGGCGACAACAGCCAAAACCGCACAGAACCGTAGCCCCGGTAAGCGCAGCGCCACCGGGGGGAATCTCCCGCAGGTGTGTACCACCTCTGGTTTTTTATTAGCCGAATACCGGCAACGGCAGATATCGCTTAATCACCAGCGCATTTACGATATTAATAAAGAACGCACCGACCATCGGCGCCGCCAGAAACGCTCTATGAATAGCGCAAAAAAATAACATAAACAGATACTTTGTTTTGATATTGATACGATCAATCATGCAAAACGTTAATGAATAACCGCCCGCGGTTTGTTGTATAAATATTTCTCAGCAAACGCTGGCAAACGTTTGCTTTTGCACGACAGTCCGATAAAATTCCCGCTTTGCCACCTTGGGATTGTTTGTGATGTCCGTTAACACCGCCGATTCAGAAGCTGCGCAACCGGTTGCGCATAAAACAACCAGCGAATTAATCTACCGCCTCGAAGACCGCCCGCCGCTGCCGCAAACTCTGTTCGCCGCCTTTCAGCATCTGCTGGCGATGTTTGTCGCGGTCATCACGCCAGCGTTGTTAATCTGTCAGGCGCTGGGCCTTCCGGCTCAGGACACACAGCACATCATCAGTATGTCTCTGTTCGCATCCGGTGTGGCATCCATCATTCAGATTAAAGCCTGGGGACCGGTTGGATCCGGCCTGCTCTCTATTCAGGGCACCAGCTTTAACTTCGTCGCTCCGTTGATTATGGGCGGTACCGCGCTGAAAACCGGCGGTGCCGACGTGCCAACGATGATGGCCGCGCTGTTCGGCACCCTGATGCTGGCAAGCTGCACGGAAATGGTCATCTCGCGCGTCCTGCACCTGGCCCGCCGGGTGATTACGCCGCTGGTCTCCGGGGTGGTGGTGATGATTATCGGCCTGTCGCTGATTCAGGTCGGGCTGACCTCCATCGGCGGCGGCTACTCGGCGATGGCCGACCATACCTTCGGCGCGCCGAAAAACCTGCTGCTGGCGGGTATCGTTCTGGCGCTGATCATTATTCTTAACCGCCAGCGCAACCCGTATCTGCGTATCGCTTCCCTGGTTATCGCCATGGCGGCAGGTTATCTGGCGGCCTGGCTGCTCGATATGCTGCCGGCAAATACCGCGCCCGCCAACGATAGTCTGATTACAGTCCCGACGCCGCTCTACTATGGCCTGGGCATCGACTGGAGCCTGCTGCTGCCGCTGATGCTGGTGTTTATGATAACCTCGCTGGAAACCATCGGCGATATCACCGCCACCTCTGACGTCTCGGAGCAGCCGGTCTCCGGTCCGCTGTATATGAAGCGCCTGAAAGGCGGCGTGCTGGCTAACGGCCTGAACTCCTTTGTTTCCGCCGTCTTCAATACCTTCCCGAACTCCTGTTTCGGCCAGAATAACGGCGTGATTCAGTTGACCGGCGTCGCCAGCCGCTACGTCGGCTTCGTGGTGGCGCTGATGCTGATCGTACTGGGCCTGTTCCCGGCGGTCAGCGGCTTTGTCCAGCATATTCCGGAACCGGTGCTCGGTGGCGCAACGCTGGTGATGTTCGGTACTATCGCCGCATCCGGGGTACGCATCGTCTCCCGCGAACCGCTGAACCGCCGCGCGATTCTGATTATCGCCCTGTCGCTGGCAGTGGGCCTCGGTGTCTCCCAGCAGCCGCTGATTCTGCAGTTTGCCCCTGACTGGCTGAAGAACCTGCTCTCCTCGGGGATTGCCGCCGGCGGCATCACCGCGATTGTTCTGAATTTAGTCTTCCCGCCAGAGAAAAACTAAGCATGCCAGCTCCCCCGGTCACGCGATGCTGACCGGGGAAATCCTGATGTCTTATGGGTATCGGCAATCTCACATCATCCCATTAAACAATTCCTGTCTTGAGGATTGCGCATAATTCGGGCATAACAGCCTTACGTACTCGCTCAGGATGTAAGATCATGAAATTTCCTGGAAAGCTGGTCCTCTGGCTCACGATCGTCCTGCTGGCCGCCATCGTTGCTGCCTGGTTCCTGCTACAGACCCACTGGGGTTCACGCCAGGCCAGCGCCTGGCTGAGTAAAGGTACCGGCTGGCAGGTCTCCTTCGATGCGATGGATCACAGCTTCTCTTCACCTCTCCACCTGCAGCTGCAAAATGTCACTTTCGGGCGCGACGGCAAACCGCCGACGCTGGTCGCTAAAACGGTGGATATTGGCTTCAGTACCCGCCAGTTCAGCGATCCGCTGCACGCCGACGAGATTGTGCTTAGCGACGGGACGTTAAATCTCTCGCCGTCTTCCGCTTCTTTACCCTTTGCTGCCGACCGTTTGCAGTTGCGCAATATGGCGTTTAACAGCCCGGAAACCGGCTGGGACCTGAGCGCGCAGCGGGTAACCGGCGGCGTCAGCCCGTGGGCGCCGGAAGCAGGCAATGTGTTGGGCAAAAAGGCCCAGATTCAGATGAGCGCAGGCTCGCTGACCCTGAACGGCGTTGCAGCCAGTAACGTGCTGATCCAGGGAAGCCTGGATAATGGCGAAGTGACGCTATCCACGCTGGGCGCCGATATTGCCCGCGGAACGCTCACCGGCAACGCCAGGCGCAGCGCCGACGGCAGCTGGCGGGTTGATAATCTGCAGCTCAACGAAATTCGCCTGCAGAGCGATAAATCGCTGGCGGAATTCTTCGCCCCGCTGACCCACGTCCCTTCTCTGCACATTGGCCGTCTCGACATGACCGATGCCCGCCTGCAGGGACCGGACTGGGCGGTGACCGATCTCGACCTTAATCTGCGCAACCTGACCCTGAGCCAGGGCGGATGGCAAAGCGATGACGGTACCCTGTCGATGAACGCCAGCGAATTTATTAACGGCTCGCTGCATCTGCTGGATCCCATCGCCAATGCGGAATTTTCCCCACAGGGCATCGCGCTGCGCCAGTTCACCTCGCGCTGGGAAGGCGGAATGGTACGGACTTCTGGCAACTGGCTGCGCGCGGGTAACGCGCTGGTGCTGGACGACACCGCCTTTGCCGGGCTGGAATATACCCTCCCGGCCAACTGGAAACAGCTGTGGATGGCGTCGCTGCCGACGTGGCTGGAAAGCCTGACGCTGAAGAAATTCAGCGCCAGCCGTAACCTGGTTATCGATATCGACCCCACATTCCCGTGGCAGCTAACCGCCCTTGACGGCTACGGTGGCGAACTGCAGCTGGTGAAAGATCATCGCTGGGGCGTATGGAGCGGCAGCGCTACGCTGAACGCCGCCGCCGCCACCTTTAATCGCGTTGACGTTCGCCGACCATCGTTGAAGCTTAACGCCAACGCCTCAACGGTCAATATCACCGAGCTAAGCGCCTTTACCGAACGCGGTATTCTGCAGGCCACCGCTGCGGTGTCGCAGCTTCCCCAGCGCCAGGTCACGCTCAGCCTGAACGGTCGCGGCGTACCGCTGAATCTTCTGCAGGCCTGGGGCTGGCCCGCCCTGCCGGTTTCCGGCGATGGTAATTTCCAGCTGACCGCCAGCGGCAGCGTGCAGGCCAATGCGCCGCTGAAACCGACGGTTAACGGCCAGCTCAGCGCGATAAATATGGAGAAGCAGCAGGTTGCGCAAGTGCTGCGCAACGGCCAGCTGAACAACGGACCGGCGCAGCCGCTCTCCTCCCCAGCACCCTAATCTCCCGTCGCCCTCTCTCCGCCTGAGAGAGGGCATCGCTCGGGTCTTCGGCCATCCGCTTCTCGCTCCGCCCCCTCAGGCACTCCTTTCTCTCTGCGAAACCTGTGTGCATTTTGCGGCTATCTGTACCTATTTCCCGCAACATGTTTCTTTAAAAGTTCGGAGTTGCTATAAACAAAATACTGGAAGTAGAGATAACAATGAAAAACCCTATGTAAATATAAAAATAAAGGAACGACTATGTCCGCAATACGTCAACGTATTCTGGAGAATATGCAAAAATTCTCCAGAGCAATGATCGGTGCAGTCTTGTTCTTGCCCGTCATTGGCCTGATTCTGGCACTCAGTTCTGTCTTAACCAACCCGACATTAATTTCTGAAACCAGTTTTTTACATCAGTCAGGACAATTACTCGGTGATACGTTCTGGCCGCTGTTTGGCAATCTTGGATTACTTTTTTGCGTCGGTATTAGTTATGGACTGGCGAAAGATAAAAAAACAGAAGTCGCCCTGGTTTCCGTCATGTGTTTTATTATGTTTCTGGGCGCCAACCATTCGTGGCTGGAACATATCCACGGCATCGCCGAAAAAATTAATGGCGAGTATTACGGCACCGGCCAGACGCAACTGCTGGGTTTTGTGGTTGTCGATATGGGGGTGTTCCTCGGCATTATTCTCGGCTGCACCATCGCCTGGGTGCATAACAAAGTCTCGAACATCGAACTGCCCGGCGCGCTGTCAATGTACGGCGGCGCCAAGCTGACCCTGGTGGCCATGACCCCGGTGGTGATTTTCTATGCCATCGCCTTCACCTGGATCTGGCCGTTTATGACCCACGGTATCGGGGCATTAACCGGATTTATGAAAAATGCCGGCGTGGCGGGAGTTTTCGTTTATGGCTTCTTTGAAAAATTCCTCATCCCCACCGGCCTGCACCATTTCGTCTGGTCGCCGTTCCAGCTCACGCAAATCGGCGGCACGCTAAACGTCGACGGGCAGGTGGTTTCCGGTACCCAGGCGATTTTCCTCGCCTATATGCGCCACCCGGACCTGACGCCGGTCATGAATGATGCGCTACGTTTCTCGCAACAGGGGATGACCACGATTTTCGGCCTCGCCGGCGCATCGCTGGCCTTTTATCACACGGCGAAACCGGAGAAAAAGATGATGGCGAAGGCGATTCTGCTGCCCGCCATTATTACCTCAATGCTCACCGGGATTACGGAGCCGATTGAGTTCACCTTCCTGTTCGTGTCGCCGCTGCTCTGGGTGATTCACGCCACCCTGACCGCCGCGTCACAGGCGATTTGTGACCTCTTTACCGTTCGGCCATGGGGCGCATCCGGGCTTATCGAATTTCTGATTTATAACCTGCCGCTGCCGGTCTCACTCACACGCTGGCCTGGGTATGTTCTTATCGGTCTCGGTCAGTTCGCCGTTTATTACGTTATTTTCCGCACTCTGGTGGTGAAGCTGAATTTGAAAACGCCGGGCCGCGAAGATGACGACAACGTGAAACTCTACAGCAAAGCGGATTATCGTAAAAAGGTTGGTAATACGCAGTCGGTGACCGATGAGATTATTAATGGCCTCGGCGGCAAAGAAAATATTATTTCCGTCGACAACTGTTTCACGCGCCTGCGCGTGGTGATTAAAAATATGGATTTGGTTGATGATCTCATATTAAAAAATACCGGTGCCAATGGCGTCGTACGCAATCGTAATGAAGTTCAGGTTATTTATGGCGTCAAAGTGGGACAGGTTCGTTCTCAGGTTGATAGCTGGCTGGCAGAAAATTAATTGGGAGTGATGTATGAAATTAACCGTATTAGGCGGGGGCGGCGTTCGCTCTGCATTTCTGGCGAAATCGCTGGCTTATAACGCCCACCGCATTGGTTTAACGGAAGTGGTATTTCTGGACAGCTCGGAAGATAATCTGGCCCTGTTTGGTGAAATTGCCCGTTACGTATTTAATACGATTCGTCCTGATATTGCGTTCAGTACAACTACCGAGCCGGTCGCTGCGCTGAAAGGCACAAATTATGTGATTACCACCCTGCGAGTTGGCGGCGATGAGAGCCGGATTCGCGATGAGCGCATTGCGCTTGATCATAATACCTTAGGCCAGGAGACCACCGGCGCCGGGGGGTTTGCTATGGCGATGCGCTCGATCCCGGCGATCCTCAATTACTGTCGCCTGATCGAAGAGCATGCCGCCGAGGATGCGATCCTGTTTAACTTTACCAACCCGTCGGGGCTGGTGACCGAGGCAATCATCAAGTCTGGCTTTAAGCGCCGCGTGTATGGCATTTGCGATGCGCCGTCGGAGCTGATTCGCGAACTGCCGGAGATTCTCGGCTGCGATGAGCGCGATCTCAGCGTCGAGTGCTACGGGCTGAACCATTTCTCGTGGTTTACCCACATTACCGTGCGCGGGGAAGAGGTGACCGAACGCCTGATCGCCAACCCGGATTTATACCGTAAAACGGCAATGCAGTATTTTTCGCCGCAGCTGGTTCAGCTATGTGATAAGCAATTACTCAACGAGTATCTCTATTATTACTATTATCGCGAGGTGGCGTTAAAAGCGATTCAGGAGGCGGACGAAACGCGCGGCGAGCAGATTGCCCGTATCAATCGCGATATGCGGGACGCGCTGCGCGGCATTGATGTGAAAGCCGATCCGCAGACGGCGTTTTCCCTGTGGATGAAGCACTACCTGCGCCGGGAAAATAGCTACATGCAGAGTGAATCGCAGCAGGAGAAATTCCATACCCGCGAACCGTTAACCCTGCGCCAGTTTATCGAGGAGCCGGATACCGGCGGCTATGCCGGGGTGGCACTGGACATTCTGGAGGCGGTCAACAGCCGCACCACCAAACGAATCGTGGTCTCCATCCCCAATAACGGCACTCTCGATTTCTTGCGTCCTGACGATGTGATTGAGGTAAGCTGCGACCTGAGCAAAGACGGCTTAAAACCGGTGACGCCAGCGCACGTGCCCACGGCGCAGAAAAACATGATTGCCAGCGTGAAAGAGTATGAGCGGCTGGCGGTGGCGGCCATTTTACAGCGTGACAAATCCCTGGCGATACGCGCATTGATGGCGCATCCGCTGATCGGCTCTTTTTCGCTGGCTAAAACCCTGGTCGAGGCCTATCTCGACGACGCGCAGTTCGCCGACTGGCAATAAACGCCCGGTTCGATCCCCGGATGGCGGCTAACGCCTCATCCGGGCTACCGGATAAGGCATGATTGGCCGGTTTTGTCGCCCGGACAGGCGCGTCACACGCCGCCTCCGGGGTTCTGCGTCTGTATAAACCACATCTTCAGCAGCCGCTCAAACCCGAGTATGCAGTAACCGAAAAACGGGTTACTCCAGTAAATATCATCGTCGAACTTCTGCGGGTCATGAATAATAAATGCGGTATCCGCCGCCAGCGCCAGCGGGCTTTGATAATCGCCGGTAAAGCACACCAGATTAATCGCCTTCCCTTCCAGCGCCTTCACCCAGTTCAGGGCCGAGCTGCTGCGCCCGGATTTTGAGACTATCCAGATGGAGTCGAATTTCGCCGCGTTCTTCTGCTCCAGGATTTCGTAATCCGGCCACAGCGCGAGACTGGCGTTAACGCCGGTCACCAGGAACTTATTATAAATATATTGCGCAATCAGCTGCGAAAAGCCGCTGCCGTGGATCAGGATCCGCTGATGCTGCAGGCTTTCCAGCAGCGGCGTCAGCCGCTCTGTCGGCTGAACACTCATGTAGTCGATGTCGTTGGTGACATCGAGTTTCGGCATGGTGATATTGAATTTAATAAAATAGACCAGCTCCAGCCAGCCGCTGAACTTCAGCTTCTTCGCCAGCCGCACCAGCGAGGAGGGGTTGCTATAGCAGCGCTCAGCGACGCTGCGGATACCTTCCCGCACACACTGCTCAGGGTCATTCTGGATAAAGCGCAGCACGGTCATTTCCGTTTTGCTCAGCTTGACGTCACGAAAGATATTTTCTAAGTCCATTGCGGGCTCCTCTCAGCGGCAGATTACGCTACCACCAAACGGCAAGAGTGTCTGTGGGGGAACTCACTGGCAGGAAAGGGCGAATAGCGACATGGCGTGCATGCGCCCTGCTGGCTGAGACGTAAGATGGCGGCTGCGTATCTCTCCAGCGTCGTTTTTTCCTGCCAGATAGCCCTCGCAGAAAAAATATAAAAGTGTAACCCGCGGATTTTACGAGGGTTTGTGTCAGACTGTTCTGTAAAGTCCAGTTTTAGCAGTAAAAAAGTGCGTTCAGGTATGTGGTAAATGCCTGAAAGTAGCTATAATGCGCCCCGCCTCCATGTAGCAATCGAGGCGCGGAAGATCGTCATCTCCGGTGAGGTGGCTGGACTTCAAATCCAGTTGGGGCCGCCAGCGGTCCCGGGCAGGTTCAACTCCTGTGATCTTCCGCCAAAATCTAGCTATTTTGACTTTATCAATTAGCACTTTATAGCTCATCCTTGTGACGAGAGTCACTTTATTTCCCGTGCTTTTCATATAATCATTTAAGCTCAACAACAAGATTATTAATGAGATCGTTATGCACGATATTAAAAAAGAGCAACTTTCGCCTTTTTTCTCCATCTTAGTTGGATTCAATAAAGAAAAATACACAGCTAAAGTCTTACATGAAGCGGTTATTGAAATTATAGAAACCGTAATTAATGACGAAGATGGAATGCAAAAATTTCCCACTTCATCAGAATTCATTAGCGAAGCGTCTTTATTAATTACACCTTACTGCATTAATAAAACCCCAAGTTGGACAAAAAGGACCGATATACAAGACATTGAGAATCATGTTGTACTGACGGTAACAATGGGATCCTATGTCGCATTTTATTTTTCAGAAAAAGGGATGAAAGACTCAATCAGAGAATACTTTAAAAGTTCATACTTCCCTAATTTACATCCTGTTGAGATCTCTCATCTGAATCATTTATTTATTAATGAAGATAATATTAAAATGCTTTGGCTTCTTGGTATACATGGAAAAAATACATTCAAAGCCGATTCTAAGGTTTTAGGTGGCAATAGCGTTGCAGAATCTTTGGATCCTCTGGAAGACCAATCATATATGATGTCAGCTGTAAGAACAGAAATAGGGAAAACCAATAAGACCATAGGCCTAAATCCTTTTAAATCTTCTATATGGAAAGGTCCATGTAAGGATTGGGCTACATTTGAAAAAAATGTTATCGAAATATTAGATACATTAAACTCAAACAGTCAAAATAACACATCCCCAATTGGAATTCTAGCAAGCCCAATTAATGAACTAAACAGTGTAAAAGATGCATATGATTTTTCGGTAATCGATCCTGATTTTGTTCCTTATGAAATGAGCTTAACTAAAACCGAGTTAATTAGAAAAATCGCTGCAAAATATAAAGTAGAAATATCCCCCACCTTAAACACATCCTTTTCTCTTAAAGTATTTTATGAGGACATTCATTGTGGAGATATCAATGTAAAAGTACTAATTAAAGATTATGAAGTGAGTTTTGAAGTTGATAAACAATACATTACGACGCAAAAAAAAGAGATTCTTAATAATTATGCAAAAATACTAAAATACCCTGAATTAATTAAATGCTGGTATGAGTCAGGGCACGCTGTCGTTAACTCTTGGATATTTAAAACTGACTATAAAGATGTTACATACGATGGATTTATTTGGGCGGATTTTGAAGACTTTAATATATGTCAAGAGAAACCATTAACATCTGAAGCACTTGACTTATCTAAAATAGGAATGCAAAAATCACTTTTTTGTTGGGTCAAAAATCGTTGGAATAGTCGTTGGGATACTGCTGAAAAGTTTAACACAACAGAAAAACCAACTGGTTGGCTATATTGTGATGATGGTGCTGGTGAAAAAGCAGACTTTATTCATATTGATGAACACAATGGCAAGATAATAATATCACTTATTCATATCAAGGCTGCCAATAGTAGCAGTGTTAAACGAAGAGTATCAGTAGGTGCTCATGATATAGTCTTAAGCCAGGCAGTTAAAAACTTAAGGTATTCAAATCGAAAAAATCTCATACAGGACCTTACCGACAGAGCTACCAACTCGCAGAATAAAATGTGCTGGCACGAAAACAAATTAATACAATCTCGTGAATTTATAAATAATCTATCATCATTAAATGTAAATCCAAATAAGCTAAAAACACGAGTAATTGTTATACAACCTCACACTACTAAAAGTTACTATACACAATTACAAAATAATAATATCAAAAGACAACTAGATGTATTACTAGTTAGCTCGGACAATGCAATCAAGTCTTCAGGTGCAGAGTTTCATATTATTGGGTTTAACGATGACTGATCCCATAATAAATATCTACCCATTAGGCTCTATCCCTCTAGCTTTTAGCGCCTCCCTTGCCAGTTCCTTCAACCAACTGGCGAGGCTCACTCCCTCTTCTACCGCCACGGCATCAAGCTGTTCCTTCAATGCCGGATCTATACGCATTTTGAACTGCGGAGATTGACCACCGCCTTTTGGTTTTCTTTCACGCGATATGGTTGACATGAGGCCACCTATTTAGCTAATCTCGACATATAGGAGGCCACCTAAATGCCTCTTGTACTAGCAACGCTCCGATGTGCTGGAACACAGCCGGAGCGTCTAACCACACCAACTATCAAGGAGTTGATTATGGCTGATTCGCATTCTACACCAGACATCACCGTTAGCGGAACCGAGCGTCAGTTGCTGGTTGGCTATCGGCCAAATGGCCGGGATACCAGTACACCAAGTCTTACCCTTTCCGGCAAGTGGCTGCGCGAAGCGGGATTCGATACCGGGAAGCCGGTCACGGTTAAGGTAATGGACGGCTGCATTGTGCTGATGCCGCTCAGTGAAAAAGAAGAGATGCTCAAAGCCGAATTAAAGAAAATTCAGCATTCGCTTAAAAGCGTCAATAGCACACTTCACCTTGCCTGACGTCTGAAGACCTTCAGTTCGAACCATTAACACCAGCATTTTTTCTACAGGCCAACCGGTTCAAAAGGCAACTATCCGGAAAATCCGGATAGTTCGCCAGCAACCAGCACACCATATTCTCCCTGTCAGAAGTAATAGCCAATATTGACGTTAGTGCGGAAGTACCATTTGCCGCTGCCCTCGGATTCGGTGCTGCTCCAGCCGGTAGCGTTCAGCGCGCCGCCCCACGGATTGACGTTCTTCGCCCAGCTGAGATCGACCCAGAACATCACCGGCAGCGCAAAAACCTGCACGCCGAGGGTGTTCATCTGCGAATCCTGCCAGCCGCTTTTGTCTTTCCACAGCACGCTGTAGTCGTTATAGAAACGCAGCTTCGAGACGCTCCCCCACTTCACATCGACGTCACGAGCCAGGTTGAGCGACGCGGTGGTGGCCCTCGCCGGGATCAGGTAAGCCGGGGTCAGGCCGTTGCCGCCCATCAGAATGGCATCGTCGCTGACCCCCGTCGGGTTCTTCGGATCGTACTGGTAGCGAATCAGCTGCGAGGTGAACTGCCACAGCCCATTATGCAGCATCCCGTGAACTCCTGCCGCCCAGAAGGTACCGTCGTCGTCAGTTTCACGGTTGTGCAGGCGCGCCAACGCCAGCGAACCACCCAGCTCGTTGTTCCAGCCGCCGCCGTGGAAATCACGCGCGATACGCACGTTAACCTGATCGCGCTTTTCATTATGCTGCTGATGCTGGGTAGGGTAGATCGTGTTTTTCAGACGATCGTAATCGCCGACATCCGGCGCGTAGCGTAAATTCTCCGGTGCCATCCACGGAAAATAAGCCACATCCAGCGACCAGTGATTATCGTGATATTGATAGTTGACGCCGCTGCCGGCGCTGACGCCAAAGCCTAAATAAAACGGTATGCCGTACGACCAGCCAAATTGCGGATAGGGTTCAAGGCCAAAAGGTTTGCCGGGGATACCGAGCGTAATATTGTTATTATCATTTAAACGATACCCCACATAGGCCCTGTCGACGGCATATTTATGGTGATCCTGGAACCAGAATCCGGCATCAAAAAATAGTTATTATAAAAGCCGCTGCTGTCGATACGAAAGGTATCAAAACGCAGATGCGGCGGGTGGCGATAATTACTGCCCTTCCAGTCTTCATAGCGATAATTGGCCCGCAGCGCGCCGCCGAAATCCAGCCCGGCGAGATTGTCGGCACTGCGCCAGCCGATATGCGGAAACGGCTTGCCGTCGGCCGCCTGCGCCAGGCCGTTGACGCTGGCGGCCAGCAGCAGCGAAAGAATTAATTTACGCATAGCACATCCCTCACTTTATATTTTAATAAGCGATAAAAGACGTCGCCGCTTAATACCGGCGTATTTATTTTCGTTTCAACAGTGAAACTCTCGATTAAATAGCAAGATGTTTATATTTTTTTCAAATATGAAACCCTGTTTATTATTTGATAGAGGGAAAATCGCACGCAGAGTGCCAGGAGTCAAAGCACAAACCTTGAGCGATAACGCAATTTTATTATTCACTGCGGAAGATATTCATATTTGTGGTACTGACACAAAAATATTCTCAAATATGAAACATAACTTGCGAAGTACAAATCACATTTCCCGGCGCGAGCATTTCGCGATATTCCTCCCGGGAATATCCAGGTTGGTGCCGTCCCAACAGCGAAGTCAGTGTCCCCGCGCTGAGCAGGCTGGCCAGCGCCACGCTTAATCTGAAATAGCGCGATATCTGTCCCCAGACCGATTTTCAGCTTTTCAATATAACTCTTATCGCCCAGGCCCCGTTTTTCCCTCTCCGCCAGGGGTCTACCATTAACGGATTCCCACAGAAACCCCATTTAAAACCGGAGAGTGTATGAAAGCGATCGCCATTACCCGCGCCGTAACTGAAGGCAGTAACATCCCATTTTTAAGCGACATTGAGCTACCGCTTCCGGTTGCTGCCGGGCATGACCTGCTCATTGAAGTGAAAGCGATTTCCGTTAACCCGGTGGATACCAAAGTCCGCGCCGGATTTACCGGCGATACTCCGCGCGTGCTGGGCTGGGATGCGGTTGGCATCGTAAAATCGGTCGGCGAGGCGGTGACGCTGTTCGTGCCGGGCGATGAAGTCTGGTATGCCGGTGCGTTGGGACGCGCGGGAAGTAATAGCGAGTTTCAGCTCGTCGACGAACGGATCGTCGCCTTAAAGCCGCGCTCACTGGATAACGCCTCTGCCGCCGCCCTGCCGCTGACCGCCATCACCGCATGGGAATTATTGTTCGACCGTCTTGGCGTGCAGGAAGGCGGCAATGCCGGGGACACGCTGCTGATTGTCGGCGCGGCGGGCGGCGTCGGTTCCATTCTCACGCAGCTGGCGCGCAAACTGACGCGCATGACGGTCATCGGCACCGCTTCGCGCCCGGAAAGCCAGAAATGGGTGCTTGATGCCGGGGCGCACCACGTTATCGATCACAGCAAGCCGCTCAGTGAAGAACTGGCGCGGATTGGGGTCAACGCCGTGACGCACGTCGCCAGCCTCAACAAGACTGAGCAACATTACGCGCAGCTGATTGCCGCCCTCGCCCCACAGGGTAAGCTGGCGTTGATTGACGACCCGGAATCCCTCGATGCCCGCCCGCTGAAAGCCAAAAGCATTTCGCTGCACTGGGAGTTTATGTTCACCCGTTCGATGTTTGAAACGCCGGATATGCTGGCCCAGCATCAGCTGCTGACCCGGGTGGCGGCGCTGATTGACGATAAGACCATCAAAACCACCCTCGGCGAGCATTACGGTCCAATCAACGCCAGCAACCTGCAGAGAGCGCACGCCCGACTGGAAACCGGACGCGCGGTCGGCAAAATCGTGCTGGAAGGGTTTTAAGATGACGAGCGACACGGTATCTGTCATTGCGGTTCTGAAAGCCAAACCGGGGAAAACGGCCGGGCTCAAGCAGGCGCTGAAAGCGCTGTTACTGCCGACCCGTCAGGAAGCGGGTAATCTGGATTATGCCCTGTTTCAACTGCGCGATGCGCCGGACACCTTCTACATGCGCGAGTCGTGGCGCGACCCATCCGCGCTGGAGGCGCACATCGCCCAGCCGCACTTTCAGGCTTTTATCGCGCAAATGGATAGCCTGCTGGCGGAGCCGCTGCGCCTGGATTATCTGACGCCGGTTGAATAATCGCCTCAACGTTTGCGGGTTCCCTGCCGGGCGGGGAATCCGCCTCTTCTTGCCGCGTTCTTTTTTATCCCGTCTCTTTTTCCCTTTACGGTTTAACACTCTGAGCTAATCGCCTCACGCCCCGCGCTGACCAGGCTACGCTTACCGTTGCCGCCAAAAAGCAGGTCATCCCCTCCGAATCATCCAGCACGTTCATTCAGAAAGAGGTTTCGCTATGCAGATCAATGCTATTGGTACGTACTCCGCCACCCAACCGCTGAAATCGATGGCTATCTCCCGCCGCGACCCGGGGCCCAACGATGTGCAGATTGCCATCGATTACTGCGGCGTCTGCCACTCCGACCTTCATCAGGCGCGATCCGAATGGGCCGGTACGCTCTATCCTTGCGTACCGGGACATGAAATCGTCGGCCAGGTGATCGCCATCGGCAATCAGGTCTCGGGATTCAACGTGGGCGACCTGGTCGGCGTCGGCTGTATGGTCGACAGCTGTAAACAGTGTGCAGAGTGCGAGGCAGGACTGGAAAACTACTGCGACCATATGATTCTCACCTACAACGGCCCCACGGCAGACGCGCCCGGACACACCCTCGGCGGCTATTCGCAGCAGATTGTGGTACACGAGCGCTACGTGCTGCACGTGCGCCATCCGAAGGAACAACTCGCCGCCGTAGCACCACTGCTCTGCGCCGGGATCACCACCTACTCTCCGCTGCGCCACTGGAACGTCGGGCCGGGGAAAAAAGTCGGTATCGTCGGTATTGGCGGGTTGGGGCATATGGGGATTAAGTTGGCCCACGCCATGGGCGCCTACGTGGTGGCCTTTACCACCTCAGAATCAAAGCGGGAAGCGGCAAAAGCGCTGGGCGCGGATGAGGTGGTGGTCTCGCGCAACGAGGACGAAATGGCCGCCCACGTGAAAAGTTTCGATTTCATCCTTAACACCGTGGCGGCGCCGCATAACCTCGATGCCTTCACCACGTTACTTAAACGCGATGGCACTCTGACCCTGGTCGGCGCGCCGGCCAGTCCGCATCCTTCGCCGGAAGTGTTTAATCTGATATTCCGCCGCCGTGCGATTGCCGGTTCGATGATTGGCGGGATCCCGGAAACTCAGGAAATGCTCGATTTCTGCGCCGAGCACGGCATTGTCGCTGATATTGAGCTGATTCGCGCCGATCAGATCAACGAAGCCTGGGAGCGCATGGTCAAAGGCGATGTCAAATATCGCTTCGTGATCGACAGCGCAACGCTCGCCGGCTAAGTCCCGCGGCGAAAGGTGCGCCGCCACTCTGCCGGGCTGACGCCAAAGCGGGATTTAAACTGCTGGCGCCAGGTCACGGCGGAGCGGAAGCCAACGCTCTCCGCCACCTGCTCGACGGGCATATTCCCCGCTTCGAGCAGGAGCTGACTGCGCCGCAGACGTTCCATGGTCAGCCAGTCGGCAATGCTCATGCCGGTAGCCCTGGCGAAGTGACGCGTCAGCGTACGGCGGCTCATCGCCACCACCTGCGCCAGCGAATCAAGGTTGTGCGGCTCGGCGATATGCTGCTGGAGATACTCCAGCAGGCCGTTAATCCGCGCGTCGCGGGTATTTTTCGGCACCGGTTGGGCGATAAACTGTGCCTGGCCCCCTTCGCGATGGGGCGGCACGATCATGCGTCGGGCAATCTGATTCGCCGCCAGGCTGCCAAAACGCTGGCGGATGATATACAGGCAGCAGTCCAGCGCCGCCGCCGTGCCCGCCGAAGTAATGATCCGCTGGTCATCGACGTACAGCGCATTGATATCCAGCTGCACCTGGGGGAACAACTGCTGAAACGCCTGCTCAAACTCCCAGTGGGTCGCCGCCCGTTTGCCATCCAGCAGCCCGGCATAACCCAGCACAAAAGCACCGAGGCACAGCCCGACTATTTCAGCGCCGTTCTCCCTTGCCCGCACCAGGCTATCCAGCAGCGACTGCGGCGGGCGCTGATGCACCGCGCCCCAGTAAGGCACTACCACGATATCGGCCTGCTCAAGGGCGGTGAAATCCGCGCTGGCGTTGAGCGCAAAGCCGTCGCGCGCGGTCAACAATCCCGGCCTTTCGGCGCAAATCTGCAGGTTAAAGCGTTTCGTTTCCGAGACGCTATCGCCAAACAACATACAGGGAACCGAGTAGTGGAAAGGGCTGAACCCGTCCACGGCGACAATCGCGACATCGGTGAGTTTCATGGTGCCCTCCGTTCCCTACAACCGGTTAAAAGAAAAGACTTTCGCCATCCTGCGGGATGCTGACCACATCGGCAATCTGATTATCCGCCACGTATTCGCGCAGCTCCTCGCGGCTCAGCAGGCAGTGGTTAACCGCTTCGAGATGGATAGCCACAATGTGCGCCTCCGGCAGCGTGAAATGCGCTTTCAGCACATCTTCTTTACCCATAATAATCGGGCCAAAACCGATCACATGCGCGTAGCCGGCGTTCAGCACCACCACATCGGGATGCAGCCGCAGCATATCGGCCTCAATTTCAGGGCGCCAGAGGGTGTCGCCCACCAGCCATAGCGTTTTCTCCTGCGGATGGCGGAACACCACCCCGCAGGCTTCGCCCAGGCGCTCCGCCATGGCCGGTACGGCATAGGTGCGGTCGCTGCCATGCTGCCCGGAAGTGGTCTTCTGTAAGCGGACGCCGGCAAACTCGCTTTCTGCCGACAGCAGGCGGATATCCTGAAATCCCTGTCCGCGCAGCAGCCGGGCATCGCCGTCATGCTGGACAAAAACCGGCAGCGTTTTCGGGATCGCGGCGATCGCCGCCTCGTCCCAATGATCATCATGCGTATGGGTGACGATCGCCGCATCGACATCAATAATCGTTTCAAGGGAAAAAGGCAGCCCGACCAGCGGGTTACGCAGCCCCGCGCGGGCGGTGCCCGGAAATCCCGGCCAGGCGCCGCGATCCGCCAGCATCGGGTCAATCAGGAACTTTTTCCCTGCATATTCAATAATCTGAGTTGAGTTACGGATATGGGTCATGTGCATAATGTTCACTCCTCTTCGCGGTTATCTGGCGAACATCGTACGTCCCTCCAGCCTGGCGCAATATGGGCATTTGGGCAATGAACGATGAGATTGGGCCAACTTCCCGCGGTTGCCATCCGCCGCTGGCGATGGTCTCGTGGACGCTGGTTTTCTGAGGAGGTGGTGACGATGAAAAAGAGACTGACGCCGCTACGGCAGCTGTTCGCCGTACCACAGCGCGGCGCTCGCCACCGCCGTGCACTTCTGCCCCTTCATTTGCAGGCCGAAACGCAGACTGGTGGCGATAACAATTCGACGTGAAAGCCGCGACAAAACGGCAGCAGCAGCAGCGCCGCAAAAAAGAAGCGCAGCCCAGGGAAGGCGAAAACCGGCATCCCCGCGATGGCTTCGCGAGAAAATATCCACCCGCATGCGGCGATAACCGTAGCGGCTACCAGCAGTAAATCCGCCTGACGCTGCCGGACCATATTCGCCTCTCCTTGTGTTGACGATTACCAGCCGGGAACCGCGCCACCGTTAAAGATAGTCTCTGCCGCTTTTGCCACTTCCGGCGACTGATAGGACTGCATAAATTCCTTCACGTTTTCCGCGTCTTTATTCTCTTCGCGGGTCACAATGATATTCACGTACGGCGAGTTTTTATCTTCAATAAAAATCCCGTCATGCACCGGCGAGAGCCCGGTTTGCTGCAGATAGGTGGTGCTGATAATCGCCACATCCACTTTCGGGTCGTCCAGCACGCGCGGCAGCTGCGCCCCTTCCAGCTCCATAATGTTCAGGTGACGCGGGTTGGCGGTAATATCGACCGCCGTAGGCAGCAGGCCAGTCCCCGCCTTGAGGGTAATCAGCTGTTCTTTTTGCAACAGCAGCAGCGCGCGGCCGAGGTTAGTGGGATCGTTCGGAATGGCGATTGTCGCCCCGTCTTGCAGATCGGCCACCGATTTTATTTTGCGCGAGTAGCCCGCCATCGGGAACACGAAGGTGTTGCCGACCGCCACCAGATGGTAGCCGTGCGCTTTATTATCCTGTTCGAGGAATGGCCGATGCTGGAAGACGTTAGCATCCAGATCGCCGGCGTTCGTCGCTTCATTAGGCAAAAGCGAACCGCTGAAGCCCACCAGCTCGACCTCCAGACCATATTTCTCTTTGGCGACCTTTTTAGCCACTTCCGCCACATCCTGTTCCGCGCCGTTGATAACGCCGACTTTAATGTGTTTCGCATCGCTGCTTTTCTGGTCGCAGCCCGCCAGCAGCAGGCCCACCAGCACCACGGCGGCGGCTGTCCGTAAACGCAATTTCATCATTTTTACCCTGTCAGTCCATAGAAGCGGTTATTATTTTTCGTACGAAACTATAACGATTTTATGGCCAGGTTTTAAACTGCAAAAACGGCAACCGGAAATAAAATCATCTACCGGTATTTGGCTTCATGCGCCAGCAGCCAGGCTTTACGCAGGTCCCCTTATCGGCGTCGCCACTCGCCGGGCGTGACGCCATACAGCTTTTTAAACGCCTTCGAGAACGAGGCCTGCGACTGGAACCCACAGCGCCCGGCAATCACATCAAGGTTGGTCTGCCGCTCCACGCGCAGCAGGCGCGCAGCCATCGCCATGCGCAGCTGCGAAAGCCAGGCCTGCGGCGTGAGGTGATACGCGCGGGCAAAGTGCCGGGCGAAGGTGGCGCGCGATAGAAAAGCGCGGGCGGCCATACTCTCCAGCGTCCAAGGCTGCTCCGGCGTCTCCAGCACCGCGAAAACAGCGGGCATCAGCCGTTCATCGCTCATCAGTCGCAGCAGCCCTTCCGGCGGCGCTTCGCTGCCCAGCAGCGTGCGCAGCAGCAAAACCAGCAGCGTGTCGCCGAGACTGCGCACGATAGCGCCGCTGCCGGGCCGGGCCATCAGGCTTTCCCGTACCAGCACGTTAAGCAGCAGCTCCAGCTCCGGGCACGCCGCGCGCTCGTCGGTATGCAGATGAATCAAGTCCGCCGGTTCCGCAAATAACCAGCTGACGTGCGGGCCGAAGTAAAATTCGCCGCACAGCATCTCCAGCGCATCCTGGTCAGTACCGGTTCGGACCTCGGTCAGAGTGCCGTTAAAGCGGTGAGCGACGGGCAGGATCTGCCCCCACTCCACCAGGCTTTCCATCAGATGCGGCGAGCCGTGCGGGAGCAAGATGACATCTCCCGCCCGCATCTGTCGGGTTTGCTTGCCGACCGTCAGCCGCCCCTCGCCGCGTAACACAAAATGCCAGGGCACCACGCCGCTGCGCATCTGTTCATGACCAGCCTGCCAGCGACCGCCAAACCGGCAGTGGAGATTGACTTCGCAGCGCGGCGCCAGCAGCGCCAACAGATGACTGAGACTGTCCATGCCACTCCTGAGACGATAAGACAAAAAAATGAGACGAAGAGCCCCAGTCTAGCACGCCACATCCTCCTAAGATGTCGCCATTGCCACATCACACCCTCACCGAAACAGGAGCACACCATGAGCCGTTTAGCTGATATTCGTGAACAAGACGTCACCGGTAAAGCCGCAGAAATTTTCGCCGCGATCAAAAAAGCGATGGGGAAAGTGCCCAATGCCTATCTGACCATTGGCAGTCATTCGCCGGCAGCATTGCAGCAGGCGCTGGCGCATAACGCGATGCTGAGTAAAAGCAGCCTGAATGCCAAAGAGCTGGAAGCGATTAACCTGGCCGTGAGCGAAGCCACCGGCTGCGATTACTGCCTGGCGGCGCATACATTAATGGCGAAAAAAGCGGGTTACAGCGGCGAGCAAATCCATGCCCTGCGTCGCGGCGAATATGCGGAAGATGCCCGTCTCGATGCGCTGGCGAAGTTTGTCCAGACCCTGGTGCGCACCCGCGGCACGCTCCCGGAAGCCGAGGTCAGCGCACTGCGTAACGCTGGCTTCAGCGACCAGCAGGTGATTGAGATGATCAGCGCGGTGAGCGCCATTCTGTTCACCAATATGGTGAACCGGGTGAATGATACGGTCGTCGACTTCCCGAAAGCCGATTAACCCGCCACGTCGCCTGTTTACAGCCCCAGCTCGCTCAGCCCCGGATGGTCATCGGGGCGGCGCCCCTGGGGCCAGTGGAACAGGCGATCCCGCTCGGCAATCGGCAGATCGTTAATGCAGGCGAAGCGGGTATGCATCAGGCCATGCTCATCAAACTCCCAGTTCTCATTGCCATATGAGCGAAACCAGTTGCCGCTGTCGTCACACCATTCATAGGCGAAACGCACCGCAATGCGGTTATCGTTCCACGCCCACAGCTCCTTAATCAGCCGGTAGTGCTGCTCTTTTTGCCATTTTCGCGTCAGGAAGGCGATGATTTCCGCGCGTCCATGAACAAACTCGCTGCGGTTGCGCCACCGGCTGTCGGCCGTATAGGCCAGCGCCACTTTTTGTGGGTCGCGGCTGTTCCAGCCATCTTCGGCGGCGCGAACTTTTTGCTGCGCGCTTTCCCGTGTAAACGGCGGCAGCGGCGGGCGAACGTCGGTCATGGTCATTCTCCTTTGAGGGTTAACTGTTGTTGTAGCCGCAGGTTTTCCCGCTCCAGCGCCTGGATACGCTGCTGCAGCGTCTGGCTATACTCCGCCACCTGGCGGGCGCTGTAGCGCGGCGTTATGTGCTGCGGGCAGTTCCAGTCAAACGCCTGCAGCTGAAAGCGGAACAGGCGTTCCACCCGGGTGTGGTCATTGTCCGGCGTCAGTCGGGCCAGCAGCCCGGGGTCATCGTCCTTCGCCAGCACCTCGATGGTGGCATAGATTTTCAGCCTGGCGCGGCGCGGGTAATCCATCAAAAACAGGCAGGCACGGTTGCTGCCGCGCAGGTTGCCGGTGGTGATGTATTGCCGGTTGCCGCCAAAATCCGCCATCGCCAGCGTGGCGTCATCCAGCAGATGGAGAAATCCCGACGGCCCGCCGCGATGCTGGATATAGGGCCAGCCGGTTTGCGATAGCGTTGCCAGATAAAAACTGTCGCGGGTGACGATCATCTCCTCTTCGCTGGCGCCGAAACGTTCTCCCCTGCGCGGGCGATACGGCGACTGCCACAGCTTATCGCTCCCCATTTCATGTTGAACGTCCATCACATCAGGCGTGATGGCAATATCGAGAAAGTCCCCCGGCATAGCTCCTCCGAACGCGCGGTTACTGCGCTCA
Organism: Klebsiella sp. Lac1; assembly: GCF_009825425.1. NCBI lineage: Bacteria > Pseudomonadati > Pseudomonadota > Gammaproteobacteria > Enterobacterales > Enterobacteriaceae > Klebsiella > Klebsiella sp. Lac1. The sequence continues at coordinate 385,851 of NZ_VJZJ01000004.1, forward strand.
TCATGGACTCTGCCGCCATAAATGATAATACTGCGATACTGACAATCATCTTTCCGGAAAACGGGATAATCATGGATCGCTTGAGCGCGATGGCGCTACTGGTAAAAGTGACTGAACTGGGCAGCATGTCGGCGGCGGCGCGGGCGCTGAATATGCCGTTGACCACCGTCAGCCGCCATATTGCCGAGCTGGAAAGCACGCTCGGCGTGCGCCTGCTGCTGCGCACCACCCGCAAGCTGACGCTGACCGATGCCGGTATCGATTATGTCGCCGCCGCGCGGCGCATTCTCGAAGAGGTGGACCAGGCCGAACGCCAGGCGGCGGGAGAATATCAGCAGCCGAAGGGCGAACTGACGATCGCGGCGCCGACGATGTTTGGCCGTCAGCATGTTTTACCGGTTGTGACCGCTTTTCTCGCACGTTACCCGCAAATTCGCGTCCGTTTACTGCTCAGCGATCGCAATGCCGACCTGGTCGACGAGCATATCGATCTCGCGGTGCGCATTGGTACGCTACCGGATAGCGCCATGGTTGCCACCCGTCTGGGCGAGATGCGTATCGTGACCTGCGCCCACCCGGCGCTGCTGGAGAAACACGGATCCCCGCAGCGCCCGCGTGAGCTGAGTACGCTGCCAGTCATTCGTATTGAATCACCGATGCCCTATCGCGGCTGGCGGTTTAAGGCGACGATGGCGGAAGACCGGCACGTGACGCTGCAACCGGTACTGTGTGTGACTACCCCGGAGAGCGCCGCCGACGCCGCGCGGCTGGGGGCTGGCGTGGCGCGCCTGCTGCACTACCAGGCCATTGATGGCCTGGCGAGCGGCGAGCTGACGCTGATACTGGAGGCGATGGAACCGGAACCTGCGCCGGTACATCTGCTGTATACCGCGCGCGGGCTGGCGCCTCTTAAGCTGCGGAAATTTCTCGATTTCGCTACTCCCATGCTGCGCCAGGCGCTGGCAGGCATCGCGGCAACCCGCTAGCTGGCGACGTCTTTCCGCCGCCATAGGCAAAGGTGGTGGTGAAACGACGGTGAAAATGAGCCTCGCCATAGCCATCAGCTATCCGTTGGCCCTGTTTGTCAGCGAGTAAAAAAACCGTCCGACCCGTTAACAACGAAGCAGTAATAAAATATTCCAGTTTTGTTACTGCTTCGCTTCCCGACCTGCCTGCAAATCTCTTCTTATCTGTTCAGCGTTAATCGTGATAACCTTCACATGATTGGAATAATTAATTCCTTAGAATCTGTCTCCACTGTGATTGATGAGGTTTTCGTATGAGTATCGACCTGAGCGCGCTGCTGACCGAGCGCCGCAATGCCAATAGCGCCAATATAGACACCCTGTCCACCGTCGAGATGCTGACGGTCATTAACCAGGAAGACCAGCAGGTGGCCCACGCGATCGCCCCCTACTTACCGCAAATCGCTCAGGTCGTGGATAAAGTGGCCGCGGCGTTACAAGCTGGCGGGCGCCTGATTTACATTGGCGCCGGCACCTCCGGCCGCCTGGGGATCCTCGATGCCAGCGAATGTCCGCCGACTTTCGGTACCCGCCCCGAGCAGGTGGTCGGGGTTATCGCCGGCGGCCATAAAGCCATTCTGAGCGCGGTGGAAAATGTGGAAGATAACAAAGCGCAGGGCGCTATGGATCTGCAAAATCTTAACTTCAGCAATCGCGATGTGCTGGTTGGCCTCGCCGCTAGCGGACGCACGCCGTACGTCATTGGCGCCATGGAGTATGCCCACAGCCAGAACGCCTTCGTCGCCATCGTCAGCTGTAACCCGCACGGTGAAATGGCCCGTCTGGCCGATGTAGCCATCACCCCGGTGGTGGGCCCGGAAGTGGTCACCGGTTCTACCCGCCTGAAGGCGGGAACCGCGCAAAAGCTGGTGCTGAACATGATCTCCACCGGCGCCATGATCCGCGTCGGTAAGGTGTACAGCAATCTAATGGTTGACGTTGAAGCGACCAACGCGAAGCTGATTGAGCGCCAGGTATCTATAGTGATGGAAGCCACCGACTGCGATCGCGCCCGCGCGCAGGCCGCGCTGGATGCCTGCGGTCGCCACTGTAAAACCGCCATTATCATGGTACTGGCGAATCTGAGCGCCGCAGAAGCAACATCCCTGCTGGCGAAAAATAACGGTTTTATCCGCAAAGCGCTGAGCAATACCTAAGCGCCGACAACCAGGTAGCGTGCCATGGCAAAAATAAATAAAGAGATGATAGCGCAGATCCTTACCCATGTTGGCGGGGCCGGAAACGTCGCCCTGGCGGGGAACTGCATGACCCGTCTGCGTTTAACCCTCCGTGATGAACAGCTCGCCGATAGCGCCGCCATCCGTCAGATTGAAGGGGTGATGGGGGTTATCGTCAGCGATGAGCAGTTTCAGGTGGTGCTCGGTCCCGGTAAAGCGCAAACCGCCGCGGAAATGATGAACGCACTGCTGGAAGAGGCGCCGGCCGACGCGCCGTCTCTGGCGCAGGTGGCGGCAGAGAAAAAACAGGCGCTGAAAAGCAAGCAAACCAGCGGCGTGCAGAAGTTTCTCGCCAGATTCGCCACTATTTTTACCCCGCTGATTCCCGGTTTTATCGCCGTCGGCCTGCTGCTCGGCTTCGCAACGCTGGCAGAACAGATGTTCGTGCTGGAGAATGCCCATCCCAACGCCTCGCTGGTGGCGCTGATCGGCTACATGAAAGTCTTCAGCAAGGGGATGTTCACCTTCCTGAGCATCCTGATTGGCTATAATGCGCAGAAGGCGTTTGGCGGCTCCGGAGTCAACGGCGCCATTATCGCGTCGCTGTTCGTCCTCGGCTACAACCCCGAAGCCACCAGCGGATTCTTCTCCGGGATCAGCACCTTCTTCGGTCACGGCATCGACCCGCGCGGCAACATTATCGGCGTACTGATTGCCTCGATTCTCGGCGCGTGGGTAGAAAAACAGGTCCGCCGCGTGATGCCAGCCAACCTCGATATGATTCTGACCTCGGCAGTCACTCTGCTGATTATGGGCGCGGTGACCTTTACGGTGATTATGCCCATCGGCGGCTGGCTGTTTACCGGGATGTCGTGGCTGTTCCTCCATCTCAACGGCAACCCGTTTGGCTCCGCGGTGCTCGCCGGTCTGTTCCTGCTGGCGGTAATGTTCGGCGTCCATCAGGGCTTCGTGCCGGTCTATTTTGCGCTGGTCGATGCGCAAGGATTTAACTCGCTGTTTCCGATTCTGGCGATGGCGGGAGCCGGGCAGGTCGGCGCCGCGCTGGCGCTGTACTGGCGGGCAAAGCACGGCTCGATGCTGCGGACCCAGATTAAAGGGGCGATTATTCCCGGCTTTCTCGGTATCGGCGAACCGCTGATTTACGGCGTCACTCTGCCGCGGATGAAGCCGTTTATCACCGCCTGTATCGGCGGTGCCTGCGGCGGCTTTTTCCTCGGTCTGGTCGCGTGGCTGGGCCTGCCGGTGGGGCTGAATACGGTCTTTGGCCCTTCCGGCCTCGTGGCGCTGCCGCTGATGACCTCTGCGAGCGGGATCTACGCCGGCATGGCGGTTTACGCCGCGGGCCTGGCCGTTTCCTATCTATGCGGTTTCGTCTTTACCTGGCTGTTCGGCAGTAAAAACGTCGATTTGAGCTAGCATCGAATCGACCCGGGGCCCGGCCATCGCCACCGCGCCGGGCCCCACTATTTCCTGCCCGCCTCTGCGCATCAGCTCATGCTATGATGCGCCCTTTGCGATATTTCATTCGAGGAAAAGATGGGCTCCAGCAAAAAAGGGATGCTGAACGTACTGATAGCCGCGGTGCTATGGGGCAGCTCCGGCGTTTGCGCGCAGTACATTATGCAGCAAAGCCAGATGTCATCGCCGTTTCTGACCATGACGCGTCTGCTGTTCGCTGGCCTGATTCTTCTGATGCTCTCTTTTGTCCACGGCGACAAAATTTTCCGCGTCCTGCAAAAGCGCCAGGATGCCTTAAGCCTGCTGTTCTTCTCGTTGTTCGGCGCGCTGACCGTGCAGTACACCTTCCTGATGACCATCGAGAAATCGAACGCCGCGACCGCGACGGTACTCCAGTTCCTGTCGCCGACCATTATCGTCGCCTGGTTTGCGCTGGCCCGCAAAACACGACCGGGGCCGCTGGTGCTGGCGGCCATCGGGACCTCGCTGGCAGGGACGTTCCTGCTGGTCACCCACGGCAATCCCACCACGTTGTCCATTTCGCCGTCGGCGCTGCTGTGGGGGGTGGCGTCGGCATTTGCCGCCGCGTTTTACACCACCTGGCCGTCAACGCTCATCGCCCGGTACGGCACCCTACCGATCGTCGGCTGGAGCATGCTGCTGGGTGGAGCAATGCTGCTGCCGTTCTACGGCGGCCAGGGCGCCCACTTTGTCGTCAATGGCGGTCTGCTGCTGGCTTTCTTCTATCTGGTGGTAATCGGTACGTCGCTGACCTTTAGCCTCTATTTAAACGGGGCACAAAAAATTGGCGGCGCGAAAGCGGGGATTCTCAGTTGCGCCGAGCCGCTGAGCAGCGCGCTGCTGTCGCTCATGCTACTGGGCATCACCTTTACGCTCCCGGACTGGCTCGGTACGCTGCTGATTCTTTCCTCCGTGGTGCTGATAGCCGTGGATTCCCGACGCCGGGTTCAGTTAACGTAGAAAGCAAGCATCGGCTTTTAAACAACTTAACTGCCTGATAATTTGCGTGTTTCGCATCCTGCGCATATACATATAGTTGACTGAAGCGACTTTTTGAGGAGAAGCGTCATGAAAGCGTGTTGGATATTGTGCGTGGTTACGACCCTCAGCGCGACGGCGGCCTGGGCCGAATCACCGCTGAAAAGCCTGCAGTTCGAGCAACAAAAGCAACTGGTGTTAAAAGCGGTGAAGGCAAAATGCGCCCCGCAGGCCACCCTGAGCGATACCGATTTTGCCAATAAAATCCTCGCCTCTCAGCAAAATCAGGAATATGTCCGGCAGGCCACGCTGGCGAAAGAGCGGAATAATCAGAAGGGTTATCAGGCAGCTATCGATAAAATCAGCTGCCCGAAAACATCATCGCTTTAGCGTCGCCGCCAACGCTTCCCGCCGAATGTCACCAGCGCAGCGGCGACGCTGAAGCCGTGCGCCCGACAGGGTTCAGCAGGCGCTCAGCGTTGCGGAATAATTAAATCGCCGCGCAACATGCTGTCACTGAGCATCTGGGTTTTTTCCGTCAGCCAGCTGACGATGCGCGCCGCCATGGCGTCCATCGAATACTCAATGGCCGGAATGGTCGGAATACCGGGCAGCTGTAACGATCCAGCCAGACTGAACACCATGACTTTTTCCGGCACCGCCCGGTTGAACGCCAGCAGCTGCGGCACAATGTGCTGAGCCTGTTGCTCATCAGCAACCAGTAACGCATTGAAATTTAAGGTTGTCGCATTGTTGACCAGCTCTTGTACCGCCACCGACGGCGACGTACTGTCGAGGAATACCAGGTTGCGATTAAACGGCAGGAAATTTTTTTCCAGCGCATGTTTGTAGCCCAGCAAAACCTGGTCGGCAAAGCCGCTCCCTTCAGGATGAATTAACGCAATCTGCCGGCGCCCCTGGCTAATCAGGTAGTTACAGGCCGTTTCCGCCGCAAATGCGTGGTCAAACTGAATATTGTTCACCCCATCGCTTTCCAGGCAGTCAATCAGCGCCACATCCGGCCGGTCGATGTTTAATGGAAAGCGCGCGCCGATGATCAACACATCATCACACAGGCCGCAGCTGAGCTCTTCGAGGGCGCTCATCACGCCAGCGCGGGTGTTGGCAAAACGCAGCAGCAGATGCTTCTGATGCAGACTCAGCTGTTTTTCCAGGGCATACAGATAGCTGGTCGTTTGATTAATATTGTCCTGGGCACAAATCACGCCGATACAGCCGGTGCTCTGGCTAAGCAGCGACTGGGCTATCATATTGGGCCGGTAGTTGAGTTCTTCTGCCGCCTGCAGTACCGCCTGACGGCTGGCCTCTTTGACTCCGCGCGAACCGCTCAACACCCGAGAAACGGTGGCTTTGGACACCCCTGCTAAACGTGATACATCATTGATTGTAGACATCATTATCCCCTGACAGAGCCCGTCCGATCCCTGTACATCCCCGGCCCTGAATCGCTTCAATTATAACCTTCGCCAGTATATCCGTTTCCATTTTCATTTGGAAACCGATTTTCCATTTCATGGAAAAACATCGCCAAACTGGCCGAAATGTGTGAGCAGAATCCAATTAATTAGCGCCATAAGGGGAAGATCTTGACAGTCATCACAGTTCTGTTTTTTATGAATGGAAACCGGTTTCCGTCTGATATCAAATCATCCACGCAATAACTTTTTACATTTTGAGGATGAGTGTCGATGTACAAGATCATGCTGTGCTGCTCTGCCGGGATGTCCACAAGTTTACTGGTCAGGAAGATGGTCGACGTGGCGAAAGAACGTAACCTGCCGGTGCAGATTGACGCCTACGGTGTTTCCGAATTTGACATGCAGTTTCCGCGCTACCAGGTAGTGCTGCTCGGTCCGCAGGTGAAATACATGTTGAAAACGTTGTCAGAAAAAGCCGCCTCCCTGAATATTCCGGTCCAGCCCATTAATACCATGGACTACGGGATGCAACGGGGAGATAACGTCCTGGATTATGCGCTGTCGCTGATTCATCCGGCGCAATAAGAGGTGTGCAAATGAGCTCTCCGTATCAGTCCATGATTGCCGTGATCGAGCAATCTATTACTCCGCTGGCAGGACGCCTTGGGCAGCAGAAGTATGTTATCGCCATTCGCGATGGCTTCACTGCCGCATTGCCGTTTATGATCATCGGCTCTTTCATGCTGGTATTTATCTTTCCTCCCTTTTCACCGGACACCACCAACGGGTTTGCCCGCGGCTGGCTGGATTTCTCGCAGCAGTACCGCGAACAGCTGATGCTGCCGTTCAATCTGAGCATGGGGGTGATGACCTTCTTTATCTCCGTCGGTATTGGCGCCAGTCTGGGACGCCAGTTTCAAATCGACCCGGTGATGTCCGGCCTGCTGGCATTTATGGCCTTTTTACTGGTAGCGGCCCCTTATGCCGACGGTAAAATCTCAACGCAGTACCTGTCAGGCCAGGGGATCTTCACCGCGCTGATTACCGCCATTTACTCCACCCGCGTCTATGCGTGGCTGAAACAGAACAACATCACCATTCGCCTGCCGAAAGAGGTGCCCACCGGCGTCGCCCGTTCGTTCGAAATCCTGATCCCGGTACTGGTGGTGATTGGCACCCTGCATCCGCTGAATCTGTTTATTGAAGCCCAGACCGGTATGATTCTGCCGCAGGCGATTATGCACCTGCTGGAACCGCTGGTATCGGCTTCCGACTCCCTGCCCGCGATTCTGCTTTCCGTGCTGATGTGCCAGATTTTCTGGTTTGCCGGGATCCACGGCTCGCTGATTGTCACCGGGATTATGAACCCGTTCTGGATGGCGAACCTGTCGGCCAACCAGGCGGCTCTGGCAGCCGGCGCCGCACTGCCGCACGTTTATTTGCAAGGCTTCTGGGACCACTATCTGCTGATTGGCGGCGTTGGCTCGACCTTACCGCTGGCGTTCCTGCTGCTGCGTAGCCGCGTGGCGCACCTGCGTACCATCGGCAAAATGGGTATCGTGCCGAGCTTCTTCAATATTAATGAGCCAATCCTGTTTGGCGCGCCAATTATCATGAACCCGATGATGTTTATCCCGTTCGTTTTCGTTCCGATGATCAACGCCATCCTGGCCTATGGCGCAACCCGTCTTGGCTGGCTGACCCAGGTTGTCTCGCTGACGCCCTGGACCACGCCCGCTCCTGTCGGCGCCTCGTGGGCGGCTAACTGGACATTAAGTCCGGTCATCATGTGCCTTATTTGCATGACGATGTCAGCCGTTATCTACCTGCCGTTCCTGCGCGCCTATGAGCGCTCCTTAATGAAAACTGAAGTAGAAAAAGCAAAAAATACCGTACCGGTTGCCGAAACTGTCAGCCAGTAATCAGGGGAAATACCGCGGGCGCTGTATTTTCCGCAAAATTTAAATAATACAATACTATTATCTTCGAATAATGCGAAAAAGGAACTTTCGCTATATTCTTTAATAAAAGCCAATCACCTAAGGTAATATTATGATTGTTCAAGAAGATGCGCTAATGGAAATTAGCGTAAATGCCGGTGAGGCGCGCCAGCCAATGACGTTATATGGTGCATGCTCAGGATCATTTAATGAATTCACTGCTGGCGCGTGAATTTTCAGAGGAATTAACCCATTTGTACCAGCGTTAATTTATATAAACCTTAAAAAACTGTACCCGAAATAAACACACCCGCTGACTCTGGCGGAATGGCTATTATCTGAATATATCCGTCATATTTCAAGCTGCATGTGCGTTGGCTGCGCTCGCTTACCGAATCACTTACCAAAGTAAGCTCATCGGGATTCACTCCCTTGCCGCGTTACTCGGCCTAAGGCCTCGCCCCTTACGGGGCCAGCGCAAGCGCTGTTCAAAACGGTTAACCGTTTTGTCCTGCAACTCGAACTATTTAGGATAGATGAATTATTAAAAGCGAGATAATTATGAAAACTGTAACCATGCTGCCATTAGCAATGGCGGTCGTCGCCGCGCTGTGCCCAATTTCCGTACTCGGCCAGGAGTTTACTCAGGAACAAATTGACGCCATTGTGGCGAAAGCCGTCGATAAGGCGCTGGCGGATCGCCAGGCGAAAATTGATGCCGCCGCCAATAAGAAAGTGGACGTCATGACCAACCCGCAAACTACCGCCGCATCGCCGGATATGGCGATTCCGTTCGGCCTGAAGTTTAGCGGCTACGCGCGCTACGGCGCCCATTTCCAGACCGGCGATCAGAAATATATCGGCGTCGATGGCTCTTATAACGGCGCCTCGGCCATCGGCCGTCTGGGCAACGAGGGCAACGGCGGCGAATTCCAGATAACCAAAGCCTTTAAGAGCAGCCAGGGGGCTATCTGGGATCTCAACGTCATGTTCGACCACTGGAGCGACGAAGTTAACCTGAAAAAAGCCTACGTTGGCGTCACCAACGTTCTGGAATCCAATCCGAACGCCTACATCTGGGCCGGTCGTGATTTCCATCAGCGTCCGCAGCAGGGGATCAACGACTACTTCTGGATGAACCACGACGGCCAGGGCGCCGGGGTGAAAAACTTCGATATCGGCGGCGTGCAGTTCGACGTGGCGGCGGTGTCGCAGGTGAAATCCTGTAGCCCGGAAGTGATGGGGGATGAATCTAACCCCTCGCGCATTACCTGTACCGGCGGGTCTGATACCGGCGACAGCGGCCACTACGCGCTGACCTCGAAAATTCACAATATGAAAGCCGGCCCGATCGATGTCGAGGTCTATGCTAACTACGGTTTTGATTCCAAAGCGGTGGATAACGATGCCCGCCTTAACGCCTGGCAGGGCGGGCTGCTGTTGAGCCATACCAACGACAGCGGCGTGAACAAAGTGATTCTGCGCTACTCGGATAACTCAGATAACAGCGTCTATAACAAAACAGATGACCTGACGACGGTTTACGCCAGCTTCGAGGGGCTGCACAAGTTTACTCAGCAGGCGCAGATCGAGTACCTGCTGGCCTTCCACGACTATGACAACAGCAAGGACAACACCGACAACCGGAAGAACTACGGCGCCATCGTGCGTCCGATGTACTTCTGGAACGACGTGCATTCGACCTGGCTGGAAGCGGGCTATCAGCGCGTTGACTACGATCGGGGCGGGGATAACCACGGCTGGAAACTGACGCTGTCGCAGAACATCGCCATCGGCATGGGGCCGGAGTTCCGTCCGATGCTGCGTTTCTACGTCACCGGTGGTCAGGTCGACAACAAACGCACGGCGAAGGTGAACGGCACCAAAGACGATCAGCTGGATTCACTGAACGTCGGCGGCATGTTTGAGGCGTGGTTCTAAAATCAGCGCCCGGGTCACCGCCTGACCCGGGCGACTTGCTGGGGATTAACGCCCGTAGGTTCGCTCTCCTGCCCCGGTCAGCATCATGCGGCCGGGGTTTTGAGCGCCCCGACTACACCCGGACTTTGACAGCCACCAGCAGGCCGGTCAACAGCATCAAGGCGCCGGAAATCACCAGCGGCGATAGCAGGCCAAGATGATCCAGCGCCACGCCACCTACCGCCGCGCCGCAGGTATTGGCCAGCTGAATGACCGCCACCTGGATCGAGCCGGCTTTTTCCGCCTGGTCGGAGAGCGAGCGGGTAATCCACGTTGACCACCCAACCGGAATCAATGCAAACGCAAAGCCCCAGATAACCACCACCGCCGACGCCACCACCTGACTTTCCCCCCATAGCACCAGCACCGTCGCGCTTGTCGCCAGGACCAGCGGAGCAGCCGTTAAGGCCGCCTTCACCGAGCGCTTGAGGATCACCGACGACAGCGAGGTGCCGATAAAGCTGGCAATGCCGAAACTCAGCAAGACTAACGTCAGGCCATCAACATCAAAACCGGCCAGAGTCATATAGACCGGGCGGATATAGGTAAAGAAGGCAAACTGTCCGGCAAAGGCCATAAAAATGGCGCACATCCCGGCCATCACGCCGGGGCGTTTCAGCAGACTGAACATATTTTGCTGTTGATGCGGCGCTTCGCCGGGTAAAGAGGGCAGCACCTTCAACACCCACAGCGTACAGAACACGCCCATCACCGCCGCCGCATTAAAGACGTTACGCCAGCCGATAACGCCCCCCAGAAAGCTACCCAACGGCGCGGCAATAACCAGCGCAATCGACACCGCGCCAAAGATAACCGACAGCGCTTTTGGCACCACCCGCGTCGGAACAAGGCGCATCGTCAGCGAGGTGGACATCGCCCAGAAGCCACCCAGCGCCAGTCCGAGACAGGCCCGGCCCAGCAGCAGCAGCGCAAAACTATTGGCGAAAGAGACCAGCAGACAGGATACCGTCAGCAGCACAGGGAAGAGGATCACCACATAGCGGCGATCGGTACTGCGAATCATCGAGGTGATAAACAGGCTGGCGAACATCGCCACAAACGCCGTGGTCGTGACCGACTGACCGGCCAGTCCTTCAGAGATCCCCAGATCCTGGGCCATTGGCGTAAGCAAACTCACCGGTAAAAACTCAACGGTAATCAGACAGGCTACGCAGAAGGCCACCGCGAAGACCGCCGACCAGTTTGGCCGCGCGAGCTCGCTGGCGTGTTGTTTGGCTTCATTCAGAGGGGTCATCAGTTACCTGCAAGGTTAAATAGCGTAAAAGCTGTGCAGTGTAACATTTTGTGTGTGACTAATTTAACGCTTTGCCAGTTCCAGGCTTGATTATTGTCGGCGCGGGGATGGCGAGCCGGTCAGACGATGGCGCGTCGTCGCATTGGCTGCGTCCTGAAAAACCTCGTAACCATTTGATTTAACGAGGTCAGTCATCCGTTCGGGCGAGCGGGATACCAATCTAATGACCATCGTTGATGGTCATTAGCACGTGCCGCGATATCAATGCAGCCAGTGCACGCCGTCTTCGGGTAAAAACAGCGCGTTATAGCGCTGCTGCAGGGTGACAATTTCGCTCAGCTCCGGGTCCAGCTCGCGCAGAAACCCTTGTGCCAGACGGATCTGCGCATCGGTAATCGGCGCAGCCAGGCGGGCTTTTTGCATCTGGCGATACCAGTAATGCAGGTTCTGTTCACTGCTATCCACAATCCCCACCTGCCAGATCAGCAGGACCTGGGCGGCGTTTTGCAGATGTGCCTCATTGGGGCGCTCAAGGTAATGAAGGTACTCATTTCCGGCGGTTTTTCCCAGCTGATCGATCATTGACTCCAGTGGCACCGGGGTAATGGCTAACCGTTCGCTCAGGCGGCGAATAGCACGGCGTGAATCAGAGGTAAGCACCCGAAAACCGACAACAAATACAACCACCAGCGTGGCTAATCCTAACCAGATCATGCTTCCTCACAGTCTACCGCAGCCCCACTATCATAATGGGAATTTGCGCGCTGTCGACTCCCCGGCACACCATAATGTGACTTATCGCGGCGGCGGCCAGACCGTTGTTTTTCAGCGGCGGCAATGCGCATGTCTGTAGGGCGTATCGGGACACGAGAAGGATGGTCTGGCTAAAAATCACTGAAGCGTCATCGTCCCTGGGCGAGGCGCGCGGAATCTAACGTGAACGGCACACGCCGCAATGAGCAAAAAAAACCCGGCATCACTGCCGGGCAACGTTACCCATACTGATTACTCAGGCATTCTGCAAAATGGATTTCTTCTTCTCGCGGCGAATTTTACGTTCTTCAAACACCGCGACGATAGCCATCAGGCAGATACAGCCGATAGCTGCCGCATCCAGCGCCGCAAAGGTACCGGCCCAGCCGGTCAGGCCAAAGACCGGCGTGCCGTCGGCAATCATCCCCAGCCGCAGTTTGGCAAAGCTGTCGCCGATCAGGTAAGCGAAGGTGCCTTTGATGCCGTCCGCCGCGCCAATGGCCTTTTTCGGGACGAAGCCCACCGCCGCAACGCCGATCAGCAGCTGCGGGCCAAACACCAGGAAGCCTAAAGCAAACAGCGACATCAGGTAGACATACTGGTTGCTGGCATGCTGGTAAACCCCGAGGGTCGCGATAATTAACGCCAGCGCGATACAGGCCACCAGCGCACGACGGCCGTTCGCCAGATCCGACAGCCAGCCCCACAGCAGCGTTCCGACCAGCGCGCCTACTTCAAACAGGGTAAAGCCCTGAATCGCCACCTCTTTGGAGAGCTTCAGCTCCTGGAAGGCATAGACCGTCGACCACTGATCGATACCGATGCGCACCACATAGAGGAAGATGTTGGAGAAGCACAGCAGCCAGATGACTTTGTTTTTCAGCACATACTCGACGAAAATCTGCCATTTGGTCATGGCGTTCTCTTCGGTTTCTTTGTCTTCTTCGCTGATCTCTTCGCCGAACAGCTCTTCCGCGTTGCCGAGGCCGTAGGATTCCGGCGAGTCGCTACCAAAACGCAGACCGATAAAGCCGACAATCAGCGCAATAATCGACGGGAAGATGAACATGCCGATGACGTGGCCGTCGAACAAATAGTTCGCGCCGAACAGCGCCACGCCCGCCGCGCCCGCGCCGCCGAGGTTGTGAGAGATATTCCAGAAACCGAGGAAGGTGCCGCGCTTACGACGTGGCGTCCATTTGGTAATGGTTGAATAGCTACACGAACCGCCGGTGCTCTGGAAGAAACCGCTCAGCGCATAGAAGGCGATCATCAGGAACAGACTGGTTGAGCCGGCCCCCATACTGGCGCTGAAGCCGAGCATACAGATGGCGGAAAGAATCAGCATAAACGGCAGGAACTGCTTGGTGTTTTTACCGTCCGCATAGTAGGAGACCAGCGTTTTACCCACGCCGTAGGTGATCGAGAAGCCAAGGCCAATCATCCCCAGTTGGGTCATGCTCAACCCGTAGGTGGAGATCATGTCGTTCTGGGCGATGTTAAAGTTTTTGCGGATCAGATACATCGTCAGGTAGCCGATGAAGACCACCAGATAGGACTGCATGAACGGTTTGAACCACATTTTACGCCGCACGTCGAGCGGCAGATCCAGGGTCGGCTTGCGCACCTGGTTTAGAAAAGCCAGCATAGGACACTCCGGGCTAATTTTTATACCTGCGAATGGCAGGCATTGTAAAAAGCCGCGGCGCGGCTGGCCTGAGACAGCGTCCAGGTGGAACCGGGAAAATTTCTTAGTTTTGTCCCAATCAGAGTAAAAAGGAGAGACAGGTCACGCTTCGTGAGCGGTTCTCGGCGCCTGAGCGTTTAAAAACGGCAGCAGCAGCAGCGCGGAAATCCCGGCGGCAATAGCGATGACCACGAAAAAACCGCTCCAGTGCCAGATTTCCATGACCTGCGCCAGCGGCCAGCCGGAAAGCGACGCCCCGAGATAGGCAAACAGCCCGACAAATCCGGTTGCCGCCCCCGCCGCTTCTTTGTGGGAACACTCCGCTGCCGCCATACCAATCAGCATCTGAGGGCCAAACACAAAGAAACCGGTGGTAAAGAAGCAGGCGGTCTGCATCACATAGCTGGCGAAAGGCATCAGCCATAAACTGCCAACCGAGAGCAAAATACCGGCGGCGAAAATCAGGTTCATCGGCCCTCGGTTGCCGTTGAACAGCTTATCCGCCCCCCAGCCTGCCACCAGCGCGCCAATAAAACCGCCCAGCTCGAACATCGTCACCGCCGAATTGGCGGTCACCAGGTCGACGCCCAGCGTCTCCGACATATACAGGTTGCCCCAGTCGTTAATCGCCGCCCGCACCACGTAGACCAGCACGTAGCATAGCGACAGCAGCCAGATATAGGGGTTCAGCAGCACGTATTTGGTGAGGATCTCTTTGCGCGTCAGCCCTGCCCCTTCCTGCTGCTGGGCAATCTCCAGCTCGTCATGCCGCCAGTCGCCCACCGCGGGCAGCCCAACAACCTGCGGCCGGTCGCGCAGTCGCCAGCAGAGGAACAGCCCGGCGAGAATCGCCAGCGTCCCGGCAATCATCATCCCGGTTCGCCAGCCGTAGTGCAGCGCCGCCGCGCCGACCACCATCGGAATCAGCGCCCCGCCGACGTTATGCGCGGTATTCCACAGCGCCCACCAGCCGCCGCGCTCGGTACGCGAATACCAGGCCGTCAGCAGACGGGCGCACACCGGCGATCCCCAGCCCTGGAAAAAGGCGTTCAGCGCCCACAGCAGCGCAAACGCCCATAGCGAAGTGGAAAAGCCGAACAGAATATTCACTATCCCGGTAGCAATGAGTCCAAGGCCCATAAAATAGCGGGCGTTGGAGCGGTCGCTGACGATGCCGGAGAAAAACTTCGACAGCCCGTAGGTGATGTAAAACAGCGTCGCCAGCAGGCCAATATCGCTGCGGGTCAGGACGTTGCTGGCGAGAATTTCCGGCACCGCGGCGTTAAAGCTTTTGCGCGTGAAATAAAACAGGGCATAGCCCAGCCAGATGGTCAGCAGAATATGGCGCCGCCAGTAGCGGTAGCGTTCATCCAGCGCCTGCTTATCGGCGATCGGCGCCGCATCGGGCGGGGATTTCAGAAAGCTCAGCATCATCACTCCTCAAACATAACGGCGCGGCAGGCTGACGCAGACCCGGGTGCCGTGCGTACAGGAGATAGTGAGCGTGCCGCCCAGCGCCGTCACCCGTTCGCGCATACCGGTCAGGCCAAAGCCCTGCTGCCCGGTCCCCGGCGGCAGCCCGCAGCCATCATCCTCAAGTACCAGCATCAGCCGCTCATCCTGCTGCCAGCCTTGCAGTGTCACCGCGCTGGCGCTGGCATGCTTAACGATGTTATTCAGCCCTTCCTGGCAGACGCGAAACAGCGTCACGCGCTGGTTTTCGCTTAAGGCGGCCTCATCGATGCGCCAGTCGAGATGGCTGATCATCCCGCTCTCTTCCAGCTCCATTTCGCGCATCAGCGAACGTACCGCCTGTTCAAGGGGCAGGTCGTCGAGCTGACGCGGACGCAGGCGGCCCAGCAGGCGACGAACCGAGTCGTAAACTCCGAGCGAAAGCTGTTCAATAAGCTGGCCGCTCTGTTTCACGCCGCCGTTTTCCGGAGCCAGACGCTGCACAATCCCGGCCTGAGTGCGAATCGCGGTAATGGTCTGGCCGATGTCATCATGCAGTTCGCGCGCCACGTCCCGGCGCACGCTCTCTTCGGTTTCCAGTAGCCGCTCCGCCAGCCGCTGGTTGCGCGCCAGTTCATTTTGCAGCGACTGGTTCAGTTCACGCAGACGCTGAATCCCGGCGCCCAACAGCAGCCCGGTCAGGCTCTGCGCCAGCAGCGAGAGCAGCAAATCCACCGGATGATCGTGCCAGGTCTGGCTGGCGATTAACGCGATAGCGTTCATCAGCGCGGCGATCAGCGCCCCCTGCCAGCCATAATGCCAGGCGAGTGCGATGATCGGCAGCGCCAGGCAGAAAGGGGTAAAACGCGACAGTTCGGCGGGCAGTCCCAGCTGGAGCCAGAGGCTGACGCTAAACAGCAGCAGATACCAGATCAGATGCCGCCCTCGCCAGTTGATCGGCTGTGAAACCAGCGATGGCCCCAGCGGTCGCCAGACGGTACTGGTGAGATAGTGCCAGATAACCAGACAGGTCGGAGCCAGCGTCAGGCCGCCGGTTAACGTCAGCAACAGCGCGTTCAGTCCGTCGCTCCCTTCGCTCATCCACGGCAGCGATTGCAGCAGCGCGGCGGCAATCAGCGCGGCACCCTGCCGCAGCAATGTGAGCCAGTCGCGCTGGTGACGATAGCGCGAAATGAGCGCCACCGGCAGCAGCGCCAGCACGCTACCGATCATCAATATTATCGGATGCGCCAGCGCCACTTCCTGCGCCAGCCAGAAGATCAGCAGCCATTCAGCGCCCAGCAACACCGGCCAGTAGCCGCGCGGGCACTGAAGCATCAGACCCAGCCGCAGACCAAAGGGGAACAGCAGAACGGCAAGATCCGCCCGTTCGACCAGATGCAGGCTGATGCTCCACAGGCAGAACCACGCGGCGGAGAAAATGCAGAAGCAGCCGGCCACCGAAAGCAGCCGGGAGAGTAACGGTCTCATTGCCAGCTATCGAACATACGCCGCGCCAGCTCAACATCGTTGCTGACGCCCAGCTTTTCCAGCAAATTCGCGCGATGCACATGCACGGTTTTTGGCGACAATGCCAGCTCAGCGGCGATCTCTTTCACCGCCATCCCCTGCGCCAGCTTTTCCGCGACCTGCCGCTCGCGGCGGGTGAGCGGGTCCTGGCGGCCTGCCGCCAGCTTCATGGCGATATCCGGCGTCAGGTAACAGCCGCCGGCCGCCACCGTTCTGACCGCGGCGATCAGCTCATCCGGGCTACAGCGTTTGGAGAGAAAACCGCGGGCGCCAGCATTCAGCGCCTGTTCCACCAGCGCCGGGCTATCGTGGACGGAGAGCATGACGGTCGCCATGCCTTTCGGCAGTTGGCTGAGCAGCTCAAGCCCTGACATATCCGGCATCGAGATATCACAAATACAGACCTGTACACCGCGCCCAGGCAGTCCGCTCAACGCTTCACGGGCGGAACCGAATTCGGCAACCACCTGGAAATCGGCTTCCAGCCCCAGCAGCTGCGCAAATCCGGAGCGGACGATAAGATGATCGTCAATAAGGGCAATGGTGGTCATGGCGTGTCCTGGCGGGTTAAAAAACGCGCTTACCTTAACGATAAGCACGTTGTTGTTCAAGCCTTGCGCAGGATTATCCGCCTCAGGCGATACCGGTGGTCACCGTGAAGCTCCGGGTTTGCTGCGGCGCCAGCGAAATCAGACTGCCATTACGCTGAGCCGCGAGGAATCCCTCAGGCCGACAGGTGGCGGGCAGCGCGAAGGCGGCAACCTGCTGATCGCCGTTATAGAGGATCCAGCGGGTAACATAATTGAACTCAGTGCTGGAGAAGCGCGTAACAAACGTGGTGCCATCCGGCGCTATCATGCGAAATTCCGGGCTATCGGTGTAGCGATCCAGCTTATCGGCAAAAAAGACGATTTCCGGATCGTAATATTGCGGCTCACATAACGTGGTCAGCGAGGCCTCGCCTTGCAGGAGACGCTGATTGAACGCCAGCCACGATTCCGTCGGCTGTACATGGGCCGGTACCGACTCGCGCAGCGAGAGCGCTTCATCCGGGATATTCTGGCTGAAGGTCGCCTGGGCTACGTAGGCATAGTTCATATGGCACATGTACTGCAGCGGCATGGCGACAGAGGCGAGATTGGTCACCGTCATCTGGATATCAAACAGCGCGCTGGCTCGCCGTAAGGCCACCGTCGGCCGCGCCTCATAGTGATGACCAAAGCCCATCACGTATTCGTAGCGCCCCGCCACGCGCAGGCAGTCGGCCTCCAGTTCAAGCCAGGCTTCATCCATGGCCGCACAGGCCATTTCACCATGCAGCGGGTGGGTATCCTGCGGCGACGGGCAACCGTTCGCCAGCAGACCTGAGTGGAAAGCGAAGCAGCCGTAGGTAGCCACCACCTCCGCCGCCGGCTTCGGCTCGCTGAACATATTGCGCATGGTCAGATCGTGGCCGTCAAACTCCGCATCCCAGATCATTTGCCCCAGCCATGGCAAAATCACCAGATAGCCGCGCGCATTTTCCACCCGCAGCCCCTCTACGCCGCTGGCATAGCGAAAAGCCGTTACCGTGAAGTCATCATTCGCCAGCAGCGTGCGCGGTTGCTCGCTAAAGAGCTGGCGCCATAAAGGTAAGCGTGTCGTCATCAGCATTCTCCTCAGGATACCGTCGCTTCAGTCAGCGCACGGCGGACTTTGCATTCACGCCAGAAATAGATGCCGACGTAGATGAAGCACAGCATCGGCACCAGGAAAGAGACCTGCAGCGAGTGGAACATATCGGCCACAAAGCCCTGAATCGCAGGGACGACGGCAGCGCCAATAATCGCCATCACAATCACCGCACCGGCCATTTCGGTGTGTTCGTTATCCACCGTATCAAGCGTACCGGCATAGATAGTTGCCCAGCATGGTCCGAACAGCACGCTCACCAGCACCGCCACGTAGACCGCGCTAAAGCTCGGCGCCAGCGCCACGTACGCAAGGAACAGTGCGCCGATAACCGAGTAGAGAATCAGCACTTTTTCCGGCGTGAAGCGGGTCATTAAAATATTGGCGATAAACTTACCGATAAAGAAGCAGGCAAAGCTGTAGACCATAAACGTTGAGGCATCGCGCTCATTGATATCACCCAGCTCCAGCGCAAGGCGAATGGTGAACGACCAGACGGTGACCTGCATACCGACATACAAGAACTGAGCGACAATTCCGCGACGAAAACGTGCGTTGCTGGCCAGGTAGCGCAGCGTGTCGGCCGCCGACGGGCGTTTATGGTTCGCCGTCTGCGCAACTTTACAGGTCGGGAAGCGCGTCAGCAGGAACAGCACCATGACCACCACCAGTACCATGATCATGTACTTGTAAGGCTCAAGGGTGTTTTCCAGCATCAGAACTTTAAAATTATGAATCTGCTCGGCATTCATCCCGGCCATCTGTTTTTCCAGACTTTCGCCATCGGAAAAGACCAGATATTTGCCCAGCAAAATACCGGCTGCCGCGCCAATCGGATAAAAGGTCTGGCTGATGTTCAGGCGCAGCGTGGCATGGCTTTTCGGGCCGATCATCGAACTGTAGGTGTTCGCTGCCGTCTCGAGAAAGCTCAGGCCGATGGCGATCGCGAAAATCGCGGCCAGGAACATGGTGTAGGTTGCCATGTGCGATGCCGGGAAAAAGAGCGTGCAACCGACGATATACAGCGTCAGCCCCGTGAGAATAGCGACCTTATAGCTGGTGTTTTTAATCACTAACGACGCCGGAATCGCAATTAAAAAATAACCGCCATAAAATGCACTCTGGACCAGTGCGGAGGCAAAGTTACTTAATGCAAATACGCTTTTAAACTGCGTAATTAAAATATCATTTAAGGCCGCAGCACATCCCCATAACGGGAATAAGCATGATAACAAAATAAACTGGAACAGAGGGGTTTTGTTCAGATAGCCGTCAGGCATCTGAATGATGTTTTTATCGTTCATAGTGCTACCTTTTACAGTGCAGGGTGATTATTCGTTTAACGACAGATATTCATTAAACTGCTCAATACTGGGATAAGATGATTGCGTGCCTTTCCCGGTGACGCTAAAGGCGGCAAAGAGCACGGCTTTTTTCATGGCGGATTCAACATCTCCGCTCTGGACGTAATAATGAGCAAAACAACCGATAAAGGCATCGCCTGCGCCGCTGGTATCTACCGCGCTGACTTTAAAGGCCGGGACATGCACTTCCTGAGTGCGCGTCATCCACAGCGCGCCTTTCTCACCCATGGTCACAATAATATTGTTGAGGCCCTTTTCCACGAGGCTGCGGGCGGCGATACGAATATTATCGTAAGTATCTACAGGCAGGCCGGTTAATATCTCCAGCTCGGTCTCATTGGGGACAAAGAAATCACATTTGCAGGCATAAGACATATCTAATTCACGCAGAGCTGGCGCCGGATTTAATAACACTTCAATACCGTGCTTTTTACCAAATTCGATCGCGTGGTAAACCGTCTCCAGTTGCACCTCAAGCTGCAAAATAATCAGCTGGCATTTTTTTAAATCCTCGGCGGCACGATCGATATCTTCAGGAGAGAGGAATTTGTTGGCACCCTTAATAATAAGAATGCTGTTGCTGGAGTTAGCATTCACGAAGATCGGCGCTACGCCGCTGCTGGTGCAGGGGACTTTCTCAACATAGGTGGTATTGATGCCCCAGGACTCAAGATTGCGAATTGTGTTATCCGCAAAGATATCATCTCCCACCTTGGTCAACATCAGCACTTTCGAATTGAGCTTAGCGGCCGCCACGGCCTGGTTGGCCCCTTTCCCGCCGCAGCCAATTTTGAACGCCGGTGCCTCAAGGGTTTCCCCCTCTTTCGGCATCTGGTTGGTGTAGGTGATGAGGTCCACCATGTTGGAGCCAATAACCGCGATATCCATTTTACTACCTCTCAGAAACAATCACATAACAATGATATTATCGTAACATTATCATGTTACTTTAGTACCATTTGTGACCATGATCGCGATTGCAGTATCATTTAATGTTTATTTATCAACCAGAGAAATGTGAAGAATCGTGAGATGAAGAAAAACAAACATTGAAAATAACAACACAACAAACTGAAAATAAAGAATTTATTTTAACAAAAACGAGATCAATCAGGCTTTTAATTCTGCAGTGGCCGCAGTATAGTAATGTGAATGCATAATGTTTCAGCAGGGACAAAATGTTACCAAAAGAACATTTGCCACATGAATTACGGAGAGTGTGAATGGAGACCAAGCAAAAAGAACGTATACGTCGCCTGATGGAACTGCTGAAGAAAACCGACCGCATCCATCTTAAAGACGCCGCGCGTATGCTGGAGGTCTCTGTGATGACCATTCGCCGGGATCTCAGCCAGGAAAACGACGAACCGCTGCCGCTTACGCTGCTGGGCGGCTATGTGGTGATGGTCAACAAACCCTCATCGCCTTCCGTCACGCCAGCACTGGCGACAAAAGCAGCCCATCATCGCGACGATCTGCCGATTGCCATCCTCGCCGCCGGCCTGGTCAGCGAAAACGACCTGGTCTTTTTTGATAACGGCAGCGAAATGCCGCTGGTCATTAATATGATCCCCGATGACATTATCTTTACCGGTATTTGCTATTCACATCGGGTGTTTATGGCCTTAAATGAAAAGCCCAACGCCACCGCCATCTTATGCGGCGGCACCTATCGGGCGAAGAGCGATGCCTTCTACGATACCAGTAACCCTTCAGCGCTGGATTCGCTCAATCCGCGTAAAGTGTTTATCTCCGCCAGCGGCGTTCACGAACATTTTGGCGTCAGCTGGTTTAATCCCGACGACCTCGCCACCAAACGTCAAGCGATGGATCGCGGCCTGCGGAAAATCCTGCTCGCCCGCTACGCGCTGTTCGACGATGTTGCGCCTGCCAGTATTGCGCCGCTGCCAGCCTTTGATGTGCTGATAAGCGATCGCCCGTTACCGGCAGACTATGCCGCGCACTGCCGGAACGGGTCGGTAAAAGTCATCACCCCGGACTCTGAAAGCGAATAACTTAGCGCCATCCCGCCAGACGTAGATTGTTGGAGCCCGTCTGGACATGGGCAGCGCAAAAACCGCCACGTACACGCAGTACGTGAGGATTTGGAGCACTGCCCAGAGCCAGGATGGCAAATCAAATCGCCTGACGGGACAGGCTCTTACTCAAAGAAGACGGCAATTTTATTAAACATGGAAGGATCGGACTGGTTACGCGCCACCTTCTCCACGTCTTCCAGTTTTTCAATCTGGCTGATCATCTGCCCCAGCCGCTGGTCATCGTTCACCAGGAGCCAGATGCGGCTGTGGTTGCTGTTCTGAATCGGCAAGCAAAGAATGCCTTCGACGTTAAACGCGCGGCGGGCAAACAGGCCACAGACGTGGGTCATCACCCCCGGATGGTTGCGGACGGTGAGTTCCAGAATAACGTTGTCATGAGTCTGCTGTTGCATGGTTTATTCCCCCACCATTTCTGTATTTGCCGCTCCCGGCGGAACCATCGGATAGACTTTCTCTTCCGCATCAATGCGCACATGAATCAGCGCCGGACCGGGACGATCGATGATCGCCTGCAGCGCTGCCTGCGGATCGGCTTCGTGATTTAAATCGCAGGTTTGCAGGCCAAAGCCGGCGGCAATCTGCATAAAGTTAATCATTCCGGGATAGGTCGCGGCAAATACCCCCTGCTGATAAAACAGGCTCTGCTGCTGATAGACCAGCCCCAGCGCTTCGTTATTCATCAGGATGATTTTCACATCCAGCTGGTTTTCCGCCGCGGTGGCCATCTCCTGGATGTTCATCATCAGGCTGCCGTCGCCGGAAAAGCAGATGACTTTACGTTGTGGATTAGCCAACGCCGCTCCGACCGCTGCCGGCAGACCGAACCCCATGGTCCCCAGCCCGCCGGAAGTCAGCCATTGACGCGGGCGATTCAGCGGATAAGCCTGGGCGACCCACATCTGATGTTGACCGACGTCAGTGGTGACGATCGCCTCATCGTTAACGCAGGCGGCAACGGCGTTGATCAGGCCATAATGGGTGAGCGGGTCGCTCTCCTGCGGAATCGGGGAAGGGAACTCGCGCTGCAGATCCGCCACCAGCTGGCGCCACTCGTCGCGCGGCTGGGCGGCGACCTGCGGCGTCAGCTGCGCCAGAACATCGGCCACATCCCCTTGAATCGCCACGTGCGGCTGCTTAATTTTACCCAGCTCGGAACGGTCGATATCGACGTGAATAATTTTCGCATTCGGGCAGAACTGCTCGGTTTTGCCAATCGCCCGGTCATCAAAACGCGCGCCTAAAACAATCAGTAAATCCGCTTCCTGCAGAATAAAGTTGGTGCTACGCGCGCCGTGCATCCCCAGCATGCCCAGCGACAGCGGGTGCGCCTTCGGCAGCATCCCCAGCGCCATCAGGGTCATGGTGGTAGGCAGGTTCGCTTTTTCCGCCAGCGCACGCACCTGCTCAGGAGCATTAATCACCCCGCCGCCCAGATAAAGTACCGGGCGTTTAGCCGCATTGATCATCGCCGCCGCATCGTGGACGCTGGCGCGGTCAAATGTCGGCGGCGCGGTGCGCGTGCCCGGCTCCGGTAACACCTCCAGCTCGATGGTCGCCGCCTGCACATCCTTAGGAATATCTATCCACACCGGGCCCGGGCGGCCGGACTGAGCAATGCGGAAAGCGTCGCTCATCACCTGCGGCAGTTCGGCAATATCGCGGACCAGGTAGTTATGTTTAGTGATGGGGATAGAGATACCGTAGGTGTCGACTTCCTGGAACGCGTCGGTCCCGATCATGGATGCCGGAACCTGGCCGGTAATGCACACCAGCGGAATCGAGTCCAGACGCGCATCGGCGATGGCGGTGATCAGGTTGGTGGCACCCGGGCCGCTACAGGCCATACAGACCGCCGGTTTGCCCTCAGTACGCGCCATCCCCTGAGCGATAAAACCCGCCCCCTGCTCGTGACGCGCCAGAACGTGGCGAATCTGCGTGCTTTGGCTTAATGCGTCATAGATGGGAAGGATTGAGCCGCCCGGGATGCCCGCAACGGTGGTGATCCCCTGGCGTTCCAGTAAATGAATAACTAACTGCGCGCCGGTAAAGCGCATTTTTTCTGCTGTTGTGCCCGAACTTGCCATGCTCCAGTCCTTTTATTTTGAGCCGACTTACCGGGCGAGTGTCGAAAAAAAACCCCGCCCGGTTTGCGCCGGCGGGGTTTGGAATCGTGTTGTTCCGGACCCTACGGCGCGTTGCCGACGACGACCACCACAGACACGACGACCACCGCGGCAGGCGCGGTTTTTAGTAGGGTCGAAGTCAGAGTGGCAGCGTTCATTAGGGACCTGTTGTGTCGAAAATTTAACTGAATTTATACAAACACAGCTGCCGCGATTAAACAACGGATTTATTTTCATCCACGAGGATTTGTGTGAAGGATCACAATTTCTGAGCGGTCGAAAAAACAAAAAACCCCGCCGGAGCGAGGTTTTTCTCAGCATTTTACGGCTGGTAACCGCAAGTACACTGTATTACGTCAACGCTGAAAGTATACGCGCGCGCGGGCGTTCACGCAATTTTCACCCCGGTTTTTGCCAAAGTAGAGTATGGATGGCGAGCGCCATTTTGTCGAGAAAATACTGTTTATATATACAGTATTTGTTTATACTGAAAACGTACGCATTGTGTCATTCGGGGCCGCATGTATCACCGGCGCAATAAAGTCCTGGCTGAAACGGGTGGTGCCGTCAGCGCCTTAACCCCGAGAGAGCACACTGTGTTACGTCAACAAATACGCTAATGCCTGTCAGCCACGGCAACGTGTCCCGGCAGGCGGCGTATATCCTGGCTGGCAACAGGCGGCGGAAAGGTACGCCAGCCGGTCGTGCTCCTGTACCAGAGGAGACGCGTATGGGTGCCGTGGATATTGTTGTTCTTATCCTGAAACTCATGGTTGCCGTGTTGCAACTGCTTGATGCCGTCCTGAAACAGCTACGCTGATTCAGGTTCAAGTCGCACCTGGGAGGGGCGGGAAACCGCCCCTCTACAGGCGGTTCCCATTAACCTTGTGCTGACTTACTGGAGAAAATCATGCCACCGCTGTTGATTGCCGCCACCACGCCCGACGACCCCGGGTTTATTGCTTTGCGCAGTGAAAGTCTCGCCCAACATTTCAATATGCTGCGCCGCCTGGCGGAGAACTGGCAAAGCGGCAAAAACCACTTTAGCGCGCCTGGGGAAAAACTGCTGGGCGCCTTTGTCGCCGGGCAGCTGGTGGGGGTTTGCGGGCTGAATATTGACCCCTTCAGCCCGCAGCTGCGAGCCGGGCGCATCCGCCATTTATATATCAGCGACGCCTTCCGGCGGCAGAATATCGGCCAGCAACTGCTGGTGGCGGTCATCACCCACTCCGGCACCTGGTTTGATTTTCTCAACACGCACGCGCCGCCGTCGGCGTGGCCGTTTTATGAATCGCTTGGGTTTCGCCCGGTTTATGATGAGCCGCGGGTCACTCATCGCCTGTTCTGCTCGCTTTAAGCGCGGCTGGTCGGGTGAAAACCCCCGTGTTACAGTGCCAGGACCCGCTCACTCACCCGCACACCTGCCATGACGATAACCGTTTTCTGCGTTCTGCTGTTCGCCGCCCTGCTGCATGCCAGCTGGAATGCTATCGTCAAAGCAAGTGGAGATAAGCTGTACGCGGCGATTGGCGTGAGCGGCTCTGCCGCGCTTATCGCCCTCGCGGCCTTGCCTTTCGCACCGCAGCCCTCCCTGGCCAGCGTGCCATATCTGGCGCTTTCCAGCGCATTGCAGGTGGTATACACCGTTCTGGTCGCCAAAACCTACCAGGTCTCCGACATGAGCCAGACCTATCCATTGATGCGCGGCACCGCGCCGCTGCTGGTGGCGGTGATTAGCGTCGCGTTCCTCGGCGACACGCTGTCGCCGCTGGCATGGACGGGGATTGGCGTAATCTGTCTGGCGATCCTCGCCATGGCCTGCAACGGCCGGACTCGCTCCGGCTACGGCATCACCCTCGCACTGATCAACGCCTGTTTTATCGCCGGCTATACGTTGGTTGATGGTACCGGCGTGCGGTTGTCGGATACGGCGCTGGGCTACACGCTGTGGTCCTTTTTGATGAACGGCTGCTGCCTGCTGAGCTGGTCGATGGTCGCTCGTCGCCAGCAAGCCAGCCGCTACCTGCGTCAGCACTGGAAAAAAGGCGCGATCGGCGGCCTGAGTACCATGGGATCATACGGTCTGGCACTGTGGGCGATGACCCAGGCGCCGCTGGCGGTGGTGGCCGCGCTGCGAGAAACCTCGATTTTATTCGGCGCCGTCATCGCGTTCGTGCTGCTCAAAGAGAAGCTTATCGCCCTGCGAATCGTCGCCGCCTGCGGCATTGCGGCGGGGGCTATCCTGCTGCGTCTGTCCTGACGCAGAATGGCAACATTTGTTGCCGATTATTGTTTACAAAACCTGCCTGAAATTCCTCTCCAGTCATCGCCATATAGTTGTGCTGTCATTTTTATGTGGTAGATTCCTCCATCGTTTACGGGATGTGCCAGTCACATATTCTTTATTTATATCTACTCACGAAGTATTCATCGACATGAAACGGCATAAGAACTTCACTTTGTTGTTGATGCTGGTACTGCTGGTGGCCGTCGGCCAGATGGCGCAGACCATTTATATCCCGGCGATCGCCGATATGGCTATTTCGCTAAACGCCCGCGAAGGGGCCGTGCAGAGCGTCATGGCGGCTTATTTGCTGACCTATGGCGTCTCTCAGCTCTTTTATGGCCCGCTGTCCGACCGCACCGGAAGACGGCCGGTGATCCTCATCGGGATGTCTATCTTTATGCTGGCGACGCTGGTGGCTATCACCACCCACAGCCTGGCGGTGCTGATTATCGCCAGCGCCATCCAGGGCATGGGAACCGGCGTCGGCGGAGTCATGGCGCGCACGCTGCCGCGCGATCTGTATGAAGGCTCCCAACTCAGACATGCCAACAGCCTGTTAAATATGGGCATTTTGGTCAGCCCGCTGCTGGCGCCGCTGCTTGGCGGTATCCTCAATACGCTGTGGAGCTGGCGAGCATGCTACGCCTTCCTGCTGATTTTGTGCGCGGGCGTAACCTTTAGTATGGTGCGCTGGATGCCAGAAACCCGTCCGGCTGGCGCACCGCGCTCCCGGCTGGCGACCAGTTACAAAACGCTTTTCGGCAATACCGCGTTCAACTGCTATCTGCTGATGCTGATTGGCGGCCTCGCCGGAATCGCCGTATTCGAAGCCTGTTCCGGCGTGCTGATGGGCGCCGTGCTGGATCTAAGCAGCATGGCGGTGAGTATTCTGTTTATTCTGCCCATCCCGGCGGCTTTTTTCGGTGCCTGGTTTGCCGGACGCCCGCATAAACGCTTCTCAACCCTGATGTGGCAATCGGTGATTTGCTGCCTGCTGGCGGGCATCATGATGTGGATCCCAGGCCTGATGGGCGTGATAACCGTCTGGACGCTGCTGGTGCCCGCGGCACTGTTTTTCTTTGGCGCCGGCATGCTGTTCCCGCTGGCGACCAGCGGCGCGATGGAACCCTTCCCGTTCCTTGCCGGCACGGCAGGCGCGCTGGTGGGCGGCCTGCAAAACATCGGCTCCGGCGTCCTGGCCTGGCTCTCGGCGCTGATGCCGCAGACCGGTCAAAGCAGCCTCGGGTTATTGATGATGCTCATGGGCCTGCTGATTCTGCTGTGCTGGCTGCCGCTGGCTTCGCGTTTCAGCCGCCACCAGCAACCGGTTTAGCGCCCGGCGTCTTCCCCGGATGGCGGCATATCTGCCTTACCGGGCTACCGTCCGTAGCCCCGGTTAGCGTAGCGCAACCGGGGGTCTCAGCGCACCAGGCTTTGCAGCCAGTGAATAAACGCGTCGATTTTCGGCCACTGGCGCCCCGCTAACGTCGTCACATAGTAGTGCTGGTGGCATTTCAACGTCATCTCGCCAAAGGGCGCAATCAGTTCTCCGCTCGCCAGGCGCTTTTGTACCAGCCGTTTACGCCCCATCGCCACGCCAACATGGTTCATCGCGGCAATCACCGCCAAATCTGAACGATCGAAGCCAATGCCCGACGATTGCGGCAAATTAACCCCAAAGTGCTGCGCCCAGCTAAACCATTCGTCGGTGCCGGAATCATTGCTCCAGGCCTGGCGATCGTGCAGCAGGGTGCAATGCTGCAGATTATCGGGGTTTTGCTGGAGCTGATGCTGCCGGGCATAGTCCGCCGTGCAAACCGGTACGATCGCTTCATCCATCAGATAATGGTGGGTTAATTGTGATGAAGGCAGATCGTCGAAATAGAGCGCCAGATCGATGCCCGCCCGCTGCATATTCACATTATCGTTGCCGGTGAGGACGGTAAGCGATATCGACGGATAGCGGCGGGTAAAGTCGCCGAGCGCCGGTACCAGCCAGCACTGGGCTATCGACGGGCGTGAGTAGACGGTCAGCGTGCCTGACAGTTCCTGATTTTTGATATCCAGAATCTCCTGGTTCAGACTGTCCAGCGAAGATTTCAGCGCCCAGAACACCCGCCGCCCCTCATGGGTTAACTCCACTTTCCGATGAGAGCGCACAAAGAGCTGAATACCCAGCTCTTCCTCCAGCTGATTCATCCGGTGGCTCACTGCGCTGGGAGTCAGCGATAGCTCTTCCGCCGCCAGGGCGAAAGATTCATGGCGCGCAGCGACCTCAAAAGTATACAGCTTTGACAGTTGCCAGCCGTTGAGCAGCCGGTTACCTATCTCTTTAGCGACATCCATCGTTCGATTCCCCTGATTGTTTAGCGCTGATTGTAAGAAAAATGGTTACCCTGCATGGGTTTAAAGATGAAAAAAAGTGACTCATGGCGCAAATAAAAGACAATTTTAGACATTAATCACCACTTTGATTCAATCTAATTCACCTGAAGCGCTATTTATATCGTTTGTCAGCCGGTGCCGTTTTTCTGTTCAATGACCCCATCTAATTCACGGGTGAGGTGGGGTATGGAGTCTCAGATTTGGGTTGTGAGCACGTTATTAATCAGCATTGTGTTGATTGTTTTGACTATCGTAAAACTGAAATTTCACCCCTTTCTGGCGCTACTGTTAGCCAGTTTCTTCGTCGGCGCCATGATGGGGATGAGCCCGCTGGACATGGTCAACGCCATTGAAAATGGCATCGGGGGAACCCTCGGTTTCCTGGCGGCGGTGATCGGCCTCGGCACCATTCTTGGCAAAATGATGGAGATCTCAGGCGCCGCCGAACGTATCGGCCTGACGCTTCAGCGCTGCCGCTGGCTGTCGGTCGATGTGATCATGGTGCTGGTTGGCCTGATTTGCGGGATTACGCTGTTTGTCGAAGTCGGCGTCGTGCTGCTGATCCCGCTGGCCTTTTCCATCGCTAAAAAGACCCATACCTCCCTGCTGAAGCTGGCGATTCCGCTGTGCACCGCGTTAATGGCCGTGCACTGCGTCGTCCCGCCGCACCCGGCCGCGCTGTTCGTCGCCAATAAGCTGGGCGCCGATATCGGTAGCGTGATTGTCTACGGTTTGCTGGTTGGGTTGATGGCCTCGCTGGTTGGCGGCCCGCTGTTCCTGAAGCTGCTGGGCAACCGCCTGCCGTTCAAAGCGGTTCCTGTTGAGTTTGCCAATCTGGAAGTTCGTCAAGAAGAGACACTGCCGTCGCTCGGCGCTACGCTACTGACCATTTTGCTGCCGATCGCGCTGATGCTGGTAAAAACCGTTGCCGAGCTGAATATGGCTAAAACCGGCACGCTGTATATGTTGCTGGAGTTTATCGGCAACCCGATTACCGCCATGTTTATCGCCGTCTTCGTGGCCTACTACGTCCTCGGCATCCGGCAGAATATGGGGATGGCTACGCTGCTGAGCCATACCGAAAAGGGCTTTGGCTCCATTGCCAATATCCTGCTGATTATCGGCGCAGGCGGCGCGTTCAACGCGGTCCTGAAAACCAGCGGCCTGGCCGATTCACTGGCGGTGATTCTGTCCGGCATGCATATGCACCCGATTCTGCTGGCCTGGCTGGTGGCGCTGATTCTGCATGCGGCGGTCGGTTCTGCCACCGTCGCCATGATGGGGGCTACGGCCATCGTGGCGCCGATGCTGCCGCTCTACCCTGGCGTTAGCCCGGAGATCATCGCCATTGCCATTGGTTCCGGCGCAATTGGCTGCACGATCGTTACCGATTCCCTGTTCTGGCTGGTTAAACAATACTGCGGTGCGAGCCTGAGCGAGACGTTCAAATACTATACAACGGCTACATTTATCGCATCCTTACTTGCACTAGCCTGCACGTTCCTGCTTTCTTTCATCATCTGAGCGCAAAGAGACGTAATATGAAAAACGCTGACATGACCACTTTACTTGCCCGGTTCCCTCTGCTGAAGGATCTGGTTGCCCTGAAAGAAACCACCTGGTTTAACCCGGCAACCACTTCGCTGGCGGAAGGTTTACCCTACGTTGGCCTGACGGCTGACGATGTTCAGGAGGCCCGCGCCCGCCTTGAGCGTTTTGCGCCGTATCTGGCGCAGGCATTCCCGGAAACCGCCGCCACCGGGGGGATTATTGAATCCGGGCTGGTCGCTATCCCGGCAATGAAAGCACGGCTGGAGCAGGCTTTTATCCAGCCCATTTACGGCGATCTGCTGCTGAAAAAAGACAGTCATCTGCCGATTTCCGGCTCCATCAAGGCCCGCGGCGGTATTTACGAGGTGCTGACCCACGCCGAAAAGCTGGCGCTGGAAGCGGGGTTACTTGCCACCGAAGATGACTATGGCAAGCTGCTGACCCCGGAATTTAAGCAGTTCTTTAGCCAGTACAGCATCGCCGTCGGTTCCACCGGCAACCTGGGGATGTCGATTGGCATCATGAGCGCATGTATCGGTTTTAACGTCACCGTGCATATGTCTGCCGATGCCCGGGCATGGAAAAAAGCGAAGCTGCGCAGCCACGGCGTAACGGTGGTTGAATACGAACAGGATTACGGCGTCGCGGTCGAACAGGGGCGTAAAGCCGCCGAAGCGGACCTCAACTGCTTCTTTATCGATGATGAGAACTCACGCACGCTGTTCCTCGGCTACGCCGTCGCAGGCGAGCGCCTGAAAGCGCAGTTTGCCCACCAGGGACGCGTGGTCGATGCCGACCATCCGCTGTTTGTCTATCTGCCGTGCGGCGTCGGCGGCGGTCCTGGCGGGGTCGCGTTTGGTCTGAAGCTGGCTTTCGGCGACCATGTACACTGTTTCTTCGCTGAACCCACGCACTCTCCTTGCATGTTGCTCGGCGTCCATACCGGCCTGCATGATGAAATTTCGGTCCAGGATCTGGGTATTGATAATCTCACTGCCGCCGACGGCCTGGCCGTTGGTCGCGCTTCCGGGTTTGTCGGCAGGGCTATGGCGCGTCTGCTGGATGGTTTCTATACCCTCAGCGACCAGACGATGTACGACATGCTGGGCTGGCTGGCGCAAGCGGAAAATATCCGCCTGGAGC
This sequence comes from Klebsiella sp. Lac1, assembly GCF_009825425.1. Taxonomy (NCBI): domain Bacteria; kingdom Pseudomonadati; phylum Pseudomonadota; class Gammaproteobacteria; order Enterobacterales; family Enterobacteriaceae; genus Klebsiella; species Klebsiella sp. Lac1. The sequence continues at coordinate 417,152 of NZ_VJZJ01000004.1, forward strand.
CGTCCGCGCTGGCCGGGATGGCCGGACCGCAGCGCGTTTGCGCCAGCGAGACATATCAGCAGATGCACGGCTTCACAACCCGCCAGATGGACAACGCCACGCATCTGGTCTGGGCGACCGGCGGCGGCATGGTGCCGGAAGAAGAGATGGCGCAGTACCTGGCGAAAGGGCGTTAATACCACGGGCTCAGGGGCGGGGGATACGCCGCTGGGCCCACTTTCCGTTATGTCACACTCTGCAGAAATAACGCTATCTGCCGCAGGTGCGTGGCCGCAAACATCAGCGACAGCGAAAGGACGGCGACGGCAATGAAAAACTTGTCACGTATCGCCTGCGGCTGAACAAAATCACTCTCGTCCACATCCATCAGCTTACGGCGCCGCGTGTAGCCCCAGAGCACAATAGCCACTATCGCCAGGACGCCAATCGATAGCCAGAACAGCGCCCCCGCGCGATGCCAGTTATGTTTAATCGCCAGCGCCATCAGTGCCGCATAGCCCAGCAACGTGCGAAACCAGGCCAGCGATGTCCGTTCCGGCTGCAATCCCGGATCGCTTTCCCGCCGCGCCCGGCGCTTATCCGCCATACAGAACCAGGCCTATCACCACCACCACCACCATCATCAGCAACAGACTGATCGCCAGCAGCGTTCTGGTGTAGGGCAGATCCTGCTTCAGGCGCATCGCTTTTTCGTTACTCAGCCAGCGCAGGTAGCCATAAATCGCCAGGCCGCCGGCAAACAAACACAGCAGCAGCGCCAGCACTTCGCGAATCAGCGGCGTGGCAAAATCCGGCGCCAGCTGATCTAAGCCGACCCCGGCGGCAAGAAAGCCTAATGCCGTGCGGATCCACGCCAGAAAAGTGCGTTCGTTGGCCAGCGAGAAGCGGTAATCCGGCGCTTCGCCGACGCGGGAAATTTTCATCAGGGTTCCTTGTTCGTAGCGCGGACAGGCTTCAGCATAGCGTAATTTGTGACGAACAGGGGAGCAGCGAAAGAACCGGCACCCGATGGATGCCGGCTAAGGTGAGGATTAATGCAGTTCCGGCCAGTACTCTTTGTTGGCCTCAATCAGGTCGTCGAGAATCGCTTTCGCGACGGATGCGCTGGGCACGGTTTTCGACAGCGTAATCGCCTGCCACAGCTTGTGATAAGAACGGTGTTCCCAGGCATCGACCACCAGTTTCTCCACCGCTACCTGCTGGCTCATCATCCCTTTCTGGAAGTTAGGAATATCGCCAACCGTCAGCGGTTCCGGCCCGTTGTGGCCCACCAGGCACGGAATTTCCACCATCGCATCGGCATCAAAATTATGGATAGCGCCATTATTCGGTACGATCAGCAGCATGCGCTCCTGGGTGTTGAAGGCAATGGCGGTCGCCAGATCCACGATGTATGAGGCGTGCTCATCAATTTCCAGATCGCCGGCGGAAGATTGACCCGCGGCAATAATTGCCCGACAGGCGCTAAAGACATTTTTCTCGCGGTGATCCATCACCTCGTTAGCGCGGGTACGCGCCGGGTTAGAGTGCTCGACGACGTAATCCGGGAACAGGTAATACTTCAGGTAGGTATTCGGCATGGTATCCGGATCCAGCGCCTGCACATCTTTCGCTTTGGCGAAGGTATCGTTCCAGCTGGCCTCGGTATGCGGATCGTTGGAAGGCGGCACATAACCATATTTCGCCACATGTTCGCGCAGTTTCGGCATCAGATCGTTGCCCTGCAGATCTTCAATCGACGTCCACCAGCCGAAGTGGTTCAGCCCGTAATAGCGCACCCGCATCTGTTTACGATCTTTGAGGCCGACAATTTGCGCCATGCGCCCTTCAATGCCGATCGGCATATCGCAGATATTGAGGATTTTCGCATTCGGACGCAGGCGACGCGTAGCTTCCGCGACGATGGCCGCCGGGTTGGAGTAGTTCAGCATCCAGGCGTTCGGCGAATATTTTTCCATATAGTCCACCAGCTCGAGCACGCCGCCGATAGAGCGCATGCCGTAGGCGATCCCGCCAGGCCCGCAGGTTTCCTGGCCCAGCACGCCGTGGCGCAGCGGGATTTTTTCATCTTTTTCGCGCATCGGATATTTGCCAACGCGGATATGCGCCATCACAAAATCCACATCGGTAAAGGCCGCCTGCGGGTCGGTGGTATAGCTGAACTCAATTTCCGGCGCCTGCTCTTTAAGAATCACTTTACACGCTTCGGCGATGATCTCCTGACGCGCGCCGTCGTTGTCATAAAATTTCAGTGCCCGCAGCGGGAAACGGTCCTGGTTTGCTAACAACATCAATACGATACCTGGTGTGAATGTACTGCCGCCGCCTGCGATAACAACTGAGAATTTTTTCATGATACTGCCTCCGTCATGGTGGTTTGTTCGGTCTGTAGAGAATTTTTCATCAGGGATTCCAGCTGGTCGCGAACCTGGGGAACATGCAGGCCGACGATGACCTGAATCCCGTTGCCGCGGCGCACCACCCCGTGAGCGCCCAGCGCTTTAAAGACGTCGTCGCTTTGTGTTTTCGCCATATCGATTAGCGTGATACGAAGTCGGGTGGCGCAGTTGTTGACGCATTCGATATTGCTTGCGCCGCCCAGCGCCTGCAGAAAGCCCGCGGCCTGACCCGAGTTGGATACCGCGGCGCCCGCCGCACTTGTCTTACCACGCGCGGCCTGGTAATCCGCCTTGCTGTAGAGTTTGATTTCACTCGCTTCGCGGCCCGGCGTCTTCAGATTGAAATGCACTATCAGGGCGCGGAAGATAACGAAGTAGATAGCGGTGAAGCACACCCCGATGCCTATCTGGATGAACATCATCGAGGCATGGTTGTGAAACATCGGGATCCAGTTTTGCGGCAGGAACTGGTCAAGCAGACCACCGCCGAAGTTGCCGACGACCCCGCACATATACATCACCGTCGCCATCGTCGCCGCCAGCACCGCATGGACGGCAAACAGCAGCGGCGAGATAAACAGGAAGGTGAATTCCAGCGGTTCGGTAATCCCCACCAGCATGGCGGTCAGCGTCGCCGGAATCAGCAATCCGGCCACTTTGACGCGGTTTTCCGGCGCGGCGGTGAAATAGAGCGCCAGCGCAATCCCGACCGAGCCAAAGACCTTGGAGTTGCCGTGCAGGGCGAAACCGCCTTCCGGGAACAGGGCTTTCAGCGGTTCGGTACTCTGGCTGAACTCCTGCAGATGCTGTGCCCAGTAGACCTGGAGACCGCCTTCCACCACCGCCGGGCCAAAAATAAACGGTCCGTAGACAAAGTGATGCAGGCCGGTGGGAATCAGAATGCGCTCAAGGAAAATATAGACCCAGACCCCTAACGCCCCGGCAGAGCGTAAAAAAGCCTGCAGCGATTCAATGCCCATCTGCACCTTTGGCCACCCCAGCAGCGTTAACCAGGCACAGGGGATCATCACCAGGAAGGCAACGATAACGACAAATGAAGAGCCCTGGAAAATACCGAGGAACACCGGCAGCGGTTTATCAAAATAGCGGTTATGCAGGGCGGTGACGATCCCGGAAATCACGATCGCGCCGATGATACTGGTATCCAGCGTTTTAATGCCGGCAATCATCGTCAGGCCGCTGCCGGCCGTGGGGTCGGCAGAAAAATCGACGCCGAAAAAATGGCCCCAGGTCATCCCCATGGCGTTGATGAAGTAGTTCCACGTCAGGAAACTCACCAGCACGGCAAGGCAAGCTCGCCCCTGCGCCTGCTTCGCGAGGCCAATCGGTAAGCCGACGGCGAAAATCAGCGGCATGTTACGAAATACCGTCCAGCCGCCTTCTTCAATAATGTGAACAATCTGAGCAAATAAGCTATCGGGTGCAGTGAGCGCTTCGCCGACAAACATCGGGTTGCGCAGCATAATGGCAATACCCACCACGATCCCGGCGAAAGGAAACAGTAAAACCGGGGTAAACATGGCGCCGCCAAAGCGTTGTATTTGACTGAGCATTTTAAAATCCTCATTTAACAACCAGTAGGGTAAGAGGCCTTATTTGTCATGAGTATCGGCCTACAGCGAGAATAGGAATTTACCCGCCCGACAACATGCGATGGCGTTGCGATCCGTGATCGCTTTCATGGTTTTAATTCCGCCAATGTTGTCTACTTTTTTAATTAAAAATAGACATCATGAATGACGCGGATTAAAACATCAGAATGAATAAATCATACCTTTATGTATTTAATCGTTTTATTTGCAATATACATCGTTAACCGTCCCGTTTAAAAAATGAAACAGAGGTCTACTGGTGATCTATAAATCTATCGCGGACAGATTGCGCCTGCGGCTGAATTCTTCCGATTTCAATATCGGTAGCCCGCTGCCGGGAGAGAAAAAGCTGGCAGAAGAGTTTGGCGTGGCGCGGATGACAATCCGCAAAGCTATCGAGCTGCTGATTAGCTGGGGGCTGGTGGTTCGCCGCCACGGATCCGGCACCTTTGTCGCCCGCAAAGATGTGCATCATGAGACCACTAACCTCACCGGTCTGGCGGAAGTGTTACGCAAGCAGGGTAAAGAGGTGGTGAGCGAGGTGCTGGTATTCGAAGTCATGCCGGCGCCGCCGGCCATCGCCAGCCAGCTACGGATACAGATCAATGAACGGATCTACTTCTCGCGCCGGGTGCGTTACGTGGACGGCAAACCCCTGATGCTGGAAGACAGCTATATGCCGGTCAAACTGTTCCGTAACCTGTCGCTGGCGCATATGGAAGGGTCAAAATTCGATTACATTGAGAAAGAGTGCGGGATAACCATTAGCGGTAACTATGAAAGCCTGACGCCGGTACTGGCGGACAAGCAGCTGGCCCGGTCGATGAATGTCCCGGAACAGACGCCGCTGCTGCGGATTACCTCGCTTTCCTACAGCGACAGCGGTGAGTTTCTGAACTATTCGGTGATGTTCCGCAACGCCAGTGAATACCAGGTGGACTACCATCTGCGGCGCGTCCACCTGGAGACGCCGTTAACTCATTCCCCAGAACAACACGGCCAGTAGCTGCGGCGTAATGATGCGCAAAAACATCACCAGCGGATAAACCGTGGCATACGAGAGCGCCGCGGCTCCGCTGGTGGCATGCAGGTTGTTGGCGAAAGCCAGCGCCGGAGGGTCGGTCATCGACCCGGCCAGCATGCCGCACAGGGTCAGGTAGTTCATCTTCATCAGCAGCCGCGCCAGAATGCCCGCCGTTAGCAGCGGAATCGCGGTAATAAAAATGCCGTAGGCAATCCAGCTCAGCCCGTCGCCTGCGGTCAGCGTGACGACAAAATCACCGCCGGACTTCAGCCCGACGACCGCCAGGAAGAGCACAATCCCCAGCTCACGGAGCGCAAGGTTGGCGCTCGGCGGCATAAACCAGTAGAGCTTGCCGATACTGCCGATTCGCCCGAGGATCAGCGCCATAATCAGCGGCCCACCGGCGAGCCCCAGCTTTAACGCCACCGGGAAACCGGGAACAAACAGCGGAATGGAGCCCAGTAAAACCCCGAGGCCAATGCCGATAAATACCGGCAGCATCTGTACCTGCTGCAATTTTTGCTGGGCGTTACCCAGTTCGGCGGCCACCGCATCAATGGCTTCCGGGCGGCCAACCAGGTTAAGAATATCGCCGAACTGCAGGCTGGCATGGCTGCTGGCCACCAGCTCAACCCCGGCGCGATTAAGCCGCGAGATAACCACGTCATAGCGCTGTTTAAAATGCAGGTCGCGGATCCGCTTACCCAGCACCTTCTCATTGGTGACCACCACCCGCTCAACTTTCAAATCCGTGCCGCGGGTTGAAAGCGAAGTAGCAACTTCCTTGCCGATAACCAGCTGCGCGTTGTGCAAATCCTCCGGACGCCCGACCAGGTGCAGGAGATCGCCGGTTTGAATTAAGGTCCCCGGTGCCGGCACCATCAGCAGATCGTCACGTTTGAGACGGGAGCAAATCAGCTTATCGCTGTTGAGCATCGGCACGTCCTGAATCGCCATATTGTTCAGGTTCGGGTTTTCAACCCGGACGTTAATCGTTTGCAGAACCGCGTGCCCGTTCCCGCTGCTCTCATCAAACTGCTGGGCCTCTTTTTCGACGCTAACGCGAAAGAACAGACGCATCAGCCACATGGTCAGCAAGATGCCGCAAATACCAAACGGATAGGCCATGGCATAGCTCATCCCCATCTGATCGACCACGTCAAACGGTACGCCGAGATCGCGCAGGATTTGCTGCCCGGCCCCCAGCGCCGGCGTATTCGTGACTGCGCCGGAGAAAATACCGAGCACCACCGGCAGCGGGATATCAAAGAGCTTATGCAGCACGGCGGTCACCAGCCCCCCAAGGATGACAATCAGGATGGCAAAGAGATTGAGCCGTAGCCCGGAGACGCGTAGGGAGGCGAAGAACCCTGGTCCCACCTGGATGCCGATGGTATAAACAAAGAGAATCAGGCCAAATTCCTGAATGAAATGCAGCATCGGGCTGCTAAGAGCGATACCCGCCTGGTCCACAAAGTGGCCAACAATAATGCCGCCAAACAGCACGCCGCCAATGCCAAACCCGACACCGCGAATTTTGACATTGCCGATCCACAATCCGACTACCGCCACCAGCGCCAGAACGCTGACGGTCAATGCTATATCACTCATCGTCTGTTCCCTGTGAATAACATTATCAACATCATGGATTATGGCTTAAGCCTCCGGGCCTGTATGCAGCCTGGCGCACAATAATCGGCGGGTCATCGGAATGACGTATCGACCATGAGACCAGGTTTTCAGGTAAAAAAAAGCCCCGAAAATCGGGGCCTTGTATGCGAAGTCAGCTTAGCTGTCGAGCGCAGGACGCTCGCTGATGGCGATACGCTGCGGGATAACCGCTTCCGGCTCGTTGCGGGTTAAATCAATGTGCAGCAACCCGTTATTGAATGTGGCACCGGAGACTTCCATATTTTCTGCCAGGGTAAAGCTCAGGCTAAAGGCCTGGCTGACTAACCCCTGGTGCAGCCATTTCGTTTCTTTGTCAGCCTGCTGCGGCGTACCCTTCACGCTCAGGCGCGTCCCTTCCAGCTGAATATCCAGATCTTCCTGACGGAAACCGGCCAGCGCAAGGGTAATGCGATAGTGGTTATCGTCGCTTTTTTCAATGTTATACGGCGGGAAGCTCTGGCTTTCGCTGGTGGTTTGCAGTGCATTGGCCAGTTTGTCAAAACCGATCCATTGACGCAGCAGTGGGGATAAATCGTCGTTACGCATAATGTATTTCTCCTTCTATGAAGCGAGTTGATCTCTGCAAATCCGGTGGATTCGCATCTGCTCCCTGACGGCAAGCAAGTTTGCAAGCGGGCCGCGTGGCGACCCGGATAAAATTAGTTAATTTCGATACGGCGCGGTTTGTCCGCTTGCGGAATCACGCGTTCCAGATCGATATACAGCAGGCCGTTGACCAGGTTTGCGCCGCGGATATGGATATTTTCCGCCAACTGGAATTTGCGCTCAAAGTTGCGTTCCGCAATGCCCTGATAGAGATAGGTACGTTCTTTCTGCTCGGCTGCATGGGCGCCTTTGACGACCAGCAAATTATCCTGCGCGGTGATCTCCAGTTCGCTCTCGGCAAAACCGGCCACGGCAATAGCGATGCGGTAATGGTTTTCATCTACCAGCTCGACGTTATACGGAGGGTAGCCGCCATTACTCTGGCTCTGATTGTTTTCTAACAGATTAAAAAGGCGGTCAAAACCAATTGCAGAACGATACAGCGGAGAAAGATCGAAATTACGCATAATAAAAAGCTCCTGAAGTCAGCGAGAATTTATGACCTTCCATCATGGACAGGTCGTTATTACCCGGAATACCCCGCAGGCGTATCCTCATCGGGTCACATTACTAAAATGTGGCTCATTCCGTCATTTTCAAGCGCGAAAAACCTTTTTTTTTGCAGTTTCCTGCCGATAGCTTAGACTGGGTGGAAAGCACAAAAAGCAAAATACGATGCCTGCCACAGTGCAGTGCAATAACGCCAGGCATTCATGGAATGGCTCGATATAACCGATATGAAGGTTATCTCAATGCCAGAAACGACGATGGAAAAATGATGAAAAGCGGTCTGTTAAAGCTAATCCTGTTCAGCGGGATGGTAAGTTTGGGCGGTTGCTCCAGCGTGATGTCACATACCGGCGGAAAGGAAGGAACCTATCCGGGAACTCGCGCCAGCGCGGAAATGCTGGGTAACAGTGATGCCAACTGGGGAACAAAATCCCTGGTCGCACTCGATATGCCCTTCACCGCGGTGATGGACACGCTGCTGCTGCCGTGGGATATGTTCCGTACCGACAGCTCGATAAAATCGCGCGTCGAGAAAAGTGAGAAAAGCTCGCTGGCGACCAACGCCGTGATTCCACCGGCGGCCATGCCAGCGCCCTGATTTAAACCCCGACGCCGGTTATCCACAGCTGGCGATAGCCATTCACATCTTGCATCCAGGCAAGGTGTTTCCCGTCCGGAGAAAACACCACAGCATCCGCCGAAGGCGGGTTTTCATGATCGGCAGTCAAAAATGTAATTTCACCGCTCCGGGCATGACAGATAGCCATGCGGTTATCCAGCACAAATCCCAGCCACTCCCCTGACGGGTGCCAGTTAAACGCCGATTGAATATCGTTAACATTGTGAGTCAGCTGCCGCAGATCGCGCCCCTGGGGGGAAATCAGCCATAGCTGCACCACACCCGCCTCGTCGCGCATCAGGAAGGCAATCTGCGTCGCCTGCGGGTTGGCCCGTACCCAGTGCCGCGGCGTATTGACCAGCCCCGGATAGCGTCGATGGTGAGTGAATGTTAAACGCCGCTGCATGACTCCGGCCGGCGGTGCTGGCATGGTGGTCTCCGTACCGGCCAGCGGCGTCTCGCCCTGTTGCTTCCAGCCCTGCTCGCTCTGCGGCAACACCACAATAAACAGCTCAGGGATTCTGGTGCCATTGCTCGACAGCGTATCGCCGATAAATGCCAGCGCATGGTTCCCCACCCAACCCTCTTCGTATGCGCGGTTTATCTCATCGCTGCCCGGCACCGGCGTCGGCGTTGTCCGGCTGACCAGAACGCTCCAGTGGCTGCCGCCATATTCACGCGGATGCTGCCCGTCCGGCGTGACCGGGCCATAAGGGGTCGCAACGCCGACGTTTCGCAGGTCAAGGGAGGCCGCGCGTTGGTGCAGGACATGATCGTTATAGGTAAAGCTGACGAACTGCCCGTTTGGGCTATAAACATGAACATGACTGCCGCCGCGCAGCGCGCCCGGCGTATACGGCGCGGTGATATCCATCGCATCAAGGTTGTGCGCCACACCCTGGTATGTCACCACGCCGCGACGATGGTGGAAATCATACTGCCAGTTTTCATCCGGGTGTTCCGGACCGTGTATAAAGACATATTTATCCATCGCAGGATGAACGGTCACCACGCCGACATGAGCCCCGTGTTGCGCAGCATAGAGAGTTTCGACGGCCCCGGTTTGCACATTGACCCGTTCAATCGTCTTCCCGGTAAAGGAGGCGCCCGACGGACGGACGTCAAAGGCCAGCCACTGGCTGTCCGCAGTCCAGGTTTGCGTATTGGTTAGCTGATGATGGCGGGGAGCAAAGGTGACTTGTTTCATAGAGATACCCTGATGCGCAACGTTCGCATCAGGGTATAGCATCGGACAGAATTAACCTACACGTTTAACATCACCCACCGGCAGGATACAGGACAGCGCGCCCGGCAATGCGACCGCGGCGATAAAGGGAAAACGGATGTGCGGATCGGCGTGCGATGAGGCAAAACACGGCCTGAGGGGTTCATGTTATGCATCATCAAGGCGGAGTCAGGCCCGAGAACACCGGGCCTGAAGAGCAGGTCAGGATAAAACGTACTTCTCAATCGCCCAGGCCACACCATCTTCAAGGTTCGATTTGGTAATAAAGTTAGCGGCTTCCTTCACCGTCGGAATCGCGTTATCCATCGCCACGCCAACGCCGGCAAACTCAATCATCGCAATGTCGTTTTCCTGATCGCCAATCGCCATGATCTCGTCCTGCCTGATATTCAGCGCATCGGCCAGGGACTTCACGCCGGTCCCTTTATTGACGCGTTTATCGAGGATTTCGAGGAAGTACGGCGCACTTTTCAGCACGGTGTACTTCTCTTTGACTTCCGCTGGAATACGGGCGATAGCCTGGTCAAGGATGACCGGCTCATCGATCATCATCACCTTCAGCAGCTGGATATTCGGGTCCATATTTTCGGCTTCGCAGAAAACCAGCGGAATCGTCGCCACGTAGGACTCATGCACCGTGTAGTAGCTCACATCGCGGTTAGCGGTATACAGCGTATTACGATCGAGAGCATGGAAGTGAGAGCCGACATCGCGGGAAAGCTGTTCGAGATAGCGGTAGTCATCATAGCTCAGCGCGGTTTGCGCCACGGTGCTGCCGTCGCTTGCTTTCTGCACTAATGCGCCGTTGTAGGTGATGCAGTAGTCTCCCGGCTGCTCCATGCGCAGCTCTTTCAGATAGCTGTGCACACCGGCATACGGACGGCCGGTGGTGAGCACGACGTTTACGCCGCGCGCGCGCGCCGCAGCAATCGCGGTTTTAACCGCAGGAGAGATGGTATGGTCCGGCAGCAGCAGCGTACCGTCCATATCAATTGCAATCAGTTTAATAGCCATGAGATCCCCAGGTAAGATGAGTCCTGGGCCATGCTAACGCGATTCCGCTCAAAAAACAGCAACAGAAGCAGGGGAAAACGAGGATAGGATCGCAATAAGGGATTCCTCTTTTAGACCCGAGGAATCCCCGCATAGTGACGCCAGACGCCCTGTCCGGGCAACATATTCCGCAGCCCCGGCCAGCATCGCGCCACCGGGGAGCAGCGGATGAGCTTAGATATCGATATTCGCCGCTTTCAGGGCGTTTTCTTCGATAAAGGCGCGGCGCGGTTCTACGGCATCGCCCATCAGGGTGGTGAACAGCTGATCGGCAGCAATCGCATCCTTCACCGTCACGCGCAGCATACGACGGCTATCCGGATCCATGGTGGTTTCCCACAGCTGATCCGGGTTCATCTCGCCCAGCCCTTTATAGCGCTGGATAGCGAGGCCACGACGGGACTCTTTCACCAGCCAGTCCAGCGCCTGCTCGAAGCTGGCTACCGGCTGACGGCGTTCGCCACGTTCGATAAACGCGTCATCTTCGATAAGCCCACGCAGTTTCTCGCCCAGCGTGCAAATACGACGATACTCGCCGCCGGTGACAAACTCGTGATCCAGCGGATAGTCGGTGTCCACGCCGTGGGTACGCACGCGGATAACCGGTTCGAACAGATGCAGCCCGGCATTTTCGTGAACATCGAATTTCCACAGGCTGCCGTGCTGCTCTTTCTCATTGAGATCGGTCACCAGCGCATTCACCCAGCGGGTTACGGTCTGCTCATCAGACAGATCGGCTTCGTTCAACGTAGGTTGGTAAACCAGCTCTTTCAGCAGCGCTTTCGGGAAGCGACGTTCCATGCGAACAATCATTTTCTGCGTCGCATTGAACTCAGCAACCAGTTTCTCTAACGATTCGCCCGCCAGGGCCGGAGCGCTGGCGTTGGTGTGCAGCGTTGCGCCATCCAGGGCTATCGAGATCTGGTATTGATCCATCGCTTCATCGTCTTTGATGTACTGTTCCTGCTTGCCTTTCTTCACTTTGTACAGCGGCGGCTGTGCAATGTAGACATGGCCACGTTCAACAATTTCCGGCATCTGACGGTAGAAGAAGGTCAACAGCAGGGTACGAATGTGCGAGCCGTCGACATCCGCATCGGTCATGATGATGATGCTGTGATAACGCAGTTTATCCGGGTTGTACTCGTCGCGCCCGATGCCGCAGCCAAGCGCGGTAATCAGCGTCGCCACTTCCTGAGAAGAGAGCATTTTATCGAAACGGGCTTTCTCGACGTTGAGGATTTTACCCTTCAGCGGCAGGATTGCCTGGTTCTTACGGTTACGGCCCTGTTTCGCAGAACCGCCCGCCGAGTCCCCTTCCACGAGGTACAGTTCGGAGAGCGCCGGGTCGCGTTCCTGGCAGTCTGCCAGTTTGCCCGGCAGGCCAGCCAGGTCCAGCGCGCCTTTACGGCGGGTCATTTCACGCGCGCGACGCGCGGCTTCACGCGCACGGGCCGCATCAATGATTTTACCGACCACGATTTTGGCGTCAGACGGGTTTTCCAGCAGATATTCATTCAGCAGTTCGTTCATCTGCTGCTCTACCGCCGATTTCACCTCAGAAGAGACCAGCTTGTCTTTGGTCTGTGAGGAGAACTTGGGATCCGGAACCTTCACGGAAACTACGGCAATCAGACCTTCACGCGCATCGTCACCGGTAGCGCTGACCTTCGCTTTTTTGCTGTAGCCTTCTTTATCCATGTAGGCGTTCAGGGTACGGGTCATCGCGGCACGGAAACCGGCCAGGTGCGTACCGCCGTCGCGCTGGGGAATGTTGTTGGTAAAGCAGTAGATGTTTTCCTGGAAACCATCGTTCCACTGCAGTGCGACTTCCACGCCAATACCGTCTTTTTCGGTGGAGAAGTAGAAGATATTCGGGTGGATCGGCGTTTTGTTCTTGTTGAGATACTCAACGAACGCCTTGATGCCGCCTTCGTAGTGGAAATGGTCTTCTTTGCCGTCACGCTTGTCGCGCAGGCGGATAGACACCCCGGAGTTGAGGAATGACAGCTCACGCAGGCGTTTTGCCAGGATTTCGTATTCGAATTCGATGACGTTAGTGAAGGTTTCATAGCTCGGCCAGAAACGCACCATGGTACCGGTTTTTTCGGTATCACCGGTTACGGCCAGCGGCGCCTGCGGTACGCCGTGGGCGTAGAGCTGGCGGTGAATCTTGTTGTCGCGCTGAATCACCAGCTCCAGTTTCTGTGACAGGGCGTTAACCACCGAGACGCCCACGCCGTGCAGACCACCGGAGACTTTATAGGAGTTATCATCAAATTTACCGCCTGCGTGCAGCACGGTCATGATGACTTCCGCTGCCGATACGCCCTCTTCCGGGTGAATGCCGGTCGGAATACCGCGGCCATCGTCCTGTACGGAGACGGAGTTATCGCTATGGATAGTGACAACGATGTCTTTACAGTAACCTGCGAGCGCTTCGTCGATAGCGTTATCCACAACCTCGAATACCATGTGGTGCAGACCGGTGCCGTCATCCGTGTCGCCGATATACATACCCGGGCGCTTACGCACCGCATCCAGCCCTTTCAGGACTTTGATACTGGAGGAGTCATAAGAATTCGACATCAACGTTTCTCGCTCATTTAAACTTAAGTTAATCCGTTATTTTACCCTTTTCCACGGTGAACATCTTCGAATTTTTGTCCGACATGTCCATTACGTGCTCAGCGCTGATTGCGCTGACGAAAACCTGCGACTGCGTGGCTTTTAAGCGGCTGGCAAGCAGCCCACGCCGCGCGTCATCAAGTTCCGAGGCAAAATCATCTATCAGATACAGACAGCGTCTCCCGCTTTCGCGGGTTAAAAACTCCCCCTGCGCCAGTCGTAGCGCGCACATCAGGAGTTTAAGCTGCCCGCGTGACAAAGTATCTTCGACCGGCGCGCCATCGGCACGAATGCGGAAATCCGCTTTGTGCGGGCCGTGGGCGGTGTAGGTCAGCATGCGGTCACGCTCGAAGTTTCTCTCCAGCACTTCGGAATAATCCGTTTCTTTCTCCCAGCCGCGCTGGAAGGAGAAGGTCAGAGAGAACTCAGGTAAAAACTGTTTACAGGTATCCGCCATGTCTTCGACGATAGCGGCGCTATATTCGGCACGCCAGCGGCTGATTTGTTCCGCCAGCGGAATCAGTTCCAGATCCCAGGGGCGTATCTGCGCATAGCGGCTGACCTGGCGCAGCGCGGCATTACGCTGCTTCAACAGGCGCTTCAGATTGCTCCAGGCGGTAAAGAATCCGGCTTCATTGTGAAAGCATCCCCAGTCGAGGAACGCTCTCCTGTATTTGGGGCCGCCGTTGAGTAATGTAAACCCCTCCGGTGTAATCAGCTGCATCGGCATCAGGTGCGCCAGCTCCGCCACTTTGTGGCCATCGGTGCCGTCAATACGCACCTTGCTGTCGCCCTGCTTATCTTTGGTCAGGCCGATGGCGGTCTCACGCTCTTCGCCCTGCAGACGCCCGTGCAGCACAAACGACTCCTGCTCGTGGCGAATCACCCGGCCAATTTGCAGGCTGCGAAACGCCCGACCGTGGCCGAGCGTATAAATGGCCTCCAGCACGCTGGTTTTGCCGCTGCCGTTAGCGCCAACCAGGAAATTAAAGCCGGGGGATAAAGCGAGATCCGCATTCTCAATGTTGCGGAAGTCTTTGATTAGCAGGCGCGTTAGTGACATATCCGGGGTTCTTCAGACCAGGGCGTAATCGGCGCAGCCAGCTTCAACGCGGACTGCGCACAGACCCTGGAGCGTACACGAAGTACGTGACAGGGGCGAGCACAGCCCAGGTTGAAAATGGCAAGTAAGATAGCCCGATATTCTTTACAAGCGCATAGGCATGACAACGTAGGCGGCCGATTGTGACGCCGCATCCTCAATCTGCACGCTCGACACCGAATCGGTCAGCAAAATACGCACATTTTCGCACTTCAGCGCATTAAGCACATCCAGCACGTAGCTGACGTTAAAGCCGATTTCCATCTCGCTGCCGGAGTAAGAAACGTCGAGAATCTCTTCCGCTTCTTCCTGTTCCGGATTATTGGCGGTGATTTTCAGCTGATTTTCGCTGACGTACAGACGCACGCCGCGGAATTTTTCGTTCGACAGAATCGCCGCGCGGGCAAAGGCCTGCTTGAGAATATCGCAGCCCGCATCCAGATGCTTATCCGGATTCTTCGGCAATACCCGGCGATAATCAGGAAAACGACCGTCAACCAGCTTCGATGTGAAGATAAAATCACCGACATGGGCGCGAATATTGTTGCTGCCAATCTGCACGCGCAGCGGCGTATCGCCGCCATCAAGCATGCGCATCAGCTCAATCACCCCTTTACGCGGCACGATCACCGAATGGTTCGGCAATGATTCACCCAGCGGCATTGAACAGACCGCCAGACGGTGGCCATCGGTAGCCACGGTACGCAGTTCGTCACCTTCGGTTTCAAACAGCATGCCGTTTAAGTAATAACGCACATCCTGATGGGCCATCGAAAACTGGGTGGCTTCAATCAGGCGCTTCATGGTCGCCTGCGGCAGGGTCAATTCGACTTCACTCTGCCAGTCATCAAGATTCGGGAAATCGGCAGCGGGCAGGGTCGACAGCGAAAAACGGCTGCGCCCGGAACGCACCAGCATCCGATCGCCTTCCAGCTGAACGGCAATCTCCGCGCCTTCGGGCAGGCCGCGGCAAATATCAAAGAATTTTCGCGCCGGAACGGTCGTTGCACCCGCCTCATGCGGATGAATCAGCGCAACGCGCGCCACCATTTCCATTTCGAGGTCCGTACCGGTCAGCGACAGCGCGCCATCCGAGACCTGAAGCAGCAGGTTACCGAGAATGGGCAGCGTCGGACGACCCCCTAAGGGACCGCTCACCTGTTGCAGCGGCTTTAATAAATGTTCACGTTCTACGGTAAATTTCATAGCGTCACGAGGATAATGTTCTGATTAAATTGGAAAAGTCTTCTTTAATATCGTGGCTTTCTTCACGCAACTGCTCAATTTTACGACAGGCGTGCAGCACGGTGGTATGGTCGCGACCGCCAAACGCATCGCCGATTTCCGGCAAACTGTGGTTGGTCAGCTCTTTCGCCAGCGCCATCGCCATCTGGCGTGGACGCGCCACCGAACGGGAGCGGCGTTTCGACAACAGGTCCGCTACCTTAATCTTGTAATACTCCGCCACCGTCTTCTGAATATTGTCGATGGTGACCAGTTTTTCCTGCAGCGCCAGCAGATCGCGCAGCGCTTCGCGCACGAAATCGATGGTGATCGCCCGGCCGGTAAAGTTGGCATTAGCGATAACGCGGTTCAGCGCCCCTTCCAGCTCACGTACGTTAGAGCGTAGACGCTTGGCGATAAAGAACGCCACTTCTCCCGGCAGACGAATGTCGTTTTCATCGGCTTTTTTCATCAGGATCGCCACGCGGGTTTCCAGCTCAGGCGGCTCGATCGCCACCGTCAGCCCCCAGCCAAAGCGGGATTTCAGACGATCCTCAACACCATTGATCTCTTTCGGATAGCGATCCGAGGTGAGAATGATCTGCTGATTACCTTCCAGCAGGGCATTAAAGGTGTGGAAAAACTCTTCCTGCGAGCGCTCTTTATTGGCAAAGAACTGAATATCATCGATCAGCAGGGCGTCGACGGAGCGGTAGTAGCGTTTAAACTCTTCAATGGCGTTGTTCTGTAAGGCTTTAACCATATCCTGAACAAAACGCTCCGAGTGCATATAGACCACTTTGGCGTTGGGTTTGCGCGCCACAATGCCGTTACCGACCGCGTGCAATAAGTGGGTTTTACCCAGACCGGTACCGCCATAAAGGAATAAAGGGTTATAGGCGCCGCCTGGATTATCGGCAACCTGACGCGCCGCCGCGCGAGCCAGCTGGTTAGATTTACCTTCAACGAAATTGTCGAAGGTGTGCTTAACGTTAACGTTAGAGCGGTAGGTCGGCTCCGCCGGCGCCGGGACGTTATCCCAGCCGGGACGCACGATCGTTGGCGCGACGCGCGCCGTCTGAACCTGCGCTGCCGGTGTGGCGGTCGCAACATGCGTATTTATCGCGCCGCGTTGCGCCTGCACTGCCGGGCGGGTCCCGACTTCAAATCGCAGCTGTGGGGCATCAGCACCGCAAAAATCATTGAGGAGTCCATTGATATTATTGAGGTATTTATCCCTTACCCAATCGAGCACAAAACGGTTTGGCGCATACAGTGCCAACGTGTTATCGCTCAATTCCGCCTGCAACGGGCGTATCCACATACTAAATTCTGTGGCTGGTAACTCATCCTGCAATCGGGCAAGACACTGCTGCCAAAGCGAAAGTGACACGGCGGACTCCACTCGAACATAAAATCGATATAAAGAAAAAAAGAAACAATCGTGATTGTTGGCACACGTCGACAAGACCCGGCATTGGCCGAAAAGCCCCTGCACAAAAGGGGTGACGCGCGAACCGCTATCTGCGGTATTTATCCGATGCGGATCGGTGGATCGCGATCGGGACCGGGGATCATAGCCTAAACTGAGAAAGATATCTTGTATTTCTCAACAGATTCTTCCCTGTTTATCCACAGGAAGGATCGAAGACGGGTAAGTGTAATCGATCCGCAGAGCGGTGAGGCACGATTTCGCCCACATATTGGAAAATTTAATGAGATCGGTTGGTTTAGGGCCTAAACGATCTAACAAAGATCCTTTGCGATCCTTGCGCTTTACCCGTCAGGCCGTATAATCCCCCACCCGGCGCGTAATGCCCGTTTTCCGTCGCCTGTCGCAGGTCATTTTTTGTGCGACAAGATGCGAGAAATAAGGAAAGAGAATTGACTCCGGAGTGTACAATTATTACAATCCGGCCTCTTTAATCACCATCGCTGCCGCGTAAGTCGTTCGAAGTTTGTTCGGGTCTACGCAAAAGTCAGTGAAATTATTCAAGTTTAGGTAGAAACCGCCATGAAACGCACTTTTCAACCGTCTGTACTGAAGCGCAACCGTTCTCACGGCTTCCGTGCACGTATGGCTACTAAAAATGGTCGTCAGGTTCTGGCACGTCGTCGTGCTAAAAGCCGTGCTCGTCTGACCGTTTCCAAGTAATAAAGCTAACCCTGCGTGGTTAAGCTCGCATTTCCCAGGGAGTTACGTTTGTTAACTCCCAGTCATTTCACTTTCGTCTTCCAGCAGCCACAACGGGCTGGCACGCCGCAAATCACCATCCTCGGCCGCCTGAATTCGCTGGGGCATCCCCGCATCGGTCTTACCGTCGCCAAGAAAAACGTCAAACGCGCACATGAACGCAATCGGATTAAACGTCTGACGCGTGAAAGTTTTCGTTTGCGTCAACATGAACTCCCGCCAATGGATTTCGTGGTGGTGGCAAAGAAAGGGGTTGCAGACCTCGATAACCGTGCTCTCTCGGAAGCGTTGGAAAAATTATGGCGCCGCCATTGTCGCCTGGCTCCCGGCTCCTGATAGGCCTTATTCGGGTCTATCAGCGCCTGATTAGTCCGCTACTCGGGCCGCATTGTCGTTTCACGCCAACCTGTTCAAGCTACGGAATTGAGGCATTGCGCAGATTTGGAGTGATAAAAGGCAGTTGGTTGACAATGAAACGCGTATTAAAATGCCACCCTTTACACCCTGGTGGTGACGATCCCGTCCCGCCTGGACCATTTGATACCAGAGAACACTAACGATGGATTCGCAACGCAATCTTCTTATCATCGCTTTGTTGTTCGTGTCTTTCATGATCTGGCAAGCCTGGGAGCAGGATAACAATCCTCAGGCTCAGCAACAGACCACGCAGACTACGACCACAGCAGCGGGTAGCGCCGCCGACCAGGGCGTACCGGCCAGTGGCCAGGGGAAACTGATTACGGTAAAAACCGATGTGCTTGAGCTGACCATCAACACCCGCGGTGGTGATGTGGAGCAAGCGCTGCTTCCGGCGTACCCGAAAGCACTGAAGTCGACTGAACCGTTCCAGTTACTGGAAACCACGCCACAGTTTATCTATCAGGCTCAAAGCGGCTTAACCGGTCGTGATGGCCCGGATAACCCGGCTAATGGAGCCCGCCCGCTGTATAACGTCGATAAAGATGCGTTTGTGCTGGCGGAAGGCCAGGACGAAATCGTCATTCCGCTGACGTATACCGATAAAGCTGGCAACGTCTTCACCAAAACCTTCACGCTGAAACGCGGTGATTATGCGGTGAACGTGGGTTATAGCGTGCACAACGCTGGCGAAAAACCGCTGGAGATTTCTACCTTCGGTCAGCTGAAACAGACGGCCAACCTGCCAACCGCCCGCGATACGCAAACCGGTGGTCTGTCTACGATGCACACCTTCCGTGGTGCCGCGTATTCAACGTCTGAGTCGAAATACGAAAAATATAAATTCGATACCATCATCGATAACGAAAACCTGAACGTCAGCACCAAAGACGGTTGGGTAGCGATGCTGCAGCAGTATTTCACCACCGCATGGGTGCCGAGTAACAACGGCATCAACAGCTTCTACACCGCCAACCTCGGCAACGGCGTTGTCGCCATCGGCTACAAATCGCAGCCGGTGCTGGTACAGCCGGGTCAAACCGACAAGCTGGAAAGCGTGCTGTGGGTCGGCCCGGCCATTCAGGACAAAATGGCTGCCGTCGCGCCGCACCTCGATCTGACCGTCGACTACGGCTGGCTGTGGTTCATCTCCCAACCGCTGTTTAAGCTGCTGAAATTCATCCACAGCTTCCTCGGTAACTGGGGCTTCTCGATTATCGTCATCACCTTCATCGTTCGTGGCATCATGTACCCGCTGACCAAAGCGCAGTACACCTCGATGGCGAAGATGCGCATGCTGCAGCCGAAGATTCAGGCAATGCGTGAGCGTCTGGGCGATGACAAACAGCGTCAAAGCCAGGAAATGATGGCCTTGTATAAAGCAGAAAAGGTCAACCCGCTGGGTGGCTGCTTCCCGCTGATTATTCAGATGCCGATCTTCCTTGCGCTGTATTACATGCTGAGCGCCTCGGTTGAACTGCGTCATGCGCCGTTTATCCTGTGGATCCACGACCTGTCAGCGCAAGACCCGTACTACATCCTGCCGATCATCATGGGCGCGACGATGTTCTTCATTCAGAAGATGTCGCCAACGACCGTGACCGACCCGATGCAGCAGAAGATCATGACCTTCATGCCGGTCATCTTTACGGTGTTCTTCCTGTGGTTCCCGTCAGGTCTGGTGGTTTACTATATCGTCAGCAACCTGGTGACCATTATTCAGCAGCAGCTGATTTACCGTGGTCTCGAGAAGCGTGGTCTGCATAGCCGCGAGAAGAAAAAGAGCTGATACTCTGCTTAAGCCGCAGTAGAATCAATGCCAGAGAAGGCGGTCAATAGACCGCCTTTTTTACATTTACATAGAGAGTCATCATGAGCCATAACGACACTATCGTCGCCCAGGCAACCCCACCGGGACGCGGTGGTGTGGGTATCCTGCGCATCTCCGGCCTCAAAGCACGCGATGTCGCGCAAGCTGTTCTCGGCAAGCTGCCAAAGCCGCGCTACGCCGATTATCTGCCTTTTAAAGATACCGATGACACGCCGCTGGATCAGGGTATTGCGCTATGGTTCCCCGGCCCGAACTCCTTTACCGGTGAAGACGTTCTGGAACTGCAGGGCCACGGCGGCCCGGTGATTCTGGATCTGCTACTGAAACGAATCCTGACGCTGCCAGGCGTGCGTATCGCCAGGCCTGGGGAGTTCTCTGAACGCGCGTTTCTTAACGATAAGCTCGATCTCGCCCAGGCAGAAGCGATTGCTGACCTGATTGACGCCAGTTCCGAGCAGGCGGCACGCTCGGCGCTGAATTCGCTGCAGGGTGCCTTCTCTGCCCGGGTGAATCATCTGGTGGAAGCGCTGACCCATCTGCGTATCTATGTCGAAGCCGCTATCGACTTCCCGGATGAGGAAATCGATTTTCTCTCCGACGGTAAAATCGAGGCCCAGCTCAACGGCGTGATCGCCGATCTTGATGCCGTACGCGCCGAGGCCCGCCAGGGCAGCCTGCTGCGCGAAGGCATGAAGGTGGTTATCGCCGGTCGCCCGAACGCCGGGAAATCGAGCCTGCTGAACGCGCTGGCCGGGCGCGAAGCCGCGATCGTGACCGATATTGCCGGCACCACCCGCGATGTGCTGCGCGAGCATATCCATATCGACGGCATGCCGCTGCATATTATCGATACCGCAGGACTCCGCGATGCCAATGATGAGGTAGAGCGCATTGGCATCGAACGCGCCTGGCAGGAGATCGAACAAGCCGATCGGGTCCTGTTCATGGTCGACGGCACCACCACCAGCGCCGTCGACCCGGCGGAAATCTGGCCAGACTTTATCGAGCGTTTACCGGCGAAACTGCCAATTACCGTGGTCCGAAACAAAGCTGACGTCACCGGTGAAACGTTGGGTATCAGTGAAGTGAATGGCCACTCACTGATTCGACTGTCGGCGCGTACCGGTGAGGGCGTAGAGGTTCTGCGCAACCATCTCAAGCAGAGCATGGGCTTCGATACCAACATGGAAGGCGGTTTCCTCGCCCGCCGTCGCCATCTGCAGGCGCTGTCAGAAGCCGCCTGTCATCTGCAGCAGGGCAAAACGCAGCTGCTTGGCGCCTGGGCTGGCGAACTGCTGGCCGAAGAGCTGCGGCTCGCGCAGCAGGCGCTGAGCGAAATCACCGGTGAATTTACCTCTGATGACCTGCTGGGGCGCATTTTCTCCAGCTTCTGTATCGGTAAGTAACGCTTCACCGGTACGCAAGAGTGAGCATCAACTAACCTGCATCAACTTAATGTTTATGCAGGTTTTTTTATTGCCCTGCCAGGGGCCTGATCTTTAATCTCGTGTCCCCTACGACTTAAGGTTGCTTCCGGCCACGCGGCATCATTAAATGCGATGAGAACTTCGCTACAGGATACCGCCATGACTTCTGATTACACCGTTATCGAGACCGTCCCGTCGGCAGAGGATTTTTGCCGTTTACGACTGATCGCCGGCATGTCGCCGCGCCCGCTGGAGGGGGTGAAAGCAGGGCTGCCGCGTAGCTGCTATGGCGTGCACATTGTCTGGCAAGGTGTTCCCGTGGGCATGGGGCGCATCGTTGGCGATGGCGCGGTGAATTTCGACATCGTCGATGTGGCGGTCGATCCTGCGCACCAGGGAAAAGGGCTGGGCAGAGCGATCATGGAAAAGATAGTCAGCTGGCTGGACGCTAACGCCTGCCAGGGCGCCTATGTCACGCTGGTCGCCGACGTCCCCGAACTGTATGCGAAGTTTGGTTTTACTTCCGTGCGCCCGGCCAGCGACGGCATGGCCAAAGTCTGGTAATCCCTCGCAGAACGCAGCGAGGGTTTTTCCTTTCAGGAAATCATTGTTGTCCAAATGGCAACTCGTACTGCCGCGCAATAGCCATTACCCTGTACGCCTCTATTCTTGCGGGGGTCCTATGGCACGCTTTCTTATCTGCAGTTTTGCGCTGGTTTTACTCTATCCATCCGGCATCGATATGTATCTGGTGGGTTTGCCGCGTATTGCGCAGGACCTCGGTGCCAGCGAAGCGCAGCTGCATATTGCGTTCTCGGTTTACCTGGCGGGCATGGCCGCCGCAATGCTGTTTGCCGGCAGAGCAGCCGATAAATCCGGGCGTAAACCGGTCGCCATATTCGGTTCGACGACGTTTATTCTGGCCTCGCTGCTCTGTGCGCAGGCGCAGAGCAGCGATCTCTTCCTGGCGGGGCGTTTTATCCAGGGCATCGGGGCCGGGAGCTGCTATGTCGTCGCTTTCGCCGTGCTGCGCGATACGCTCGACGATCGCCGTCGCGCCAGGGTGCTGTCGCTGTTAAATGGCATCACCTGCATTATCCCGGTCCTGGCACCCGTTCTGGGTCACCTGATTATGCTGAAATACCCGTGGCAGAGCCTGTTCTACACCATGACCGGCATGGGGGTGATGGTCGGCCTGCTCTCGGTCTTTATGCTGCGGGAAACGCGGCCGACGGCCCCTGCGCATACTCTCGCCGGGCAGAACCCTGCCATGGAGTCACTGCTGAACCGCTTTTTCCTCAGCCGCATCGTCATTACGACCCTCAGCGTAACGGCTATCCTCACCTACGTTAACGTCTCCCCGGTATTGATGATGGAAGAGATGGGGTTCGATCGCGGACACTATTCGATGGCGATGGCCTTAATGGCGTTGGTCAGCATGACGGTGTCGTTCTCAACGCCCTTTGCGCTCACCCTGTTTAAGCCGCGGACGTTGATGCTGACGTCCCAGGTTATGTTTTTTATTGCCGGGACTTTGCTCAGCCTTGCCACCAGCCAGACGGTAACCATGCTCGGTCTGGCGCTGATTTGCGCCGGCTTCTCGGTGGGTTTTGGCGTGGCCATGAGCCAGGCCCTGGGGCCATTTACTCTGCGGGCGGGGGTTGCCAGCTCGGTACTGGGCATTGCCCAGGTTTGCGGCTCGTCGCTGTGGATTTGGCTGGCCGCCATCATCGGGTTAAGTGCGATGAATATGCTGATCGGGATTCTCATTGCCTGTAGCATAGTGAGTCTTGTTCTGATTCTGGCCGCGGCCCCTGTCCGGGTTGCGCAACATAATGAAGAAACCCCTGTCGAGTCTCGATCTTAATTTATTACTCTGTCTGCAGCTTCTGACCCAGGAGCTCAGCGTGACCCGCACGGCGAAACGCATGAACGTTTCGCCGTCGGCGGTGAGTAAATCATTAGCTAAACTGCGCGCCTGGTTTGACGATCCGCTATTCGTCAAAACGCCGCTCGGGCTGTCGCCGACGCCATTGATGACCAGCATGGAGCAGGATCTGGCGGACTGGATGCAGATGGGTAACCAGATCCTCGACAAACCCCACCACATCATGCCAAGCGGCCTGAAATTCGAACTGGCGGCGGAAACGCCGCTGCTGATGATTCTGTTTAATTCGCTGTCGCAGCAAATCTACCAGCGCTATCCCCAGGCGCTGATCCGCTTGCGCAACTGGGACTACGACTCACTGGATGCGATTATTCGCGGTGAGGTCGATATCGGCTTTTGCGGACGTGAAACGCATCCGCGCTCACGGGAGCAGCTCAGCCAGCTGCCGTGGTATATCGATTTTGAAGTCCTGTTTACCGACCTGCCTCAGGTCTGGCTGCGCGCGGATCATCCGGCGCTCGATGAAGAGTGGAATCTGGCGACCTTTCTACGCTATCCCCATATCAATATCAGCTGGGAGCAGAGTGATACCTGGGCGCTGGACGATGTTCTTCACGATCTGGGGCATAAACGCACCGTTGCGTTAACCCTGCCGGGGTTTGAACAATCGCTGTTTATGGCCGCCCAGCCAGATCACACGATGCTGGCCACCGCGCCGCGTTACTGCCATCACTATAACCGACAGCACCATCTACCGCTGGTGTCGCGCCCGCTTCCGCTGGAGCCGCTATTGCTGGAGAAAACGCGGGTGCCCTTTACCCTGCTCTGGCACAAACGCAACAGCGACAACCCGAAGATAGTCTGGCTCAGAGAAACGTTTAAGCGACTCTATGCGGACCCCCTCTGACGCGATTTCTCCAGCCATCTCTGTCTGACTGCGCAAGAAATTGTAAAAATCGCGCAAATCACTTTTCAAGGGGGGATTTCCGCATTAAAACCTATCAATACCAGGTGATAATAGATCCTCACAACTTTTTCTCTGACCATTAATCACGGAGCGACGAATGGCAACGCATTTTGCAAGAGGGATACTCAGCACCAGGGAGCCGCTATCGACACGACTGTCCGCGGCCTGCCATCAATCCGCACAGCGCCTGCCAGAATACCGCCAGGCCCGCTATCGCGCATCACGTTCACTGCTCGCCGAACTGTTATTTATGCTGTATGGCATTAGCGAGCTCCCCGAAATCATCAGCGAAGAGAACGGCAGACCCGTTTTTCGCGATCCCCACCTGCCCCGATTTTCCATTTCCTATGCCGGAAACATTGTCGGCGTAAGCCTGACGACGGAAGGCGATTGCGGACTGGATATGGAACTTCAGCACGCCTCGCGCGGCATCCACCCGCTGCACGACGCCAACCGCGACGTATTCAGCAGCAATGAGAATTTATGGATTAACATCCAGAACGACCCTGACGAAGCCCGCGCCCAACTGGTAGCGCTGCGCCGGAGCGTGCTGAAGTTGACCTGTGAAGCCCCGGTCCATCTGCAGCTGCTCCCCGGAGCGGGTCGGCTACGGACCACCAACATACTGCCTGTAGAAGCCCTGTGCGATGCAGAAACGCTACTGGTCTGGTCGATCGCCGCTACGCCAGCCATCGGCCGGCTTAAAGTCTGGGAATACAATAGTCAGGAAGGCTGGCGTAGTCTGCCAGATGCACCGGTGCGCGCGAAGGAGTCCTCTGCCCGTCTGATGCGCTTTACCAGCCTGCCCATAGAAAAAGCACTCTCCCTCAACTGACCGGTCCGTCCGGCCACCATGATGCAAAGGAGCAATCATGTCTGATACGTTGAAAGTTGTTACGCTACTCGGAAGTCTGCGCAAGGGGTCTTTTAATGGCATGATCGCACGCACCCTGCCAGGCATTGCGCCGGCGGGCATGGAGATCGCAGCGCTGCCGTCGATTGGCGACATTCCGTTATATGACGCGGATATCCAGCAGGAAGACGGATTTCCGCAAAGCGTGCAGGATATTGCGCAACAGATTCGCGAAGCCGACGGCGTTGTTATCGTTACGCCCGAATATAACTATTCCGTTCCCGGCGGCCTGAAAAACGCGATTGACTGGTTGTCGCGCCTGCCAGAACAACCGCTGTCCGGGAAACCGGTGCTGATTCAAACCAGCTCGATGGGCGCGATTGGCGGCGCGCGCTGCCAGTATCACCTGCGTCAAATTCTGGTGTTCCTCGACGCGATGGTGATGAACAAACCTGAGTTTATGGGCGGTGTGATTCAGAACAAGGTCGATCCGCAGTCGGGAGAGGTGGTCGATCAGAGCACGCTCGATCATCTGAGCGGACAGCTGAGCGCCTTTGGCGAGTATATTCAGCGAGTGAAAGCGTAAAAAAAGCCCGGCAGCGCTGTGGACTGCCGGGCTTTTCATGATGCGCGACGCTTAGTGCGCGTCGATAAACACGATTTTCAGCACGAACAGCAGCGAGACGATAATCACGCACGGACTGAGATCGCGCAGGCGACCGGTACCTATCTTCATCACGCAGTAAGAGATAAAGCCTAACGCAATCCCTTCGGTAATCGAGAAGCTGAACGGCATCATCACGGCGGTCACAAAGGCCGGCACCGCTTCCGTCAGATCGTCCCACTTCACGCGCGACAGGCTGGATGTCATCAGCACACCCACATAGATCAGCGCACCAGCTGCGGCATACGCAGGCACCATGCCCGCCAGCGGCGACAGGAAGATAACCAGCAGGAACAGAATCCCCACCACCACCGCCGTCAGGCCGGTACGTCCGCCCACGGAAACACCGGAGGAAGATTCGATATAGGCGGTCACCGAAGAGGTGCCGATAAAGGAGCCTGCCACCGATGAGATGCTGTCGACAAACAGCGCCTGTTTCATGCGCGGGAATTTGCCTTTTTCATCGGCCAGACCGGCTTTATCGGTCACGCCGATCAAGGTTCCGGAGGAGTCGAACAGGTTGACCAGCATAAAGGAGAAGATGATCCCCGCCAGACCGAGGTTCAATGAACCGGCCAAATCCACATGGCCAATCACCGACGTAATGCTCGGCGGAGCGGAAACAATACCGGTGTAGTGAACATCGCCCAGCATCCAGCCCAGCAGCGTCGTGACGATGATGGAGACCAGCACCGCAGCATGAATATTACGCGAGGCGAGAATAGCGATAATAAAGAAGCCGAGAATCCCCAGCAGCACGCTATGGGAGGTCAGGTTGCCGATGCTCACCAGCGTGTCTTTGTTTGCGACGATCACGCCGGCATTTTTCAGCCCCATCATGCCGATAAACAGCCCGATGCCGCTGGTGATCCCCACGCGCAGGCTGACGGGAATATTGGCGATCATCCAGTAACGTACGCGGAAAATCGTCAGCAGCAGCAGACCGACGGCGCCCCAGAAGATAGCGCCCATTCCCACCTGCCACGGCAGCCCCATCGCCTGGACGACGACAAAGGCGAAGAAGGCGTTCAGCCCCATTGCCGGCGCCAGCGCAACCGGCAGGTTAGCAAACAGCCCCATCAGAATACTACCGAAGGCGGCGATCAGGCAGGTCGTCACAAAGACAGCGCTGGTATCCATACCCGCTACGCCAAGAATTTGTGGGTTAACGAAAACAATGTAGACCATTGTCAAAAAGGTGGTGAAACCTGCTATCGCTTCGGTACGTGCCGTCGTGCCGTGCTCACGTAGTTTGAATACGCGCTCCAGCAGACCCTGGCCAGAAGACTGGCTGGTTTGTTGTTGACTCATTATCGGTTTCCGAACAAAAGGAGGGAAAATTCGTCGCTATCCTATACCAAAATGCGACACCGGGGGCAGTTGTATGGTAATTTTTTTCATTGTATTTGCCTGTACGGCAACGATTGCGTCTTGTGAACAGGCAGGACGAAAACGTTAACTTGTTAAAATGGAAACGGCATGTCCCAAATAGAAGCCCT
Organism: Klebsiella sp. Lac1; assembly: GCF_009825425.1. Classification (NCBI taxonomy): domain Bacteria; kingdom Pseudomonadati; phylum Pseudomonadota; class Gammaproteobacteria; order Enterobacterales; family Enterobacteriaceae; genus Klebsiella; species Klebsiella sp. Lac1. The sequence continues at coordinate 444,587 of NZ_VJZJ01000004.1, forward strand.
GTTTTTCGACTGCGACGGCACGCTGGTCGACAGCGAAGTGATCTGTTCGCGCGCCTATGTTCACATGTTCAAAGCATTCGGCATTACGCTGGATTTAGACGAGATCTTTAAGCGTTTCAAAGGCGTAAAGCTCTACGAGATCATCGATACCATCAACGAAGAGTACGGCGTCAATCTACAAAAACCAGAGCTCGAACCGCTCTACCGTGCCGAAGTCGCGCGCCTGTTCGATTCTGAACTGGAAGCGATTGCCGGAGCGGAAACGCTGCTGGATGCGGTCAGCGTGCCGATGTGCGTGGTCTCTAACGGCCCGGTCAGTAAAATGCAGCACTCGCTGGGAAGAACCGGCATGTTGCGCCATTTTCCCGACCGACTGTACAGCGGTTACGATATTCAGCGCTGGAAACCCGATCCGGCACTGATGTTCCATGCGGCAAAAGCGATGAACGTTAACGTCGAGAACTGCATTCTGGTGGATGATTCCAGCGCAGGCGCTCAGTCCGGGATTGAGGCGGGAATGGAAGTGTTTTACTTCTGCGCCGATCCGCACAACAAACCGATCGATCATCCCAAAGTGACGACCTTTACCGATTTAGCGCAGCTGCCCGCATTGTGGAAAGCGCGTGGCTGGAACATTACGCGATAATTGCCGGAGCCCTGGAGGCAGCTTACCGCGCCTCCGTAGCCCCGGTAAGCGTAGCGCAACCGGGGAGCCGTGGTGATTACTCTTTCGGGTCTTTACCCGCCAGCAGCTTATCCAGCTCGTCGCCGCCAACGTGACGGAAATCCTGGCCCTTCACGAAGTAGAAAATATATTCGCAAATATTCTGGCAACGATCGCCGATACGTTCGATAGAACGGGCGCAGAACAGCGCGGTCAGCACGCTTGGAATCGTACGTGAATCTTCCATCATATAGGTCATCAGTTGACGCACGATGCCCTCATATTCCTGATCCACCTTTTTATCTTCGCGATAGATACGCACGGCCTCGTCAAGATCCATGCGAGCGAAGGCATCCAGCACGTCATGCAGCATCTGCACGGTATGACGCCCCAGTGATTCCAGGCTGACCAGCAGCGGCTGGTGCTGCTGGGAGAACTTCTCCAGCGCGGTGCGGCAAATTTTATCCGCCACATCACCAATACGTTCCAGCTCGGCGATAGTCTTGATAATCGCCATGACTAAACGCAGGTCGCTGGCGGTTGGCTGACGCTTGGCGATGATGCGCACGCAGGCTTCATCAATAGCCACTTCCATCATGTTGACCTGCTTATCGCCATCAATCACGCGTTTTGCCAGAACGCTGTCCTGATTATGCATCGCCGTGATCGCATCAGACAGCTGCTGTTCCACCAGCCCACCCATGGTCAATACCTGGGTGCGGATATACTCCAGCTCTGCATTGAACTGGCCGGAAATGTGTTTGTTAAGATTTAGGTTGTCCATGGTGTCTCCTGAATGCCCAACGGGTTAGTTCCTGTGAAAGCAGAAGGGCAATCAACCGTAGCGGCCAGTAATATAATCTTCAGTTTGTTTCTTCGCGGGCTTAGTAAACAGATCGTCCGTGTTACTGAACTCAATCAGCTCGCCAAGATACATAAATGCCGTATGGTCTGAACAACGCGCAGCCTGCTGCATGTTGTGGGTAACGATAACGACGGTGTAATCCTGTTTCAGTTCGGTGATCAACTCTTCAATGCGTCCTGTGGAGATCGGGTCCAGCGCTGAACACGGCTCATCGAGTAACAGCACTTCCGGGCGAATCGCGATGCCGCGCGCGATGCACAGGCGCTGCTGCTGACCGCCGGAGAGAGAATATCCGCTCTGATGCAGTTTATCTTTGGTTTCGTTCCATAATGCGGCTTTGGTCAAGGCCCACTGCACGCGCTCGTCCATATCGGCACGCGACAGCTTTTCAAACAGACGAACGCCAAAGGCGATATTGTCATAAATCGACATCGGGAATGGCGTCGGCTTCTGGAATACCATGCCGACTTTGGCACGCAGCAGAGCGATATCCTGAGTATTGGTCAGGATGTTATCGCCATCCAGCAGGATTTCGCCTTCCGCGCGCTGCTCCGGGTAGAGCTCGAACATTTTGTTGAACGTGCGCAGCAGGGTCGATTTACCGCAGCCTGACGGGCCGATAAACGCCGTAACCTGGTTTTTGGTGATATCCAGGTTGATGTTTTTCAGGGCATGGAATTTTCCGTAGTAGAAGTTCAGATTACGAACTGAAAGTTTACCCGGGGTCGCATTCGCCATACTCATCAATCTCTTCCTCATTCGGCGCCGCATTTCGCCGCGCCGCAAAAATTAACCGTGTTTATTCTTCGCGAAAACCACGCGCGCCAGAATGTTCAGCAGCAATACGCACAGGGTGATAATCAGTACCCCGGCCCATGCCAGTTGCTGCCACTCCGCGAACGGACTCATGGCAAATTTGAAAATGGTCACCGGCAGATTGGCAATCGGCTGCATCATATCGGTGCTCCAGAACTGGTTGGAGAGCGCGGTGAACAGCAGCGGCGCCGTTTCCCCGGCGATACGTGCGATAGCCAACAGGATCCCCGTCATGATGCCGGAAACCGAGGCCTTCAGGGTGATCGCAGAAATCATTCTCCACTTCGGCGTGCCCAGCGCATAGGCCGCTTCACGCAGGCTGTCCGGCACCAGTTTCAGCATATTTTCGGTGGTACGAATCACGATAGGCACCTGCAGCAGCGCCAGGGCGATAACCCCAGCCCAGCCGGAAAAGTGCTGCATCTGCGCCACCACGATGGTGTAGACGAACAGGCCGACCACGATGGATGGCGCGGAAAGCAGGATATCGTTAATAAACCGAATCACTTCCGCCAGCACAGACTTACGCCCGTATTCCGCCAGATAAATGCCCGCCATAATACCCAGCGGCGTACCGAAAATCGTCGACCACAAGATCAACAGGCCGCTACCGGCGAGGGCATTCGCCAGACCACCGCCCGCGGTGTTCGGCGGCGGGGTCATTTCAGTGAACAACGCCAGCGACATTCCATCGAAGCCGCGCGTAATGGTGGCCATCAGGATCCACACCAGCCAGAACAGACCAAACGCCATCGTCGCCATGGAAAGCGTCAGGGCGATACGGTTCTTCAGCCGGCGTTTAGCCTGCATTTTACGGCGGGACTCCGCCAGCTCAGCGGTCGTTTGCAATTCGATCGTTGCCATTAGCGTGCCCCCTCATTCTTAGCGAGGCGCATAATCATCAATTTAGACGCTGCCAGAACAATAAAGGTGATAACGAACAGAATCAGCCCCAGCTCCATCAGCGCCGCCACGTGCAGGCCGGTTTCCGCTTCGGCAAACTCATTCGCCAGCGCGGAAGTAATACTGTTCCCCGGCATATACAGCGAAGCGCTATCCAGCTGGTAGGTGTTGCCGATAATAAAGGTTACCGCCATCGTTTCACCCAGCGCGCGCCCCAGACCGAGCATCACGCCGCCGATAACCCCGTTCCTGGTAAACGGCAGAACGATACGCCAGATGACCTCCCAGGTCGTACAGCCGATACCGTAGGCCGACTCTTTCATCATCACCGGCGTTTGTTCAAAGACATCGCGCATAACGGCGGCGATGTACGGAATAATCATGATGGCCAGAATGACGCCCGCCGCCAGAATCCCGATGCCAAATGCCGGACCGGCAAACAGCGCGCCCACAAACGGAATCGTCGATAAGATGTTGCCCACCGGTTCCTGGAAGTAGGTGGCAAAAAGCGGAGCAAAGATAAACAGGCCCCACATGCCGTAAACGATACTAGGGATAGCCGCCAGCAGTTCAATGGCGATGCCAAGAGGGCGTTTCAGCCAGGCAGGGGAGAGTTCCGTCAGGAACAGCGCGATACCAAAACTCACCGGAACGGCGATCAGTAGCGCAATAAATGAAGTGACCAGCGTCCCGTAGATAGGCACCAGCGCACCGAAAATCTCGTTGGGCGCATCCCACTCTTTGGTCCACAAAAAGGAAAAACCAAACTTCTGAATGCTTGGCCATGAAGAGATAATGAGGGAAACGATGATGCCGCCCAGCATCAATAGCACAATCAGCGCCGCCAGTTTAACCAGCACGCCGAAAATTATGTCACCCTTTTTCCCCGGAGGGTTAAATGCCGGCTTGGTTGCAGCCATAAGTTACTCTTTCTGTTTGGGCCTGGAAGCGCGCATTTTATCGAGCCTCCAGGCTAACGTAATGCTATACCCTAAATAATTCGAGTTGCAGCAAGCTTGTGAATCCCCAGGAGCATAGATTCACTATGTCACTGGGGTAAGCAAGTGCAGCCAAGGCAGCTGCGGCTCAAAGTATGGCGGGTATTTAGTACAGTGCTTTACCGCTGCTGTCTTTCACGTTGGTTTTCCATGCAGCGCGAACCTGCTGAACCACGCTTTCCGGCAGCGTTGCGTAATCCAGAGCGTTAGCTTCTTTACCGCCGTGTTTGTACGCCCAGTCGAAGAACTTCAGCACTTCAGCAGTCTGTTCTGGTTTGGTCGCAGCTTTGTGCACCAGGATAAAGGTGGTTGAGGTGATCGGCCATGCTTTCTCACCTTTCTGGTTAGTCAGATCCTGTGCGAAGGATTTGCTCCAGTCGATACCTTTAGCCGCGTTAGCGAAGTTATCTTCAGTCGGGCTGACCGGCTTGCCATCTGCGGAAAGCAGTTTGGTGTAGGCCAGGTTGTTCTGCTTAGCATAAGCGTATTCTACGTAGCCAATGGAGCCCGGCAGACGTTGAACGAAAGCGGCGATACCGTCGTTACCTTTACCGCCCAGACCGGTCGGCCAGTTTACGGTAGAACCCGCACCAACCTTAGATTTCCACTCTTCGTTCACTTTCGCCAGGTAGCTGGTGAACACGAAGGAAGTACCGGAACCATCGGCGCGACGAACCACGGCGATATTCTGAGACGGCAGCTTCATGCCCGGGTTGAGTTTAGCGATCGCTTCGTCATCCCATTTTTTAATTTTGCCGAGGTAGATATCCCCCAGGGTTTTACCGTCCAGAACCAGCTCACCCGACTTCACGCCAGGCAGGTTGATTGCCAGAACCACGCCGCCAATCACGGTCGGGAACTGGAACAGGCCTTCCTGAGCCAGTTTGTCATCGGCCAGAGGAGCATCAGAAGCACCGAAATCAACGGTGTTAGCAATAATTTGTTTTACACCACCGGAAGAGCCAATGCCCTGGTAGTTCACTTTATTGCCGGTTTCTTTCTGATAGGTATCAGCCCATTTGGCATACACCGGTGCAGGGAAAGTTGCGCCCGCGCCAGTCAGGCTTGCAGCTGCAAATGCAGAGAAAGCGCTCATCGATAAGGTCGCGGCGACAACTGTTGCGACGGTGGTACGCATAACGTTCATAATGTCTCCTGCTGGATTCGTAAATCGTTGTTTCGAGGCTATGGTGAGCAAAATAGGACAAAGAGGTGACAGTAAAATGTACGAATTATTACAGTTTTATGACACCCAAAAAGACAGCGGAGTGATGAAAATAAAAACAATATGAATCATAGCGTTACTTATTTAAGTGACCGCAGGATTGCAGAAAAATTTTCTTTTTATGACACTAAAAATCGTAGCCGAAGATGACGGTTTGTCATCAACCCTTTTCCGCCAGAGCGGTACAAAAGCGATCGCCAGAAGCAAAAAAGGGCCGCCGGATGGCAGCCCTTATACGATAGGTGTTGGCTTATTCTACGGTGACTGATTTTGCCAGGTTACGCGGCTGGTCAACGTCAGTGCCTTTAATCAGCGCAACGTGATAGGCCAGCAGCTGTAGCGGCACGGTGTAGAAGATCGGCGCAATCACCTCTTCAACATGTGGCATTTCAATAATGTGCATATTGTCGCTGCTGTTGAAACCCGCCTCGCCATCGGCAAAGACATACAGCTGGCCGCCGCGCGCGCGAACTTCTTCAATGTTGGATTTCAGCTTCTCCAGCAATTCGTTATTCGGTGCCACGACGATCACCGGCATTTCGGCGTCAATCAGGGCCAGAGGGCCGTGCTTCAGCTCACCGGCCGCGTAGGCTTCCGCGTGGATATAAGAGATCTCTTTCAGCTTCAGCGCCCCTTCCAGCGCGATCGGATACTGATCGCCACGGCCAAGGAACAGCGCATGGTGCTTATCGGAGAAGTTCTCAGCCAACGCTTCAATACGCTTATCCTGCGACAGCATCTGCTCAATACGGCTCGGCAACGCCTGCAGCCCATGCACGATATCATGCTCAACGGCGGCATCCAGACCTTTAAGACGCGCCAGTTTTGCCACCAGCAGCAGCAATACGGTCAGCTGAGTGGTAAAGGCTTTGGTCGAGGCTACGCCGATCTCAGTGCCCGCTTTGGTCATCAGCGACAAATCGGACTCGCGGACCAGAGAAGAACTCGCCACGTTACAAATAGCCAGCGATCCCAGATAGCCCAGCTCTTTTGACAGACGCAGCGCGGCCAGCGTATCCGCGGTCTCACCGGACTGGGAAAGCGTGATCATCAGGCTGTTGCGACGCACCGCCGATTTGCGATAGCGGAATTCAGAGGCGATTTCAACATCGCACGGTACGCCCGCCAACGCTTCAAACCAGTAACGAGAAACCATGCCGGAGTTATACGAGGTACCGCAGGCCACGATCTGGATGTGTTCAACCTGAGACAGCATTTCGTTAGCATGCGCGCCCAACTCGCTGAGATCCACTTCACCATGGTTGATACGCCCGGTGAGGGTGTTTTTGATAGCATTCGGCTGTTCGTAAATCTCTTTTTGCATATAGTGGCGATAAATACCTTTATCGCCCGCATCATATTGCTGGTTGGATTCGATATCCGGACGTTTTACTTCCGCGCCAGACTTATCAAAAATCACCACGGAGCGGCGGGTCACTTCGGCAATATCGCCCTCTTCGAGGAAGATAAAGCGGCGGGTCACCGGCAGCAGCGCCAGCTGATCGGAAGCAATGAAGTTTTCCCCCATTCCCAGACCGATAACCAGCGGGCTACCAGAACGCGCAGCCAGCAGAGTTCCCGGATCGCGGGCATCCATAATCACCGTGCCATAAGCACCGCGCAGCTGTGGAATAGTCCGCAGAACGGCGTCACGCAGCGTGCCGCCTTGCTTCTGCTCCCAGTTCACCAGGTGAGCAATCACCTCGGTGTCGGTCTCAGAGGCAAAGACATAGCCGCGGGACTGCAGGAGTTCACGCAGCGGCTCGTGGTTTTCGATGATACCGTTATGGACCACCACAATGTGTTCAGAAACATGCGGATGCGCGTTACCTTCAGACGGCTCACCGTGCGTTGCCCAGCGGGTATGGGCAATGCCCGTACCACCGTGTAACGGGTGCTCTTCTACCGCCTGAGCCAGCATCTGGACTTTACCGAGACGACGAACGCGGGACATATGCCCGGCGTTATCAACCACTGCCAGACCGGCAGAGTCATATCCACGGTATTCCAGACGACGTAAACCTTCGAGAAGGATTTCAGCAATATCACGCTGCGCGACTGCGCCAACAATTCCACACATAGTTAAATTTCCTGATAATGGCGTTATGCCATGCGTTGTCGCTGACCTGTATTTGCCCGCATTACGGGCGCCCCGAGCCTTGTAGAGAGTGGGGTTATTTTTATGGTCCTGCCTGCGGACGGGGACCTGTATTGATCCTCTCATCCTGGTTCGCCGGGCGGTTTCCCCCCCGGCGACAATCCAAAAATTACTTCTTCTTCACCGGACGCTGCCAGCCCTGTTTATGGACCTGCGGCACACGGCTTAAAACCAGTTCGTTGTCGGCAATATCGCGCGTGACCGTCGTACCGGCGGCAATCGTGGCGCCTTTACCCACGGTCACCGGCGCCACCAGCTGGGTGTCGGAACCGACAAACACATCGTCGCCGATGATGGTTTTAAATTTATTCGCCCCATCGTAGTTACAGGTAATGGTACCGGCGCCGATATTCACATTGTCGCCGATTTCCGCGTCGCCGAGATACGAGAGATGCCCGGCTTTCGAACCTTTACCCAGCCGCGCTTTTTTCATTTCTACGAAGTTGCCGACATGCGCGCCTTCCAGCAGTTCAGCACCTGGACGCAGGCGCGCGAACGGCCCGATGGTGCAGGCGGCCTGCAAATGAGCATCTTCCACCACCGAATACGGGCTTATCTCACAGTCATCGCCAATGGTGCTATTTTTGATCACGCAGCCGGCGCCTATCTTCACGCGCTCGCCCAGTACCACGTTTCCTTCGAGGATAACGTTAGTATCAATCTCTACATCGCGCCCATGTTTCAGGGTACCGCGGAGATCGAAACGCGCCGGATCGCGCAGCATCACGCCCGCCAGCAGCAGTTTTTCCGCCTGCTCGGCTTGATAAATGCGCTCCAGACGCGACAGCTGCAGGCGGTTGTTTACCCCTTCAACTTCGCTTAAGCGCTGCGGATGAACGGCAACGATTTCACGCCCTTCCTGATACGCCATGGCGATAATATCAGTGATGTAGTATTCGCCCTGCACATTGTTGTTCGTTAGCTTCGCCAGCCAGCGTTTTAAATCCGCCCCACCCGCGATCAAAATACCGGTGTTAATTTCCTGAATCTGACGCTGCGCATCGCTGGCATCTTTATGCTCAACGATGCCGGTAACCTGACCGTTTTCACGGGTAATGCGACCATATCCGCTCGGATCGTCCAGCTTTACCGTCAGCAGGCCAATGCCGCCCTGCGGCTTTGCCGCGCGCAGGCGTTGTAGCGTATCAACGGAAATCAGCGGAACATCGCCGTACAGCATCATGATGTCTTCATCATCATGGAAGAACGGCGCCGCCTGTTGCATGGCATGACCGGTACCGAGCTGTTCAGCTTGTAAGACCCAGTTAAGATTATCTTCATGCAGCGTCTGGCGCAGCAGATCGCCACCGTGCCCGTACACCAGATGTACGGCCGAAGCACCGAGATCTTTAGTTGCATCAATAACATGCTGCACCATTGGTTTCCCGGCCAGGGAGTGCAGCACCTTAGGAAGATCGGAATACATGCGGGTCCCTTTGCCTGCGGCAAGGATAACCACGCTCATCGCACTGTTTGACATACGCATCCTGACAACGATTAGAACGAAAAGTAAAAGCCTTTCACGTTGAAATATCTACATATTTTTCATCATGAAACGAGACGAGGATAAACCGCCCTGGCTCAACGCTATACACCATTTTATGGCGCTATTTTTCACCACTGCAAATCAGTTTATCTCCTGAAAAACCACATACGGGAGATAAATCCCTGCTATCCCACTGCTTTTCCTGTTTTTTTGACACCTGAATAAAGCAAATCAATAAAATAAAACATAGTTTCAATATTCATTAATTGTGACGCATCAAATAGAAACACCATTTCATTATTACGATAATGCTGCTCAATATTTACCCAGGAGAAAAAAATGAATAAAAAAATACCTTTGGCATTAGCCCTTTGCAGCACAATTATCGCATTACCGCTGCAGGCTGACGAGCAGCATGTCTGGCGAAGCATCGCTTTTGGTCAATCAACTGACGTGAATTTTTCCTCCAACGTGCTGCCGGAAAAGATCGGCGTTAACGACGTAACGATAGCAGGAAAAAAACTGGCTCCGCAGGATACTGCCAACCTCCAGGCCCCCGTCACGCTTGAGAGTCGGGGTGGAAAAATCGCCAACTCCCATGACGGTCTGACCTTCTTTTATACCGAACTTCCGGCCCGGCAGAATTTCATCCTGCAAGCCACGGTGACGGTGGAGCAATTTGGTCCGGAAAATAGCGCCCTTCCGGCAGCACAGGAGGGCGCAGGGCTGTTGGTTCGCGATGTTCTCGGCCAGCCGCGGCAGCAACCTTTGGTGGTTGGCTACGAAGAGTTTCCGGCGGCATCCAATATGGTCATGAACGCGATTATGACTCAGGATAAAAAAGATCGCTCGCACGTCAAACTCCAGGCTATCACCCGGGAAGGGATCACTCGCCCCTGGGGAAACCCAGGCTCGACTATCAACCGGCTGAGCTATAAAGAGAATATCGATCTTAAGCAGACACCGGACTTCCAGCTCAGACTCGAACGTACCAATGAGGGATTTGTGACATCATGGGCCCCGGTCGGCAGTGATAAGTGGGTCAGCCAAACAGTGCCTCATGCCGATCTGATAACCCAACAGGATAAAGACAGCTACTACGTTGGCTTTTTTGCCTCACGTAACGCCAGAATCACCGTCAGCCATGCATCTCTGGTGACATCCCCGGCGAATACCGTTGCTTCACAGCCCTATGTTGCCAAAACCTGGCCGGTCGTGATGCAAATCGCCTCGGGCGCAAAAAGCCAGAGCGCAGATTACGTATTGCAGGCGCGGGCCAGCGCCGATGGCGATTTCACGGTTCGTCAGGACGAGGTGACGCTTGGGATAAATAAAAAGGTCAAGGCCGGTGAGATGTTTACTCAAGCCGCGACGCTCAAAGAGAAAAGCACCTTCGAGATTGTTTTTACTCCCGCCAGCAGCCAAAAACCCATCACACAAAGCCTGACGGTTGAACGCAGCTCCCGCGTTGAAGGGAATACGCTGCATGTCTCTCCTGAAGGTCAGGCTGACGCCAAAGGGACGCTTGATTCTCCGCTCGACCTCTCCACCGCGCTCGATTTGTTGCCTCCGGGCGGAAAGATTATCTTAGCCGCCGGGGATTATCCGCAAACGGTGATTCCGCTGCCGGCCAGCGGGCTCAGAGAAAAGGTAAAAACGCTGCTGGCCGACGACAAGGCGGTTATTCATGGCCTGCTGCTGGATGCGAACTACTGGCATATCAAGGGTATCTCAATAACAGACAACAGCCTGCGCATCCAGGGCAGCCATAACCTGATCGAGAACGTCACCGCCTACAAAAACGAGGATACCGGGATCCAGATCTCCTCCCCGGACAAAACTGGTCGCCCGCTGTGGGCCAGCTACAACCGGGTCGTGAACTCAGAATCCTACGGCAATGAGGATCCCGGTAAGATTAACGCCGATGGCTTCGCTGTAAAAATGCGGGTAGGGGAAGGTAATCGCCTGCAAGGCTGCTACTCACACGACAATATCGATGACGGATTCGACCTGTTTAACAAAATCGAAGACGGCGCCAACGGTGTTGTGGTGATCGAGAATTCAATTGCCCGCAATAACACCAGTAACGGTTTTAAACTCGGTGGGGAAGGGCAGCCGGTTGCCCACGAAATACGTCACAGCATTGCCATCGGCAACCATCTTGACGGGTTCACGGATAATTTCAATCCCGGCAAGCTGGTGGTGGCCAATAACGTCGCGGTAGATAACCTGCGCTTTAACTATCTCTTCCGCCCCAGCCCTTACGGTAAGCCAGAGACTCAAGGGGTCTTCAGCAACAATCTGTCACTGCGCAGCCAGCCGGGAAAATATGATGATGCCGTGGTCGGCAATATAGCAGACAACAACTACTTTATTCGCGAGGGGAAAAGCGTTAACGCTGAGGGGAAAACCATACAGAGCGCCGATTACCAGTCCCTGACGCTGCCGGATCCGCTGCTGCGTCATGCCGATGGCAGTTTTGCCAGCGGAGATTTTCTCAACCGTAGATAGCAATATCCGGCTGAGAAAAACACAAAGGCCGCCCCCGGGCGACCTTTTTCGTTCTGCTTCACACCGCATGTGTTGTCGTTGTCGTTAGCGGTACAGCGCAAATGCAGAGCGGCTGGCGACTTAGTGATTGAAGGTACCGAAAGTGACGTTCATAGCACTGAAGAAAGCGATGATTTTGTTAAGCAGTTTCATGATGACTTCCTGGATAAAGAATGTGTTCTGGTAAATTAGTTTTGTGATACACATCACAAAAACAAGTCTACGCTTCATTTTTTAACCGATCAACAGAAATGAGACGTCAATCACAAAAAATTAAAATACCATTTTATTTTTGATGAGTTTGAAACGAAAGCATAAAAAAAGCCAGCCTGGAAACCAGACTGGCTTTTTAACTTTCAAGCCGGTGTTACATCGCTTTTTTGGTCAACTCGATAACGCGCAGTTTGGCGATCGCTTTGGCCAGTTCCGCGGACGCCTGAGCGTAATCCACGTCGCCGTGAGAGCTGTTAATGTGCTCTTCCGCTTTACGCTTCGATTCCAGGGCTCGCGCTTCGTCGAGATCCTGGCCACGAATAGCCGTATCAGCCAGAACGGTCACGCTACCAGGCTGCACTTCTAGAATGCCGCCGGACAGATAGATAAACTCTTCATGACCGTGCTGTTTAACGATGCGAATCATACCAGGCTTAATGGCGGTGAGCAGCGGTGCGTGACCCGGGTAAATCCCCAGTTCACCTTCACTACCCGTTACCTGGATTTTCTCGACCAGACCGGAGAACATTTGCTGCTCCGCGCTGACGACATCCAGGTGGTAAGTCATTGCCATATCACCCTCCGATTAAGGCGTTAAAGTTTTTTGGCTTTTTCCACGGCTTCGTCGATAGAACCGACCATGTAGAACGCCTGCTCTGGCAGGTGATCGTATTCGCCTTCCATGATGCCTTTAAAGCCACGGATGGTGTCTTTCAGGGAGACGTACTTGCCCGGAGAACCGGTAAATACTTCTGCCACGAAGAACGGCTGGGACAGGAAGCGCTGAATCTTACGCGCTCGAGCTACCACCAGTTTGTCTTCTTCAGACAGTTCATCCATACCGAGGATGGCGATGATGTCTTTCAGTTCCTGATAACGTTGCAGCAGGGACTGTACGCCACGCGCGGTGTCATAGTGTTCCTGACCAACAACCAGCGGATCCAGCTGACGGCTGGTGGAGTCCAGCGGGTCAACGGCCGGGTAGATACCCAGAGACGCGATCTGACGGCTCAGTACCACGGTTGCATCTAAGTGCGCAAAGGTGGTGGCTGGTGACGGGTCAGTCAAGTCATCCGCAGGGACGTATACGGCCTGTACGGAAGTGATAGAACCGGTTTTGGTGGAGGTGATACGTTCCTGCAGAACACCCATCTCTTCCGCCAGGGTCGGCTGATAACCTACCGCTGAAGGCATACGACCCAGCAGTGCGGATACTTCAGTACCGGCCAGGGTATAACGATAGATGTTATCGACGAACAGCAGAACGTCACGACCTTCGTCACGGAATTTCTCAGCCATGGTCAGGCCGGTCAGCGCAACGCGCAGACGGTTTCCCGGCGGCTCGTTCATCTGACCATAAACCAGGGATACTTTATCCAGAACGTTGGAGTCGGTCATTTCGTGGTAGAAGTCGTTACCCTCACGAGTACGTTCACCTACGCCCGCAAACACGGAGTAACCGGAGTGCTCGATCGCGATGTTACGGATAAGCTCCATCATGTTTACGGTTTTACCTACGCCCGCACCACCGAACAGACCCACTTTACCGCCCTTAGCGAACGGACACATCAGGTCGATAACTTTGATGCCGGTTTCCAGCAGTTCCTGAGAGCTGGACAGCTCTTCATAGGACGGAGCTGCACGGTGAATAGCCCAACGCTCTTCTTCGCCGATGTCGCCTTTCATATCGATCGGCTGACCCAGCACGTTCATGATACGGCCCAGCGTTGCTTTACCAACCGGGACTTCGATCGGGTGCTCAAGGTCTTTAACTTCCAGACCACGACGCAGACCGTCAGAAGAACCCATGGCGATAGCACGTACGATACCACCGCCGAGCTGCTGCTGAACTTCCAGCACCAGGCTCTCATTACCATTCTGTACCTCAAGAGCATCGTACACGCGCGGTACGGCATCCTGAGGGAATTCGACGTCAACCACGGCGCCGATTACCTGGACAATTTTTCCAGTAGCCATCTTGAATCCTCTACGAATTAACCTGGTTATACCGCGGATGCACCACCGACGATCTCGGTGAGTTCCTGAGTAATGCTGGCCTGACGAGCTTTGTTGTATACCAACTGCAGCTCTTTAATCAGGCTGCCGCCATTATCGGTTGCGGCTTTCATCGCCACCATACGTGCGGCCTGCTCGCTGGCCAGGTTTTCTACCACGCCCTGATAAACCTGGGACTCGACATAACGGCGCAGGAGGGTATCCAGCAGCGCTTTCGGGTCTGGCTCATACAGATAATCCCAGGATTTACGCTTCAGCTCAGCATCTTCTGATGCCGGTAACGGCAGCAGCTGAGTGATGGTCGGAGTCTGGGACATGGTATTAATAAATTTGTTGCTGACAACGTACAGCTTGTCCAGACGGCCTTCATCATAGGCCTGCAACATCACTTTTACCGGGCCGATCAGTTCGGACAGCGATGGGTTATCCCCCATGCCAGTCACCTGGGCGACAATATTGCCGCCGACGGAACTAAAGAAAGATACGCCTTTAGAGCCGATCATTGCGATGTCGCACTGAACGCCTTTATCGGACCATACTTTCATATCTGCCAGCACTTTCTTGAACAGGTTAATGTTCAAGCCGCCGCACAGACCACGGTCGGTCGACACCACCAGGTAGCCCACGCGTTTAACGTCGCGTTCTTCCAGGTACGGGTGCTTATATTCCAGATTACCGTTTGCAAGGTGACCAATCACTTTGCGCATGGTATCTGCATAAGGACGGCTGGCCGCCATGCGCTCCTGCGATTTACGCATTTTGGAAGCGGCGACCATTTCCATCGCTTTAGTGATCTTTTGCGTGTTCTGGACGCTTGCGATCTTACTACGTATCTCTTTTGCGCCGGCCATGAACTTCTCCTCAATGCCTTGCGGCCTGCCCTAAGGCAAGCCGCCAGACTTTACCAGGACTGGGTTGCTTTAAAGGAGTCGAGGATGCTTTTCAGCTTGCCTTCGATCTCGTCGTTATAGCCACCGGTCTGGTTAATCTCTTGCATCAGCGGAGCGTGGTCACGGTCAACGTAAGCGAGCAGAGCGGCTTCGAAGCTACCGATTTTCGCCAGTTCCACATCTTCGAGGTAACCGCGTTCAGCAGCAAACAGGACCAGACCCTGCTGTGCTACAGACATCGGCGCATACTGTTTCTGTTTCAGCAGCTCGGTTACTTTCTGACCATGGCTCAGCTGTTTACGGGTTGCTTCATCCAGATCGGATGCGAACTGAGAGAACGCAGCCAGTTCACGATACTGCGCCAGCGCGGTACGGATACCACCGGACAGTTTCTTGATGATCTTGGTCTGAGCAGCACCACCCACACGGGATACGGAGATACCCGGGTTAACCGCAGGACGAATACCAGAGTTAAACAGGTTGGTTTCCAGGAAGATCTGACCATCGGTAATGGAAATTACGTTGGTCGGAACGAACGCAGAAACGTCACCCGCCTGGGTTTCGATAATCGGCAGCGCGGTCAGGGAGCCGGTTTTACCTTTGACTTCACCGTTGGTGAACTTCTCTACGTATTCCGCGTTAACGCGGGATGCGCGCTCCAGCAGACGGGAGTGGAGGTAGAACACGTCGCCCGGGAATGCTTCACGTCCTGGCGGACGACGGAGCAGCAGGGAAACCTGACGGTAAGCAACAGCCTGTTTAGACAGGTCATCGTAAACGATCAGCGCATCTTCACCGCGGTCGCGGAAGTATTCGCCCATTGCGCAACCGGCATACGGTGCCAGGTATTGCAGTGCAGCAGATTCAGAAGCGGTCGCCACGACAACGATAGTGTTGGACAGCGCGCCGTGTTCTTCCAGTTTACGCACCACGTTAGAAATGGTGGACGCTTTCTGGCCGATAGCCACGTAGACGCACTTGATACCGGAATCACGTTGGTTGATGATCGCATCGATTGCCATCGCGGTTTTACCGGTCTGACGGTCACCGATGATCAGCTCACGCTGGCCACGGCCGATTGGAATCATGGCATCGACGGATTTGTAACCGGTCTGTACCGGCTGATCGACGGACTGACGTTCGATAACGCCCGGAGCGATAACTTCGATTGGCGAGAAGCCATCGTGCTCAACCGGACCTTTACCGTCGATAGGCGCACCCAGGGTGTTCACCACGCGGCCCAGCAGGCCGCGGCCAACCGGAACTTCAAGGATACGGCCAGTACATTTAACCTTCATGCCTTCGGCGAGGTCGGCGTACGGACCCATCACCACCGCACCTACGGAGTCGCGCTCCAGGTTCAGTGCGATAGCGTAACGGTTACCCGGCAGGGAAATCATCTCACCCTGCATACAATCGGCCAGGCCGTGGATGCGGATAACACCGTCACTGACGGAAACAATAGTACCTTCGTTGTGAGCTTCGCTCACCACATTGAACTGAGCAATGCGCTGCTTGATCAGTTCGCTGATTTCGGTGGAATTCAGTTGCATGCTCCAGTCCCCTTAAGACTGCAAGACGTCTGCAAGGCGATCAAGACGGCCGCGTACGCTACCATCAATGACCATATCACCCGCACGGATGATAACACCTGCCATAACAGACTTATCGATTTTGCAATTCAGCTTAACTTTGCGTGACAGACGTTTTTCCATCGCGCCGACGATCTTCTCAAGCTGTGCTTCACTCAACCGGGAGGCAGAAATAACATCTACCTCTGCGGTTGCCTCACTGGCAGCGCGCAGGTGAATGAACTGCTCAAGAACATCCGGGAGCACTTGCAGACGACCATTTTCAGCCATAACCCGAATCAGGTTCTGGCCATTTTCGTCCAGTTGCTCACCGCATACCGCAATGAACGCGTCAGAGAGCGTTTCCGGCGCCAGAGCACCGGACAGAAGCTCTGCCATTTGTTCGTTTTTCGTCACTTCAGCAGCAAACGCCAGCATATCCTGCCAGCGTTCGACACTTTTGTGTTCGACGGCAAAGTCAAAAGCTGCTTTGGCGTAGGGGCGAGCTACCGTTACAAATTCAGACATCAGCCCCTCCCTCCTTACAGTTCAGCGACAAGTTTGTCCACGATGTCGCTGTTAGCAGCTTCATCCACGGAACGTTCGATGATCTTCTCGGCGCCAGCAACAGCCAGGATTGCGACCTGCTTACGCAGCTCCTCGCGAGCACGTTTACGTTCGGCATCAATTTCAGCCTGCGCCTGTGCGACGATTTTGGTGCGTTCCTGTTCTGCTTCAGCTTTAGCTTCGTCCAGCATCTGAGCGCGACGCTTGTTCGCCTGCTCGATGATGACCTGGGCTTCCGCTTTCGCTTTTTTCAGCTGGTCGGTCGCGTTGGCCTGTGCAAGGTCCAAATCTTTCTTAGCGCGTTCTGCAGAAGCCAAACCGTCGGAAATCTCTTTCTGACGCTTTTCGATGGCAGCCATTAAAGGCGGCCATACGTACTTCATGCAGAACCATACGAAAAGAACAAACGCGATGGCCTGGCCGAGGATTGTTGCGTTCATGTTCACAGCACAATACCTCTTAAATTAACTCTGTGGCTTAGGTTTCTTTCGAACAACTTACTACGCGACAGCAAACATCACGTACAGACCCAGACCTACAGCGATCATCGGGATAGCATCCACCAGACCCATAACGATAAAGAACTGAGTACGCAGCAGAGGAATCAGATCCGGTTGACGCGCTGCGCCTTCCAGGAATTTGCCCCCGAGGATGCCGATACCGATCGCAGCACCGATCGCCGCCAGACCCATCATCACAGCGGCAGCCATGTACAGCAGATCCATATTCAGGTTTTCCATGACAGTCTCCAGTTTGTTTCAGTAAAAACGTAGTATGTTGGTAAAAATCAATGCTCTTCAGATGCCATCGACAGATAGACGATCGTCAGAACCATGAAGATGAAGGCTTGCAGCGTAATAATCAGGATGTGGAAAATGGCCCATGGCACATTCAGAACCCACTGTGACCACCACGGCAGCAGACCAGCAATCAGAATGAAAATCAGCTCACCGGCATACATGTTGCCGAACAGTCGCAGACCCAGTGAAACCGGTTTGGACAGCAGGCTTACCCCTTCAAGGATTAAGTTGACAGGAATGAACGCCCAGTGATTGAACGGCTGCAGCGTCAGTTCTTTAACGAACCCACCCACGCCTTTCATTTTGATGCTGTAGAAAAGAATCAGGATAAACACGCCAAGCGCCATCGACAGGGTGATGTTCACGTCAGCAGACGGAACCACGCGCAGTGCAGGCAGGCCGAAAATGTGTTCACCGATATAAGGAATCAGGTCGATTGGCAGCAGGTCCATCAGGTTCATCAGGAATACCCAGACAAACACGGTGAGGGCCAGCGGAGCAATCAGCTTGCTCTTGCCATGATACATGTCTTTGACGCTGCCATGGACGAAGCCGATGGTCATCTCGATAGCCGTCTGGAGTTTACCAGGAACACCGCTGGTCGCTTTTTTGGCAACGCTACGGAAAATGGTAAGGAACAACAGACCGAGCACCACTGAGAAGAACATGGAGTCAATGTTGAGCGTCCAGAAGGTGGCCGGGGGGTTGTGCGGATCCACCAGCGAGAATGTACGCAGATCAATCTGAAGGTTCTTCAGATGGTGACCTATGTAATCCTGCGGCGTCATATTTTCTGCAGCCATGATGCCTTTTACCCTTTGTTGTTAATTACAGCTGGTGCCAGAATTTGTACCACCAGCACCAAAACCCACGTCACTATCAGCGGCATGAATACCACTTTGAATACGGCCAGCGCCACCGCGAGGAGGGCAAAGGTCAGCAACACCTTAAAAGCTTCGCCGAAGGCGAAGGTCCAGGCCACACGGCCTTTAGATGGTGTATGCGCCTGATGACGCCAGGCAAAAATCATAAACAACATGTTTGGCAAAACAACCGCCAAACCTCCGCATACTGCGGAGATGCCCCAGAAGGGGTCTTTTAGGCTGCACAGCAGTCCACTTGCTATTACTGCCAGTAACTGAATAAACAGAAGCTTACGAGCAACGTTTCGACTCAAGAGCGACACAGACATCACGTTTTTACTCCTGCTCCCTTCGAGGTATGTCGCGTGTCGTATAAAACGTCCTTTAAGACGAAGAGTCAAGCATCAAAAAGCGGACAAATTATACGGTGACGCCCCGTGATTTCAAACAATAAGTAGCAAAATAGTGAATAAATGTTTAATTATTTTCCAGCAGGCAACTTTTCCTGCATTTTGCCAATCTGTGAGCCGTCATACGAAACTGCAAATACTGAGAAAACACAGAGATTAAAGCGTGCACCAGATCACACATTAAACATTTTAGAGTAAAGCGAATTAATTCCACTCATAAATTGTCTGTTTTCATCTTTTTGATATTAAAGATAAAAAATGAGCAGTTTTTATAAAACAACCGCGCATACAATGAAAACCTTTTATTGACATTTATAATAAATATTTAACATCCGTATGCCTTGCCAGTCGTTCGATTTTTAGCGTCCTGATATTTTCAATGTTGACTATTTTACCAGTAAACCAACCGTCAAAGTTAACCCTGGGATAACCCATGGTAAAAACATGGTTAAAAGGCGCCGCGAATCGCGCGCAGTGACATTTATTTTTGTAACATGCGGCGGTCTGATTTTTTTCACATTTTTTGATAAAAACTAAATCATTTTTGGCTTAATAACCACCAGGTGACGCTCCCCTTCCAGCGCAGGAACATGCAACCTGATAATCTCGCTGACGGTGTATCCTTCGGGAAGATTTGCCATTTCATCTTCCTGAGCCACTCCTTTCAACGCATAGAAACAGCCGGTTTCTGACGGCAGATGATGGCACCAGCTGACCATGTCGTTCAGCGAGGCAAATGCGCGGCTGATGACGCCATCGAACGGCGGTTCTGCGGGGAAATCTTCCACGCGGCTCTGTACCGGGGCGATATTCTCCAGTTTTAACTCATGCTGGACCTGGCGAAGAAAACGCACGCGCTTGCCGAGGCTGTCCAGCAGCGTGAAATGTGCTTGCGGGAGCACTATCGCCAGCGGGATTCCCGGCAGCCCTGGTCCTGTTCCAACGTCGATAAAACGCGTTCCCTGCAGGTACGGCGCAACAACAATGCTATCGAGGATATGGCGAATCAGCATCTCATTCGGATCGCGAACGGAAGTCAGATTGTAGGCTTTGTTCCACTTATCCAGCATGCCAACATAGGCCACCAGCTGGTTTTTCTGGTGATCGGTGAGCGAAATACCGGCCTCAGCCAGCAGACGAGAAAGTTTGTTGAGCACGTTCAGTACCTGTCCAGAAATAATGAGCCCGGAGGCGATGACGCTTACCGGGCCGGTGAATCAAAAAGGGCGGAGAAGCAGCCTGCTATCCGCCAAATTCCGCCTGTCGGGGCAATCAGGCGCTGCGGCGCAGCATCCCCTGCTTTTTCAACCAGACCAGCAAAATAGAAATCGCCGCTGGCGTGATGCCGGAAATACGCGAAGCCTGGCCGATTGAAGACGGTTTGTGATCGTTAAGCTTGGCAATCACTTCATTCGACAACCCGATCACCTGACGATAATCAAGCGTTGCCGGCAGGATCGTATTCTCATTACGCTGCTGTCTTTCGATCTCTTCCTGCTGACGAGCGATATATCCTTCGTACTTCACCTGGATCTCAACCTGCTCAGCAGCCTGCGCATCTTCCAGGCCCGGCGAGAACGGCGACAGCTGAACCAGCTGCTCATAGGTCATTTCCGGACGACGGAGCAAATCTTCCCCGCTCGCTTCGCGAGACAGTGGCGCAGACAGATGCGCATTGACTTGTTCCACGCTGTCTGCCGCCGGGTAAACCCAGGTGGATTTCAGACGTTGACGCTCAAGCTCAATGCTTTCCAGCTTCTCGTTGAATCGCGCCCAGCGTTCATCATCGACCAGACCCAGTTCGCGCCCCTGTTCCGTCAGACGCAGATCGGCATTATCTTCGCGCAGCATCAGACGATATTCGGCGCGTGAAGTAAACATCCGGTACGGTTCTTTGGTTCCCAGCGTACACAGATCGTCGACCAGCACACCGAGGTAGGCTTCTGAACGCGCCGGCGCCCAGCCCTCTTTTTCCGCTGAGAAACGACCGGCGTTCAGGCCGGCAAGCAGTCCCTGAGCAGCGGCTTCTTCGTAACCGGTGGTACCGTTAATCTGTCCGGCAAAGAACAGACCGTGGATATATTTGCTTTCCAGCGTCGGCTTCAGGTCACGCGGGTCGAAGAAATCGTACTCAATAGCGTAGCCTGGACGAACGATTCTGGCGTTCTCCATACCCTGCATTGAGCGAACAATCTGCATTTGTACGTCAAACGGCAGGCTGGTGGAGATACCGTTCGGATAAATTTCGTTAGAGGTCAGCCCTTCCGGCTCGAGGAAGATCTGGTGCTGGTTGCGATCGGCAAAGCGCATCACTTTATCTTCGATCGACGGGCAGTAGCGCGGACCGATCCCTTCAATCACCCCGGCATACATCGGGCTGCGATCGAGATTATTGCGGATCACATCGTGGGTTTTCTCGTTGGTATGGGTGATATAGCACGGTACCTGCTGCGGATGCTGAGCCGCATTGCCCATGAACGAGAAGACCGGCATGGGGTTATCACCATGCTGCTGCGCCAGAACGCTGAAATCGATGGTACGGGCGTCAATACGCGGCGGCGTCCCGGTTTTCAGGCGACTGACCCGCAGCGGCAGCTCACGTAAACGGCGAGAAAGCGGGATCGATGGCGGATCGCCTGCGCGGCCACCGCTGTAGTTATCCAGCCCGATATGGATCTTGCCGTCAAGGAAGGTGCCGACGGTCAGGACCACCGCTTTAGCGCGGAATTTCAGTCCCATCTGGGTAACGGCGCCGACAACCCGATCGTTTTCGACAATCAGATCCTCCACCGCCTGCTGGAAGATCATCAGATTTGGCTGGTTTTCCAGCGCCGTGCGCACCGCCTGACGATAGAGCACGCGGTCTGCCTGAGCTCGTGTCGCCCGTACCGCCGGGCCTTTGCTGGCGTTTAGTATCCTAAACTGAATGCCTGCCTGGTCGATCGCTTTCGCCATCAGTCCGCCAAGCGCATCCACTTCTTTTACCAGGTGTCCTTTCCCAATGCCGCCAATCGCCGGGTTGCAGCTCATCTGCCCCAGGGTGTCGATATTGTGTGTCAAAAGCAGGGTCTGCTGACCCATCCGCGCTGCGGCCATCGCGGCCTCAGTGCCTGCATGACCCCCGCCAATGATGATGACGTCAAAAGGATCCTGATAAAACATGGTGGTATGCCTCGCATAAAGCGGTTTGAAAATAGATTGAAGCCCGGGGCGTGGATTCTACTCAACTTTAGCCTTTCGAGAAAGCTCCGGGATCTTGAGTATTAAAAAGAAGATCTTTTATTTAGAGATCTGTTTTACTGTGATCTCTTATTAGGATCGAACCTTTCTGTGGATAAGCCCGATCTGCGGTTTAAGATCAAATATTTAAGAAGGATCACTATCTGTGAATGATCGGTGATCCTGTTCCGTATAAGCTGGGATCAAAATGAAGGGTTATACACAGGTCAAAAAGCAGCCACGGCTTATACTTTGGATAACTACCGGTTGATCAGAGCTTTTAAGTGTAGTTATCCACAGAATATCGAACGATCTTTACAAAACTTAGAGCAAATCTTTCCAGGATCCGACCCAAATCTCAGCCGGATCTTCTGGAATTTCATGTTCCAGGACATTTATCTTCAGCGTTTCGCCGAGCTGTTGTGCACCACATGCCTTCAATGCGCTGTCGATTTTGTCGATGGCGCCGCAGAAGGTGTCGTATTCGCGGCTGCCGATGCCGATGGCGCCAAAACGAACGGTGGACAGGTCTGCCTGCTTTTCCTGAAGCGCTTCATAGAACGGCAGCAGATTATCAGGGATATCCCCCGCGCCATGCGTAGAGGAGATAACTAACCAGATCCCCTCGGCCTGCAGATCCTCGATCAACGGACCGTGCTGGATTTCGGTGCTGTAGCCCGCCTCTTCCAGCTTTTCAGCCAGATGCTCCGCTACATATTCCGCACTGCCCAGGGTACTGCCGCTGATAAGCGTAATGTCTGCCATGATCGCCTGCTCAATTATTCAGAGTGGCACATTGTACGCTGTGTGAGAGCTGGGATCTACCTGTGGAAAATGTGGGATTAAAAAAGCCCGATCACGGGCGGATAGTCCGCATGATCGGGTTCTGCAGGGAGATCAGGGTCTCGGTGGACTGAATTTCATCGATTGTTTGGATCTTGTTGATAAGTACCTGCTGGAGAGCATCGATCGAGCGGCACATCACCTTAATAAAGATGCTGTAGTGCCCGGTGGTGTAATACGCCTCGGTCACCTCATCCAGCGCGTTCAACTTTTCCAGGGCGGAAGGGTAGTCTTTGGCGCTTTTAAGGATAATGCCGATAAAGCAGCAGACGTCGTAGCCGAGTTGTTTAGGGTTTACGTCAATGCGCGCGCCGGTGATGATACCCGCCTGTTTCATCTTCTCCACGCGAACATGAATCGTCCCCGGGCTGACGCCAAACTGTTTGGCCAGTTCAGCATAGGCGGTACGGGCATTGGTCATTAACGCTTCCAGAATGCCGCGGTCCAGATTGTCGATCTGATAATTTTCCATAGGTTTTTCTTATGATGTTTGAGGATTCTTTCTATATTAGCCATGTATTTTAATGAATTAAAAGTGAACATGGCTTTTTGTTGTTTGATTATTGAATTGGTAGCCATTTTTGTTGCTTAATCAATATCAACAGGACGCAGGAGCCATAAAAAATGAAAACCGCATACATCGCAAAACAACGCCAGATTAGTTTCGTTAAGTCTCACTTTTCCCGCCAGCTGGAAGAGAAACTTGGTCTGATTGAAGTCCAGGCGCCTATCTTAAGCCGCGTAGGAGACGGGACTCAGGACAACCTGTCTGGTTGCGAGAAAGCGGTTCAGGTGAAAGTGAAAACACTGCCAGACGCCCGGTTCGAAGTGGTTCATTCACTGGCGAAGTGGAAACGTCAAACCCTGGGACAACACGACTTCAGCGCGGGCGAAGGGCTGTACACGCACATGAAGGCCCTTCGCCCCGATGAAGACCGCCTGACCGCTATTCACTCTGTCTACGTTGACCAGTGGGACTGGGAGCGCGTGATGGGGGATGGCGAGCGCCATCTCGGTACGCTGAAATCCACCGTTGAGGCTATCTACGCCGGGATCAAAGCGACCGAAGCCGCAGTGAGCAAAGAGTTTGGTCTGGCACCGTTCCTGCCGGAATCGATCCACTTTGTCCACAGCCAGGAATTGCTGAGCCGTTTCCCGGATCTGGATGCCAAAGGCCGTGAGCGGGCGATCGCCAAACAGCTGGGTGCGGTATTTCTGATTGGGATTGGCGGCAAGTTATCCGACGGTAAGCGCCATGACGTTCGTGCCCCGGATTATGATGACTGGAGCAGCACGGGGGAGGGTGAATTTGCCGGTCTGAACGGCGATATCCTGGTGTGGAACCCGGTGCTGGAAGATGCGTTTGAGCTCTCTTCTATGGGGATCCGCGTGGATGCCGACGCACTCAAGCGTCAGCTGGCGGTCACCGGTGATGAAGATCGTCTCAAGCTGGAGTGGCACCAGGCGTTGCTGCGCGGTGAAATGCCGCAGACTATTGGCGGCGGCATTGGTCAATCCCGGCTTACCATGCTGCTGTTGCAGCTGGATCATATCGGCCAGGTACAGTGCGGCGTATGGCCGACGCAGGTACGTGAAAGCGTTGCCGCTCTGCTGTAACCATTAACGCCTCCAGCGTCGCAGCAGGCGGCTACGTAACCCGGTATCAAAGCGCCAGATATGATCGAAGATGCGCATTATGCCGGGTTTGCCATGTACAGACATCGCCACCGCATGAAAGCGATGATGATGCTTGCGCTGTAGCTCCCCCACCTTATTGATTACCTCGTCCGGCAGCCGCTGGGCAATAAAATCGGAAATCACCACCGCATCGGCATCGACCCACTGCGGATTTTGCATTCGCTCAATGATCGAACGGAAACAGCTGGCTAAATCCGTACCGCCGCGAAAACGCTGGCTCAGGAAGCGGATCGCCTGCTCCAGACCCTGCGGGCCCGTCAGCTCGTAATGCACGACTTCACTGGAGAAAAGCATAATAAAGCAGCGGCGATTGTCCGCCAGCGCCACCCGCATTAATGCCAGGCAAAATGCCTTGGCGCACTGTTCGTTGAAACCGCCCATCGAGCCGGAAGTATCGACGCAGACGATAAACGGTCCGCGCGGCTGCTCGTCAACATCTTGTCGGGTCACCGGCCTCTCGGTGATTTTTTCCCGCGAGGCGTCGCCATGTAAGCGATAGGTCAGCAGCTGCTTTTCTACCAGCTTACGATAGAACTCGAATTCCAGTTCAGTTATCCCCAGCGTCGCCAGCTCCGGCGGGAGCAGGCGCAGGATATCATCGCTCTGTTGCAGGCCATCAACCTGTTCCGGTACCGTTGCCGGCTCACGAACCAGGCTGCGAAAAGCTTCCATCGGCGCATCTTTTTTCGGCA
This sequence comes from Klebsiella sp. Lac1, assembly GCF_009825425.1. Taxonomy (NCBI): domain Bacteria; kingdom Pseudomonadati; phylum Pseudomonadota; class Gammaproteobacteria; order Enterobacterales; family Enterobacteriaceae; genus Klebsiella; species Klebsiella sp. Lac1. The sequence continues at coordinate 470,034 of NZ_VJZJ01000004.1, forward strand.
CCGATTTGGCTTCCCGCGAGCGGCCTAACTGTTCAGCCAGCTGCATCAGTTCCGGCTGCTGGCTGAGAAAGTCGCCGTAGCGAATGATCAGCTGATAGTCGCCGCGCTTCAGCTCGCCGGCGCTCATATCCCACAGCCGACCCGCGGCGTTATCGTTCTCCACCAGCACCGGCTCCAGCTGCCCGCTGAGGGTCATCCTCTCCTGGACTTCGCTCAGCAGCTGATCGCGTTCTTCATCCAGTAGCTGCTGGTTGAGTGTGGTTGCCTGCACCACCAGGCTCAGACGCCAGCGCTGTAAAAACAGGGTATGGAGCGCGGGCGTGAAGGTGGCATTGTTATCCACCAGCTGCTGCGCCTGGGCGGCAAACGGCGAGTGCAGTTGATGCAGCTGGCCAAGGATCTGTGGAAGCTGCACGATAAACTGCGAGGTGGAGAGCAGTTGCGAGCGCTGATAGTGCTGTACTTCAATATCCAGCTCAGGCGGGATTGACGTCTCTTTGAGTCGGGCTCTGACGGCCTCTCGCCAGCGCGGAATATCGGCGGCGATAATATTCTTCAGGCGCGGAAATTTTTCGAAGAACACGGCAAGCTGAGGAGAGGCCAGCAGCGCCAGCAGCATCTCTTCGATCATCCCCTCTTCGCTGACTGCCAGCATGACATTCAGCATATCCAGCGTCATGGCTGCCGCGCCTGTTTAATCTGCGCGCCGACGTCCTGCAGGCTGGCTTCAATACGTCCTAGCCAGTCGCCGGGAATAAACAGACATTTTTGCTGTTCGCTAAAGCGGTTATGTTGCTGGTGCCACTCGTCATCCAGCGCTTCCAGCTGCTGGCGGATTTCCACCGGCATGTTTTCTTGCGATTCGCTGCCGGGCAACGAAAGGCGGGAGCCTTGCAGGCTGACGTCGCGAACGACCAGATGCTGGCTGGCATCGACATCGATATTCAGCGGCTGGGCGAAACCAATGCCGTTAAGCTTGCCGCGGATTTCACCGCCTTTTTCCAGCCAGTGCGAGAGTTCTTCGCGGACGAAGGTAATATGAATCACTTCCATATCGTGCAGCTTAAGCGGCTGCTGGAGCAGCAGGGTCAGCGTGGTATCCTTGAGTTCAGACGGTAATTCATAATGCGGCTTACGGCTGAACATCCCGCCGAGGCGCGTGACCTTCAGCGCGGTTTTGTCACTGTGCTGCTGTTGGATTTGGATGCGTCTTTGGGTGATAGCGCCCAGTTTGCTCAGCATGGCCTGCTGCTGCCAGGCATGGCTGGTCATCAAGATTTCCAGCTGCTGCGCCATCAGGTTCATGCTTTCGATATCGTGCCACAGGCAATCTTTCAGCAAAATCAGGTCGATAGGGGCAATCGTATCCCGGCCGCTAAAGAAAGCGCTGGCCTGCAGCAGCCGAATGGCCTTTTTCCAGCGCCGATCCGAGACATACGGCGAACCGGGTAATGTATCCAGCTGCTGGCGGAGCTGAAAGATAAGTTCAAACACGCTATCCGTGAGCTTCACGGCGCTGATATCCTGCTGCCACTGCCGGAACTCTTCATCGCTGACCTGCAGGCTGGCGGGAACCGGGTTGCTGTTTTCATCCTGCTGGCTTACCAGCATCGAGCGGAAGTTCGTTTTGTCCTGGACCTTATCCAGCCATAAACGGATGAGCATGCGATCGTACAGCGCTTCAAGGCTGCTGTCCGTTTCCGGTAATTCGTTTGAAGCCGCCACCAGCAGGCGCATGGGGATTTTTTCTTCTTTCGCCCCGTTGCGAAAATGCCGTTCGTTGATTGCGGTCAGTAAGGTGTTGAGGATGGCCGGGCCGGCTTTCCAGATTTCGTCGAGGAAGACGATTTCGGCTTCCGGAAGATAGCCTGTCGTCAGGCGCTCGTAGCGCCCTTCATCCTTCAGCGCCTGGATGGAGAGTGGGCCAAAAACTTCTTCTGGAGTGGAAAAGCGGGTCATCAGATATTCAAAGGCGCGGGCTTGCTGAAAGGCGAATTTGAGGCGGCGGGCGATCAGGCTTTTAGCGATGCCCGGCGGACCGAGTAAAAAAACGCTTTCGCCGCTGAGGGCGGCAAGCAGGCAGAGTCGTATCGCGTGACTGCGTTCGAACAAGCCTTTTTCGAGGGAGGCGCTGAGCCGGGAAATTCTTTCTGCCAGTAAATGTGATTGAGCCATAATTGAGTTGCGTGCTTTTTCATGTGTCGTTATTGATTCGAGTATAGATGTTTGATTAGGGATGGTAATAGCCTGAAGAATCGATTTATTTTCTTTGAGTCAGGTTAATATGATGTTAGTTAGGGGTACGATTCAGCAAATAATCGTGCATACTGTGCGCTTTTTGTGGGCCAAGGGACTAGGCACACATTTGTTTTATAAACGAAAAGACTAGTCTATGAGCACTGATAATAAGCAATCGCTGCCAGCAATAACGCTGGCGGCTATCGGCGTGGTATACGGAGATATCGGTACCAGTCCGCTGTATACACTTCGGGAATGTCTGTCTGGTCAGTTTGGCTTTGGCGTTGAACGTGATGCTGTTTTTGGCTTTCTGTCGCTAATATTCTGGCTGTTGATCTTTACCGTATCACTCAAATATATCACCTTTGTCATGCGCGCAGATAACGCCGGTGAAGGGGGGATCCTGACGCTGATGTCGCTGGCGGGCCGCAATACGTCCGCGCGAATGACGTCGGTTCTGGTGATTCTTGGCCTGATCGGCGGCAGCTTCTTCTATGGCGAAGTGGTGATTACGCCGGCGATTTCGGTCATGTCGGCGATTGAAGGGCTGGAAATTATCGCCCCTGATCTGGATACCTGGATTGTCCCCATCTCCATTATCGTGTTGACGCTGCTGTTTGCTATCCAGAAGCACGGTACCGGTATGGTCGGCAAGCTGTTTGCGCCGATTATGCTGATTTGGTTCCTGCTGCTGGCGGTGCTGGGCGCGCGCAGCATTATCGCCAACCCGGAAGTGCTGCAGGCGCTAAACCCTTACTGGGCGGTTCATTTCTTCCTTGAATATAAAACCGTCTCTTTTGTTGCGCTGGGCGCGGTAGTGCTGTCCATTACCGGTGTCGAAGCGCTGTATGCGGATATGGGGCACTTTGGCAAACTACCGATTCGCCTGGCCTGGTTTTCAGTGGTACTGCCCTCGCTGGTGCTGAACTACTTTGGTCAGGGGGCGCTGCTGTTACAGCACCCGGAAGCGATCAAAAACCCCTTCTTCCTGCTGGCCCCTGAATGGGCGCTGATTCCGATGCTGATTATTGCCGCGCTGGCGACGGTTATCGCCTCGCAGGCGGTCATTTCCGGGGTCTTCTCGCTGACTCGCCAGGCGGTCCGTCTGGGATATCTGTCGCCGATGCGGATTATTCATACCTCGGAAATGGAGTCCGGACAGATTTATATTCCGTTCATCAACTGGCTGCTGTATGTCTCGGTGGTCATCGTGATTATCAACTTCGAACACTCTTCGAACCTGGCTGCGGCGTACGGGATCGCGGTAACGGGAACCATGGTGCTGACCACGATTCTCTTCACTACGGTTGCGCGTAAAAACTGGCACTGGAATAAGTTCTTTGTGGCGTTGTTCTTTATTGCCTTTATGAGCATTGATTTTCCGCTGTTCTCGGCCAACCTCGATAAGATTGTTTCCGGCGGCTGGCTGCCGTTAACGCTGGGTCTGGTGATGTTCACCGTGATGACGACCTGGAAAAGCGAACGTTTCCGTCTGCTGCGTCGGATGCATGAACACGGTAACTCTCTGGAAGCGATGATCTCTTCCCTGGAGAAATCACCGCCGGTTCGCGTACCGGGAACCGCCGTGTATATGTCCCGTGCGTTGAACGTGATTCCTTTTGCGCTGCTGCATAACCTCAAGCACAACAAGGTGCTGCACGAACGCGTGATTCTGCTGACGCTGCGTACTGAAGACGCGCCTTATGTGCATAACGTTCGTCGCGTGCAGATTGAGCAGATTTCACCGTCTTTCTGGCGCGTGGTCGCCAGCTACGGCTGGCGCGAAACGCCAAACGTGGAAGAGGTGTTCCATCGCTGCGGGCTGGAAGGTCTGAGCTGCCGGATGATGGAGACCTCGTTCTTTATGTCGCATGAGTCGTTGATTATCGGCAAACGGCCTTGGTATTTGCGTCTGCGCGGAAAACTGTACCTCCTGCTGCAGCGTAACGCCCTGAGGGCGCCGGATCAGTTTGAAATCCCGCCAAACCGGGTAATTGAACTCGGTACCCAGGTCGAAATCTGATGCTCTGAAGCCCTTCCTCGTGAAGGGCTTTTTTTGCTTTTTTACCCCGCTTCACTTTTCCTTCCCGGCGTTTGCGAAACGTTTCGATGGCGATCACATTTCTCTCTTCTGGTGATGGTTTTTCGTGCGCGTATTGACAATACTTATGACAGCGAAACGTTTCGCTAGTGGAGCAAAAGAGAAAAATGAAAAAAGGCACCGTACTTAACGCTGATATTTCTTCGGTTATCTCCCGCCTGGGTCATACCGATACGCTGGTGGTCTGCGATGCCGGTTTACCGGTTCCCCGCAGCAGCGCGCGCATCGATATGGCATTAACCCATGGCGTTCCCTCCTTTATGCAGGTTCTGGAGGTGGTAACGGCGGAAATGCAGGTTGAGGCGGCGATCCTCGCGGAAGAGATAAAGACTCACAATCCGCAGCTCCATGCGACGTTGCTCACTCACCTTGAGCTGCTGCAGCAATACCAGGGAAATACCATTGACATTCGTTACACCAGTCATGAGCAGTTTAAAAAACAAACCGCAGACAGTCAGGCGGTGATTCGCAGCGGGGAGTGTTCCCCGTATGCGAACGTTATTCTCTGTGCCGGCGTCACGTTCTGAGGTCGCCGATATGGAAGCCTTATTGCAATTAAAAGGGATCGATAAAGCGTTCCCTGGCGTGAAGGCGCTCTCCGGCGCCTCGCTCAATGTCTATGCTGGCCGCGTAATGGCGCTGGTCGGCGAAAACGGCGCCGGCAAATCCACGATGATGAAGGTGCTGACCGGGATCTATACCCGCGATGCCGGCTCACTGCTGTGGCTCGGCAAAGAGATCACCTTCAACGGACCGAAATCCTCCCAGGAAGCCGGTATCGGCATTATTCATCAGGAACTCAACCTGATCCCACAGCTGACGATCGCGGAAAACATTTTCCTCGGTCGTGAGTTCGTCAACCGGTTTGGCAAAATCGACTGGAAAACGATGTATGCCGAAGCCGACAAACTGCTGGCGAAGCTGAACTTACGCTTTAACAGCCAGAAACTGGTGGGCGATCTGTCGATTGGCGATCAGCAGATGGTTGAAATCGCCAAGGTGCTGAGCTTTGAGTCGAAGGTCATCATTATGGATGAACCCACGGACGCATTGACCGATACCGAAACGGAATCTCTGTTCCGCGTCATCCGCGAGCTGAAAGCGCAGGGGCGCGGGATTGTCTATATCTCTCACCGTATGAAAGAGATCTTCGAGATTTGTGATGATGTGACGGTTTTTCGCGACGGGCAGTTTATCGCCGAGCGCGAGGTGGCCAGTCTGAATGAAGATCTGCTGATCGAAATGATGGTTGGCCGCAAGCTGGAGGATCAGTACCCGCATCTCGATAAAGCGCCGGGGGCGGTTCGCCTGAAAGTAGACAATCTGTGCGGGCCGGGCGTTGAAAATGTGACCTTTTCCCTTCGTCAGGGTGAAATTCTCGGCGTCGCCGGGCTGATGGGGGCTGGCCGCACGGAGTTGATGAAGGTGCTGTACGGCGCATTGCCGCGCACCAGCGGTTCCGTCACGCTCGATGGCCATGAAGTGGTGACCCGTTCCCCTCAGGATGGGCTGGCAAACGGGATTGTCTATATCTCTGAAGACCGCAAGCGCGATGGCTTAGTGCTCGGTATGTCGGTGAAAGAAAACATGTCATTAACGGCGCTGCGCTATTTCAGCCATGCCGGTGGCCGCCTGAAGCACAAAGATGAGCAGCAGGCGGTAGGCGATTTTATTCGCCTGTTCAATGTGAAAACGCCGTCAATGGAACAGGCGATAGGCCTGCTCTCCGGCGGTAACCAGCAAAAAGTGGCCATCGCCCGCGGGCTGATGACGCGGCCGAAGGTGTTGATCCTTGATGAACCGACTCGCGGCGTGGACGTGGGGGCGAAGAAAGAAATCTATCAGCTGATCAACCAGTTTAAAGCCGATGGTCTGAGCATCATTCTGGTCTCTTCGGAGATGCCGGAAGTGCTGGGCATGAGCGATCGCATCATGGTGATGCATGAAGGGCATCTCGGCGGTGAGTTCACACGCGAGCAGGCCACCCAGGAAGTATTGATGGCTGCCGCTGTGGGCAAGCTTAACCGTGTGAATCAGGAGTAAAAAAGATGACAACCCAGGCTGTTACTGGTCGCCGCTATTTCACCAAAGCATGGCTGATGGAGCAAAAGTCGTTGATTGCCCTGCTGGTGCTGATAGCGATTGTTTCGACCATGAGCCCCAACTTTTTTACCGTTAATAACCTCTTCAATATCCTGCAACAAACGTCGGTCAACGCCATTATGGCCGTCGGAATGACGCTGGTCATTCTGACTTCAGGGATCGACCTGTCCGTCGGGTCCCTGTTGGCGCTGACCGGCGCGGTTGCGGCATCGATTGTGGGGCTGGAGGTGAATGCGCTGGTGGCGATTGCCGCAGCGCTTGCCTTAGGCGCGGCAATTGGCGCGGTGACCGGCGTGATTGTGGCGAAAGGGCGTGTGCAGGCCTTTATCGCCACCCTGGTAATGATGCTGCTCCTGCGCGGGGTGACGATGGTTTACACCAACGGTAGTCCGGTGAATACCGGGTTTACTGATAACGCCGACCTGTTTGGCTGGTTTGGTATCGGTCGCCCGTTAGGGGTGCCGACGCCGGTGTGGATTATGGCAATCGTCTTTCTGGCGGCCTGGTACATGCTGCACCATACGCGGCTGGGTCGTTATATCTACGCGTTGGGTGGTAACGAGGCGGCGACCCGTTTATCCGGTATCAGCGTCAATAAAGTAAAAATCATTGTCTATTCGTTATGCGGCCTGCTGGCTTCGCTGGCGGGGATTATCGAAGTGGCACGCCTCTCTTCCGCGCAGCCGACGGCGGGTACCGGCTATGAACTGGATGCTATCGCGGCGGTCGTGCTCGGCGGCACCAGTCTGGCGGGGGGGAAGGGGCGTATTGTCGGTACTTTAATTGGTGCGTTGATCCTTGGCTTCCTGAACAACGGTTTGAATCTATTAGGCGTTTCTTCCTATTACCAGATGATCGTGAAAGCGGTGGTAATTTTGCTGGCGGTGCTGGTAGACAACAAAAAGCAGTAACTAAGAACTCTACAGGACATCTTAACTATGAATATGAAAAAACTGGCGACCCTGGTCTCTGCTGTGGCTCTCAGTGCAACCGTCAGCGCCAACGCGATGGCGAAAGATACCATCGCTCTGGTTATCTCTACCCTGAATAACCCGTTCTTTGTTTCTCTGAAAGAGGGGGCGCAGAAAGAAGCTGACAAACTGGGCTACAACCTGGTGGTACTGGATTCGCAGAACAACCCGGCGAAAGAGCTGGCGAACGTGCAGGATTTAACGGTACGTGGCGCGAAGCTGCTGCTGATTAACCCTACCGACTCTGATGCGGTAGGTAACGCGGTGAAGATGGCTAACCAGGCCAAAATCCCGGTCATTACCCTCGACCGTCAGGCTTCGAAAGGCGACGTGGTCAGCCATATCGCGTCTGATAACGTGCTGGGCGGTAAGATGGCCGGCGACTATATTGCGAAGAAAGTCGGTGAAGGCGCGAAAGTGATTGAACTGCAGGGTATTGCCGGGACCTCTGCGGCTCGTGAACGTGGTGAGGGCTTTAAGCAGGCCGTTGCCGCGCACAAATTCAACGTTCTGGCCAGCCAGCCGGCGGACTTCGACCGTACCAAAGGTCTGAACGTCATGCAGAACCTGCTGACCGCTCATCCTGATGTGAAAGCGGTGTTTGCGCAGAACGATGAAATGGCGCTGGGTGCGCTGCGCGCATTACAAACGGCGGGCAAATCCGATGTGATGGTGGTTGGATTTGACGGTACTCCGGATGGCGAAAAAGCGGTAAATAGTGGCAAACTGGCAGCGACCATCGCTCAGTTGCCAGAGCAGATCGGCGTGAAAGGCGTGGAGACTGCTGATAAAGTGCTGAAGGGTGAGAAAGTGGACGCCAGCTATCCGGTTGAGCTGAAACTGGTCATTAAGCAGTAATATGCGATTCGGACCGGAAACGGTCCGAGGGACAACATAAAAAGAAAAGCAGGGCATGCGCCACCGGAGTCCGGTGGCGCGCTTTCCCGGGAACAGAAATAATGAAAACCTCAGGCAAACTTGTCGTCCTTGGCAGCATCAATGCCGATCACATTCTTAACCTTGAATCTTTCCCGACGCCGGGCGAAACCGTCACCGGCCAGCATTATCAGGTGGCTTTCGGCGGTAAAGGGGCGAACCAGGCCGTCGCCGCCGGGCGAAGCGGCGCGGATATTGCGTTTATTGCCTGTACCGGCGATGACGATATCGGCGAACGCGTTCGCCGCCAGCTGGAGCGCGATCGGATCGATGTTGCGCCGGTGCGTGCGGTAAAAGAGCAATCGACCGGCGTGGCGCTGATTTTTGTTAACGCCGAAGGTGAGAATGTCATCGGTATTCATGCCGGCGCTAACGCCGCGCTCTCTGTCGGGCAGGTTGCGGCGGAAGAAGCGCGTATAGCGGGCGCCCAGGCGCTGCTGATGCAGCTGGAGTCACCGCTGGAAAGCGTGCTGGCGGCGGCAAAAATCGCCCATCAGCATCAAACCACCGTTGTGCTCAACCCGGCGCCGGCGCGCGCCCTGTCCGATGAGCTGCTTTCGCTGATAGATATTATTACGCCTAACGAAACCGAAGCTGAAAAGCTGACCGGCATCCGCGTTGAGAACGATGACGATGCGGCTAAGGCGGCCCGTGCGCTGCATGAAAAAGGCATTGGTATCGTGATGATTACGCTTGGCAGCCGGGGCGTATGGGTCAGTCGCGAAGGTCAGGGCCGGCGGATTCCCGGTTTTAAAGTGCAGGCCATCGATACCATTGCCGCGGGTGATACCTTTAATGGCGCCTTTGTGACGGCCTTACTGGAAGGAACTGCGCTGGACGAAGCGATTCGTTTTGCCCATGCCGCGGCGGCGATTGCCGTTACCCGCAAAGGCGCACAGCCTTCCGTACCATGGCGAGAAGAAATCGACGAGTTTTTACGTCAACAGGGGTAACGTTTGGCTACCATGAAGGATGTAGCCCGCGAAGCGGGCGTTTCCACTTCAACAGTTTCTCACGTCATTAATAAAGATCGCTTCGTCAGTGAAGCGATTACGGCCAAAGTTGATGCGGCGATTAAAAACCTTAACTATGCGCCGTCTGCGCTGGCGCGCAGCCTCAAATTAAACCAGACCCGGACCATCGGCATGCTGATCACCGCCAGTTCCAATCCGTTTTATTCGGAACTGGTGCGCGGCGTGGAGCGCAGCTGTTTTGAGCGCGGCTATAGTCTGGTGCTGTGTAACACTGAAGGCGATGAGCAGCGCATGAACCGCAATCTTGAGACGCTGATGCAAAAACGCGTCGACGGTTTGCTGCTGCTGTGTACCGAAACGCATCAGCCTTCACCGGAAATTATGCAGCGCTACCCGTCAGTCCCTACGGTGATGATGGACTGGGCGCCGTTCGACGGCGATAGCGATCTGATTCAGGACAACTCGCTGCTGGGCGGCGATATGGCAACCCAATATCTGATTGATAAAGGATATACCCGCGTCGCCTGTATTGCCGGACCGCTGGATAAAACGCCGTCGCGCCTGCGTCTGGAGGGGTATCACGCGGCGATGGCGCGCGCCGGACTGCCGGTGGCGGAAGGTTATGTCATTACCAGTGATTTCGAGTTCGGCGGCGGATTTAGCGCCATGCAAAAGCTGCTCGCCTTACCCGAGCGGCCGCAGGCGGTCTTTGTCGGTAACGATGCGATGGCCGTTGGGGCCTATCAATCGTTGTATCAGGCCGGGTTACGGATTCCGCAGGATATGGCGCTGGTGGGATATGACGATATTGAACTGGCGCGCTATATGACGCCGCCGCTGACGACTATCCATCAGCCAAAAGATGAACTGGGCGAACTGGCCATCGACGTACTGATTCATCGCATGGCCGACCCGGGTCAGAAACAGCAGCGCGTTCAGCTCACCCCGGAGCTGGTTGTTCGCGGCTCCGTTTAACCCTTATGCCGCTCTTTAATCAGATTGCGGCCGTCTTTCGCTCTTAACAGTATAAATGTCAGCGCCGAAACCACGGTAATCACCCCCATCGTAATAAAGGTGTAGTGAAACTGCTCGACGGTACTGGCATTGCCGAACCCTTCATAAAAACGTAGCACTGCCGCACTAATGGCGACCCCGAGGCTAATGGATAGCTGTTGCGTCACGGCCAGCAGGCTATTGCCGCTACTGGCGTTATCATCGGTTAAATCGGCCAGCGTGATGGTATTCATCGATGTGAACTGGGTAGACATGGCCATCCCCAGTACAAACAGCGGCAGTAAAAGCATCCAGATGGGCATTTCCGGGGACTGGAATGCGAACTGGGCAATCATCAGTCCGATAAAAATGGTGACGCTGACCAGGGTTTTCCGATAGCCGAGCCAGCGTAAAATCTGCGTCACGGTCGATTTCGCGATAATCGACCCGATTGCGGTGGGGGCTATCATGCAGCCTGCGACGATCGCCGGATAGCCAAAACCGACCTGCAACATCAAGGGCATCAGAAACGGCACACAGCCGGTACCCAGACGCGTCGCCAGATTACCGGCAATACCGACCGAAAAGGTGCGCGTCTTAAATAAAGAAAGCGAGATCAGCGGCGCCGGGTGGCGACGCGCGTGGCGGATATAGGCCAGCAGTAGCATGACGCTGAGGGCAATGACCGAAAGGGCTATCCAGGTTGCGACGATTTTCTCGCCAAACAGTTCGATGCCGCTGGAAAACAGTACCAGACTCAACCCAAACAACAGAAAACCGGTGATATCGAAACGCCGGCGCGGCGTGGTGAAATTCGGCATACATTTACGCGCGTAAAGTATCCCGATAATGCCGATAGGAATATTAATGAGGAAAATCCAGTGCCAGCTGGCCCAGGTGACCAGCACTCCGCCGAGTACCGGCCCAAGAATAGGGCCAACCAGTCCGGGCATGGTGACGAAGTTCAGTACCGGGAGCAGTTCGCTGCGCGGGTAGGCTCTTAATAATGCCAGGCGCGCCACCGGCATCATCATGGCGCCGCCTGTCCCTTGAATCACGCGAAAGATAACCAGCTCCATTAATGAACTGGAGAGGGCGCAGGCCAGCGAACCGAGCGTAAACAGGCCAACGGCAATGATAAACACCTTACGGGTGCCGAAGCGGTCTGCTAACCAGCCGCTGACCGGGATAAGCATGGCGACGGTTAATGTGTAGCTGATAATGGCGGACTGCATGGCCAACGGAGAACGGTTAAGGCTATGCGCAATGGCGGGAAGGGCGGTGTTGAGAATGGTGGCGTCCAGCGCCTGCATAAAAAAAGCCATGGCGGCAATCCACGGCAGTCCGGCCATACTGCGTCCTTTCTTTTCGCTCATGCGGAACCCTTGTTACTTGCCTGAATGGTTTGGTGCGTTCAATAACGTCTGGCAGGCGCTAAGCGCGCGCGGGCCATCGCTATCCTGGATAGCGTCGACAATGGCCTGGTGGAGATCCAGCTTTACCACTTCGTTCTGAGTAATAGAGGTGAAGTAGGTGTGGTAGACCGAATGAAACAGAGAAGCGAAAGCGATCAGGAACGGATTTCCGCTCATTTCATAAATGTGCTCATGCCAGGCCATATCGACTTCTATCCAGCGTTCGCGCAGAAAGCGTTTTTTTAACTGCCCCATCTCTTCCATTAAGGTATTGAGCTGCGCCTTTTGTTCTGCGTTACCAAAGGTAGCCGCCAGAAAACAGGCCTGAGGCTCCAGGCTGCTACGCATAACCAGGAAATGGTTCACCACCTCTTCAAAGTTATCTTCCGTTAACCACCATGAAAGCAGTTCCTTATCGAGGAAGTTCCAGCTACTGCGTGGCATGACCCGGGTACCGATACGCGGGCGCGGCAACAGCATCCCTTTGGCGGTAAGTGTTTTAACCGCTTCACGTACCGCGGTGCGACTCACGCCAAACTGTTCGCCCAATTCCATTTCGCCTGGAAGAATACTTTCCGGCGGGTATTCGCCGGTCAGGATTTTTTGAGCCAGCTTCTCTGCTAATACCCAGGAGATGTTCTTTTGTGCCGCCAGTTGCTGTGCGCTTAAAGACATAGATGCCGTTCCTTTCTCTTTTTATCTGTATCAGTATGCCATCTGGTGGACTGTTTCGTTGGTTAAAACAGCAAAACGCTGGTTTTTTGCCACGTTATGCGCTGTTTTGGTGAAAAAAGAGACGGTTGAAAAGTTTTTTTTAAACAGGGCTTGTCAACGTCTCAGAACTCCCTATAATGCGCCTCCACTGACACGGAACAACGGCTTACAGGCCGCCGGGTTAGCGGGGTTCAGCGATGAGCACCGACAGAGAAAAGCAAAAATAAATGCTTGACTTTGAAAGAGGAAAGCGTAATATACGCCACCTCGCGACAGAGCGCTAAAGCGCGTCGCAACTGCTCTTTAACAATTTATCAGACAATCTGTGTGGGCACTCAAAGTGACATGGATTCTTAACGTCCTCGGACGAAAAATGAATACCAAGTCTCAGTGAGTGAACATACGTAATTCATTACGAAGTTTAATTCATGAGCATCAAACTTAAATTGAAGAGTTTGATCATGGCTCAGATTGAACGCTGGCGGCAGGCCTAACACATGCAAGTCGAACGGTAGCACAGAGAGCTTGCTCTCGGGTGACGAGTGGCGGACGGGTGAGTAATGTCTGGGAAACTGCCTGATGGAGGGGGATAACTACTGGAAACGGTAGCTAATACCGCATAACGTCGCAAGACCAAAGTGGGGGACCTTCGGGCCTCATGCCATCAGATGTGCCCAGATGGGATTAGCTAGTAGGTGGGGTAACGGCTCACCTAGGCGACGATCCCTAGCTGGTCTGAGAGGATGACCAGCCACACTGGAACTGAGACACGGTCCAGACTCCTACGGGAGGCAGCAGTGGGGAATATTGCACAATGGGCGCAAGCCTGATGCAGCCATGCCGCGTGTATGAAGAAGGCCTTCGGGTTGTAAAGTACTTTCAGCGAGGAGGAAGGCGGTGAGGTTAATAACCTCATCGATTGACGTTACTCGCAGAAGAAGCACCGGCTAACTCCGTGCCAGCAGCCGCGGTAATACGGAGGGTGCAAGCGTTAATCGGAATTACTGGGCGTAAAGCGCACGCAGGCGGTCTGTTAAGTCAGATGTGAAATCCCCGGGCTCAACCTGGGAACTGCATTTGAAACTGGCAGGCTTGAGTCTTGTAGAGGGGGGTAGAATTCCAGGTGTAGCGGTGAAATGCGTAGAGATCTGGAGGAATACCGGTGGCGAAGGCGGCCCCCTGGACAAAGACTGACGCTCAGGTGCGAAAGCGTGGGGAGCAAACAGGATTAGATACCCTGGTAGTCCACGCTGTAAACGATGTCGACTTGGAGGTTGTTCCCTTGAGGAGTGGCTTCCGGAGCTAACGCGTTAAGTCGACCGCCTGGGGAGTACGGCCGCAAGGTTAAAACTCAAATGAATTGACGGGGGCCCGCACAAGCGGTGGAGCATGTGGTTTAATTCGATGCAACGCGAAGAACCTTACCTACTCTTGACATCCAGAGAACTTAGCAGAGATGCTTTGGTGCCTTCGGGAACTCTGAGACAGGTGCTGCATGGCTGTCGTCAGCTCGTGTTGTGAAATGTTGGGTTAAGTCCCGCAACGAGCGCAACCCTTATCCTTTGTTGCCAGCGATTTGGTCGGGAACTCAAAGGAGACTGCCAGTGATAAACTGGAGGAAGGTGGGGATGACGTCAAGTCATCATGGCCCTTACGAGTAGGGCTACACACGTGCTACAATGGCATATACAAAGAGAAGCGACCTCGCGAGAGCAAGCGGACCTCATAAAGTATGTCGTAGTCCGGATTGGAGTCTGCAACTCGACTCCATGAAGTCGGAATCGCTAGTAATCGTAGATCAGAATGCTACGGTGAATACGTTCCCGGGCCTTGTACACACCGCCCGTCACACCATGGGAGTGGGTTGCAAAAGAAGTAGGTAGCTTAACCTTCGGGAGGGCGCTTACCACTTTGTGATTCATGACTGGGGTGAAGTCGTAACAAGGTAACCGTAGGGGAACCTGCGGTTGGATCACCTCCTTACCTGAAAGAACCTGCCTTTGTAGTGCTCACACAGATTGTCTGATGAAAAGTAAAAAGCAAGGCGTCTTGCGATTGAGACTTCAGTGTCCCCTTCGTCTAGAGGCCCAGGACACCGCCCTTTCACGGCGGTAACAGGGGTTCGAATCCCCTAGGGGACGCCACTTGCTGGTTTGTGTGAGTGAAAGTCGCCGACCTCAGTATCTCAAAACTCATCTTCGGGTGACGTTTGAGATATTTGCTCTTTAAAAATCTGGATCAAGCTGAAAATTGAAACGACACACATGTTATGTGTGTTCGAGTCTCTCAAATTTTCGCAACACGAGCCGTTTTACGAAACAGTTTCGGGTTGTGAGGTTAAGCGACTAAGCGTACACGGTGGATGCCCTGGCAGTCAGAGGCGATGAAGGACGTGCTAATCTGCGATAAGCGTCGGTAAGGTGATATGAACCGTTATAACCGGCGATTTCCGAATGGGGAAACCCAGTGTGTTTCGACACACTATCGTTAAGTGAATACATAGCTTAACGAAGCGAACCGGGGGAACTGAAACATCTAAGTACCCCGAGGAAAAGAAATCAACCGAGATTCCCCCAGTAGCGGCGAGCGAACGGGGAGCAGCCCAGAACCTGAATCAGTTTGTGTGTTAGTGGAAGCGTCTGGAAAGTCGCAGGGTACAGGGTGATACTCCCGTACACTAAAATGCACAGGCTGTGAGTTCGAAGAGTAGGGCGGGACACGTGGTATCCTGTCTGAATATGGGGGGACCATCCTCCAAGGCTAAATACTCCTGACTGACCGATAGTGAACCAGTACCGTGAGGGAAAGGCGAAAAGAACCCCGGCGAGGGGAGTGAAAAAGAACCTGAAACCGTGTACGTACAAGCAGTGGGAGCCTACTTGTTAGGTGACTGCGTACCTTTTGTATAATGGGTCAGCGACTTATATTCTGTAGCAAGGTTAACCGAATAGGGGAGCCGCAGGGAAACCGAGTCTTAACTGGGCGTTAAGTTGCAGGGTATAGACCCGAAACCCGGTGATCTAGCCATGGGCAGGTTGAAGGTTGGGTAACACTAACTGGAGGACCGAACCGACTAATGTTGAAAAATTAGCGGATGACTTGTGGCTGGGGGTGAAAGGCCAATCAAACCGGGAGATAGCTGGTTCTCCCCGAAAGCTATTTAGGTAGCGCCTCGTGAACTCATCTTCGGGGGTAGAGCACTGTTTCGGCTAGGGGGTCATCCCGACTTACCAACCCGATGCAAACTACGAATACCGAAGAATGTTATCACGGGAGACACACGGCGGGTGCTAACGTCCGTCGTGAAGAGGGAAACAACCCAGACCGCCAGCTAAGGTCCCAAAGTCATGGTTAAGTGGGAAACGATGTGGGAAGGCACAGACAGCCAGGATGTTGGCTTAGAAGCAGCCATCATTTAAAGAAAGCGTAATAGCTCACTGGTCGAGTCGGCCTGCGCGGAAGATGTAACGGGGCTAAACCATGCACCGAAGCTGCGGCAGCGACACGATGTGTTGTTGGGTAGGGGAGCGTTCTGTAAGCCGTTGAAGGTGGCCTGTGAGGGTTGCTGGAGGTATCAGAAGTGCGAATGCTGACATAAGTAACGATAAAGCGGGTGAAAAGCCCGCTCGCCGGAAGACCAAGGGTTCCTGTCCAACGTTAATCGGGGCAGGGTGAGTCGACCCCTAAGGCGAGGCCGAAAGGCGTAGTCGATGGGAAACAGGTTAATATTCCTGTACTCGGTGTTACTGCGAAGGGGGGACGGAGAAGGCTATGTTGGCCGGGCGACGGTTGTCCCGGTTTAAGCATGTAGGCGGAGGTTCCAGGTAAATCCGGTACCTTATTAACGCTGAGGTGTGATGACGAGGCACTACGGTGCTGAAGTGACAAATGCCCTGCTTCCAGGAAAAGCCTCTAAGCATCAGGTAACATCAAATCGTACCCCAAACCGACACAGGTGGTCAGGTAGAGAATACCAAGGCGCTTGAGAGAACTCGGGTGAAGGAACTAGGCAAAATGGTGCCGTAACTTCGGGAGAAGGCACGCTGATGGTAGGTGAAGCGACTTGCTCGTGGAGCTGAACTCAGTCGAAGATACCAGCTGGCTGCAACTGTTTATTAAAAACACAGCACTGTGCAAACACGAAAGTGGACGTATACGGTGTGACGCCTGCCCGGTGCCGGAAGGTTAATTGATGGGGTTATCCGTAAGGAGAAGCTCTTGATCGAAGCCCCGGTAAACGGCGGCCGTAACTATAACGGTCCTAAGGTAGCGAAATTCCTTGTCGGGTAAGTTCCGACCTGCACGAATGGCGTAATGATGGCCAGGCTGTCTCCACCCGAGACTCAGTGAAATTGAACTCGCTGTGAAGATGCAGTGTACCCGCGGCAAGACGGAAAGACCCCGTGAACCTTTACTATAGCTTGACACTGAACACTGGTCCTTGATGTGTAGGATAGGTGGGAGGCTTTGAAGCGTGGACGCCAGTCTGCGTGGAGCCAACCTTGAAATACCACCCTTTAATGGCTGGTGTTCTAACGTAGACCCGTCATCCGGGTTGCGGACAGTGTCTGGTGGGTAGTTTGACTGGGGCGGTCTCCTCCCAAAGAGTAACGGAGGAGCACGAAGGTTAGCTAATCCTGGTCGGACATCAGGAGGTTAGTGCAATGGCATAAGCTAGCTTGACTGCGAGCGTGACGGCGCGAGCAGGTGCGAAAGCAGGTCATAGTGATCCGGTGGTTCTGAATGGAAGGGCCATCGCTCAACGGATAAAAGGTACTCCGGGGATAACAGGCTGATACCGCCCAAGAGTTCATATCGACGGCGGTGTTTGGCACCTCGATGTCGGCTCATCACATCCTGGGGCTGAAGTAGGTCCCAAGGGTATGGCTGTTCGCCATTTAAAGTGGTACGCGAGCTGGGTTTAGAACGTCGTGAGACAGTTCGGTCCCTATCTGCCGTGGGCGCTGGAGAATTGAGGGGGGCTGCTCCTAGTACGAGAGGACCGGAGTGGACGCATCACTGGTGTTCGGGTTGTCATGCCAATGGCATTGCCCGGTAGCTAAATGCGGAAGAGATAAGTGCTGAAAGCATCTAAGCACGAAACTTGCCCCGAGATGAGTTCTCCCTGACTCTTTGAGAGTCCTGAAGGAACGTTGAAGACGACGACGTTGATAGGTCGGGTGTGTAAGCGTAGCGATACGTTGAGCTAACCGATACTAATGAACCGTGAGGCTTAACCTTACAACGCCGAAGCTGTTTTGGCGGATTTGAGAGAAGATTTTCAGCTTAGATTCAGGGTTGAGTACGCAATAATTTGCGCAGCAGCAAGGCGACAAGCGAAGTAAAGGAAGGAGCATACTGAAGTATGTGACTGACTTTACGAGCGCAGGCAACGCGGCTGATGCGATAAAGAATTGCGTACTGAGCACAAAGAATTTGCCTGGCGGCACTAGCGCGGTGGTCCCACCTGACCCCATGCCGAACTCAGAAGTGAAACGCCGTAGCGCCGATGGTAGTGTGGGGTCTCCCCATGTGAGAGTAGGGAACTGCCAGGCATCAAATAAAGCAGAAGGCCCGGTCGAAAGACCGGGCCTTTTGTTTTGTCTGGTGTTTATGGCAAAAGCAGCCCGTCCTCACGGACGGGCTTTTTGCGTTTTTATCGTTATTTATCCGCAGCGCTTAATCTTGCTGGAATAGCGAGAACGGGCGTAATAAACGCCCATTGGATTTGCCCCTATATATCCAGACGCGTTTTCTCTCTTAAGCTTCCGCCAACCAACGTAGAATAAACGCCACGATCTGCGGAATATTGTTTAAATCTAGCTGTGGGAGAGATGTCTCTATTGGCGTATCGCTGGCCACCGCAATCACATAATCATCTACGACAAGCTCCTCAACACGATGCCCGCTCTGTTGTCGAAAAAGCAGGATCTTCGCTACCGGCTCATGCTTAAACCCTTCAACCAGAACTAAATCCAGTTTTGATGCATCCATCCTGCTAACCAGCCAGGCCAAATCTACCTCTTCTGCATCCGGCGTTTCAGTCATTAGCGCCCAGCGTTGTGAACTGGCGACAATCGTTTGAGCCGCACCGGCTTTACGCAATTCATAGCTGTCCTTACCCGGTTTATCGACATCCATATTGTGATGGGTATGTTTGATCAAACCTGGACGCAGGCCAGCAGCACACAATGCGGGGATTAATTTCTTCAACAGCGTTGTCTTACCGCTACCACTCCAGGCGGAAATGGCGAGAACGGGGATCATGATTGCTCCTGTATGCTCTGCAAGTCATCAAGGGTATTGACGTTAATAAATGCCGGGCGGGCATCGCTGAAATCAACGCGATGCCCGCCGCTGTTGCGCATAAAAGCCATCACGCGTCGTTCGCCTGCGGCAAGATATGCCGCCAGATCGGGCATTACACATCGATTCATCAGGGCAATGGCGGGATGATCGCGTTCTCCGTCGTAGGCCCAGACTACGGGCGCGGTCTTTTTCTGCTGTAAAAAGCGCTCAGCCAGGAATGAGGGGATAAAGGGGGTATCGCAGGGACAGAAGAGAAACCATTCGCTCTCTGTCTGCTGCATCACGGATAGCATACCGGCTAATGGCCCCGGGAAGTCAGAGAGAGTGTCGGAATACACCGGATACCCGCTTTCATACCAGCGTTCCAGATTACGGTTGGCACTGATAGCCAGGTTGGTCACCTGAGGAGACAGCGCCTCTGCAACATGGCGCCATAATGGCTTACCGTCGAGTAGCTGCAATCCCTTATCCGCTCCCCCCATCCGCGTGGCCCTTCCGCCTGCTAATACAACGCCGGTTATGACCTCGCCTTGCATATCAATATCGCCTCTTTCATTGTGGGATTGACCCTGTTAACTTGTCGCTATCAAGAGTAAGGAGCATGACCATGAAATGTAAACGTCTGAATGAAGTAATTGAACTCCTCCAGCCAGCCTGGCAGAAAGAGCCGGAGCTGAACCTGATGCAATTTTTGCAGAAACTCGCAAAAGAGGCCGGTTACGCCGGCGAACTTGCCGATCTTTCCGACGATATCCTGATTTATCATCTGAAAATGCGTGATTCGGCAAAAGAAGCCGTTATTCCTGGTATTCAGAAGGATTACGAAGAGGATTTCAAAACGGCCTTATTGCGCGCGCGCGGCGTCATCAAAGAGTAAAAGGTTGTAAGTGCTGCCGCGGAACGAGTTATGAGATGATATCCTGAACTACTCCTAAGATTATCGGATGTCAGGATGCACGATAAGGCTTTTAATTTTCAGACGCTAAACCCGGATACCATCATTGATGGGCTATTCGATCTGGGGATGAGGGTGGACTCCGGGCTCACGCCGCTCAACAGCTATGAAAACCGCGTTTACCAGTTTCAGGACGAAGACCGCCATCGCTATGTGGTGAAGTTCTATCGTCCTGAACGTTGGTCTGCCGAACAGATCCTCGAAGAACACCAGTTTACCCTTCAGCTCAAGCAGGATGACGTTCCTGTTGCCGCACCATTGTTTTTCAATGACAGAACCCTTCATCAGCACCAGGGCTTCTATTTTGCCGTGTTTCCCAGCTTAGGTGGGCGCCAGTTTGAATCTGATAACCTCGATCAAATGGAGTCTGTCGGCCGTTATCTGGGGCGTTTGCACCAGACCGGGCGTAAATCGCGTTTTGTCGCACGCCCTGAGATTGGGGTGAATGAGTATTTGCTGGCACCGCGGGACGTTTTTGAACACTCAACGCTGATCCCCTCAGGTCTGAAGAAGGATTTCCTCCGCGCCGCAGATAAGCTGATCGCTGCCGTTATTGCACAATGGCACGGCGACGCGGACGTTCTGCGTCTGCACGGTGATTGCCATGCCGGTAATATTCTCTGGCGCGATGGTCCGCTTTTTGTCGATTTAGATGATGCCCGCAACGGTCCGGCCATCCAGGATCTGTGGATGCTGCTGAACGGTAATAAAGCTGAGCAGCGCATGCAGCTGGAGATGATCGTTGAAGCTTATGAAGAATTCAGTCCGTTTAATTCAGACGAAATCGCCCTTATCGAACCTTTACGCGCCATGCGGTTAGTTTATTATCTGGCATGGTTGCTCAGGCGCTGGGACGATCCTGCCTTCCCTGTTAATTTCCCCTGGCTTACCGGGGAAGATTACTGGCGGGGGCAGACAGCAACTTTTCTTGAGCAGGTGAAGGTTCTGCAAGAACCCCCTCTTCAGTTAACGCCAATGTATTAATTAGATATTTCCAGGAGAGACGTAAACATGAAAAAAATTTGGCTGGCGCTGGCTGGTATGATTCTGGCTTTTAGTGCTTCTGCTGCCCAGATAGCCGACGGTAAGCAGTACATCACCCTCGATAAGCCCGTCGCCGGCGCGCCTCAGGTTCTTGAGTTCTTCTCGTTCTACTGCCCGCACTGCTATCAGTTTGAAGAAGTGCTGCACGTTTCTGATAACGTGAAGAAAAAGCTGCCGGAAGGCGTCAAAATGACCAAGTACCACGTTGAATTCCTCGGGCCTTTGGGTAAAGACTTAACTCAGGCATGGGCCGTTGCGATGGCGCTGGGCGTTGAAGATAAGATCACTGTGCCGATGTTTGAAGCGGTGCAGAAAACCCAGACCGTGCAGACAGTGGCTGATATTCGTAAAGTCTTCGTTGACGCTGGCGTAAAAGGCGAAGACTACGATGCGGCATGGAACAGCTTTGTGGTGAAATCTCTGGTTGCTCAGCAGGAAAAAGCGGCCGCTGACTTCCAGTTGCAGGGCGTACCGGCCATGTATGTCGACGGTAAATATCAGCTGAACCCGCAGGGGATGGATACCAGCAATATGGACGCCTTTGTCGCCCAGTATGCGGATAGCGTTAAGCAGTTGGTTGAGAAGAAGTAAAAAAAAGCCGGTCACTGACCGGCTTTTTAATATCCCTCTTAAATAACCTGTGAAGGTGGCATACTTCTCAGGTTCAACGCTCTTCGCGTCCTTTTGTCCGCATAATTTCCGTCAGCTGACTGTCTTTCTCTTCCCACAGTTCATTCAACCAACGCTGGAAACGGCGCTTAAAGTTTTTGTCATTCACGTAGTCGCCGTGCAGATCTTCCGCCACGGGAACGAGATTAACGTGAACAACAATGCGCGTCAGTCGGCCGCTTAACATATCGTAAAATGGCCGCCTGTTGTTCTCCGGATAGCAAAGCGTGACGTTCAACAGCTTATCGAACTGCGCACCAAGCACGTTCAACGCCATCGCGATACCTGCGGCCTTCGGTGGCAATAAATTGCGATAAGGTGAACGGGTTTGCCGCTGCTTGTCTTCGGTAAAACGCGAACCTTCGACAAAATTGACGATGGTGGTCGGATGCGCGCGAAATTTCTCGCAGGAGCGGCGAGTCGTTTCAACATCTTTACCGCGACGCTCAGGATGGCGAATTAAATAGCCTCGTGAATAGCGACGCATAAAGGGCATATCCAGCGCCCAGCAGGCAAGCCCGATAAAAGGTACCCACGCCAGCTGTTGCTTAAGGAAGTATTTATTCATCGGAATATGCTTGCGGAACAACACGCAGAGCACCACGATATCCGCCCAGCTATGATGATTGCTGATGAGCAGATACCAGTTTTTCTTGTTCAGTCCCTCAAGACCTTGCACGTCCCACGTCAGCCTGGGATTCAGGTAGAGCAGCAGTGCCAACCCTTCGCACCAGCAATACATCATGAAATTGCAGAAACGGGAAATCGCACGCCATACCGCAGGGATGGGCACAAGAAGTTTAATCAGCCCGGCGATGATTATCGGTACGGAACAGATAATGGTGACTAAGATGGTAAGGGCGATACTCAGCGGAAGTGTTATCGCAGCGAGTAATCTCGACATAGTTAGTTTATTCAGAAAGTTAGGCTGATAAAGAGCGCAGTTAAACCGTGCAAGAGGCTGATTTTACCAGAAAACGCAGCAAATGACGGGTCTTACCAGAACAGAAAAAACAGCGGATCTTATATCCACATGGAACATTGAGTCATTAGAAGGGTATTAAAAGCCAGGATCGATAATTAACTTCATGATAAATAAAATTAAATTATGTTTTTTGCTATTTTATTTCAGACCAGACAGCTATCCTTATAAAACTATGCACAAAGTTATCCACAGATATTATTGCCGCACGATCGACCGGATCAACGAATCTTTTTGGTGAAATGCGGGAAAAATTCAGGTTTTCAGGTCTGTCTGTGGCATCCTTTAGCCATAATCTGATAAACAGGCACGGAAATTATGGTTCAGATCCCAGAAAACCCACTTATCCTCGTTGACGGCTCCTCTTACCTCTACCGGGCGTATCACGCTTTCCCGCCGCTGACTAACAGCGCCGGCGAACCGACAGGCGCTATGTATGGCGTGCTGAATATGCTGCGCAGCCTGATCCTCCAGTATCAACCCACTCATGCCGTTGTGGTTTTTGATGCCAAAGGGAAAACTTTCCGTGACGAACTGTTTGAGCATTACAAATCCCATCGTCCGCCGATGCCGGACGATCTGCGGGCGCAGATCGAACCGTTGCATACCATGGTGAAGGCGATGGGGCTGCCGCTGATGGCTGTGCCTGGCGTCGAAGCGGACGATGTGATCGGAACTCTGGCGCGCGAAGCAGAAAAAGCGGGCCGTCCGGTGCTTATCAGTACCGGTGATAAAGACATGGCGCAGCTGGTCACGCCGGGTATTACCCTGATTAATACCATGACCAATACCATTCTTGGCCCGGATGAAGTGGTGACGAAGTACGGCGTTCCGCCGGAGCTGATTATTGACTTCCTGGCGCTGATGGGCGACTCCTCCGATAACATTCCAGGCGTACCCGGCGTGGGCGAGAAAACAGCCCAGGCGCTGCTGCAGGGACTGGGGGGGCTGGATGCGCTGTACGCGGAGCCAGAAAAAATTGCCGGTTTGACCTTCCGCGGCGCCAAAACGATGGCGGCGAAACTGGAACAGAATAAAGAGGTAGCCTACCTCTCGTATCAGCTGGCTACGATTAAAACCGACGTCGAGCTGGATCTGAGCTGTGAAGAGCTGCACGTGCTGCCGCCGGCAGCGGACGATCTGTTGGCGCTGTTCAAAAAATATGAATTTAAACGCTGGATCACCGATGTTGAATCTGGCAAATGGATGCAGTCTAAAGGCGTTAAGCCAGCCGCAAAACCGGCAGAAGCATCGGCTGTAGCGGAAGAAGAGGTCGAGGTGGCCGCGACGCTGTCCGCGGAAAACTACGTCACTATTCTTGATGAACAGACGCTGATCGAATGGATCGAGAAGCTGAAAAAAGCGCCGCTGGTGGCGTTTGATACGGAAACGGACAGCCTGGATAACATCTCCGCCAATATGGTCGGCCTGTCGTTTGCCATTGAGCCCGGCGTCGCAGCCTATGTACCGGTCGCCCATGATTATCTCGATGCACCGGATCAGATTCCCCGTGAACGCGTACTGACGTTGCTGAAGCCCCTGCTGGAAGACGAGAAACTGCTGAAAGTTGGGCAAAACCTGAAATATGACCGCGGAATTCTGGCGAACTATGACATTGAGCTACGCGGCATCGCTTTTGACACCATGCTGGAGTCCTACATTCTTGATAGCGTGGCGGGCCGCCATGATATGGACAGCCTTGCTGACCGCTGGCTGAAGCATAAAACGATTACTTTTGAAGAGATCGCCGGGAAAGGTAAAAATCAGCTCACCTTTAACCAGATAGCGCTGGAAGAAGCCGGGCGCTACGCGGCGGAAGATGCGGATGTCACCCTGCAGCTGCACCTGAAGATGTGGCCGAAGTTGCAGCAGCATGAAGGTCCGCGGAACATCTTTACGCATATAGAGATGCCGCTGGTACCGGTGCTTTCTCGCGTGGAACGCAACGGCGTTAAAATCGATCCGGCGGTGCTGCATGCCCATTCGCAGGAGATAGCCAAACGCCTGCTTGAACTGGAACAGAAAGCCTACGAGATCGCGGGTGAAGAGTTCAATCTCTCTTCCCCCAAGCAGCTGCAGACTATCTTGTTTGAAAAACAAGGTATTAAGCCGCTGAAGAAAACGCCGGGCGGCGCGCCTTCTACTTCCGAGGAAGTGCTCGAAGAACTGGCGCTGGATTATCCGCTGCCAAAAGTTATTCTGGAATATCGCGGGCTGGCGAAGCTGAAGTCGACATATACCGACAAGCTGCCGCTGATGATTAACCCTAAAACCGGCCGGGTGCACACCTCTTATCACCAGGCGGTAACGGCGACGGGGCGTCTCTCCTCCACCGATCCTAACCTGCAGAACATTCCGGTGCGTAACGAAGAAGGGCGTCGTATTCGTCAGGCATTTATCGCGCCGCCGGATTACCTCATCGTCTCTGCCGACTACTCGCAAATTGAGTTGCGCATTATGGCGCATCTGTCGCGTGATAAAGGCCTGCTGACCGCGTTTGCGGAAGGTAAAGATATCCACCGCGCGACGGCGGCAGAGGTCTTTGGCCTGCCGCTGGAAAGCGTTAGCGGCGAGCAGCGTCGAAGTGCCAAGGCGATTAACTTTGGTTTGATCTATGGCATGAGCGCATTCGGTCTCGCACGGCAGCTCAACATTCCGCGCAAAGAGGCACAGAAATATATGGACCTCTATTTTGAGCGCTATCCAGGCGTTCTTGATTACATGGAGCGTACCCGGGCACAGGCAAAAGAGCAGGGTTATGTCGAAACGCTGGATGGCCGTCGCCTCTACCTTCCGGACATCAAATCCAGCAACGGCGCCCGGCGCGCTGGCGCCGAACGTGCGGCGATCAATGCCCCGATGCAGGGTACGGCGGCAGACATTATCAAGCGCGCGATGATCGCCGTTGATGAATGGCTGCTGGCCGAGAAGCCGCGGGTGCGGATGATCATGCAGGTGCACGATGAACTGGTCTTTGAAGTGCACAAAGAAGATCTTGATGCCGTGGCGAAGAAGGTGCACGAACTGATGGAAAACAGCACGACGCTGGCGGTACCGCTGCTGGTGGAAGTGGGAAGCGGAGAAAACTGGGATCAAGCGCACTAAGTATTCAGTGGATAAGGTGATTTTCTGTAAGTAAGCAACATAACTTATAGAGTTTTGTGATGATCATTTGAATTTGCTATGTAAAGAGTGAAAAAAAACTACAAAAAGTGCTTTCTCCGTAACCAAAAGAAGAGTAGAGTTAACGACGTAGGGTACAGAGGTAAGATGTTCTATCTTTCAGACCTTTTACTTCACGTAATCGGATTTGGCTGAATATTTTAGCCGCCCCGGTCATTTATGACCGGGGCGTTTTTTATTGCGCGAAAGAAAATTTTTTGCCAGCCGCGATGGGCTGATGATGCGGCCCGGATAAGGCGTCAGGCGCCGCTATCCGGGAAAACAACGGCGATTACTCTCCGTCGGCGATCTCTTCCTGAGGAGGGATCTCATTAAACCAGCTGTCGAGCTTCTGACGCAGCTTATCCACGCCTGATTTTTTCAGCGAAGAGAAGGGTTCAACCTGCACATCGCCGTTAAAGGCAAGAACCGCTTCACGCACCATATTCACCTGCGCTTTACGTGCGCCGCTGGCCAGCTTATCGGCTTTGGTGAGCAGAACCAGAACCTGGATATCGCTTTCTACGGCCCATTCGATCATTTGCTGATCGAGGTCTTTCAGCGGATGACGGATATCCATCAGCACCACCAGTCCTTTCAGGCACAGGCGTTTCTCCAGGTATTCACCCAGCGCGCGCTGCCATTTGATCTTCATCTCCTCCGGCACCTGAGCGTAGCCGTAACCTGGCAGGTCGACCAGGCGTTTGCCTTCAGCGACTTCGAACAGGTTGATTAGCTGGGTGCGGCCAGGAGTCTTAGAAGTACGCGCCAGGCTTTTCTGGTTGGTGAGCGTATTCAGGGCGCTGGATTTCCCCGCATTTGAGCGACCAGCAAAAGCAACTTCGATCCCGGTATCGGATGGAAGATGGCGGATATCGGGTGCGCTGGTGACAAAATGCGTCTGTTGATAGTTCCAGTTAGTCAAGACTGTCGTCTCCGTTAAATAAGGCTATGGCGGGGATTATACCTGAACAGCAGAAAAAGGCTGTTCTTACCGCATCCTCCGGCGTAAGTAAAAGCCCTTCACTTTGTGAGATATTGTCCATTCAATGGTGAGGCAATCGATGAGAAATGAAGGGCACTGGCAGTGTTAACACATTAAAAATCATACAATTAAATTTAGAGAACAATCCTGAATAACCATTTTTATTCTGTGGTTAGTTGTAGGATTTGATGAAAACGGTAGAGTAATGGGCAAGGCGAGGAAGCCAACAGGACAGTGACTCAGGATGAGTTGTCAGGAGCGCCAGGAGGCGAAGACCCGGGAGTGATGTCAGGATGACAAACGTCTGGAGACGTTTTGACAAGGAAAGGGATGTAACAGGGACCGTTATTTGCTAAAGGAAAGACAGGGTACGTCGTAAGCTAACAGGGAAAGTAGAACCCGCTAAGGGTTGTCAGTGAGGAAAAAGGCGGCAGAGTAATCTGTCGCCTTTTTTCTTTGCTTGCTTTCTGCTAGATTCCGCCTCAATTCTATACTGAAGAAAACGAATCTGAAGATTACTTATATGAAAAAACCGACATCCGTACCCCGTGGCAAAACGCATCGCAAGACACGTGAAGAAATGAACCAGGAATCCCGCGATCGCAAACGCCAGAAGAAACATCGTGGTCACGCGGCAGGAAGTCGCGCAAACGGCGGTGATGCCGCATCATCCGGCAAAAAACAGAGCCAACAGCAAGATCCGCGTATTGGGAGTAAAAAACCGATTCCGCTGGGCGTGACTGAAAGCACCCCGGCTACTAAGCAGCACAAACCGAAGAGCGAGAAACCTATGCTTTCACCACAGGCTGAGCTGGATTTGCTGGAAAATGATGAGCGCCTGGACGCGCTGCTGGAACGTCTGGAAGAGGGGGGCACCCTGAATGCTGAAGAGCAGTCATGGGTCGATGCCAAACTCGATCGTATTGATGAGCTGATGCAGCAGCTTGGCCTGTCCTACGATGATGACGAGGACGAGGAAGAAGAGCGCCAGGAAGATATGATGCGTCTGCTGAAGGGTGGAAACTAACGTTTGCACTCAATCGGATTCCCGGTCCTGCTTATAACCCTTTTGGTTGTATGTTATCTGCTGTGGTTATTCGTTAAACTACGACGGTTGTCGCGGCGTCAGAAATGGCTGCGCAACCGGCTCATTACCCGAGGTGCGGTTGGGCCGGGGCGGCGTACCCGCCGACGGCACCATCGGAAGGAGTGAGCATGTCTGTGCAGTTAATCGACTGGGATCTGGCCCTGATCCAGAAATATAACTATTCGGGGCCACGTTATACCTCATACCCCACCGCACTGGAGTTTTCTCCTGAGTTCGGTGCGGCAGAATTTGACGAGGCGGTAGCTCGCTACCCGCAGCGTCCGCTATCGCTGTATGTGCATATTCCGTTTTGTCACAAGCTCTGTTATTTCTGTGGCTGCAACAAAATTGTGACTCGCCAGCAGCATAAAGCCGACCAGTATCTGGATGTTCTGCAGCAGGAAATTATTCATCGCGCGCCGCTCTTTGCCGGGCGTCAGGTGAACCAGCTGCACTGGGGCGGCGGTACCCCCACTTACCTGAATAAAGCGCAAATCAGCCGCTTAATGCATTTGCTGCGCAGCCATTTCAATTTTAACGCCGATGCAGAGATCTCGATTGAAGTCGATCCGCGTGAAATTGAGCTGGATGTCCTGGATCATCTCCGATCGGAAGGCTTCAACCGGCTGAGTATGGGGGTGCAGGATTTCAATAAAGAGGTTCAGCGGCTGGTTAACCGCGAGCAGGATGAGGCGTTCATCTTTGCCCTGCTCAACCATGCTCGTGAGATTGGTTTTACCTCGACGAATATCGATTTGATTTACGGTCTGCCGAAACAAACGCCGGAGAGTTTTGCGTTTACGCTGCAAAAAGTAGCCGAGCTCAACCCCGATCGCCTGAGCGTATTTAACTATGCGCATCTGCCGACGCTCTTCGCCGCTCAGCGTAAAATCAAAGATGCCGACCTGCCTTCGGCAGAACAGAAGCTGGATATTCTGCAAGAGACCATTGCCTCACTCACCAACGCCGGCTATCAGTTTATCGGTATGGATCATTTTGCCCGCCCGGATGATGAGCTGGCCATTGCTCAGCGCGACGGCGTCCTGCACCGCAATTTCCAGGGATACACCACCCAGGGCGATACCGATCTGCTGGGGATGGGGGTGTCGGCGATTAGCATGATTGGCGACTGCTACGCGCAGAACCAGAAAGAGCTGAAGCTTTACTATCAACAGGTTGATCAAACCGGAGATGCGCTGTGGCGCGGCATCGCGCTGACCCGCGATGACTGTATTCGCCGTGACGTTATTAAGGCGCTGATTTGCCAGTTCCATCTCGATTTTTCTGCGGTAGAAACGCGGTGGCAACTGGATTTCCAGCGTTATTTTGCCGACGATCTGGCGCTGCTGGCACCGCTGGCAAAAGATGGGCTGGTGGATGTGGATGATAAGGGCATTCAGGTGACGGCAAAAGGCCGTCTGCTGATTCGCAACATCTGCATGTGTTTTGATGCCTATCTGCGTCAGAAAGCGCGGATGCAGCAGTTCTCCCGGGTGATTTAACTCTGTTATGCCGGGCGGCACTTCGTTTGCCCGGCCGACGGATTCTGCAGGCCCGGTAAGCATAGCGCCACCGGGCATGACGTTTACTCCATTCCTAACTCTTTCAGCTTGCGCGTTAGCGTATTACGTCCCCACCCCAGCAGACGTGCGGCCTCCTGCTTATGCCCTTGCGTATGACGCAGGGCGGTAGTGAGCAGCGTCCGTTCCATCTCCGGCTGCGCTTCCGAAAGCAGGTTTTGATGACCGGAACGCAGGGCGCGATCGGCCCACTGTCCCAGTAACGTTGCCCAGCTGTCCGGCTGCATATGCGTCGGGCTATCGGGAATCGCGGTTTCAAACAGTTCGCTGGGAAGATCCTGCGTCAGAACCTCCTGGCCTGCTGCCATCACCGTCAGCCAGCGGCAGGTGTTCTCCAGCTGGCGGACGTTACCGGGCCAGGCTAAACGGGTTAGCGCGGTTTCCGTCTCCGGATGGAGCTGCTTGGCTTCGACCCCCAGTTCGCGGGCGGCAATTTGCAGGAAATGCCGCGCCAGGCGGGGAATATCCTCGCGGCGCTCGCGCAGCGGCGGCAGATGAACGCGAATCACGTTCAGGCGATGGAACAGGTCCTCACGGAACTTCCCTTCCTGTACGCGCTGCTCAAGGTTTTGGTGGGTGGCGGCAATAATGCGCACGTCTACCTTCACCGGCGCATAGCCGCCAACGCGATAGAACTGGCCATCGGCCAGAACGCGCAGCAGGCGCGTCTGCACATCGAGCGGCATATCACCGATCTCATCGAGGAACAGAGTCCCGCCGTCAGCCTGCTCAAAACGTCCCTGACGCACGGTATTGGCGCCGGTAAACGCCCCTTTTTCGTGACCGAAAAGTTCAGATTCGATCAGGTCTTTTGGGATAGCAGCCATATTCAGTGCGATAAACGGCGCTTTTGCCCGCGGGCTATGGCGATGCAAGGCGTGCGCGACCAGCTCTTTACCGGTACCGGATTCGCCGTTGATCAATACGCTGATCGATGAACGCGACAGGCGGCCGATGATGCGAAAGACGTCCTGCATCGCCGGCGCTTCGCCGATGATATCGGCCGTCGGGCTGGTTATCGTGATATTGCGCGGCTGCTGCTGTTCCTGATAGTGGCTGATCGCGCGATCGACCAGGGCGACCGCTTCATCAATATCAAAAGGTTTGGGCAGATAGTCAAAGGCGCCTTGCTGATAGGCGCTGACCGCCGCGTCCAGATCCGAATGCGCGGTCATTATGATGACCGGAAGCATGGGGTGACGCTGTTTAATTTGTTTCAGTAACGCCAACCCATCCATTCCCGGCATCCGGATATCAGATAACAGTACATCCGGGGTTTTGGTGGTGAGTGCATCAAGCACCTCGTTGCCGTTTTCAAACGTTGTACAACTTAAGCCTGCTCCGGTGAGCGCGCGTTCAAGCACCCAACGGATGGAGCTATCGTCATCAACGATCCAGGCTATCCCTCGTTGCATAAACACCTCTACTTCCGAATAGGCAGGTATACCGAGAATTCGGTATGCCCTGGCCAACTGGTAAATTCAATTTTGCCGGAGTGCTGATCGATAAGACTGCGGGCAATGGAGAGCCCCAGACCGGTACCGCCTTCGCGACCGCTAACCATGGGATAGAACAGCGTATCCTGTAAATGAGACGGAATTCCCGGGCCGTTGTCCTCGACGTCAATACGCGCGGTGAGGCGGTAACGAACGCCGTGCAGCGTCAACTGAAAGGCGGTACGGGTGCGCAGGATGATCTCGCCGCCTTCTGGCCCCAGCGCCTGTAGCGCGTTGCGAACGACATTCAGCAGAACCTGCTCGATCTGGTCCGGGTCATGAGGGAGCTCCGGCAGGCTCGGGTCGTAATCGCGGACCAGTCTGACGTTATCCGGCAGTTCCATCGAGACCAGCTTCACAACCCGTTCGGCAACCTTATGGATGCTTTCGGTCACGTGCATCCCTGGATGCTGCGGCCCCAGCAGGCGATCGACCAGATTTCTTAAGCGATCGGCCTGTTCAATAATCACGTTGGTGTATTCCATCAACGCCGGGTCAGGCAGCGCTTTACTCAGCAATTGCGCAGCGCCTCTCAGACCGCCTAACGGATTTTTGATCTCATGGGCCAACCCGCGAACCAAATCCCGCGCCGCAATTTGCTGGGCGTGCTGCAGCTGCTCCTGGCTCAGGCGCCGCTGGTTATCCATCGGGGCCATCTCCAGCAGGATATAGCCTTCAGGCAGGCGCTGTGCCGTCAGAGACAGGATATGCGAGCGGCCATCGATAACCAGCGTCACTTCGTTGTCGGTAAAACCCTGGCCCGCCAGCAGGCTTTCCTGCATCAGGTCAATATTCAGGGAAAAATAACTCAACAGTTCCGGGAGCGGCGTGCCAAAGAGCTTACGTGAACTTTGCGCCAGCAGCTGCTGCGCGGCCGGGTTCGCGTAATGCACCGCCAGGTCGTCATCGACCAGTAAAATACTGTTGATTAAAGAGTTAAGGATCTGCCCAGCATCGGGCTGAGTGCCTGTTGCCATCCGACAGTCTCCTGAAAAGAGTGCACTATTTTAGTGCAGTATAGCTTTTTATAGATAAAAAGCGTATGAGATCAGAGTGTTGGTGGAGAAAAAAGCCCATCCTGAGATGGGCTGAAAGTTTCCACGGCAACAAAATATCCACGGTACCCCACGCCACAACACGGAATACCGGGGATTTACAGCAAAATCAGACGCTGTAGTACAGTTCGAATTCAACCGGGTGCGGAGTCATACGTACGCGGTCGTTTTCTTCAATACGCAGGGCGATGTAGGCATCGATAGCGTCGTTGGTGAACACGCCGCCAGCCGTCAGGAACTCACGGTCAGCATCCAGCGCGTTCAGTGCTTCTTCCAGAGAACCCGCAACCTGTGGGATCTCTTTCGCTTCTTCCGGCGGCAGGTCGTACAGGTTTTTGTCCATCGCTTCGCCCGGATGGATTTTGTTCTTAATACCGTCAAGGCCAGCCATCAGCAGTGCTGCGAAGCACAGGTACGGGTTAGCCGCCGGGTCCGGGAAGCGCACTTCAATACGGCGTGCTTTCGGCGAGGTGACTACCGGAATACGGATGGAAGCGGAACGGTTACGGGCGGAGTAAGCCAGCATGACCGGTGCTTCATAACCCGGGACCAGACGCTTGTAGGAGTTGGTGGTCGGGTTTGCCAGGGCGTTGATCGCTTTAGCGTGCTTGATAACGCCGCCGATGTAGTACAGCGCTTGTTCAGACAGACCTGCATACTTGTCGCCAGAGAACAGGTTAACGCCGTTCTTGGACAGAGACATGTGGCAGTGCATACCGGAACCGTTGTCACCGAACATTGGTTTCGGCATGAAGGTCGCGGTTTTACCGAAACGGTGTGCAACGTTGTGCACAACGTATTTGTAGATCTGAATTTCGTCCGCTTTTTTGGTCATGGTGTTGAAACGGGTCGCGATTTCGTTCTGACCCGCGGTAGCCACTTCGTGGTGGTGAGCTTCAACAACCAGGCCCATTTCTTCCAGGATCATACACATGGTAGAACGGATGTCCTGAGAGGAGTCAACCGGCGGAACCGGGAAGTAACCCCCTTTCACGCCTGGGCGGTGACCTTTGTTACCACCTTCGTATTTGGTGGAGGAGTTCCATGCGCCTTCGATGTCGTCGATAGCCACGTGGGAGCCAGAGATAGAGGCGCCGAAACGGATATCGTCGAACAGGAAGAATTCTGGTTCTGGCCCAAACAGAACGGTGTCTGCGATGCCAGTAGAGCGCAGGTATTCTTCAGCGCGTTTTGCGATGGAGCGCGGGTCACGGTCGTAGCCCTGCAGCGTGCCTGGTTCCAGGATATCGCAGCGGATGATCAGAGTCGGTTCTTCATAGAACGGGTCGATCAGCGCAGTGGTCGCATCCGGCATCAGAACCATGTCAGATTCGTTAATACCTTTCCAGCCACCAATCGAGGAGCCATCAAACATTTTGCCTTCTTCGAAGAATTCGGCATTTACCTGATGAGAAGGAATTGTGACGTGCTGTTCTTTACCTTTGGTATCGGTGAAGCGCAGATCGACAAACTTCACTTCGTGCTCGTTCAGCATCGTCAAAACGTGTTCAGCGGACATACTTAAACTCTCCCGGATTGGTCATTGTCGTCGTGGAAACGAAAACTTTCTAACTACGAAAAGTGGCGTTGTTGCCTTAAAAAATATAAAGCGAAATCTGTGCCAACTTTTAAATTGCCCCCAAAAGGCGTTATCATGCACTCCATCGTGCAAAAGGGCTGCACCATTATGAATGCATTGCACCAATATAGTGCAATTGCGTGAACATTGGGCACTAATTTGGTGCAATTGACCTTGAATAACCCTTTTAACGCTCCGTGAAAGCGATCACAAAGAAACTCTGCAATACTTGTTTGCGGAGGATGTTTGTGATCCTGTTTTGTACTGCGATTAATCCGTGTACAATAACGCGCTATTTCTAATGCCTGAGGCAAAGTTGTGATCGAAAATTTGCGTAATATCGCCATCATCGCGCACGTTGACCATGGTAAAACTACCCTGGTTGATAAGCTGCTGCAGCAATCCGGTACGTTCGATGCGCGTGCCGAAACTCAAGAACGAGTGATGGACTCCAACGATTTGGAGAAAGAGCGTGGGATTACTATCCTCGCGAAAAACACCGCCATCAAATGGAATGACTACCGTATCAACATCGTTGATACCCCTGGGCACGCCGACTTCGGAGGTGAGGTTGAGCGTGTCATGTCCATGGTTGACTCTGTGCTGCTGGTGGTTGACGCATTTGACGGCCCGATGCCGCAGACGCGCTTCGTGACCAAAAAAGCCTTTGCTCATGGCCTGAAGCCGATTGTCGTTATCAACAAAGTTGACCGTCCTGGCGCGCGCCCTGACTGGGTTGTCGATCAGGTATTCGACCTGTTCGTTAACCTCGACGCTACCGACGAACAGCTGGACTTCCCGATCGTTTACGCTTCTGCGCTGAACGGTATTGCGGGTCTGGATCACGAAGATATGGCTGAAGATATGACTCCGCTGTATCAGACTATCGTCGATCGTGTTCCGGCGCCGAACGTTGACCTTGATGGCCCGCTGCAGATGCAGATCTCCCAGCTGGACTACAACAACTACGTTGGCGTCATTGGCATCGGCCGCATCAAACGCGGTAAAGTGAAGCCAAACCAGCAGGTCACTATCATTGATAGCGAAGGCAAAACCCGTAACGGTAAAGTGGGTAAAGTTCTAACCCACCTGGGCCTTGAGCGTATCGACAGCGATATTGCTGAAGCGGGCGATATCATCGCGATCACCGGTCTGGGCGAACTGAACATCTCTGACACCATCTGCGATCCGCAGAATGTTGAAGCGCTGCCGGCGCTGTCAGTCGATGAGCCAACCGTATCCATGTTCTTCTGCGTTAACACCTCTCCGTTCTGCGGTAAAGAAGGTAAGTACGTTACCTCTCGTCAGATTCTTGACCGTCTGAATAAAGAGCTGGTGCATAACGTGGCGCTGCGCGTCGAAGAGACTCCGGATGCGGATGCATTCCGCGTTTCCGGTCGTGGTGAGCTGCACCTGTCTGTGCTGATCGAAAATATGCGTCGTGAAGGTTTCGAAATGGCGGTTTCCCGTCCGAAAGTTATCTTCCGCGAAATCGACGGCCGTAAACAAGAGCCGTTCGAAAACGTCACGCTGGACGTTGAAGAGCAGCATCAGGGTTCTGTCATGCAGGCTCTGGGTGAGCGTAAAGGCGACCTGAAAAACATGAATCCAGATGGCAAAGGCCGCGTACGTCTCGACTACGTGATCCCAAGCCGTGGCCTGATCGGCTTCCGTTCTGAGTTCATGACCATGACCTCCGGTACTGGTCTGCTGTACTCCACTTTCAGCCACTACGACGACGTTCGTGCGGGCGATGTGGGCCAGCGTCAGAACGGCGTACTGATCTCCAACGGTCAGGGTAAAGCGGTTGCGTTTGCACTGTTCAGCCTGCAGGACCGCGGTAAGCTGTTCCTCGGCCACGGTGCTGAAGTTTACGAAGGCCAGATCATCGGTATTCACAGTCGTTCTAACGACCTGACCGTAAACTGCCTGACCGGTAAGAAACTGACCAACATGCGTGCTTCCGGTACTGACGAAGCAACGGTCCTGGTTCCGCCGGTTAAGATGACCCTGGAGCAAGCTCTGGAGTTCATCGATGACGACGAACTGGTAGAAGTGACCCCAACTTCCGTTCGTATCCGTAAACGTCACCTGACTGAGAACGACCGTAAACGCGCAATGCGCGGTGCGAAAGAAGATTAATTCTCGCTTCTTGTCGATACCGAACCCCGCCTTTATGGCGGGGTTTTTTTGTCTGTAGAGCCCCCCAGCCGGTGAACCGCGACCAAAAAGTCAGACGGGGCTGTTCACCGGTTGGGGGCTCCGTAACGCTTTGCGCTCAGGGTCAGTGATGAGTGTGGCGGGATATCTGAAGGGAAAAGTGAGCAGCGTGGCTCTCCAGGGACGAGCCGTTATCGGGCAGCCTAAATCGTTCTGAACGCCGGTTTAAAAACCATACATAGTCAAATACCGCCTTTCCCGCTACAGTTAATCTTTCATGGCGCGCAAGGAGACAAAAATGCTCTATATCTTTGATTTAGGTAATGTGATTGTCGACATCGACTTCAACCGGGTTCTCGGGACATGGAGCGATTTGAGCCGTATCCCGCTCGCGACGCTCAAGCAGCATTTCACCATGGGCGAGGCGTTCCATCAGCACGAGCGCGGTGAAATTAGCGATGAGGACTTTGCGCACGCGATGTGCCATGAAATGAATATGCCGCTGAGCTATGAGCAGTTTTCCCACGGCTGGCAGGCCGTTTTTGTCTCTCTGCGCCCGGAAGTCATCGCTATTATGCAAAAGCTGCGCGAGCAGGGGCACCGCGTGGTTGTTCTGTCGAATACCAACCGTCTGCATACCACTTTCTGGCCGGATGAATATCCGCAGGTGCGGGCCGCCGCCGATCGTATCTATCTTTCCCAGGAGATGGGGATGCGTAAACCCGAGGCGCGAATCTATCAAAGCGTCCTGCAGTCGGAAGGTTTTTCTGCCGAGGAGACGGTCTTTTTTGACGATAACGCCGATAATATAGCAGGGGCTAAGCTGTTGGGGATAACCAGTATTCTGGTAACCGGAAAGGAGACCATCCCCGCCTACTTTGCGAAATAACTATGCTCAAAACCGTTCATCAAAAAGCAAAGCGCCGCGTCCGGCCCCTGATTGCCTGGATAAAACTGCTCTGGCGGCGTATTGATGAAGACCATATGACGACACTGGCGGGGAATCTCGCCTACGTGTCGTTACTCTCCCTGGTGCCGCTGATCGCCGTCGTCTTTGCGCTGTTCTCGGCATTTCCGATGTTTGCCGAGGTTAGCGGTCAGCTTCGCCACTTTATCTTCGCTAACTTCATCCCGGCGACGGGGGACGTTATTCAGGGATACATCGAACAGTTTGTCGCGAACTCCAGCCGGATGACCGCCGTCGGCGCCTTTGGGCTGATCGTGACCTCGCTGCTGCTGATGTATTCGATTGATAGCGCGCTGAACACCATCTGGCGCAGCACGCGTACCCGGCCCAAAATTTACTCATTTGCCGTTTACTGGATGATTCTGACGCTGGGGCCGCTGCTGGCGGGGGCGAGTCTGGCCATCAGCTCTTATCTGCTGTCGTTGCGCTGGGCGAGCGAACTGAACAGCGTGATTGATGATGTGCTGCGTCTCTTCCCGCTGATGTTATCGTGGACGGCATTTTGGCTGCTCTACAGCATTGTACCGACGACCCAGGTACGCAATCGCGATGCAATTATCGGATCGCTGGTGGCGGCGCTGTTGTTTGAGGCGGGCAAAAAAGCGTTTGCTTTATATATCACGACCTTCCCGTCGTACCAGCTGATTTACGGCGTGATAGCCGTGGTGCCTATTTTGTTTGTCTGGGTGTACTGGACGTGGTGTATCGTCTTGCTTGGGGCAGAAATTACTGTCACTCTCGAGGAATACCGCAAACTTAAAAAAGAAGAACCAGAATAACTATGATTGCATTAATTCAGCGCGTATCCCGTGCAAGCGTAACCGTGGAGGGCGAAGTGACGGGGGAAATCGGCCCGGGGCTTCTGGTGTTGTTGGGCGTTGAGAAAGATGAT
Organism: Klebsiella sp. Lac1; assembly: GCF_009825425.1. Classification (NCBI taxonomy): domain Bacteria; kingdom Pseudomonadati; phylum Pseudomonadota; class Gammaproteobacteria; order Enterobacterales; family Enterobacteriaceae; genus Klebsiella; species Klebsiella sp. Lac1. The sequence goes on from NZ_VJZJ01000004.1 coordinate 507,401, forward strand.
GATGAGCAAAAAGCGAATCGCCTGTGCGAGCGCGTACTTGGCTATCGTATTTTCAGCGATAGCGAAGGAAAAATGAACCTCAATGTGCGGCAGTCCGGCGGCAGCGTCCTGGTGGTCTCACAGTTCACGCTGGCGGCGGATACCGAACGGGGCATGCGGCCGGGTTTTTCCAGAGGGGCCGCCCCTGACAGAGCGGAAGCGCTGTATGACTATTTTGTCGGTCGCTGTCGCCAGCAGGAGATGAACACCCAAACCGGGAGATTCGCTGCGGATATGCAAGTCTCACTGGTGAATGATGGTCCTGTGACCTTTTGGTTGCAGGTATGAGCCAGCTTCCGGGCCGGCTGCGGGTAACAAAAGAGAGTACGGCTATGTATCACCTTCGTGTACCGCAAACAGAAGACGAACTCGAGAGCTACTATCAGTTCCGTTGGGAGATGTTGCGCAAGCCGCTCCATCAGCCCAAAGGATCGGAGCGTGACGCCTGGGATGCGATGGCGCATCACCAGATGGTCGTGGATGAAGAAGGCAACCTGGTTGCCGTCGGGCGGCTGTATATAAACGCGGAGAACGAAGCCTCTATTCGCTTTATGGCCGTACATCCCTCGGTGCAGGATAAAGGCTTGGGGACGCTGATGGCGATGACGCTGGAGTCCGTCGCCCGTCAGGAGGGCGTTAAGCGCGTAACCTGTAGCGCTCGCGAAGACGCGATGGAGTTCTTTGCCAAGCTCGGTTTTGTTAACCAGGGCGAGATTACCACGCCGACCACCACGCCGATCCGCCACTTCCTGATGATTAAACCAATCGCCTCGCTGGACGATATTCTGCATCGCGGCGACTGGTGCGGGCAGCTGCAGCAGGCCTGGTATCAGCATATTCCGCTCAGCGAAAAAATGGGTGTGCGTATTCAGCAGTACACCGGCAAAAACTTCATCACCACCATGCCTGAAGCCGGTAACCAGAATCCGCACCATACGCTGTTTGCCGGAAGTCTGTTTTCCCTGGCGACGCTGACCGGCTGGGGCCTTATCTGGCTGATGCTGCGCGAGCAGCATCTGGGCGGCACGATTATTCTCGCCGATGCCCATATCCGTTACAGCCAGCCGATTAGCGGTCGCCCGAGCGCGGTGGCCGATCTGGGCTCGCTCAGCGGCGATCTCGACCGCCTGGCACGCGGGCGCAAAGCCCGCGTACAGCTGCAGGTTGAGTTGTTTGGCGGCGAGAGTCTGGGCGCCATTTTTGAAGGCATTTACATCGTTCTGCCCGCGAAGCCGTTTGGTTCGTATGAAGAGGGCGGGAACGAAGAAGAGTAATTCCCGGCGCGCTGATTATATCGACCGACCTGGTGAACGGATTCGCCAGGCGATATCGCCCATGGCATGGCGCGCCGCCAGACTGATGCCACCCAGCTGAAAGAAACCGTGAATCACGCCAGCATAGCGCTGGCAGGTACAGACCACGCTTTGCTCGATCATTCGCTGATACAGCGCTTCACCCTCATCACGCAGCGGGTCATATTCGGCGGTGAGGATATGCACCGGCGGCAGGCCGCTGAAGTCGTCTCGCCACAGCGGGCTGGCCTCCGGGTGTGCCGATTCCGTTGCGGGCAGGTACATTTCGTAGCCGCTCAGCAGCGTATCCCGGGTGATGATGTAATCCTCTCCGTTGCTGACGTAGCTTGCCGAAGCCGCGGTGGCGTCCAGCATGGGGTAAATCAGAATCAGCTGTGCGGGCTGCCAGCCACCCGCGGCTTTCAGCCGGAGCGCGGTGACGAGAGCCAGATGCCCCCCCGCGCTATCGCCCGCAAGGGTGATTTGCGAGGCATCGACCCCGAGCGGCTCCGCGTGGCGGCGGATAATCTGCGCTCCCTGTTCCGCGTCATCGTGCGCGGCAGGAAACGTCTGCTCGGGCGCCAGCCGGTATTGCACGGCAATGACCCGGCAGCCGCTTTCATACGCCAGCTGGCGCAATTGTTTATCGTGGGTGGCGAAACCGCCGCTGATAAAACAGCCGCCGTGATAGTAGATAACGGTGGGCAGCGGACCGGCCGCATTCTGCGGCGATACCACGCGAAAATGCATCCCCTCCAGCATGACATCATCCACCTGCACTCGCGTTTCGCTTTCTCCTGCCAGTACCGCACTGGCAACATAACCAGCCCTCCGGTCATCAATATTTCGCTCTCGCGAAGAGGGGCGCCCTGCGGCGATAAACTCCTCAACCAGCCGGGCAATACCGTGTTCCAGTGCCATCATTATATTCCTTTTATCTGTATGGATATACAGTGTTATAGCCTGAGTTGCCGTCGATAGAAAAGGTTTTTTTGTAGAAAATTAGCATCGGGGACGGGAGAAGGGCATGCTAAAGCGAAGGCCTTCCTCTGCTGAGGTGCGCGCGTATCAGGTTTTGGCGAGTGCCGGGCAACGTGGATTACCCGGCAATATGGGGGGATTTACTCCCCTTCACCCGGGAACATAAACGGGTTAATCGAACTTCTGGCGAAACCTTCCTGCTCCATGCGGGCATCCAGCACCAGCGAGGCGAGATCGTCGGCCACGGCTTCCACTTGCGGATCTTTTTCCTGGTACAGAATCTTCAGGTAAGTCCCGCAGTCACCGCAGCTTTCGGCCTTAATGGCCGCCTGCTCGTTGTCCAGAGACCAGTAATGTAAATCCCGGCTCTGCTCGCAGTTGCTGCACTTCACGCGCACGACGTGCCATTCGGTTTCGCACAGGTTGCAGTGCAGGTAGCGCAAACCCTGCGTGGTGCCAATTTGCACCATGCTGGATACCGGCATTGAACCGCAGACCGGGCAATACTGACGCTGTTCGCCATACTCGGCGCGCGCCTTGCCAGGGATCAGGCTGGCCATCTGCGCCCAGTAGAGCGACAGCGCAGCCCAGATAAACGGCGCTTTGTCGCTACTGACCGAGGCAAAGTCGGAAGCGAACAGGGCGCTTGCCATCAGCTCCAGCTCCTGCTCAGAGGCTTTTTCGAGGTTTTCGATGACCGCCAGCGCCGGGCCACTCATCTCTGGCTTGAGCTCGGCAATCAGCGAATGCAGGAGCTTGTGCCAGTGCTTGTCGCGCGGCAGCACGTGAATATCCAGCGGCGGTTTGCCCTGCTCGTTCGCTTCTTTGAGGCGGGCGGTCAGATCCATCTGTAGCGGATGGTCGTAGAGCACCACTTCCTGGGCGTGTGCAATGAGCGCAGCAAAGCGCAGGTAGTCGCCCAGCGGGTTGTTCTGTGCCAGTTCGCGCAGACGATCGGCCCGACGGTTATAAAGATTTTTCAGCCTGGGAAACAGTAACGGCGGAATGTACTCCGCCGTACGTTTCTCGCTCGAACCCAGCTCATCTTGCGGGATTATGCGAATACTCATTCAGTCTTCTTTTCCTGTTTCTGGCGAACTTCCCGGTACCAGCGGGGATGATGTTTCTTCGCCCATGTTTTGGTCACCCAGCCCTCCACCATCGCGGTAATGGTGCCTTTCACCCACAGGGCGGCGTAAATATGCACCATAATAACCACAATCAGGGCAACGGCGGCAAATGAATGCAGCATCAGCGCGAAGCGGATCACCGGGATTGAGAACGCCGGCGCAAAATACGGACGCCAGATGATCACGCCGCTCGCCAGCAGCAGCACCAGCAAGATAATCGCCGCCCAGAATACGCACTTCTGGCCGAAGTTATAGCGCCCGGTATCACCCACTTCCTCGTTGACGACGATCTTACGAATATTCTTCGCCCAGAAGATATCATCCCGGTTGATGAGGTTATGGTGCCAGTAGCGGAAAAACATGATGATGAACGACGCGAACATGATAACGCCGACAAACGGGTGCAGTATACGCGCCAGCTGCGGTGTCCCCATGATCTGCATCAGCCAGTTGAAGGACGGGAAGAAAAAGCCCAGTCCGCTCACCGCCGCCAGCACGAAGCAGAAGGCGGTGACCCAGTGGTTGATGCGTTCCGGCGCCGTGTAGCGCACAATGGTGTCACGTCTTTTCATTTGCGCACCTCGTCATTCTCTTCATGCAGGTTGTCCTCTTCCTCTTCCGCACGGTTCGGACCGACCCCGACATAGTGGAAGACGCTGGCGGCGAAAGTCGCGGCAAATCCTACCGCCGCGAGCGGTTTCCAGATACCTTTCCAGAACTTCACGGTGGCGCTGATTTCCGGGTTCTCCGGCAGGCCGTGATACAGATTCGGTTTGTCGGCGTGGTGCAGCACGTACATCACGTGCGTGCCGCCGACGCCGGCCGGATCGTACAGGCCCGCGTTGTCGTAACCACGGGTTTTCAGTTCAGCGACGCGCTCGCCTGCCAGCGTTTTCATATCCTCTTTGGAGCCAAAGTGGATAGCGCCGGTCGGGCAGGTCTTCACACAGGCAGGCTCCTGACCCACGGTGACGCGGTCGACGCACAGCGTACATTTGTAGACGCGGTTGTCTTCCGGGTTCAGGCGCGGCACGTCAAACGGGCAGCCGGCGATACAGTAGCCGCAGCCGATGCACTGCTCGGACTGAAAATCCACGATACCGTTGGCATACTGAATGATAGCCCCTTCCGACGGGCAGGCCTTCAGGCAGCCGGGGTCGGCACAGTGCATGCAGCCATCCTTACGGATAAGCCACTCCAGTTTGTCGTTCTGCTCCACTTCGGAGAAGCGCATCACCGTCCAGGATTTGGCGGTCAGATCCGCGGGGTTGTCGTACACCCCGACGTTGTGACCGACTTCATCGCGGATATCGTTCCATTCTGAACAGGCGACCTGACAGGCTTTACAGCCAATACAGGTGGTGACGTCGATAAGCTTCGCGACTTCCTGCTGGTGGTCCCGCGCCTGAGGCGCGGGAGTGAAACCGTTAGTCGCGGAACGACGAATGATGTCTTGCGATTGATAAGCCATAAGTCGTCTCCGTTACACCTTTTCCACGTTCACGAGGAAGGCTTTAAACTCCGGCGTTTGCGTGTTCGCATCGCCGACGAACGGCGTCAGCGTGTTGGCGATAAAGCCTTTCTTCGCCACCCCTTCATAGCCCCAGTGGATAGGAATACCGATGGTATCAATATCCTTACCGTCCACTTTCAGCGTGCGAATACGCTTGGTCACCACCGCCTTGGCCTTGATATAGCCGCGGTTGGAGGAGACGCGAACGGTATCGCCATGCGCGATGCCGAGCTTGTTCGCCAGCTTCTCGCCGATTTCCACAAATTGTTCCGGCTGGGCGATGGCGTTGAGCAGCGCATGCTTGGTCCAGTAGTGGAAGTGCTCGGTGAGACGGTAGGTGGTGCCGACGTACGGGAACTTATCCGCTTTACCCATCTGTTCCAGGTCGCCGCTAAAGACGCGGGCGGCCGGGTTAGAGACCACATTCGGGTGCAGCGGGTTGGTGCCCAGCGGCGTTTCAAACGGCTCGTAGTGTTCCGGGAACGGACCTTCCGCCATCTTATCAAGAGCAAACAGGCGGCCCATGCCTTCGGGCTGCATGATGAACGGCCCGACATCGCTGCCTGGTGCGGCGGCACTGTAGTCCGGAATGTCCACGCCGCCCCATTTTGCGCCGTCCCATTTCAGGATTTGGCGTTTGGGATCCCACGGGTTGCCCTGCGGGTCAGCGGAAGCACGGTTGTACAGAATGCGACGGTTGAGCGGCCATGCCCAGGCCCAGCCCAGCGTATTGCCGAGGCCGGATGGATCGGCGTTATCGCGACGCGCCATCTGGTTGCCTTCCGGCGTCCAGCTGCCGGCGAAGATCCAGCAACCGCTGGCGGTGGTGCCATCATCGCGCAGCTGCGCGAAGGAGCTGAGCTGCTGGCCTTTCTTCACAATCACCGCGCCGGTGGCCGGATCGGTAATATCTGCCAGCGCCTTGCCGTTGCTCTCCATCGCCACCTCTTCCGAAGCGGGTTCGTGCGGCGTGGAGTAGTCCCAGGTCATGTTCAGCACCGGCTCAGGCGCCGGACCGCCGGTTTCCGCGTACATTTTCCGCAGACGTAAGAAGATGCCGGCGAGGATTTCGCCATCGGTGGTCGCAATCCCTGGGGCATCCGCGCCTTTCCAGTGCCACTGCAGCCAGCGTCCGGAGTTAACGATGGAACCATTCTCCTCGGCAAAGCAGGTAGAGGGCAGGCGGAACACTTCGGTCTGTATTTTCGCCGGATCGACATCGTTCGACTCACCGTGGTTTTGCCAGAAGGTAGACGTTTCGGTGTTGAGCGGGTCGATGGTCACCAGGAACTTCAGTTTCGACAGCGAGGCGACCACTTTGTTTTTGTTCGGGAACGAGGCCACCGGGTTAAAGCCCTGGCAAATATAGCCATTGACCTTGCCCTGATACATCATCTCGAAGTACTGCAGGACGTCGTAGCCCTTATCCCACTTCGGCAGCCAGTCAAAGCCCCAGCTGTTTTCCGCCGTGGCTTTATCGCCAAAGAAGGCCTTCATCATTGAGACGAAGAATTTCGGGTAGTTGCCCCAGTAGTTCACCTGATCTTTCAACAGCGGCTTCGGCGTGTTGGCGGACAGGTAGGTTTGCAGGTCGGTCTGCTTCTCACTCGGCAGCGTCATATAACCCGGCAGGCTCTGCGACAGCAGCCCCAGGTCGGTCAGCCCCTGAATGTTGGAGTGACCGCGCAAGGCGTTCACGCCGCCGCCAGCCATCCCCATGTTGCCGAGCAGCAGCTGGATCATCGCCATGGTACGGATGTTCTGCGCACCGATAGAGTGCTGCGTCCAGCCGAGCGCATAGAGGAATGACGCGGTTTTATCATGCGCGCTGGTTTCAGCGATGTACTCACAGACTTTCAGGAAGTCCGCTTTCGGCGTACCGCAGATATTTTCCACCACTTCTGGGGTATAGCGAGAAACGTGCTGCTTCAGCAGGTTCCATACGCAGCGCGGATGTTGCAGCGTCGTGTCGCGTTTCGCGAAGCCGTTTTCGTCCAGCTCATAGTTCCAGCTGGTCTTATCGTATTTGCGGCTTGCCGCGTCATAGCCGCTGAACAACCCGTCATCGAAGCTGTAATCCTCACGTACGATCAGGCTGGCGTTGGTATAGGCTTCGGTGTACTCGCGGTTGAATTTTTCGTTATTCAGCAGGTACAGGATGACGCCTGACAAGAAGGTGATGTCAGTACCGGAACGAATCGGGGTATAGAAGTCGGCTACCGACGCAGTACGCGTAAAGCGGGGGTCGATAACAATCAGCTTCGCGCCGTTGTGGATTTTGGCTTCCATCGCCCAGCGGAACCCTACCGGGTGCGCTTCAGCGGCATTACCGCCCATCACCACGATCAGGTTGGCGTTTTTGATGTCAACCCAGTGGTTGGTCATCGCACCGCGACCAAATGTTGGAGCAAGACTTGCTACCGTTGGTCCGTGTCAGACGCGCGCCTGATTGTCGACCGCGAGCATACCGAGCGCGCGGGTGAATTTCTGCGTTAAATAGCCGGTTTCGTTACTGGAGGCTGAAGCGCACAGCATGCCGGTGGTCAACCAACGGTTGACGGTGGCGCCAGCGTCGTTTTTGGCGATAAAGTTGGCATCGCGGTCTTCTTTCATCAGCTTCGCGATACGATCGAACGCGTCGTCCCAGCTGATTTGCTGCCACTTGTCGGAGCCTGGCGCACGATATTCCGGGAATTTCAGACGGCTTTCGGAATGAATAAAGTCGACCAGACCTGCCCCTTTCGGACAGAGCGCACCACGGTTGACCGGGTGATCAGGATCTCCTTCGATATGAAAGATGGATGCTTTGGCGTTTTTCGCACCGTCGCCGAGGCTATACATTAACAGCCCGCAACCGACGGAACAGTACGTACAGGTGTTACGGGTTTCGCGGGTACGCAGCAGTTTATATTGCCGGGTTTCCGCGAGCGCGGCGCCTGGGGCAAAACCCAGCGCCGCTGCCGTTGTGCCTGCCATACCGCCAGCGCAGATCTTAAAGAACTGCCTTCTGCTGACCTGCATGGTTCACTCCTTGTATCGACATTGTCACATGTAGTTATTTACTTTGCGGTAAGCGCCGCAAAGGTTCAGAATTGGGGGTGATCCCCCTTTCACTTGAAGGGGTATGCAAAGAATACCACATTGTGTGTATGCCTGTTCCAATACGGTTAAAACAAAGTGAACAAGAACCCTCCCGAACAAATTGAAAATGTGACAAGCATCACAGGATGTCGTCAGGTCGTGCTCTGGAAGCGCGATGATTTGCAACATCCGCAGTCTGACGAATTAGCCGAAGAAGTACCGGTGGCGCTGGTCTATAACGGTATCTCACACGTTGTCATGATGGTCTCTCCTAAGGATCTGCAACGTTTTGCCGTCGGTTTTTCATTATCAGAAGGGATTATTGAACACCGGCGCGAGATCTACGGGATGGAGGTAGTGCAGGCCTGCAACGGTCTGGAAGTTCAGATTGAGCTTTCCAGCCGTCGTTTTATGGGGCTGAAAGAGCGCCGTCGCGCGCTGGCCGGGCGAACCGGCTGCGGCGTTTGCGGCGTTGAGCAGCTCAACGATATCGGCAAGCCGGTGCAACCTTTACCATTCACCCAAACCTTCAGGCTGGAGAATCTCGATCGCGCGCTGGAGCAGCTTCGTGGTGTGCAGCCGATTGGTCATATCACCGGCTGCACCCATGCGGCGGCGTGGCTGTGTCCGTCCGGAGAACTGGTGGGCGGACACGAGGATGTCGGGCGTCATGTCGCGCTGGATAAACTGCTGGGGCGGCGCGTAGAAGAGGGCGATGACTGGCAATGCGGGGCGGCGTTAGTCTCCAGCCGCGCCAGCTACGAGATGGTGCAGAAGGCGGCAATGTGCGGCGTGGAAATTCTGTTTGCGGTTTCCGCCGCCACCGCGCTGGCGGTGGAGGTCGCGGAACGTTGCAACCTGACGCTGGTGGGCTTTTGCCGCCCGGGCAGGGCGACGATTTACACCCATCCGCAGCGGTTGATCGCAGGTTAAAATTAAGTCAGTTTTTTTGAATGATGAGAGCAAATCCTTCCGCTTTTAGTTGTGGGTTGTGAGGTCTAGTATTTATCACATCAAGGCACATCGCCTTATCCAAACAACTTAATGAAGGATTTACATCATGAAAAGCATCAAAACTTTTGCTGCAGTTATCGCTCTTACCGTTTCTTTTGGTGCTTTCGCCGCTGAAAGCGTGACCGCCACCGCCGCAACCATCGACGGAGCTGAAGCGAAAATTGCCGCTCAGGCACAGGCCGCTGGCGCATCGTCTTATAAAATTACCGAAGCCTTTACCGGTAACCGCGTGCACATGACGGCGGAACTGAACAAATAAATCTGGCATTACCGTCGAAAGAGCGCCTGCGGGCGCTTTTTTTGTTTTTCTGCTTCGGCCATCAGATCTCTCCGCCCGACTTCGCCACTTCTGCGTAAAAAAATGTGGTATTTATCACGTTTCTCTTCTTTGTTTTTCGCGCCGCCATTAAACCCCCGGTAAGCAAAATGACGCGCTATCCTCTTAATATTTAACCTGATGAATAATAAAGTTATTTGAAAATAACTGTTAAGACGATCTCATCTTTTAAATGAGATTCCGATCACAAAAAACACATCATATTTATATCTGTCAATCGTTACTACGGATAAATTAATCATAATTATGTGATCTTCATTGCAAATACAGGTCTTGAACTTAGGGATAAATGTGGGCAAGGAAATATGACGGTGGTGATCATGAAAATCGGTATTGTTATTAGCGGTGGCGATGTGTCCGGAATTAATAATTTTATTTTTCAGGTTGCGAAACTGGCGAGCGCGGAAATCACCATATTTAATGGTGGTATACCTGGATTGCTCGACAAAAATCACCAGGAAATCGCCTGGCGGGATCTCGTTGATTTCTCTATTTGTTCACTGCCTGTTATTACATCCGGAAGAACCACTCGCAAATTGCTGAGGAATGAGTATGAAGCGATAGCCAGGAAAATTAAGTCGCTGCGCCTTGATGTGTTAATTATGGCTGGTGGCGATGGTAGCCTACAGTTCCTTAATACACTTAGCGAATTTGACATTAACTGTTTCGGTGTCGGCATGACTATCGATAATGATGTATATGGTAGTGATTATACTATCGGTTTTTCGACAGCCTGCGAACAAATTATCAAGGAGGTTTCCCGTTTAAGAAATACCGGCAGAGCATTACCTGGGCGGGTGTTTATGGCTGAAATATTAGGAGGGTATTGCGGGGAACTCACGTTGCAGTCAGCGATTAAAAGTAATGCCGATATTGCGCTGATTCCGGAAGCACAGATGCCATTAGACGATCTGGCCGAGCGCGTCAGACGTAAGCTTCGCGAGCAAAACAGCGTAGTGATTCTTTGCTCTGAAGGCTATACCAGGGAGTATTCCCCTGGCTTTCAAGGGGCTATCGATACGATGATCAAGCAGCTTGAGCCACGCATCGGTGTCCGCATCCGTAAAACCATCATCGGCTATGGACTGCGCAGCGGCGACCCGACCTGCGAAGAGATTTACCAGGGGACGATCATGGCGAATGAAGTCGTTCGCTGTATTCAGTCAGGAATGAAAAATAAAGCGATTATTATAAATTCAAGCAATAAACCTATTCCAATTGATTTAGTCAGTATGAAAAAACGTCTGGTAGATATCGAAGGACATCATTATAAACTTGCCAAACAACTCAATATCATTTGAGGAGACCCTACATGCTGAAAATTCTTTGCGTATGTGGCTGCGGCCTCGGTTCAAGCTTTGCCATCGAAATGACGGCGAAAGCAGTATTAAAGAAACTGGAAATCCCTGCACATATTGAACACACAACTGTATCTGAAGCCGGAGCGTTCAAATCCGATATTATTTTGACGCAAAAAACATTTGCCGACATATTAACCGCTGACGCTAATGAAGAGGAAATAAAGCGCGTGGTGGTCCTTAATAAACTTACGGATAAAGATGAAATTGAACGGAAAATTGTCTCATTCCTGAAAGAGCGCAACCTCAAGGTGGCCGACCATGAATAGCTTTATCGAGTTTATTGTTAAAGATTTGCTCGGCCAGGCTTCGATATTAATCGCATTTATTGCCATGCTGGGTCTGATCTTACAGAAGAAGTCAGTGGGTAAAATAGTCGAGGGGACGTTTAAAACGCTGCTCGGATTCTTAATTATGATGGCCGGCATTAATATTATTGTCGCTACCCTGAGCTTCCTTAACGATATCTTCACCCACGGTTTCGGGATGAAGGGGTATATCACCGATGTTGCCGCTATCGCGGGTCTGGCGAATCGGGAACTGGGTTCTGAAGTGGCGTTAACGCTGATGGTTATCTTTGCCGTTAACATTATTATCGCCCGCCTGACGCCGCTGAAATATATCTTCCTCACCGGGCAGGCGCTGCTGTGGATGGCGACGATTGGCACGGTGATTGGCTACAAAGCCGGGCTGACCGGGCTGCCGCTGATCCTGACCGGCGGTGTCTTTGGCGGCGTTATGGCGGTACTGATGCCGGCGCTGGCGCAGCCGGTGGTCAGACGCATTACCGATTCTGACGATGTGGCTCTCGGGCATTTTTGCACCATCGGATATTTAGTCCAGGCGGCGGTGGCTAAAGTGGTGGGTAAAGGCTCCCGCTCAACCGAAGATCTTGAACTGCCTGATAACTTCAAGTTTCTGCAGGATACCTATCTCGCCATGGCGGTGGTGATGGTCCCCATGTACCTGATCCCGGCGCTGGCGGCCGGACCGGAGTATGTCGCCCGCTTTTCCGGCGGCGTCAACTACCTGATGTATGCCTTTATGCAGTCTGTTCAGTTTGTGGCAGGGGTCTTTGTCCTCTACAGCGGCGTGCGCTTATTGCTGAATGAACTGGTCCCGGCCTTTCGCGGTATTGCCATGCGTATTGTGCCGGATGCGAAACCGGCGCTGGACTGCCCCGTGCTGTTCCCTTATGCCCCTAACGCGGTCATCGTGGGGTTCCTGGCGACGACCGTGGGTTCGATAATCGGCATGCTGGTCTTCCCGATGTTTGGCCTGGCGATGATCCTCCCGGGACTGTTAACCAACTTCTTTGCCGGCGGTACGGCGGGGGTCTTTGGTAATGCGCTGGGTGGACGTCGCGGAGCAATGATTGGCGGTGTGGTTCACGGCCTGTTTATTACTTTCCTGCCCGCCATTCTGGTCCCGATGCTTGAAAGCTATGGTTTTACCGGCGTCACATTCAGTGATTCCGATGTCATTAGTTCGGGTCTGGTATTAGGCCATGCCTTGCAGAATAACTGGTTATTTGTTGCCTTGTTTATTGTTTTTGTCGCCGCACTGGCATGGTTCGTAAACGGTACATCATCTAAGTCGAAAGGGGAAAATATTCATGAGTCTGTATAATTTCAACGATATTCTGAAAATCGCCCGGCAAAGAAATTACAAAGCTATTGGCTCATTTAATCTGCACTGTATCGAAATGCTGCCAGCCTTTTTTAAAGCCGCGCAAAAGAGCCATAGCCCATTAATGATTCAAATCTCGACCGGTACGGCGGAATATCTTGGCTATCGTTTACTGGTGGATGCGGTTCGCTCTCTGGCGGAAAGTGAAAATGTGCCAACCTGTCTGCATCTGGATCACTGTTCTGATATCAGCGCGATTGAAACGGCCATGAATGCCGGATTTTCATCGGTCATGTATGACGGCTCGCACCTGGGGCTGGAGGAGAATATCGGTAATACGCGGATTGTGGTGGAAATGGCGCGGCCGCGGAATATTACCGTTGAAGGCGAGCTGGGTGCCATCGGGGGATCAGAAGATGGTAAAGCCGTTGCCGCAGAAGATATCTGTTTTACCACCGTCGAGGACGCCACGCGCTTCGTGAATGAGACTCAGGTTGACATGCTGGCTGTCTCCGTCGGCACCGTGCACGGCCTTTATACCGGCAAGGCGCAGATCCAGCATCAGCGCCTTCAGGAGATTAGCCGGGCTACGGGCGTGCCGCTGGTGCTGCACGGCGGTACCGGCGTCAGTGATGAGGATATGCGTAAAGCGGTGAGTGAAGGGATTAATAAGGTCAATGTGGGCACAGAAATGAATGTGCAGTGGGTTGACCAATGTAAAACCACTTTTGAAAAAGGCAAGGTGAATGACAGCGTGCGTAAGTTTTTAATTCCCGCCAATAATGCGGTCACCCAGGTACTGATGGAAAAAATGGCATTATTTAAATAGTTAAATCCGCAATAATAAATTGTCATGACCAGGTTAGCCCTGCACCCGTCAGGGCGGGAGAAGATTATGTTTCAATCACTGAAAGCGTTGTGGAAAAAAGAGCATCATCCGCCGCAGGATTATGATCGGCTGTCCCGCGAACTGGCTGAAGAAATAAAAACGCTGGAAAATGAACTACAGGGCGAGCCTGGCAATGGTGAGATCCAGAAGGCATTGATGCTGAAGTATAACCGGGCGCTATCGGTGTATGTTAAAAGCAAAATACATCGTCAGGATATCGACGCGCTATTTATTCGGATTGATGAGTTACGCAATATTATTCGCCGCAATATCTAGGGAGGCGTAATGACCATAAAAGATTTGCTGATTGAAGCCGATGCCATTCAGGTCGGCGTGATGGAGTCTGACTGGCGCAGGGTGATTGAGCTGGCCGCCAGCCCCCTGGTGGCGAACGGGTATCTCTCTGAGAGTTATAGTAAAGCGGTTATTGATAATACGCTCAATCATGGTGCTTATTACGTATTCGAAGAGGGCATTGCTATTCCACATGCCAGACCGGAATGCGGCGTGAAGCGAAACTGCTTCAGTCTGGTGGTATTAGATAAACCGATTCAATTTGCCGGCAGCGACAGAGCGGATATCGTCATTATGTTCGGCGCGCAGGATAGCAATGCGCATATTGAAGAAGGCATTCGGGCGATTGTGGCGCTGCTGGACAATAACCAAACCATGGCCAGGCTCCGCGCCGCCAGTACCAGAGAAGAGGTGATTGCGTTGTTATGAACAGACATCTCACTGCCGGCTGTAAAACCGTTATCTTAATTAACGGCGTCCCCGCTTCGGGAAAGAGCACGATAGCCCAGGCGCTAGCGCAAACCTTTGGCCTGCCGCTCCTGACCATTGATGAGATTAAAGAGCCGTTTATGGCGTGCTTTACCGACATCGATCGGCCTTTTAACCGTCAGCTGGGATGCGCGGCCTACGAGGCTATCTGGTCGATCATCGGCCATTCGCCAGCCAACGTTATCTGGTTAATCGACGCCTGGTTCGGTTTCCAGCCCCGGGAGACCCTGCAACGGTTGTTGCATCAGGCGGGGGTTGAGAAAGTGGTTGAGATCTGGAATCACATCTCTCCTGAACTGGCGGTGTCACGCTATGCCACGCGCCTGCAGGATCGTCGGGCGGGCCATCCCGGAGAAGAATATCTGCCGGAGCTTGCCCTGCTGGCTGAACGGGCTGAGCCGATGCGACTCGGCCCGGTCTTCACGGTGGATCAACAGCAGCCGCTGGATATTGTCAGGCTGTCGGAGTGGATTCAGCAGACGCCAGGTTGACGCAGCGTCTGATTGCCGGATAGCGCTTGCGCCTGTCCGGCCTACGCAAGCCCGACCAGACGCAGTAGCGCCGTGACCACCGCCGCCGAAATAATCACCACGATCAGCGGCATCTTGCGCCAGGCAAGAAAGACGGCGAAACCGACGCCCAGTACCCGCGCCATGCCGGCAAAATGTTCGCCTTCATAAAAAGTGGTCGCCAGGGCGACAGAAAACAGCAACACCGTCGCCGCATCGGAAAGTAGTGCCTGAGAACGTGCAGAAAGCGCTAAACGACTGCCGAGCGTTGCCCCGCCCAGACGCATCAAATAGGTCCCTGCCGATAAAATCGCCATACCGACGATGAACAGCGTGATGTCAGCCATTATTTTTTCCTCGCCATCAAACCAAACAGAGAGAGCAGCACCGGCAGACCCACCGGGGCGAAGGGGACGGTGGCAAGAGAGAGCGCCGCGCCGCTGCAGGCGCGGATTAAGGTGGTGCGATTTTTAAACGCCGGCACCACCAGCGCCAGCAAAATAGCCGGGAATACCGCATCCAGACCAATGGTTTCCGGGTCAGGCAACAGCTTGCCGACCATGGCGCCGAGCATCGCCCCCACGGGCCAGATAATCGCTACGCCCAGGCCGCATAGCCAGTAGGCGGCTTTACGCTGTTCCGGCGTTTTTTGCGCGAGCCCGAACACCACGCTCTCATCATTCATAATATGACAACCCAGCAGGCTGACGCCGCGTTTGCCGACCAGCTCGCGCACCGTGACGCCGAACGGAATATGGCGGGCGTTGACCAGCAAGCCTGCCGCCGCAGCGGCCAGCGGGTTTCCGCCGCTGGCGATAATGCCGATAAACATAAATTCGGAGGCGCCTGCCAGTACCGAAAGGGAGAGCGCAAACGGAACCCAGACCGGGAAGCCGTAGGCCATCGCCAGCGAACCATAGGACATGCCGACGATGCCGACCGCCAGACACACTAACGCTATCGCTTTGATGGTGTCTGCTTTGAGACAGGAGAAGGGCTGCTTCATACTATTTAGCCATATCGAACGAATTTCCATTATAATGAACGCATCGGTATTGATTTTCAAGACGAACGAATCGTTCGTTATAAAAAACGTGGAGCCGTGTATGACACAGCCAATTAGCCTGATTGCCAAAAGTCTGGTACGTGAACGGTCCCGTACCGGGCTATCGCTGGCGGAAGTGGCGCGCCGGGCAGGTATTGCCAAATCAACGTTATCGCAGCTGGAATCGGGCAACGGTAATCCGAGCCTGGAGACCCTGTGGGCCCTCTGCGTCGCGCTCGATATCCCTTTTGCGCAGCTGCTGGAGCCGCAGGCGCAAAAGACCCAGGTATTGCGTCGCGGAGAAGGAACCAAAGTGGTGGCCGAACAGGCCCATTACCAGGCGATTTTACTGGCGACCTGCCCGCCGGGCGCCCGCCGTGATATCTACCTGTTACTGACGCAGCCAGGCGCTGACCGGATTTCTCATCCTCATCCAGCGGGTTCGGTTGAGCATATTATTATTACCCAGGGGCGCGCGCGGGTCGGGTTGACCGAAGCGCCGGAGGAGCTGGGGGAGGGCGATTACATCTGCTATCCGGCGGATCAGGAACATGTATTCCAGGCGCTGGAACCGGATACCCAGGCGCTGTTGGTGGCCGAGCATCATTAATCTTAATAACATTCTGCGTATATATTCGTAATATGCAGAATGTTATGCCGTTAAATATATTAATGGCATATATTATTTTACACCCTACAGAACCCGGAATCTCTCTTTCTGTTCACCCCTTCTTGTCATTTTTGTTTGCTTCCGTTTTGTCTGGAAACATGGGATTGATGTCACTCTTCCACCCTTGGGTGGTTCGTATACTGCAATGGTGATATCGGGGTTAATTATGTTTCTTGAAGAACGTAGAAAGTCTATTTTGCGATATTTAGATGAGCATGAACGTGGCTATGTGAATTATTTCTCGGCTCATTTTAATGTCACTAAAGAAACGATACGTAGTGATTTGAATACTCTTGCAGATATGGGGCTGGTGCAGCGCTGTTATGGCGGGGCCATTATATTACGGCGTAGTTTGCAGGCCGAACTTATATCTGAAACCGGTGATAGTTTTGAGGTGCTGCTGCAACCTGTTAATCACCGAAAATCACCAGGCGATGAGCGAAAGAAAGGAAAGTTTATGCAGGGTAAGGTATGTGTATTTGGCTCGTTCAATGTTGATATTGTGGCTAAAGTTGAGCGCTTCCCAAGGGGCGGCGAGTCGATAATGGCGCTTGGCAGCAGCCTGGGGCCGGGCGGGAAAGGGGCAAACCAGGCAACGGCTGCCAGTAAAGCAGGCGCTCAGGTGCATTTTGTCGCCAAGGTGGGTAAAGATCAGTTCAGTAATTTAGCGGCAGATCATTTAACGCGCTCGGCAATTCACTCTTACACGCTTTATCAGTCTGAGAGTGAGCCAACTGGTAATGCGATTATTTACGTTTCTCAGGAGAATGGCGAAAATATGATCGCTATTTATTCTGGGGCTAATACAACTATTACCCATAGTGAAATCCAGGCAATCGTTCCGGAGTTATCTTCATCTGATGTTTTATTAGTTCAGATGGAGAATAATTTCGATGCCACTCATTCGATCATTAAGATAGCTCACGATCTGGGTAAACGGGTCATTCTGAATCCAGCGCCCTATTCTGCCGAAATTATTCCCAGCATCCCCTTCGTTGATGTGATTACGCCAAACGAAACGGAGGCCTCTTTATTATCGGGTATCGAGATCAACGATCTTGATACGGCAAAAGAAGCGGCCCTACGTATTGCCGGACTGGGGGCTAAAAAAGTGCTGATTACCATGGGGTCGCGCGGCGCGCTGCTGCTGGATAATCGCCAGTTCAGTCATATACGCGCTTTCCCTGCCGTCACCGTGGATACCACCGGTGCTGGCGATGCTTTTAACGGTGCGCTGGCCGCCTCGCTTGCCGCCGGAAACAGTCTGGTGCAGGCCGCAACCTGGGCCTCCGCCTTCGCCTCTCTGGCTGTTGAACTAGAAGGGGCATCCAACATGCCTGATTTTGAACAGGCAAACGCACGACTCCGTACCCTCTGAACTCGGGAAAAAATAATATGAAAACGATCAACGGTATTGTTCCGGTAATGCTGACGCCATTTACAGCTGGCGATCGGATTGATTATCCGGCTCTGGCGAAATTAATCGACTGGTATCTGGAGAAGGGCGTTGATGCGCTGTTTGCCGTCTGTCAGTCCAGCGAAATGCAGTTCCTTTCCTTAGAAGAACGCGTTGAACTGGCGAATTTTGTGGTACAGCACGTGAATGGCCGTATCCCGGTTATCGCCTCTGGCCATATCAGCGATGACATTGACGCGCAAAAATCCGAGCTGCTGGCGATGGCACAGACCGGTATTGATGCTCTGGTACTGGTGACTAACCATCTCGATCCGCGTAATGAGGGCAGCGAAGTCTTCTATGCGACGCTGAACACACTGTTAGATACGCTGCCAGCCTCGCTACCGCTCGGTCTTTACGAGTGTCCGGCGCCTTACCGCCGCTTACTTAGCGATGATGAATTTACCTGGTGCGCTAACAGCGGCCGCTTCGTTGTGCTGAAGGATGTGAGCTGCGATCTGCCGACCGTTGAACGTCGCGTACGTCTGGCGCAGGGCACGCCGCTTAACGTCATTAACGCCAACGCGGCGATTGCCTGGCCTGCGATCCTGGCGGGGTCACAGGGCTTTAGCGGCGTGTTTACCAACTTCCACCCTGAACTATACAGCTGGCTGTGGCGCGAGGGGAAAAACCAACGCCTGGTAGCCGATGAGCTGGCGATTTTCCTCTCTCTGGGGGCTGTAACGGAAACGCTGGGCTATCCGAAAAACGCCAAAATCTATCATCAGCGCCTGGGGACTTTTGACAGTATCAACTGCCGGGTTAACAAGGATGATGTGCTGAATAAGTTCTGGGGACTGACGGTGATTCTCGACCAGATTCGCGCCGGAACCGAACAGTGGCGTCAGCGTATCGCGGGCTAAGCAGAGGATGCCATTATGATCGTAACCAGTCTTAAGGCATGGCCAGAGCAGGCAGCGGCCTACCATCCGGTACTGCGGCAGGCGCTGGCTTTCCTCGCTCAGAACGATTTTCAGGATTTCGCGCCGGGTAAAATCGACCTGATCCCCGGCAAGCTATTCTGCCTGTTGCAGGAGATGGACAGCGTACCTTTTGCAGAGGCGCGCCCGGAGTCGCACCGCCAGTTCATCGATATTCAGTATCTGATTTCCGGTCATGAGCGCATGGGGGTCAGTCGTGTCGAAAGCGGACTGCATACCGTTGTGGATGACCGTACGCCGCAGCAGGACATTCTGTTCTGGCAGGTTGAAGAAGAAGAGATGCAGGTCACGCTAACGCCCGGTATGTTCGTGATTTTCTTCCCGGAAGATATCCATCGCCCGTGCTGCCATCCGCAGGGTGACGGGATAACCCCTCTGCGCAAAGCGGTGATCAAAATCGATCGCGCGTTACTGGAGGAGGCGGTATGAGCATCGTAAATTCGACTTCCGCCGCGGCAGTTACGCCGCCGAAGCTCTCCCGACGCCGCTGGGGGATTATTTTGATTCTGCTGCTGGCTGCGGTTGTGAACTACCTTGACCGCGCCAACCTGAGTATTGCCAATACCACGATTTCGAAGGAGTTTGGTTTCTCCGGCACTGAAATGGGCCTGTTGCTGTCGGCATTCCTCTGGCCGTATGCTCTGGCGAATCTGCCCGCCGGATGGCTGGTTGACCGCTTTGGTCCTAAGAAGATGTTCACCGGCGCGCTGACCCTGTGGTCCGCCGTGACTTTCCTGATGGGGTTTGTTAATACCTACAGCTTTTTCTATGGCCTGCGGGTGCTGTTGGGGGTTGCTGAGTCGCCGTTCTTTACCTCAGGTATCAAGATCACCCAGAGCTGGTTTTCCGATAAAGAGCGCGGACTGCCGACATCGATAATCAACACCGGTTCGCAAATCGCTAATGCTATTGCGCCGCCGCTGCTAACCATTCTGCTGCTGTGGGTAGGCTGGCGCGGGATGTTTATCGCGGTCGGTCTGCTGGGGATTCCGTTAGTGCTGGCATGGCTGAAGTTTTATCGCGACCCGGATGCGCGGGAAGCGATGCTGATCCATACCGGGAAAGTCGCGGTGACTACGGCGGATAAACCGCAGGTAAGCTGGGGCGCGCTGTTCCGCAATAAAACAACCTGGTTCATGATTTCCGGCAACTTCTGCATCATGTTTACTATCTGGGTTTATTTGACGTGGCTACCGGGTTATCTGGAAACGTCCCTCGGCTTCAGCCTGAAGCAGACGGGCTTTATTGCATCGATTCCGTTCTTCGCCGGTATTCTTGGCGTCCTGTGCGGTGGGATGCTCTCTGATCGCCTGGTGCGCAGAGGCGTTAATGCGGTAACGGCGCGGAAAGTACCTATCGTGCTGGGTGCGGCAATGGCGGCCTGTTTCGTGATGCCGATTCCGTTTGTCAGCAACAGCGGTACCGCGATTACGCTGCTGACGCTGGGTTATTTCTGCTCGCAAATGCCGTCCGGGGCTATCTGGGCGCTGGCGGCGGATATGGCGCCAAAAGAGCAGGTTGCTTCTCTCGGCGCGATCCAGAACTTTGGCGGTTTCCTCGGTGCAGCGCTGGCGCCGGTGATCACCGGGATTATTCTTGATGTTACCGGCCAGTTCACCAATGTCTTTATTCTCGGCGGCTGCCTGCTGTTCCTTGGCGCCTGTCTCTATGGCTTCTTTGTGCGTAAACCTCTGGCACAATAGTGCTTTCCTCAGACAAAGCGCCGACCGGCGCTTTGTCGCTCTTGCTGGACGCCATCCCCGTATTGCGGGAAACTAGCCGCATTCTCCGCGAAGACAGGGATACATATGTCGCTGAAAGCCATTGCTAAAGAACTTGGGATCTCGGTCACCACCGTCAGTCGGGCATTAAACGGCTACGACGACGTGTCGCAGGAGACGCGCGCCCGCGTTGAGGCGGAGGCAAAACGCCGCGGCTATCGGCCCAATACCTTCGCCCGGCGTCTTAAAATGGGCAAAATCGATGCCGTGGGTCTGGTATTCCCCGTGCGTCCGGCTCCGCTGAATAACACGGTGTTTCTTGAGATGGTCGGGGAGATTAGCCATGAGCTGGCGCGTTATGAAATTGATTTGCTGCTGATCGCGGATGATGAGCAGGCGGATAAACATGGCTATATGCGCATGGTGCAAAGCCGGCGGGTCGACGCGCTGATCGTGGCGCACACGCTGGATGACGATCCGCGTCTGACGCAACTGCTCTCCTGCGGATTCCCCTTCCTCGCTCTTGGCCGCAGCCGCCTGCCGCAGCCCTACGCGTGGTTTGATTTCGATAATTATGCCGGCACCTATCGCGCGACCCGCCACCTGATCGGCCAGGGCCATCGGCGCATCGCTCTGCTGGGGGAAAACAACAGCCAGGCGTTTATCACTCAGCGGCGTAACGGCTACCTGGACGCCTTGCGTGAGGCCGGTCTGTCCGAAAGCTGGCTGCGCAGCGTGCCGCCTACCCGTCGCGGCGGATACCAGGCTACGCTGGAACTGTTGCGCCTGCCGGAGCCGCCGACGGCGATCGTCACGGACTGCAATACCCACGGCGACGGCGCGGCAATGGCGCTCTCGCAGCTGGGGCGCCTGACCGGCGATAGCCGCGTGTCATTAGTGGTTTATGACGGATTGCCGCAGGACAGTATTATCGATACCCAGGTCGCTGCCGTGATTCAGTCCACCCGTCAGGGCGTTGGCCGACAGATTGCTGAGATGGTCCGGCGGCTGATCGCCGGTGACGACCTCTCCTCTTTACAGGTGCTCTGGCAACCTGAATTCATCCCAGGCGCCACTGCCTGACCTCTTTCCGCAACGCTAATTTCTGCACTCGATCACGGATCCGAAACGTTTTGGTTGTTACCCGAAACGTTTCGGATCAACAGTAAGACATTCCTTGTTGTGGAGATGTCTGATGTCCGATTCGATTTTACGTCTGCAAAGTGCCACGGTTGATGTGGTGATCAAAACCCAGCCGTTCGCCGAAATTATCTACTGGGGGCCGCATTTAGCTCACTTTTCGCCGCAGGATGCTGACACGCTCGCTCGCCCGATTGCCAATGGTCGCCTTGATGTTGACTCGCCGGTCACCTTGATGGCCGAGCTGGGCCACGGGTTGTTCGGCGCGCCGGGGATTGAAGGGCATCGTCAGGGCCTGGATGGTTCGCCGGTCTTTGCCACTACCGGGGTTTTGCAGGAGGGGCAGCGCTTAACGTTGACCAGCGAAGACCAGCAGGCCGGTCTGCGTCTGGAAAGCGACATTGAGCTCGATAGCAGCGGCGTCCTGCGCGTCCGCCACGGGTTAACCAATCTGCACCCGCAGCCCTGGCAGGTCGATCGCCTGGCCGTGACGCTGCCGGTTGCCGAACGCGCCCGCGACGTTATGGCGTTCCACGGCCGCTGGATTCGCGAATTTCAGCCGCATCGTCTGACCCTTGAGCACGACAGTTTTGTGCTGGAGAATCGCCGTGGCCGCACCTCTCATGAACATTTCCCGGCGCTGATTACCGGCAGTCCGGCGTTTGGCGAAATGGCGGGGGAGGTCTGGGGCGTGCATCTGGGCTGGAGCGGCAACCACCGCCTGCGCGCGGAGGTGAAAACCGACGGTCGCCGCTACCTGCAGGCGGAAGCCTTGTATCTGCCGGGCGAAATGGCGCTGACGGAAGGGGAAACGTTGTGGACTCCCAGCCTCTATGCCAGCTATTCCGCTCAGGGGCTGAACGGCATGAGCCAGCAGTTCCACCGCTATCTGCGTGAGCAGATCATTCGCTTTCCGGGCAATAAACCGCGCCCGGTGCATCTCAATACCTGGGAAGGGATTTACTTCGACCATGACCCGCAATACATCATGCGCATGGCGGATGAGGCGGCAGCGCTGGGCGTCGAGCGATTTATCATAGACGACGGCTGGTTTAAAGGGCGCAACGACGACCGGGCGGCGCTCGGCGACTGGTATCTCGATGAGAAGAAATATCCTCATGGCCTGACGCCGGTGATTGACCATGTGAAGTCGCTGGGCATGGAGTTTGGTATCTGGGTTGAACCGGAAATGATTAACCCGAACTCCGATTTATACCGCGCGCATCCTGACTGGGTGCTGGCGCTGCCGGGCTATACGTCGCCGACCGGACGTCATCAGTATGTCCTGAACCTGAATATCCCTCAGGCGTTCGACTATCTGCTGGAGCGGATGAGCTGGCTGCTGGGCGAGCATGCGGTTGATTACGTGAAGTGGGATATGAACCGCGAGCTGGTGCAGCCAGCGCATAACGGCAAAGCGGCGGCCGATGCGCAAACCCGTCAGTTTTATCGCCTGCTGGATACCTTAGTGGCCCGCTTCCCGCAGATCGAGTTTGAATCCTGTTCTTCCGGCGGCGGCCGTATTGATTACGAGGTGCTTAAACGCAGCCACCGCTTCTGGGCTTCGGATAATAACGACGCGCTGGAGCGCAATACCATCCAGCGCGGCATGAGCTATTTCTTCCCGCCGGAGGTGATGGGGGCACATATCGGCAACGGTCGCTGCCACGCCACCTTCCGTCAGCACAGCATCGCTTTTCGCGGCCTGACCGCACTGTTTGGCCATATGGGACTGGAGCTGGACCCGGTGAGCGCCGATGAACAGGAGCGCGCCGGCTACCGCAAGTATGCGGCGCTGCATAAGCAGTGGCGCGACGTGATTCATCATGGCGTGCAGTGGCGGCTGGACATGCCGGACACCACCACCCTTGCGCACGGCGTGGTCAGCGCGGATAAGCGTCAGGCGCTGTTTCTGGTCAGCCAGCTGGCGATGCCGGATTACAGCCTGATGGCGCCGCTGCGCTTCGCGGGTCTGGAGGCGGGGGCGCGATATCACATTACGCTTCTTGACCACCCCAATATTCAGGTAACGGGGGAGGGCGGCCACACCATGCGCAAGCTGCCGGCGTGGATGACTTCACCCCAGACGGCAAGCGGCGAGTGGTTGCAACAGGCGGGACTGGCGCTGCCGATTCTCGACCCGGAAAGCGCCATTTTGATTGGTCTGCAACGCGTGTGATGGCAATGGGCCGCCCGGCGGCCCTTCTTGAGGAATATAAAATGAACCCGACCGCCTGTACCCATAAAAACAACCCTAACTTCTGGATTTTCGGGCTGTTCTTCTTTCTCTACTTTTTCATCATGGCCACCTGTTTTCCGTTTCTGCCGATCTGGCTATCGGACGTTATCGGGCTGAACAAAACCGAGACCGGCATTGTGTTTTCCAGCCTGTCTCTGTTTGCGATTTGTTTTCAGCCGGTGCTGGGCGTCATCTCGGATAAGCTGGGGCTAAAGAAGCATCTGATGTGGGTCGTCTCCGTCCTGCTGGTGCTGATTGCGCCGTTCTTCCTCTACGTGTTTGCTCCGTTATTAAAAACCAATATCTGGGTCGGCGCGTTAAGCGGCGGCGCCTATATCGGCTTTGTGTTTTCCGCGGGTGCCGGGGCGATGGAGGCGTACATTGAGCGCGTCAGCCGGAATAGCGGGTTTGAGTACGGTAAAGCGCGCACCTTTGGCTGTCTGGGATGGGCGCTGTGCGCGACTACGGCAGGCATGTTGTTTAGCGTCAACCCGGAATGGGTTTTCTGGATGGGATCGGTCGCGGCCTTGCTGCTACTGGTACTGGTTGCGATAGCCAAACCGCAGGCCAGCCAGGCGACCCAGGTGCTGGACTCCCTGGGGGCCAATCGTTCCGCTGTAGATTTGAAAACTGCGGTACGCATGTTCCGCCAGCGCAAAATGTGGATGTTTATTTTGTATGTGGTTGGTGTGGCCTGCGTCTATGACGTGTTCGATCAGCAGTTTGCCACTTTCTTTAAATCCTTCTTTACCACCCCGGAAGCGGGGACCCGGGCGTTTGGTTTTGCCACCACCGCCGGGGAGATCTGCAATGCCATTATAATGTTCTGCTCACCGTGGATTATTAACCGCATCGGCGCCAAAAATACCTTGTTGATTGCCGGGATGGTGATGGCGGCGCGGATGATTGGCTCATCCTTTGCGACCACCGCGCTGGAGGTGGTGGCGCTGAAAATGCTGCATGCGCTCGAGGTTCCGTTCCTGTTGGTGGGGGCATTTAAATACATCACCGGCGTCTTCGATACTCGCCTGTCGGCGACGATCTACCTGGTCGGTTTTCAGTTTGCCAAACAGGTGGCGGCGATTTTCCTCTCCGCGTTTGCTGGCAATATGTATGACCGGATTGGCTTCCAGGACACCTATCTTATTCTCGGTGGCATCGCGCTGGTGGTGACGGTTATCTCGGCGTTCACGCTGTCAGGTAAAGCCGCCCTGGGCCGCGTTGAGAGTAAGGCGATGACGACCTGATTCGCGGTGTGGCCACGCCTGTCAAATGCCAGAAAATCGCGTGATTCATTGATTTTATCCTCATCTGTTTTTTTATCGGATAAATCTTCTTCCGACACGATGAGTGTAAAAATCGGTCAGTTTTCTCGCCTTCAGGCTGTTGCCATATGACGGCGGACTCTGACAACCAACAACGTAATGACTTGTTCCAGCTCACAAAAATGCGGGTAGACCTGTGTGTTATAACCTTATTAAAAATACGGCATTGATAAGCGTTTTCAATATCATTTAATTAACTATAATGAACCAACTGCTTACGCGGCATTAACACTTCCTGCCGCTTGACAATAATGGAGATGATTATGAGTTATACACTGCCAGCCCTGCCGTACGCTTATGACGCCCTGGAACCGCACTTTGATAAGCAGACGATGGAAATCCATCACACTAAACATCACCAGGCCTACGTTAACAACGCCAACGCTGCGCTGGAGAGCCTGCCGGAATTTGCTAACCTGTCTGCAGAAGAACTGATCGCCAAACTGGATCAGCTGCCGGCTGACAAAAAAACCGTACTGCGTAACAACGCGGGCGGCCACGCTAACCACAGCCTGTTCTGGAAAGGCCTGAAAACCGGCACTACCCTGCAGGGCGATCTGAAAGCCGCTATCGAACGTGATTTCGGTTCCGTTGATAACTTCAAAGCTGAGTTTGAAAAAGCGGCAGCGACCCGTTTCGGTTCTGGCTGGGCATGGCTGGTGCTGAAGGGCGACAAACTGGCCGTGGTTTCGACCGCTAACCAGGACTCCCCGCTGATGGGTGAAGCTGTCTCCGGCGCTTCCGGCTTCCCGATTGTGGGCCTGGACGTTTGGGAACACGCTTACTACCTGAAATTCCAGAACCGTCGTCCGGACTACATCAAAGAGTTCTGGAACGTGGTTAACTGGGACGAAGCAGCAGCGCGTTTTGCCGCCAAAAAATAAGGTTGCATTGTGCTGAATGAGAAGCGAGTCTGATGACTCGCTTTTTTTATATCCGCAGCAAAGGAGCGGCGATGCACTATCCGGTGAATGTCTTTGTGGGCAAGGTAAGGGATTACGACGGCAGCCGTCCAAGCGCCATCGGTAAAATTCAGGTCGACGGTGAACTGATCCTCGGCGAACTGGGGCTGGAGGGCGATGAACAGGCGGAGAAGAAAATACATGGCGGGCCGGATCGCGCGCTGTGCCACTATCCCCGTGAACATTACGCCCATTGGGCCCTTGAACTTTCGCAGCAGGCGGATCTTTTCTGCGCACCGGCGTTTGGCGAGAATCTCTCGAGCGAAGGACTGACGGAAAAAGACGTCTGTATCGGCGATATCTTCCGCTGGGGAGAGGCGCTGATCCAGGTGACGCAGCCGCGCTCACCGTGCTTCAAGCTTAACTATCACTTTGCGGTCAGCGATATGGCGCAGCTTATGCAGAACAGCGGTAAAACCGGCTGGCTGTATCGGGTTGTGGCCGGTGGGCGGGTGTCCGGCGATGCGCCGCTGGAGCTGGTTTCCCGGCTCAGCGATGTGAGCGTCCATGAGGCGGGCGCCATTGCCTGGCATATGCCGTTCGATGACGAACAATATCATCGTCTGCTCTCGGCAGCGGGGCTGTCGGTGAGCTGGAGCCGCACCCTGCAGAAACGGCGCCTGAGCGGGCAGATAGAAGACAATTCGCGGAGATTGTGGGGGAAATAATTTTCCCCGGGCCGCAAACGACATATCCATAAAATTTGCTAAACCGTAGCCAGGCTAAGCAAAGCGCAAGCCGGAAGATTTCCCGGATGGCCTCGCGTTGCGACTGATCCGGGCTACTTGACTGCACTCATCCGTAGCCCGGCTAAGCATAGCGCAAGCCGGGACATGCTCATCAGGTACGTTTATACAGCGGCAGCCAGATGGTCAGCCGCAAACCGCCTAACGGGCTGTCGTCGGCTTTGACCCAGCCGCGATGCTGCTGAATCGCGGCCTCAACAATCGCCAGTCCCAGACCGGTCCCGCCGGACTCACGATCGCGCGCCTCATCGGTACGGTAGAACGGACGGAAAATTTGCTCGCGATCCTCCGGACTGACGCCCGGACCGTCATCATCGACGTTAACCGTGATGCCGTCTTTATCCACCGAAAAACTGACCGAAATTTTGGTGTGCGAGTAGCGCAGCGCGTTACGGACGATATTTTCCAGCGCGCTTTCCAGCGCATTGGGATTACCGTACAGCGGCCAGGGGCCCGGCGGATACTCGACGGTGAAGGATTTCCCCACCTGTTCGGCTTCAAACGCCGCGTTATCCAGCACTTCGCCCCACAGCTGATTGGCTTTCACCGTTTCGCTGACCAGCGCGTTGTTCGCCTGATTGCGTGACATCACCAGCAGGTCGTTAATCATGCTGTCCAGCCGGTGGGCCTCGGTCTCAATACGCTCAAGCTCTTTACTCTCGCCGCTGCGACGGCGCAGTAAAGCCGTTCCCAGCTGCAGGCGCGTGAGCGGCGTACGCAGCTCGTGGGAGATATCGGACAGCAGGCGCTGCTGACCGGTCATCATGCGTTCCAGCGCCGTGACCATCTGGTTAAAACTGGCCCCGGCGGCTAAAAACTCCTGCGGACCGGCTTCCAGTTCCGGATGTTGACGCAGGTTGCCCTGGGCGACTTCATCGGCGGCGTTTTTCAACTTGCGAGCCGGTTTAGCCAGACTCCACGCCAGCCAGAGCAGCAGCGGCGAACTGACCAGCATCGTGACGATAAGCAGGAGCAGCGGGCGATCGAACAGCAGGTTGATAAAGTCTGACTGGGATGTGCTGGCAGGGCGGATCAGATACAGCTGGTAATTATCTTCCCCATCCCTGACGGAAAACGGCCCGACCATTTCCAGACGGCCGTAGCGTTTTTTCTGCGGATGATCGGCATTATCGGCCTGGCCGATAAAGTTACGAATGATCTGCATTTCGTTGCGTTCTGCACCGATCACGCGGCCTTCGCTGGTTACCAGTAATAAACGCTGCCCCGGCGGAGCCCACTTATCGATAGCGCGAAACAGACGACGCCACCACATCAGGTCATTGGGGGGATCGGTCGCCAGTTCGGCCTCGACATGCTGTTCTATCATGGTGCCCTGCCGCTGTTCGCTCTCCAGCAGTTCGGTCATCTGGCGCGAGTCCAGCTTGGGCAACATCAGAACCAGCATCAACACTAGCGCCAGCGTGAGCCAGAAAATAGCGAAGATGCGTGCGGTTAAACTCCCTATCATGAAGCCGAAACCATCAGGTAGCCGCGTCCGCGCAGGGTTTTAAACCACGGATGGCCATCTTTGCGTTCCGGCAGCTTACGACGCAGATTGGAAATATGCATGTCGATGGCGCGATCGAACGGCGTCAGGCGTTTTCCCAGGACTTCCTGGCTCAGATGTTCACGAGAGACAACCTGGCCAAGATGCTGCGCCAGCAGGTAGAGCAGGGTGAACTCCGTGCCGGTCAGCTCCAGGGTCTGACCATCGAAATTGGCTTCCTGGCGACCAGGGTTGAGGCTCAAGGCGTCAACTTCCAGCGTCGGGGAACCGGCTTCGGTGGTTTGCTGCTGCTCGCTCCAGTGAGAACGGCGCAGAATCGCGCGTATACGTGCCACCAGTTCACGATCGTTGAACGGCTTAGGCAAGTAATCATCCGCACCCAGCTCGAGGCCGAGAACGCGATCCAGCTCGCTGCCGCGGGCAGTTAGCATGATAACCGGGGTCTGGTGTGTCTGACGTAACTCTTTAAGCGTATCGATACCGTTTTTCTTCGGCATCATCACATCAAGCAAAAGTAAATCGATGCTGTCGTCCAGAAGGGTCAGCGCCTGTTCCCCGTCATGGGCCACAAGCACGTTAAATCCTTCCATATCGAGCAGCTCTTTTAACAGGGAGGTGAGCTCCCGGTCATCATCAACTAACAGGATTTTATTCATTGTTTAAATACCTCCGAGGCAGAAATTACGTCATCAAGGCTCGCTAATCCATGACTTTACGTTGTTTTACACCCCCTGACGCATGTTTGCAGCCCGAATCGTAGACTGTATCTCGTTGAATCGCTACACAGACACAAATGTATTGGGAGTATGTGATGCGCAATGTTATTGCTGCCGTCATGGCCTCAACGCTGGCGCTAAGTGCATATAGCCAGGCCGCTGAAGTCGTCACCAGCGTTAACTGGCTCCCCGGAGATGACGGGGTGCAGCGCACCAGTCAGAGTCATATGTTTGACGGCATAAGTTTAACCGAACAGCAACGCCAGCAGTTACGAGATCTTATGCAACGGGCACGCCATGACAGGCAACCCATTAATGTTAGCGAAATGGAGACAATGCATCGTCTTGTCACCGCAGAAAATTTTGATGAAAACGCTGTGCGCGCTCAGGCTAATAAAATGGCGCAGGAACAGGTTGCTCGCCAGATTGAAATGGCGAAGGTTCGCAACCAGATGTACCACCTGTTAACGCCGGAGCAGCAAGCGGTTCTTAATGCTAAACACCAGCAACGAATGGATCAGTTGCGCGAGGTTGCAAGGATGCAAAAAGGTTCAGCAACCATGCTGTCGAGTAGTAGTAGCAATACCGTGCAACCCCAGTAGTAGACCCTGTTTTCCTTGCCATAGACACCATCCCTGTCTTCCCCCTCATGATGAGGGGGTTTTTTTTGCCTGTCATTCAGCGAAACGCCTCCCGCCTTGCTCCTCGTTGCGACAAAAGTTCAGGTTATACTAAGCGCATCGCCGAAAAGGAGCATATATGAATCAATCTTATGGGCGGCTGGTGAGCCGCGCGGCTATTGCGGCGACGGTGATGGCGTCCGCGTTACTTTTGATCAAGATTTTTGCGTGGTGGTACACCGGGTCAGTGAGTATTCTGGCTGCGCTTGTGGACTCGCTGGTGGATATTGCCGCCTCGTTAACGAATCTGCTGGTTGTGCGTTATTCCCTCCAGCCTGCTGATGAGGAGCATACTTTTGGCCACGGTAAGGCAGAATCACTGGCCGCGCTGGCACAAAGTATGTTTATCTCCGGGTCGGCTCTGTTTCTGTTTCTGACCGGTATTCAGCACCTGGCGCGCCCGGAGCCGATGCAGGCGGCGGGGGTCGGTATTGCCGTGACGCTGATCGCGCTGGTCAGCACGCTGGTGCTGGTCACGTTCCAGCGTTGGGTGGTCAGAAAAACGCAAAGTCAGGCGGTGCGGGCAGATATGCTTCATTATCAGTCTGATGTTATGATGAACGGCGCAATTCTGGTGGCGCTGGGCCTCGCCTGGTATGGTTGGCATCGTGCCGACGCGCTGTTTGCTCTCGGGATTGGCATCTATATTTTATATAGCGCTTTGCGTATGGGTTATGACGCTATTCAGTCGCTGTTAGACCGCGCGCTTCCTGACGAGGAACGTCAGGAAATTATCAATATCGTGACCGAATGGCCAGGCGTCAGCGGGGCACACGATCTACGGACGCGGCAGTCAGGGCCGACTCGCTTTATTCAAATACATCTGGAAATGGAAGATAACCTCCCGCTGGTCCAGGCACACGTTATTGCCGATCAGGTGGAGCAGGCGATTCTGCACCGTTTCCCGGGTTCTGATGTCATTATCCATCAGGATCCCTGTTCTGTGGTGCCGCTGGCACGGCAGGGCGTTTTATGAGCTTTCGGTTATAGTCTGTAAACTCGATGTAAAAGTGTGGGGCAGATCGGCATTTTTTGTATAAATTACCGCCATTTGGTCTGACCTGAATCAATTCAGCCAGAAGCGTTTGATATACTATTGCAATTATCGTCGTGCACTCCTGGTGAAGGAGCGCTTCAGGCAACAGGATTATTTTTTGCTTCCTAAGTTCAGAGGTAGTCATGATTAAGAAAATCGGTGTGTTGACAAGTGGCGGTGATGCTCCGGGCATGAACGCAGCAATTCGTGGCGTTGTGCGCGCAGCATTAACGGAAGGTCTGGAAGTTTTTGGAATCTATGACGGTTACCTCGGCCTGTATGAAGATCGTATGGTTCAGCTCGACCGCTATAGTGTTTCCGACATGATCAACCGTGGCGGCACTTTCCTGGGGTCAGCACGCTTCCCGGAGTTCCGTGAAGAGCATATTCGCGCCGTTGCGCTTGAAAATATGAAAAAGCGTGGCCTGGATGCGTTGGTCGTTATCGGCGGTGATGGCTCTTACATGGGGGCGATGCGCCTGACTGAAATGGGCTTCCCGTGCATCGGCCTGCCAGGCACCATCGATAACGATATCAAAGGCACTGACTACACCATCGGTTTCTTTACCGCGCTGAGCACCGTAGTGGAAGCCATTGACCGTCTGCGTGATACCTCTTCTTCCCACCAGCGTATTTCTGTTGTTGAAGTGATGGGGCGTTACTGCGGCGACCTGACTCTGGCCGCGGCGATTGCCGGCGGTTGTGAGTTTATCATGGTGCCGGAAGTGGAATACACGCGTGACGATCTGGTTGCTGAAATCAAAGCCGGCATCGCCAAAGGTAAGAAACACGCTATCGTGGCCATTACCGAACATATGTGCGACGTGGACGAGCTGGCGCACTACATTGAGAAAGAAACCGGCCGTGAAACCCGTGCGACCGTTCTGGGTCACATTCAGCGCGGCGGCTCCCCGGTACCTTATGACCGTATCCTGGCATCCCGTATGGGCTCTTACGCTATTGAACTGTTGCTGCAGGGCTTTGGCGGCCGCTGCGTTGGTATTCAGAACGAGAAGCTGGTGCACCACGACATCATCGACGCTATCGAGAACATGAAGCGTCCGTTTAAAAATGACTGGCTGGATTGCGCGAAGAAACTGTACTAATTCTGGCGTGAAACAAACGAAAAGGCCTTCTCAGAGAGAAGGCCTTTTTTATGCGCGGGCGGGTTATTCGATATCCAGCGCATCCTCGGAGAGGATGATCCCGGTATTATCGGCATACAGATGGTCGCCGGAGAAGAAGGTCACACCGCCGAAATTGACGCGTACGTCGCTTTCGCCGATACCTTCCCCAGCGGCCCCTACGGGAATAGCGGCCAGCGCCTGGATGCCGATATCCAGGTCTTCAAGATCGTCAACCTGACGCACCGCGCCATAGACCACTATCCCTTCCCACTCATTTTGTACGGCAAGACGCGCCAGGTCAGCGTCAATTAACGCCCGTCGGACGGAACCACCGCCATCGATCAGCAAGATGTGACCACGGCCGTTCTGTTCGAGCATATCGTATAGCAACCCGTTATCCTCGAAACATTTCACCGTGATGATTTGTCCACCAAACGACGACCGTCCCCCAAAGTTGGAGAACAGAGGTTCCACTACGTTGACATCCTCCTGGTAGATGTCACAAAGCTCGGAAGTATCGTATTTCATAGGCTTAACGTTCAGTTGCTGCGAGAGATTTTAGTATATCTCGCGAATCGTATTGTTGGCAAAATCATCAGTTGTTAATTGATATTTGTCAGTTAACCCACCAGCTTGCTGCAGATAATCCCAATGACAAACAGTAGGTTGGTCAACAGCGCGGCTTTTACCGTGCGTTCCAGCATCGGGCGCATTGCCACCGGTTCACGCTCGCGCATCACAAATCGCGCCTGCTTCACCAGCAGCGGCGTGGCGAGCAGGAACAGCCAATCCCACAGGCTATGCAGAGAAATCAGAGTAAACAGCGCCAGGCACAGCGGCGCGCCGATGAGCAGGCAGGTATGATAGCGGCGGGCGTTGAGCGGCCCCAGACGTACCGCCAGCGTGTTCTTGCCGTTCTCCCGGTCGCTATCGATATCGCGCAGATTATTGATATTCAGCACCGCGGCGGCTAGCAGACCACAGGCGGTGGCGGGCAGGAAAATGGTTGCTTCAATCGTGTGGGCCTGGAGATACCAGCTCCCTGCGACGCTGAGCCAGCCAAAGAATGCCAGCACAGAGATATCGCCGAGGCCGATATAGCCATAAGGCCGGGTGCCGACGGTGTAGGTGATCGCGGCGATAATTGCTACGCCTCCCAGCACCATAAAACCAATAAAATCGGCCATCGTCTGCCAGGCACAGAACAACAGCGCCAGTCCGGAGAGGCAAATCAGCACCACGGTGACAATCAGCGCGCGCTTCATCTGCGCCTGGGTGATGGCCCCTTTTTGCATGCCGCGTAGCGGCCCGATGCGGTCAGGTTTATCGCTGCCCTTAACGGCATCGCCATAATCGTTGGCCAGGTTGGATAAGATTTGCAGCAGGCCGGCGGTGATCAGCGCCAGTAGCGCAACCCAGGGATCGAAGTTCCCCTGCTGCCACGCGAGCGTCGTACCGACAACGATGGCGGAAAAGGCCAGCGGTAGCGTTTTTGGCCGCAGGCTTTCCAGCCAGGCCTGGGTTCGGTTTATCGGTTGTTCAGTCATAGGTTCCGGCCAATAAAAATGGGGCTATACCCGTCATCCTTCAAACTGCCTCTTTGTTGGCTTCGCCCGCTCAACCCGGTCACTTACTGGAATAAGCTCCCGGGATTCTCAGGCTAGCCGCCTCGACGCAGCGTGAATGATTTTGTGTATCTATAGCCCCATCTATAGTGATGAAAATATATTGGACCGGATTATAGGATAAAACGGCTCAGATCTTCATCTGCCACCAGTACATCCAGATGTTTACCAACATATTCCGCATCAATCGTGATGCTCTGACCGTTCATTTCGCTGGCGTCGTAGGAGATATCTTCAATCAGACGCTCCAGCACGGTGTGCAGGCGACGTGCGCCGATGTTTTCGGTGGTTTCGTTAACCTGCCATGCCGCCTGCGCAATACGCTTGATGCCATCTTCCGTAAACTCGATGCTGACGCCTTCGGTCGCCATCAGCGCTTTATACTGAACGGTGATGGAGGCGTTCGGCTCGGTCAGGATGCGCTCGAAATCTTCCGTCGTCAGCGCTTTGAGCTCGACGCGAATCGGCAGACGGCCCTGTAGTTCCGGGATCAGGTCAGACGGGCTGGCCACCTGGAATGCGCCAGAGGCGATAAACAGAATATGGTCGGTTTTCACCATACCGTGCTTGGTCGACACCGTGCAGCCTTCGACCAGCGGCAGCAGGTCGCGCTGTACGCCTTCGCGAGAGACATCCGGGCCGGAGCTGTTGCCGCCGCGCTTACAGATTTTGTCGATCTCGTCGATAAACACGATACCGTGCTGTTCTACGGCGTCGATGGCATCTTGTTTGAGCTCTTCCGGGTTGACCAGCTTCGCCGCTTCTTCTTCAATCAGCAGCTTCATTGCGTCTTTGATTTTCAACTTGCGCGGTTTTTGCTTCTGGCCGCCCAGGTTCTGGAACATCGACTGCAGCTGGCTGGTCATCTCTTCCATGCCCGGAGGGGACATGATTTCCACGCCCATCGGCGCGGCGGCGAGATCGATCTCGATTTCTTTATCGTCGAGCTGGCCTTCACGCAGTTTTTTGCGGAATGCCTGACGCGCAGCGGATGGTTCCTGAGTCTGTTCAGCCTGGCCCCAGTTGTTTTTTGCCGGCGGGATCAGCACATCAAGAATGCGCTCTTCCGCCAGTTCTTCCGCACGATAGCGATTTTTATCGATCGACTGCATGCGGACCATTTTGATCGCCGCATCGGTCAGGTCGCGGATAATCGAATCCACTTCTTTCCCGACATAGCCCACTTCGGTGAATTTTGTGGCTTCTACTTTGATGAACGGCGCGTTGGCCAGCTTCGCCAGACGACGGGCAATTTCCGTTTTACCCACACCGGTCGGACCGATCATCAGAATGTTTTTCGGCGTGACTTCGTGGCGCAGCTCTTCGTTCAGCTGCATACGGCGCCAGCGGTTACGCAGCGCGATAGCGACAGAACGCTTCGCCGCGTCCTGACCGATAATATGTTTGTCGAGTTCGCTGACAATTTCGCGTGGGGTCATTTCAGACATGGGAGATCCTTACGCTTTAGAGGATAATTCTTCGATGGTGTGGAAATGGTTGGTATAAATGCAGATATCACCTGCAATATTCAACGCCTTCTCTGCGATATCGCGTGCGCTCATCTCGGTATTTTCCAGCAGAGCGCGGGCAGCAGCCTGAGCGTAGGGACCACCGGAGCCAATAGCAATCAGGTCGTTTTCTGGCTGCACCACGTCACCGTTGCCGGTGATGATCAGCGAAGCGTTTTCGTCCGCCACGGCCAGCAGAGCTTCCAGTTTGCGCAGCATACGATCGGTACGCCAGTCCTTCGCCAGTTCCACGGCAGCTTTGACCAGGTGGCCCTGATGCATTTCCAGTTTACGTTCAAACAGTTCAAACAGCGTGAAGGCGTCGGCGGTGCCGCCGGCGAAGCCCGCGATCACTTTGTCGTTGTAGAGACGACGCACTTTTTTCACGTTACCTTTCATGACGGTATTGCCAAGCGTGGCCTGGCCATCACCGGCAATAACCACATGGCCGTTACGGCGAACACTAACTATTGTTGTCACGAGCAGACCCCTTGGTTACAAAAACGAAATAGGGGCCCCGCGCTTCACGCGGGGCAGAATGCAATTATAGATGGGGGGGATTTTTAGGGTTTCAACCCCTGGCGGCGAGACGAATGCAGTTTGCGTGTCCGGCCATCTTCAGGCGAGTGATCATATCGTTGGCGCTCTCTTTGCCTTTCAGCGGCCCAATCACCACGCGATTCCAGCCATTGTTGGTGGTAATGCGTGAGGAGAACCCTTCAAACGCCAGCTGGGCCCGCACGGTTTCCGCCTGTTCTGCGCCTTTAAAGGAGCCGCACTGAATCATCCAGCTACGATCGTCTTTCTTTTCCGCCGCCGCTTTCGGCGCCTCTTCAACGCGAGTGACCGGCGCAGCCGCCTGGGCTTTAGGCTGCGCGGCGGTGTGCGCAGGCGTCTGCAGCAGATCCTGGTACGGTTGCTGCGTCGAGGCGGTTTGTTTCGGCTGCTGTACCGGCTTTGGCTGCGGGGACGGCTGTTCAGCAACGCGCTGCTGCGCGCGCGGCTGTTGTTGCACCGGCGCCTGCTGCTGGGTTTGCGCCCACTGTTGTTGAGCCTGCTGCTGTTGTACCTGCTGTTGCGCCAGACGCTGACGCTGCAGCGTTTGCTGGCGCTGAGCCGGGGTTTGTTCGTTCCACGGCACCTCGGTCAACTGGGTCGGCTGCTGGCGCATATCCGCCTGCATTTGTGCCAGCAGCTGGCGCTGTTCATTGGTTAACTGCTCGGGTTTCATCACTTCCCCGCCAGCCGTCGGTTCAGTCGGCGCGCGTACACCTGGCTGGCGACTTTCCAGCTCTTTAATGTAGCGCCAGCGTTCTTCCGGTTTCGGCGGGAGGCCATTGCCTGCCGCCTGACGGTTTTGCAGCGCTTCCGCTTCTTCTTTTTTATGGTGCGTGATGAAGTACAGCCCACCGATAAAGGCCACCAGCACTGCCGCCGCGATCGCAACCATAGTGGGTGAAACCGCCGGAAGGCTGCTCTGTTTATTCCTTGAGCTTCGGGTATTACCCTTTTTGCGCCGCGAAGAAGCCGGTTGGCTGCGGCGTACATAATCTCGTTGTGCCACTATCGTTTCGCTGTTTTATTCGTTCGTCAGTCCGCCATGTTACTTAAGCGGCGGGCCTTTGACCAGAAGAGCAGGCCCGAAAGCCTGATGGTTATGCTCTGATTTTGCGTGTACTGCCGCGAACGATCAGTTCGCAGTCCAGCAATCGTGAACCGCTGTTCACATTATGACCATGTAGCTGATCCAGTAGCAGGAGCATTGCTTCGCGGCCAATATCAAAGCGCGGTTGCGCAACGGTCGTCAATGGCGGATCGCAAAATTCGGACAAAGAGATATTATCGAAACCGACAATCGACAGGTCGTCAGGTATCTTCAGGCCCCGGCGTTTTGCCAGCGACAGCGCACCCAGCGCCATGATATCGCTATGGCAGAAGACCGCGGTCGGCGGCACCGGCAGCGCCAGAAGCTGCTCCAGCGCGTTGGCCCCCGCTTCATAGGTAAAGTTACCGCGAGCGATATAGTGCGGATCGATGGTGATCCCGCTACGGCGCAGCGCCTGCACGTAGCCCTGGAGGCGATAGTGGCAGAGCGGCATCTCTTCCGGACCAGCGATACAGCCAATACGCTGGTGGCCCAGCTCGTGCAGATAATTCACGGCATTAAAGGCGGCAGTGAGGTTATCGATGTGCACCGTGGGCAGCTCCAGCTCCGGCGCAAATTCATTCGCCATCACCATCGGCGGCAGATTACGCTGTTCTTCCACCCCCGCGTCAAACGGCAGGCGGGAGCCCAGCAACAACATACCGTCGATCTGCTTGGTAATGATCAGGTCGATAAAGGTCTTTTCCTGCCGGTTCTGGTGGGCGCAGTCGCCGATCAGCACCAGATATCCCTGTTCCGCAGCGGTAATCTCAATGCCGCGGATAATCTCGCTGAAAAAGGGATCGCAAATATCCGGTACGATGACCAGAATTGTACGCGACTCGTTACGTTTCATATTGCGTCCGAGCGACTGCGGCAAATAGCCGACTTCAAGCGCCGCCTGCTCCACCCGGTTACGGGTAGTCTGAGAAACCTTATCGGGATTCATTAACGCTCGGGACACGGTTGCCGTTGAAACGTTAGCCTTCAGGGCGACATCTTTCATTGTGGCGGCAACCACCTGTTTTTTGGGCTTCACCTGTTTTCTCCTCGCTCACTGGCGCAGGCACTTCCTTTGTGTACTGACATCAGCAACATTTTTAGCAGATAGTCGATGTAGAGAGTTACAGAATTTTCATGAAAAACGTGATGGTTGTTAAATTTTTTCGATCCGTTTCGCAAGAGAAGGCTTAACCTTCAATAGGATCGACGTCCAGAACCCATTTTACCTTGCGCGCTTCCGGCAGCGTATTGATCAAGGCGAGCGTACCGCTGACGATATGCTGCAAGCGAACGCGCGAAGGGTGCTGGAGCAGAATTTGCCAGCGCCAGCGGCCCCCGCGCTTGGGCGCCAGCGCCGGAACCGGGCCCAGCACCCACAGTTTGTCATCGGCCAGCGGACTGGCCTGCAGTAAATTACGCAACTGCTGCAGGAACAACGGCGCCTGCTGGTTGTTATGATCTTCGGCACGAATCAGGACATGGCTGGTCCACGGCGGCAGCTGCATGGTCTGCCGCTCTGCCAGCGCCTGTTCGGCAAAGGCGTCGTAGCCTTTATACAACAACGTTTGCAGCAGAGGATGTTCCGGGTGGTGGGTCTGCAAAATCACCTCGCCCTGTTTACCCGCGCGCCCTGCGCGGCCAGAGACCTGGGTATAGAGCTGAGCGAAGCGTTCGGCCGAGCGGAAATCGGCGGAAAACAGCGCGCCATCGACATCCAGCAGCGACACCAGGGTAACGTCCGGGAAATGATGACCTTTGGCCAGCATTTGGGTGCCGATCAGGATGCGTGCGCCGCCGCGATGGATATCGGAGAGGTGCTGTTCGAGCGCGCCTTTACGGCTGGTGGTATCCCGGTCGACGCGAGAAACCGGCACGCCGGGAAACAGCGGCGCCAGCGCCTGCTCCAGCTGCTCGGTGCCCAGCCCGACCGGCACCAGATGCGTTGAGCCGCAGGAGGGGCACTGGCGCGGGATCGGACGCTGGCTGTCGCAGTGGTGGCAGCGTAAATGATGCTGTGCCTGATGCAGGGTGTAGTAGCTGTCGCAGCGCGGACACTCTGCTATCCAGCCGCAGTCATGGCACAGCAGCGCCGGGGCGAAACCGCGGCGGTTTAAAAACAGAATCACCTGATTATCGGCCTGCAAATGCTGACGCATGCGGCTAATCAGCGCCGGGGAGAGTCCCGCCTGCAATTGCTGTCCTTTCAGGTCCAGAACATGCTGTTGCGCCGGACGGGCGTTACCTGCGCGCTTTGTCAGCTTCAACTGGCGATATTTCCCCTGGCGGACATTGTATAACGTCTCCAGCGCCGGGGTTGCCGAGCCAAGAATAATCGGGATTTGCTCGCTATGGGCGCGCCACACCGCCAGATCGCGGGCGTGATAGCGCCAGCCTTCCTGTTGCTTATAGGAGCTGTCGTGTTCTTCATCGATGACGATCACGCCCAGGTTTTTGAATGGCGTGAACAGCGCGGAACGCGTGCCGATGACGATGGCTGCTTCGTCGTTTTTGGCCTTCAGCCACGCGGAAAGCCGTTCGCTGTCGTTGAGGCCGGAGTGCAGGACTTCAACCGGCGCGTTAAAACGCTGACGGAAACGGGCGATAGTTTGCGGCGTCAGGCCTATTTCCGGCACCATCACCAGCGCCTGTCGGCCTTGTGCCAGCACATTTTCCAGCACGCTGAGGTAAACTTCCGTTTTCCCGGAGCCGGTAATCCCCGCCAGCAGCCAGGTTGAAAAACGGTCCGATGCGCTGTGAATCGCCCCGACGGCAGTGGCCTGCTCGGTGTTGAGGCGCAGCCGTTCGCCGGGTACAGCAAAGTGGGTTCGCCAGTCGGTGAGGGCGGGCGCTTCGCTTGCCAGCTCGCAAAGCCCTTTCCCACGCAGAGCCTGCAGCGCCGCGTCGTTAAACGCCAGCTCCGCAACCTGGTGACGCCAGATCTTCCCCTGACGCAGCGCGGCCAGAGCCTGCTGCTGCTTCGGCGAGCGTTTGAGGCTGTTGATATCGACGGCCTGGCCCTGCTCGGTAGCGAACCAGTACCACTGCGGCGCCGCGCTGGCTGGTTTCCCCTGGCGAAGCATGATCGGCAGGGCGTGGAACAGCACATCGCCGATGGGATGGTGATAGTAGTCGGCTGCCCACAGCAGCAGTCGCCAGACGGCAGAAGAGAATACCGGCTCGGCATCCAGCGTGTCGATGACCGGCTTGAGCTCATCCAGCGGCAGCTCGCTGCGTTCGCTGACGGCGGTTACAATCCCGATACGCTCTTGCTTACCGAACGGCACGCGCACGCGGCAGCCCGCTTTGACCGGCATTCCCTCAGGTAGCAGGTAGTCAAAGGTACGGGGCAGCGGGACGGGCAGGGCAACGTGGGCGACGGGCATGTCATCTTCCTGACTTGAAATCTGGCCGGTTAGTATACACATTGTGATAAGGGCTCGCGGATCAGTTTGCATATGCTGGTCAAATTCTGTATGATTCGCCGCCTTTGGTGCGCTTCGTGCAGCATCAGAATCTATTACCCGGGGATTGCGTTTAGCGGAATTGCGCCGGGAAATTATTAACATCGCGTGGTGTCTGGCGTTAGGGCTGGAAGAGCGACGCGGCCTTAACTGAGGTTCTCCCATGAAAAAAGATATTCACCCGAAATACGAAGAAATTACTGCTTCTTGCTCTTGCGGTAATGTCATGAAAATCCGTTCTACCGTAGGTCACGACCTGAACCTCGACGTGTGCGGTAAATGCCACCCGTTCTACACTGGCAAGCAGCGTGATGTTGCGACCGGTGGCCGCGTTGACCGCTTCAACAAGCGCTTCAGCGTTCCAGGCACCAGCAAGTAAGTTGCCGGAAGAAAAAGCCGCCCACGGGCGGCTTTTTTTGTTTTTGTCGTTATGCCCGGTATGCAGATTCAGGGTGGGCAGAGACGAAAAAAAAGGCGGAACATCGCTTCCGCCTTTTTTATTGTCTCAGTATTCCCACGTATCCGGGTCGATACCCATCTCGCGCATAATCTGTTTCGCCGCTTCCGGGATCTCATCGCTGCGCTCTTTACGCAGGTCTTCATCGTTGGGTAACGGTTGACCGGTAAATGCATGCAGGAACGCTTCACACAGCAGTTCGCTATTGGTGGCGTGGCGCAGGTTGTTGACCTGACGACGCGTGCGTTCATCGGTGAGGATCTTCAACACCTTCAGAGGAATGGATACCGTAATTTTTTTTACTTGCTCACTCTTCTTACCGTGCTCAGCGTATGGGCTGATATATTCGCCGCTCCATTCAGCCATGAGATACCTTTAATCCTCTAGTCATAAGTTAAGGGCCAGAACCCTGGGTCCAGGCCATAATTGCGCGTAGTTTACCGTAGCGGGGGCGTTCTGACATCCGATAAGCCCCAGCAGAGATGCGCTAATGCATATAATTTTAACGGCTATTCTCTATTTGCTCAATCTATACGCAAAGAAGTTTAGATGTCCAGATGTATTGACGTCTATTGTGACAATGATTACTCTGGTGCCTGACTTTTCACCGACTCAGCCCAGGAACTGCCCAACATGACGCGTAAACAGGCCACCATCGCAGTGCGTAGCGGTTTAAATGACGACGAACAATACGGTTGCGTTGTCCCGCCGATTCACCTTTCCAGTACCTACAACTTCATCGACTTTAATGAACCTCGTGCCCACGACTACTCCCGCCGCGGTAACCCTACCCGCGATGTGGTGCAGCGCGCGCTGGCGGAGCTGGAAGGAGGAGCGGGCGCCGTTCTGACCAATACCGGCATGTCGGCGATTCTGCTGGTGACGACCGTATTCCTGAAGCCTGGCGATCTGCTGGTGGCGCCTCACGACTGCTACGGCGGCAGCTATCGCCTGTTTGATAGCCTCGCGAAGCGCGGCTGCTACCGGGTACTGTTTGTCGATCAGAACGATGAGCAGGCGCTGAGCGCGGCCCTGGCAGAAAAACCGAAGCTGGTGTTAGTCGAAAGTCCAAGTAATCCATTGCTGCGCGTGGTGGATATTGCGAAAATCTGCACGCTGGCTCGTGAAGCGGGTGCGGTGAGCGTGGTGGATAACACCTTCCTGAGCCCGGCGTTGCAAAATCCGCTGGCGTTGGGAGCCGATCTGGTGCTGCATTCGTGCACAAAATACCTGAACGGACATTCTGACGTGGTGGCCGGTGTGGTGATTGCGAAAGATCCGGCTCTTGTCACCGAACTGGCATGGTGGGCGAATAATATCGGCGTGACCGGCAGCGCATTTGATAGCTACCTGCTGCTGCGTGGTTTACGTACGCTCTCTCCGCGTATGGAAGTCGCACAGCGCAATGCGCTGGCGATTGTCGACTATCTGAAAACCCAGCCGCTGGTGAAAAAACTGTATCATCCGTCTCTGCCGGAAAATCAGGGGCATGAGATTGCTGCCCGTCAGCAAAAAGGTTTTGGCGCGATGTTAAGCTTTGAGCTGAAGGGCGATGAGCAGACGTTGCGTCGTTTTCTGAGCGGATTATCGCTGTTTACGCTGGCCGAATCGCTGGGGGGCGTAGAAAGTCTGATTTCGCACGCTGCGACGATGACCCATGCAGGTATGGCGCCTGAGGCGCGCGCGGCGGCGGGGATTTCAGAAACGCTTCTGCGTATTTCGACCGGTATTGAAGATGGTGAAGATTTAATTGCCGACCTGGAAAATGGCTTCCGGGCGGCAAACGAGGAATAAACATGAGTGTGAATGCGCAGGCAGGGACGAAGGGTCGTCAGCTGCACAAATTTGGTGGGAGTAGTTTAGCGGATGCGAAATGTTACCTGCGCGTCGCGGGGATCATGACGGAATACTCGCAGGCCGGCGACATGATGGTTGTCTCCGCCGCGGGCAGCACCACCAACCAGCTGATTAGCTGGCTGAAGCTCAGCCAGACCGACCGCCTTTCTGCGCATCAGGTACAGCAGTCGCTGCGCCGTTATCATCAGGAGCTAATCGCCAGCCTGCTGTCGGCAGAAGCGGCGGATACGCTGATCGCGTCGTTTATTCACGATCTTGAGCGTCTCGCCGGCTTGCTGGATAGCGGCGTGACCGATGCGGTATACGCTGAAGTGGTCGGCCACGGCGAAGTGTGGTCCGCACGTCTGATGGCCGCAGTGCTTAACCAGCTGGGACTGGAAGCGGCATGGCTTGACGCGCGCAGCTTCCTGCGCGCCGAGCGCGCTGCGCAGCCGCAGGTGGATGAAGGTCTGTCTTATCCGCTGCTGCAACAGCTGATGGCGCAACATCCCAACAAACGTCTGGTGGTGACCGGCTTCATCTCGCGCAACAACGCCGGGGAAACCGTCCTGCTGGGGCGTAATGGTTCTGACTATTCCGCTACCCAGATTGGCGCCCTGGCCGGGGCGTCTCGCGTCACTATCTGGAGCGACGTGGCCGGGGTTTACAGCGCGGACCCGCGTAAGGTGAAGGATGCGTGCCTGCTGCCGCTGCTGCGCCTGGATGAAGCCAGCGAGCTGGCGCGTCTGGCGGCCCCGGTTCTGCACGCCCGTACCCTTCAGCCGGTCTCCGGTAGCGATATCGATCTGCAGCTCCGCTGTAGCTATACGCCTGAGCAAGGCTCCACGCGCATTGAGCGCGTGCTGGCGTCCGGTACCGGCGCACGTATTGTGACCAGTCATGATGATGTCTGCCTGATTGAGTTCCAGGTGCCCGCCGGGCAGGATTTCAAGCTGGCGCACAAGGAACTGGATCTTATCTTTAAACGCGCCCAGCTGCGCCCGCTGGCGGTGGGGGTGCATGCTGACCGTAAGCTGCTGCAGTTCTGCTACACCTCGGAAGTGGCCGACAGCGCGCTGCGCCTGCTCGATGAAGCCGGTCTGCCGGGCGAGCTGCGCCTGCGCCAGAAGCTGGCGCTGGTGGCGATGGTCGGGGCGGGCGTCAGCCGTAACCCGCTGCACTGCCACCGTTTCTGGCAGCAGCTGAAAGGGCAGCCGGTGGAATTTACCTGGCAGTCCGAAGAGGGAATTAGCCTGGTGGCGGTGCTGCGCGCAGGGCCGACGGAAAGCCTGATTCAGGGCCTGCATCAGTCCCTGTTTCGGGCAGAAAAGCGTATTGGCCTGGTCCTTTTTGGTAAAGGCAATATCGGTTCGCGCTGGCTGGAGCTGTTTGCCCGCGAACAGAGCACGCTCTCAGCCCGCACCGGCTTTGAGTTTGTCCTCGCCGGGGTGGTGGACAGCCGCCGCAGCCTGCTTAACTACGAGGGGCTGGATGCCAGCCGCGCGTTGGCCTTCTTCAACGATGAAGCCGTTGAGCAGGATGAAGAGTCGCTATTCCTGTGGATGCGCGCTCATCCCTATGATGATTTGGTGGTGCTGGACGTGACCGCCAGCGAGCA
This sequence comes from Klebsiella sp. Lac1, assembly GCF_009825425.1. Classification (NCBI taxonomy): domain Bacteria; kingdom Pseudomonadati; phylum Pseudomonadota; class Gammaproteobacteria; order Enterobacterales; family Enterobacteriaceae; genus Klebsiella; species Klebsiella sp. Lac1. The sequence goes on from NZ_VJZJ01000004.1 coordinate 551,420, forward strand.
GCTGGCCGATCAGTACCTCGATTTTGCCAGCCATGGTTTCCACGTCATCAGCGCGAATAAGCTGGCCGGCGCCAGCAGCAGCGACAAATACCGTCAGATTCACGACGCGTTCGAGAAAACGGGTCGTCACTGGCTGTACAACGCCACCGTTGGTGCGGGTCTGCCGGTGAACCATACCGTGCGCGACCTGATTGACAGCGGCGATACCATTCTGGCGTTGAGCGGTATTTTCTCCGGCACCCTCTCCTGGCTGTTCCTGCAGTTTGACGGCACCGTACCGTTTACCGATCTGGTCGATCAGGCCTGGCAACAGGGGCTGACGGAGCCGGACCCGCGCGTTGATCTGGCGGGAAAAGATGTGATGCGTAAGCTGGTTATCCTTGCGCGCGAAGCCGGTTATGACATCGAGCCCGATCAGGTGCGCGTGGAATCGCTGGTGCCTGCGCACTGTGAAGAGGGCTCTGTGGATCACTTCTTTGAGAATGGCGAAGAGCTGAACGAACAGATGCTGCAGCGCCTGGAAGCCGCCCGCGAGCTGGGGCTGGTTCTGCGCTATGTGGCGCGTTTTGATGCCAACGGAAAAGCGCGGGTTGGCGTTGAAGCCGTCCGCGAGGAGCATCCGCTGGCGGCCCTGCTGCCGTGCGATAACGTTTTTGCCATCGAGAGCCGCTGGTACCGCGATAACCCGCTGGTCATCCGTGGACCGGGTGCCGGTCGCGATGTGACCGCTGGCGCCATTCAGTCGGATATTAACCGTCTGGCGCAACTGCTGTAACCCTGCCTCTGCCCGAGACCAGACCGGCGTCTGGTCTCGGAGTCTCACTGCGCCGCAAAAACTTCTTTGGCGGCGAACAGGCCATTTAAGGCCGCCGGGAATCCGGCATACACCGCCATCTGCATGATAACTTCGATAATCTCCTCCTGCGACAGGCCGACGTGCAACCCGGCGGCAATATGCACTTTTAGCTGTGGCGCGGCGTTGCCCAGCGCCGTTAAGGCGGCAATGGTGGCGATTTCACGGCTGCGTAAATCGAGCCCCGGTCGGGCGTAAATATCGCCAAACGGGAATTCAATCAGGTAGCGGGCAAAGTCCGGGGCGATGGCCTGCAGGCTTTTAACGACGGCATCGCCGCCTTTGCCGTCAACGCGCTGCAACATGTCGAGGCCGGTGGTATAACGCTCTGATGTCATGATCTTTCCTCATAATGATGGTGTATTGGCAGGAAGGTTAGAGGCGTTAACCGGACTTGAGTAATACCCTTTTCGTGATACCTTTCAGGTATGACAAATTTACGTTTACAGACTCTTGATATCCGCCTGCTGCGCTATTTTGCCGTGGTGGCGGAAGAGAATAATATCAGTCGGGCGGCGCAGCGGTTGTTCATCTCGCAGCCGCCGCTGAGTCGCCATATCCGCCATCTGGAAACGCTGCTGGGCGTGACGCTCTTTGTCCGTCATACCAAAGGGCTGATTCTTACCGCAGAGGGTGAGCGGGTGCTGGAGCTTATTCGTCCGCTTCTGGCGCTGCAGGAGACGACGCTGAGCGCGCTAGGTCAGCTGTCCGACGATCGCCAGCAGCCTTTACGTCTGGGGCTGACGACCGCTTTTGAGCAGGGTATCTTTGCATCTCTGGAATCGGCGTTGAGCCGCAAGGCCAGTGCGCTCTCCCTCCTTCGCCGCGCTTCGCCCGCCCTGGCTCAGCAGGTGCGCAAAGGCAAGCTAAACGCCGCGCTGGTTGCGCTGCCGCTGAATGCCGATGGATTAACGTTTTCTCCTTTGCCCTATCATGAATCGTTGATTGCGGCGCTACCCGCGTCATGGCCGGAATCTACGATTCCCCGGCTGGCTTTAGAAACCCTGAATCACCGACCGCTGTTTTGGTTTCGGCGCGAACGTAATCCGGCCTTTTTTGACGCAACCCGGCGTATTTTTGATCGTATTGGCTACGTGCCGGCGTATGTGGAGGAGCCCGCTGAGCATGACGTTCTGCTGGCGCGCATCGCACGCGGAGAAGGGATGATTTTGCTGCCAGCGTCATTTGCCGCAATACAGCGCCAGGGGGTGGTATTTCATCCGCTGGAGGGGACTCGCTTGCGTTTGTCGCTGGGATTAGTGACGCGGCCGGAAGATGACGCTTTGCGCGCGTGGTTGCTGCCGTTTATTGAGGAATCATTATCTTAGCGTGGAGTGAGATGAAGTCATCTCATCTTCACTGAATATTCCTCACTCTTTACGCTGATTTTTCTATTGACGCCCGGGCACTTTTCCGTCATTTTTACATCTGGACGTCTAAACGTATAGAAGTTCGCAACACAACAAACAATAAAATGCGATTGATGAGGTAAGGTATGAGCTTTTTTCACGCCAATCAGCGGGAAGCCCTGAATCAGAGCCTGGCAGAAGTACAGGGCCAGATTAACGTGTCCTTTGAATTCTTCCCGCCGCGCACCAGTGAAATGGAGCAAACCTTGTGGAAGTCCATCGATCGCTTAAGCAGCCTGAAGCCAAAGTTTGTCTCGGTGACCTATGGCGCCAACTCCGGCGAGCGCGATCGCACCCATAGCATCATTAAGGGCATCAAGGAACGTACTGGTCTGGAAGCGGCGCCGCATCTGACCTGTATTGACGCCAGCCGCGATGAACTGCGCACGATCGCCGAAGACTACTGGAACAACGGTATTCGCCACATCGTTGCCCTGCGCGGCGACCTGCCGCCGGGCAGCGGTAAGCCTGATATGTATGCGGCGGACCTGGTGACGCTGTTGAAGGAGGTCGGAGATTTTGATATTTCCGTTGCGGCCTATCCTGAAGTTCACCCGGAAGCCAAAAGCGCGCAGGCCGATCTGCTGAACCTGAAGCGGAAAGTCGAAGCCGGCGCGAACCGCGCGATTACCCAGTTTTTCTTTGACGTCGAAAGCTATTTGCGTTTTCGCGATCGCTGCGTGTCTGCCGGGATCGATGTTGAAATTATTCCGGGCATCCTGCCGGTTTCTAACTTCAAACAGGCGAAAAAGTTTGCCGACATGACCAACGTGCGTATTCCAACGTGGATGTCAAAAATGTTTGAGGGTCTGGATAACGATGCGGAAACTCGCCAGCTGGTCGGTGCCAATATTGCGATGGACATGGTGAAAATTTTAAGCCGCGAAGGGGTGAAGGATTTCCACTTCTACACGCTGAACCGCGCCGAGATGAGCTACGCTATCTGCCACACCCTGGGCGTTCGCCCGGCAGTATAAAAAATGGCCCTCATCGAGGGCCATTATGCTTTATTCCCATTCATGCAGAAAACGCTGGCCGTACTGGTCAGCGACCCGTAATGCCGCGTAGACCTGGTCTGGCGTCGCGCCGCCGGGCATGTTGTGGATAGTTTCCCCTTCCGCGCAGGCCGCTTCGGCGACAATGCGCATTTTTTCGGCAATATCCCCTTTAATATCCAGCTGTGCCAGGGTGATCGGCAGGCCCACGCTGTGACATAACGCGGCGACGGTTTCTATCTCTTCCACCGGGGCATTTTCCAGCACCAGTTGCGTCAGCGTCCCGAAAGCGACTTTTTCACCGTGATAGTAGTGATGCGCGTCGGCAATGGCGGTGAGGCCGTTATGGATCGCATGCGCTGCCGCCAGACCGCCGCTTTCAAAGCCGACGCCGCTCAGATAGGTGTTGGCTTCGATAACCTTCTCCAGCGCCGGTGTGACGACGTGTTGCTCCGCCGCCAGCATCGCTTTTTCACCTTCTTCAAGCAGCGTGTTGTAGCACAGTTCAGCCAGCGCCAGCGCCGCCTGAGTGCATTTGCCTCCGGCCATGGTCGTAGCGCCGCTGCGTGAACAGGCGCGGGCTTCAAACCAGGTGGCGAGCGCATCGCCGATACCCGCTGCCAGCAGACGTGGCGGCGCGCCGGCGACGATTTGCGTATCGACAATCACCATGTTCGGGTTGTGCGGCAGCATCAGATAGCTGTCAAACTCTCCCTTGTCGGTATAGATAACCGAGAGCGCGCTGCAGGGGGCGTCCGTTGAGGCAATTGTCGGGGCAATCACCACCGGAAGATTCATAAAGTGGGCTAATGCTTTTGCGGTATCCAGCGTTTTTCCTCCGCCGATTCCCAGCACGGCATTGCAGCGAGCAGCGCCAGCGATATCGCGCAAGCGATTGATTTCATTATGCGAGCATTCACCGCCAAACGGCACGATTTCCGCAACCAGACCCGCATCGGTCAGGCTTTTACGCAGCTTTTCTGCGGCAAAACCCAGCACAAACTTGTCGCCAACAATGAGCCAGCGTTCGGCCAGCGGTTTGAGATAGTGGCCAAGGCGGGTGATAGCATTTGCGCCCTGAATATATTTGCCTGGGGATTGAATAATGCGATCCATTTCTATTCCTCCTGGTTGATCGTGGCGCCGTCCTCTGGCGACGCGATAATCGGGTTACAGGTTCAGATTGCCAAAAGCGTTATTCCAGTCTTGTTCAAATTTCTCTATGGCTGACTCTACCGCAGGGGTGCCGAGCATGTGTTGCGCGACGTCTAAGGGGAGGGTGATTGCTTCGCAGCCGGTCAGCAGGCAATCCAGCGCCTGACGCGGGGTTTTAAAGCTGGCGGCCAGCACTTTGCTTCCTGGCGCATGCTGCTCCAGCAGGGATTGCAGCTCCTGCACCATGCGAATCCCGTCTCCCCCCTGGGCATCGACGCGGTTGACGTAAGGGGCAACATATTTTGCGCCCGCCAGCGCTGCCAGCAGCCCCTGCGCGGCGCTATAGACCGCGGTACCCAGCGTCGGGATGCCTTCTTTTTTCAGTAATTTGATAGCGGCGAGGCCTTCAGCGGTGACCGGGATTTTAACCACGATGCCCGGAACGGCGTTACTCAGTCGTTTGGCTTCCGCCACCATGCCCTCAGCATCGCGGCTCATGGTCTGAGCAAACAGCGTTCCATCGGGTCCAATGGCCTTTTGCAGGCGCGGGAGAACATCCCAGACAGGCGTTTTGCCTGCGGCGATAATGCTCGGGTTGGTGGTCACGCCGGCCAGCGGATAGATGCGCGCCAGACGTTCAACTTCTGCGACGTTCGCGGTGTCCAGATAGAGTTCCATAGCCTTTCCTCAATGCTCAATTCAGTGATGTTGAGGTAAGGATACGGCTTCTCGTCGGCGGGTCGCCAGATGACAAATTTGCCAAAAACTGGATAAATGTACGCATTGCGGGTAAGGATGATTTAGATCACATTTTCCAGCTATATCTGGCAAAGCCGGGCAGGATTATCGTAAAAAACTTACAAAAATCTAGTTTCCGCTTAGCGCGGCTTCTCCGTCAACTGGCTGTGATACTGACGGCGATACTCGGAGGGGGAGCGTTCGGTATTCTTGCGAAACAGACGGCAGAAATAGTTGCTGTCGACAAAACCACAGGCGTGAGCGACATCTTTAATTTTCATGTCGTGGCCTTTTAACAGCATGCGGGCCTGCTCAAGGCGGATGTGATTCAGATACTCGTTGAACCCCATAGGCCCGCATTTCTGGAACAGATGGGAGAGATAGTTTGGCGAGAGATAAAATTCCTGCGCCACCGATTCGCGGGTTAACGGTTCGGCAAAACGAGCGTCGATATATTTGCGGATCGCCTCAAACAGCGCCTGGCTTCGGGAGGCGGTGTGCACCTGGCTGCCAAGCAGATCGGCGCAGTGGCTCAACAGGCTGATAACGATGTATCGCGCGGTGTGTTGTTCCTGCGGTTGCATCTGCATCTGCATCTCACTGAGCGCCTGGAGCAGGAAGGAGCCCGTCCGGGGGCCGCGGCGCGGTACCTGAAGCTTATCCTCAACATTCAACGTACTGCCGTTCCAGCGCGTCAGGGTGAGCTCTAACTGTTGCTTGCCAAACACAATACTCAGGACGGTACAGGGCGACTGCCAACGGGGTGAATGCCATCCGCCGGCGGGAATAAACAGCACGTCATGCCGGGACAGTACGGGCGGATCGGCTTTGATGCCGGCATCGTGAAGCTGCCCTTCAAGCATGATTTCGAGGCGTGGGAAATCAACCTGCTGCACGTGACCGGAAGCCGGGCGATGGTCGCTGGCAAATCGGATCTGCCGGATCGTTGCCGGGATTTTGATTAACGCGTCGATGTGTTGGTTGAGATCGGTATCCATTCTTGCTCCGTAGAAGGCGCCACGTTTTTATCATACCGGACAGCGTGGAAAGGGTAAAAGTCAGAGGGCAGTGAGGGGGACGGTGTTGCAGATTGTGTGTGATATGTTATATCGTAACATATCATTGCAAATGATAACTCAGGAGAGAGTGATGACCAAAAAGATTTCTGCCCTTGCGCTGGGTGTTGGCATGCTGTTAGCCAGCGCTCAGACCTTTGCCCACGGCCACCATAGCCATGGCCCCGCGTTAACGGAAGCGGAGGTTAAGGCCAGCGAGGGTATTTTTGCCGATGCAGACGTTAAAGATCGGGCGCTAAGCGACTGGGACGGGATCTGGCAGTCGGTAAATCCGTATCTGCTGAATGGCGATTTGGATCCGGTACTGGAACAAAAAGCCAAAAAGGCGGGCGGCAAGAGCGTGGCGGAATATCGGGAATATTATAAGAAGGGGTATGCCACCGACGTAGACCAGATTGGGATCGAAGATAACGTGATGGAGTTCCACGTTGGCAAGGCCGTTAATGCCTGTAAATACACCTATTCCGGCTATAAGATCCTGACCTATGCTTCCGGCAAGAAGGGGGTGCGTTACCTGTTCGAATGCCAGCAGGCGGAGTCAAAAGCGCCGAAATTTGTTCAGTTCAGCGATCATACGATTGGACCGCGCAAATCACAGCATTTCCACATCTTTATGGGGAATGACTCGCAGGAGGCGCTGCTGAAAGAGATGGATAACTGGCCGACCTATTATCCTTATGCGCTGCATAAAGAGCAGATTGTCGACGAAATGCTGCACCATTAATAAAAATCCCCGGTCGCGTGACGCGGACCGGGGAAAGTGTAACCGGATAAAACGCTAACCGGTTTTTCCCGGCAAATATCGTCTTGCCGGGAACGGCTGATAAATTAGCCCGTGTTGCGCATCCCGGCGGCAACACCCGCAATCGTGACCATCAGCGCTTGTTCAACGCGCGGATCCGGCTCTTTACCTTCGGCTTCCGCCAGACGCGAACGGTGCAGCAGTTCTGCCTGCAGGACGTTCAGCGGGTCGGTATAGATGTTACGCAGCTGGATAGACTCGGCTATCCACGGCAGATCGGCCATCAGATGCGAGTCGTTAGCAATCGCCAGCACGACGTTGATGTCGGCAGCCAGCAGCTTGCGCAGCTCCGTGCCCAGCGTCCACAGCTCCGGTTTCACCAGGCGCTGATCGTAGTACTCCGCCAGCCACAGGTCGGCTTTCGAGTAGACCATTTCCAGCATGCCGAGGCGGGTGGAGAAGAACGGCCAGTCGCGGCACATGGCTTCCAGTTCACTTTGCTTACCGCCTTCGACCACTTTCTGCAGCGCCGCGCCAGCGCCCAACCAGGCGGGCAGCATCAGGCGGTTTTGCGTCCAGGCGAAGATCCACGGAATCGCGCGCAGCGATTCGACGCCGCCGGTTGGACGGCGTTTTGCCGGGCGTGAACCTAACGGCAGTTTACCCAACTCCTGCTCCGGGGTTGCGGAGCGGAAGTAAGGTACGAAATCTTTATTTTCACGCACATAGCCACGGTACATTTTGCACGAGACATCGGACAGCTCGGCCATGATATCGCGCCACTCTGCTTTTGGCTCCGGCGGCGGCAGCAGGTTGGCTTCCAGAATTGCGCTGGTATAGAGTGACAGGCTGCTGATAGTGACTTCCGGCAAACCGTACTTAAAGCGAATCATCTCGCCCTGTTCGGTTACGCGCAGGCCACCTTTCAGGCTTCCCGGAGGCTGCGAAAGCAGCGCCGCGTGCGCCGGGGCGCCGCCACGACCGATAGAACCCCCGCGGCCGTGGAACAGCGTGAGTTCAATACCGGCTTTTTCGCAGGTTTTGATCAACGCATCCTGCGCCTGGTATTGCGCCCAGGAAGCGGCCATTACGCCGGCATCTTTTGCTGAGTCAGAATAGCCAATCATGACCATCTGTTTGCCCTGGATAAAGCCGCGATACCAGTCGATATTCAGCAACTGGGTCATGACGTCGTTGGCGTTGTTCAGGTCATCCAGGGTTTCGAACAGCGGCGCCACCGGCAGGGCGAAGCCGATACCGGCCTCTTTCAGCAGCAGATGCACCGCCAGCACGTCGGATGGCGTCTTCGCCATGGAGATCACGTAGGCGGCGATAGATCCGCGCGGCGCTTCGGCGATCACTTTGCAGGTATCGAGCACTTCGCGGGTTTCATTGCTTGGCTCCCAGTGACGCGGCAGCAGCGGACGTTTGGAGTTCAGCTCGCGGATCAGGAATGCCTGTTTGTCGGCTTCTGACCAGCTTTCGTAATCGCCAATACCAAGATAACGGGTCATCTCACCCAGCGCTTCGGTATGGCGGGTGCTTTCCTGGCGGATATCGATACGCACCAGCGGTACGCCAAACGATTTCACGCGGCGCAGGGTATCGAGCAGTTCGCCGTTGGCAATAATGCCCATGCCGCAGGCCTGCAGCGATTTATAGCAGGCGTAAAGCGGCTCCCACAGCTGTTCGTTCTGGGTAAGCAGGCCGGCAGGTTTCGGCAGCTTCTGCCCTTTCAGGCGAGCTTCGAGCCAGGCCTGCGTTTCCATCAGCTGGGTACGCATCTTTTTCATCAGATAGCGATACGGTTCCTGCTCGCCTTCCTTGCCAGCCAGCTCCCGCACCTCGTCGGTACACTCGACCATCGACAGTTCGGAAATCAGCAGTTGAATATCTTTCAGGAACAGGTCGGTTGCTTTCCAGCGGCTCAGCAGCAGCACGTGGCGGGTAATATCGGCGGTGACATTCGGGTTGCCGTCGCGGTCGCCGCCCATCCAGGAGGTGAAGCGTACCGGGACGAAGTCCACCGGCAGCTGATAACCGAGGTTCTCTTCCAACTGTTCGTTCAGCTCGCGCAGGTAGTTTGGTACACCTTCCCACAGGCTGTTTTCAACAACGGCAAAACCCCATTTTGCTTCGTCTACCGGCGTCGGGCGGTATTTGCGGATCTCATCCGTATGCCATGACTGGGCAATCAGCTGGCGCAGACGGCGCATCAGCTGGTGGTGCTCGTAGTCAGCGATATCTTTGTTATCAAGCTGCTTCAGGCAGTTGTTCACTTCCACCATTTTGTGGATAAGCGTACGACGGGTGATCTCGGTGGGGTGAGCGGTGAGTACCAGCTCCAGAGAGAGGGATTCCACCGCTTTTTTAATGGTGTCTTCGTTGAGATGAGGCTGTTCTTTAAGCTTTCTCAGGGTGCGGGCAATCACTTCCGGATTGCTGGCCGCTTCGCCGTTTGGCGAAATACTGTGGTATTGCTCAGCGGTGTTGGCCAGGTTCAGAAACTGACTGAAGGCGCGCGCGACCGGCAGCAGCTCGTCATTGGACAAGTTTTGCAGCGTGGTGAGCAATTCCTGGCGATTGGCTTCATTGCCGGCGCGAGAAGACTTTGACAATTTACGGATAGTTTCGACACGATCAAGAATGTTCTCTCCCAGAGCATCCTTGATGGTATCGCCTAGCACCTTACCGAGCATACTGACATTACTACGCAAAGCGGAATATTGTTCGTTCATGTTACCCCAGACACCCCATCTCATTTTATTTTGTTATACCCGGCACTCTGCAACGTTGAGCGGCGGATAAGCAGCCGTCTTTTATAAAGCCACGTAAAAACCCCCACGTCAATTGTTGCGAAATCGCTTCAGCAAACGAATAAATGGCGGCAATTTGCGAAATTTAACTCAGACGTCTTCTGATAAGTGTTGCTTATGGAAATGTGGGAAGAATCACCGTCCCGCCTCAGGAAAAGAGGCGGGATCCGCAGGCTTTCAATGCCAGCAGAAATGGTGGACAACCTGTGTAATCAGCTCCCGGGTCGGCTTGATAAAGCGGGTTTCCAGATATTCATCCGGCTGGTGGGCCTGATTAATGGAGCCAGGACCTAAAACCAGCGTCGGGCAGATTGTCTGGATAAACGGGGCTTCGGTGCAGTAGTTCACGACTTCAGTTTGTGCGCCGAGTAGCTTTTCCACGACCTGAACCAGCCGGTGGTCCGGCGGGCATTCATAACCCGGAATCGGCGGATGCAGCTCGGAGACGGTCAGGCGGCCCGGCCAGCGCTCGCTAACCGGCGCCAGCGCTTCATCCAGCAGTCCGTTGAGGTCGTTGAGCGTCATACCCGGAAGCGGGCGAATGTCCATATGCAGCTCGCAGCAGGCGCAGATGCGGTTTGACGCGTCGCCGCCATGGATAGCCCCGAGGTTGAGCGTCGGATACGGTACGGTGAAGGCAGCGTAGTGATAACGCTCTTTGAGCGAGTCGCGCAGCTGCATGATACGACCAATGGCATCGTGCATCAGCTCAATGGCGTTGACGCCGCGCGCCGGATCGCTGGAGTGGCCGGACTGCCCCTGGATACGAATGGCGTTGGACATATGGCCTTTGTGCGCGCGTACCGGCTGCAGAGAGGTCGGTTCGCCGATGATGGCGCAATCCGGGCGTAGCAGGGTCGTTTCGGCAAAGTAACGGGCGCCGGCCATGCTGGTCTCTTCATCGGCGGTCGCCAGGATGTAGAGCGGTTTTTTCAGCTTACTGACATCAACATCGCGCAGGGCATCCAGAATAAAGGCAAAAAAGCCTTTCATGTCGGCGGTGCCGAGGCCGTACAGCTTGTTTTCGTGCTCGGTGAGGGTAAAAGGATCGCGGGTCCAGCGGCCGTCATCAAAGGGAACGGTATCGGTATGTCCGGCAAGGAGCAGGCCGCCAGCGCCGTGGCCGGTACTGGCCAGCATATTAAATTTGTTGCGCGTATCCGGCACCGGCTGTACTTCGACATTGAAGCCAATTTCGCGGAACCAGCCGGCGAGTAAATTGATTAAAGTCTCATTACTTTGATCCAGCGCCTCTTCGGTCGCGCTGATGGAAGGTGTGGCGATCAATGCGCGGTAAATCTCGATAAAGGGCGGTAAATTGTTTTTCATTGTTGACACACCTCGGGTCGTGATAGTATCAATATTCATGCAGTATTTGTGAATAAAAATACATTATCGTTGAGCGTAAGAAAACCCATAAAATGTAGGGAAAGTGCTTACGGCTTAACAGGGTGAGGAAGAGAGATGCTTCCTGGGCAAATATGACGTAAGAAGGTGAAGAGCCCCGATGTTGAAGACGCTGATTGTGGGTGCCAGCGGTTATGCCGGCGCAGAGCTAGTGACCTATGTAAATCGCCATCCTCATATGACCATAACCGCTTTGACGGTCTCCGCGCAAAGCAATGATGCAGGGAAATTAATTTCCGATTTGCATCCGCAGCTGAAAGGCATTGTGGATTTACCGCTGCAGCCGATGTCAGATATCAGCGAATTTAGCGCCGGGGTGGATGTCGTCTTCCTCGCGACCGCCCATGAAGTGAGCCACGACCTGGCGCCGCAGTTCCTGGCCGCAGGCTGCGTGGTGTTCGACTTATCCGGCGCCTTCCGCGTCAACGACGGTGCGTTCTACGAAAAATATTACGGCTTTACGCATCAGCATCCGGCCCTGCTCGAGCAGGCGGTGTATGGCCTGGCGGAGTGGAGCGTCGACAAACTGAAAGAGGCGAATCTGGTTGCCGTACCGGGCTGCTATCCGACGGCGGCTCAGCTGTCGCTGAAGCCGTTGATCGATGCGGACCTGCTGGATCTTACCCAGTGGCCGGTGATCAACGCGACCAGCGGCGTCAGCGGTGCGGGTCGTAAGGCGGCCATCGGCAATAGCTTCTGTGAAGTCAGCCTGCAGCCGTATGGCGTGTTCAACCATCGCCACCACCCGGAAATCTCGACCCATCTTGGCGCAGAGGTGATTTTTACGCCTCATCTTGGCAACTTTAAACGTGGGATTCTGGAAACCATTACCTGCCGCCTGAAGCCTGGCGTCAGCAAAGAGCAGGTTGCCGGAGTGTTCCAGCAGGCGTATGCCGATAAGCCATTGGTCCGTTTATACGATAAAAGCGTGCCCGCATTGAAAAACGTCGTAGGTCTGCCATTCTGTGATATCGGTTTTGCGGTTCAGGACCAGCATATTATCGTGGTGGCGGCGGAAGATAACCTGCTGAAAGGCGCGGCGGCACAGGCAGTACAGTGCGCGAATATTCGTTTCGGCTTTGCTGAAACGCAGTCTCTTATTTAAGGTGTGATGATGAACCCATTAATTATCAAACTCGGCGGCGTTTTGCTCGACAGCGAAGAAGCGCTGGAGCGTCTGTTTACCGCGCTGGTCAATTACCGTGAAACGCATCATCGCCCGCTGGTTATTGTGCACGGCGGCGGCTGTGTGGTGGATGAACTGATGAAGCAGCTCAACCTGCCGGTGAGCAAGAAAAACGGTCTGCGGGTGACGCCAGCGGATCAAATCGACATTATTACCGGCGCGCTGGCGGGAACCGCGAATAAGACGCTGCTGGCATGGGCGAAAAAACACCATCTTGCGTCCGTCGGCCTATTCCTTGGCGATGGCGACAGCGTAAAGGTCACTCAGCTTGATGAAGAGCTGGGCCACGTTGGTCTGGCGCAGCCGGGATCGCCGGCGCTGATTAACACGCTGCTGGCGGGCGGCTACCTGCCGGTGGTCAGTTCAATCGGCGTGACCGATGCAGGACAGCTGATGAACGTCAATGCTGACCAGGCGGCCACTGCGCTGGCGGCGACGCTCGGCGCGGATCTGATTCTGCTTTCTGATGTCAGCGGTATTCTCGATGGCAAAGGCCAGCGTATCGCGGAAATGACCGCGGCGAAGGCGGAGCAGCTGATCGAACAAGGCATTATCACTGACGGCATGATCGTCAAGGTGAATGCCGCGCTGGATGCGGCGCGGGCGCTGGGCCGCCCGGTGGATATCGCCTCCTGGCGCCATGCGGAACAGCTGCCGGCATTGTTTAATGGCACGCCGATCGGCACGCGTATTCTGGCTTAATATTTCATGCCCGGCGGCGTATTGTTTGCCGGGTCTACAAGACTGTAGGTCGGGTTAGCGAAGCATCGCCCGGCAGAACTAAACGAATTTAAGGAAAGGGTTATGGCACTTTGGGGCGGACGTTTTACTCAGGCAGCAGATCAGCGGTTCAAGCAGTTCAACGACTCTTTGCGCTTCGACTATCGTCTGGCGGAGCAGGATATCGTTGGCTCTGTCGCCTGGTCTAAAGCGCTGGTGACGGTGGGCGTTCTGAGTGCCGCCGAGCAGCAGCAGCTGGAAGAGGCATTAAGCGTGCTGCTGGAAGAGGTGCGGGCGAATCCGCAGCAAATTCTTGCTAGCGATGCCGAAGATATTCACAGCTGGGTGGAAGGGAAACTGATCGACAAAGTGGGCCAGCTGGGTAAGAAATTGCATACCGGGCGTAGCCGTAACGACCAGGTGGCAACCGATCTGAAGCTGTGGTGTAAAGATACCGTCGCGGAGCTGCTCTTAGCAAATCGCCAGCTGCAAAGTGCGCTGGTGGATACGGCGCAGAACAACCAGGATGCCGTGATGCCGGGTTATACCCATCTGCAGCGCGCGCAGCCGGTGACGTTCGCCCACTGGTGTCTGGCCTACGTTGAGATGCTGGCGCGCGATGAAAGCCGTCTGCAGGATACCCTCAAGCGCCTGGACGTCAGCCCTCTGGGCTGCGGTGCGCTGGCGGGTACCGCTTATGATATCGATCGTGAGCAGTTGGCCGACTGGCTGGGTTTTGCCTCGGCGACCCGCAACAGCCTGGACAGCGTTTCTGATCGCGACCACGTACTGGAACTGCTCTCCGATGCGTCGATTGGCATGGTTCACCTGTCGCGTTTCGCCGAAGACCTGATTTTCTTTAATACCGGTGAAGCCGGTTTTATTGAATTGTCCGATCGCGTCACCTCCGGTTCCTCGCTGATGCCGCAGAAAAAGAACCCGGATGCGCTCGAACTTATCCGCGGAAAATGCGGCCGCGTTCAGGGGGCCCTGACCGGGATGATGATGACTCTGAAAGGCCTGCCGCTGGCCTACAATAAAGATATGCAGGAAGACAAAGAAGGGCTGTTCGACGCGCTCGATACCTGGCTTGATTGCCTGCATATGGCGACGCTGGTGCTGGATGGCATTCAGGTTAAGCGTCCGCGTTGTGAAGAGGCGGCGCAGCAGGGTTACGCGAATGCGACTGAACTGGCGGATTATCTGGTTGCGAAAGGCGTCCCGTTCCGTGAGGCGCACCATATCGTCGGGGAAGCGGTTGTTGAGGCGATTGCCCAGGGTAAACCGCTGGAAGATCTGGCGCTGGCCGACCTGCAGAAGTTTAGCGGTGTGATTGCCGACGATGTCTATCCGATTCTGTCGCTGCAGTCTTGCCTCGATAAGCGCCTGGCAAAAGGCGGCGTCTCGCCGAAGCAGGTTGCCCAGGCGATTGCTGACGCCAAACAGCGTCTGGCGTAAACCTTCACTTTTCGCGGGTAAGACTCACTGGATCAGTGATAAAACAGGCTCGGGCTCTGCCCGGGCTTTTTTATGTAAAAAAAAGCGGACACAAGGTCCGCAAAAGTTCACGTTGGCTTTAGTTGTCTGGTCAGGGAATGCGCTGAGGCAATGTCGTGATTTTCTGACTTTCGCCTCGTTTCTGGGTTTATTATTGAACAGAAAACTTGATAGGGATAATCGTTCGTTGCTATGCTATCTATCGCCATGAACTATCATGGCGACGGAGGATGAATAATGAATATTCGCGATCTTGAATACCTGGTTGCGCTAGCCGAGCACCGCCACTTCCGGCGCGCGGCGGACTCCTGCCACGTCAGCCAACCCACGCTTAGCGGACAAATCCGCAAGCTGGAGGATGAACTTGGGGTCATGTTGCTGGAGCGCACCAGCCGTAAGGTGCTGTTTACCCAGGCCGGACTGTTGCTGGTGGATCAGGCGCGTACCGTGTTACGCGAAGTCAAAGTGCTCAAGGAAATGGCAAGTCAACAGGGTGAGACCATGTCCGGGCCGCTGCATATAGGCCTGATTCCGACTATTGGTCCTTACCTGTTACCACAAATCATACCGATGCTGCACCAGACATTTCCAAAGCTGGAAATGTACCTGCATGAAGCGCAAACGCATCAGCTGCTGGCCCAACTGGACAGCGGCAAGCTTGACTGCGCGATCCTCGCGCTGGTGAAAGAGAGCGAGGCCTTTATCGAGGTACCGCTGTTTGACGAGCCGATGATGCTGGCAATCTACGAGGATCACCCGTGGGCAAATCGCGATCGCGTGCCGATGTCTGATTTGGCCGGGGAAAAGCTGCTGATGCTGGAAGATGGCCACTGCCTGCGCGATCAGGCGATGGGGTTCTGTTTTGAGGCCGGTGCGGATGAAGATACGCATTTCCGCGCGACCAGCCTCGAAACGCTGCGCAACATGGTGGCCGCAGGCAGCGGTATTACGCTGCTGCCGGCGTTAGCGGTGCCGCAGGAGAGAAAACGCGATGGCGTGGTCTATATCCCGTGCATTAAGCCGGAGCCTAGACGCACCATAGGGTTGGTGTATCGCCCCGGTTCACCGCTGCGCAGCCGCTACGAGCATCTGGCGGAGGCCATCCGCAGCACTATGGATGGCCATTTCGACAAAGCGTTAAAACAGGCGGTTTAAGCCATTTAACGCGGCGACCCGATAGGCTTCCGCCATGGTTGGGTAGTTAAAGGTGGTGTTGACGAAGTACTCAATGGTGTTGCCACCACCTTTTTGCTCCATAATCGCCTGGCCGATATGAATAATCTCGGCCGCGCGCTCGCCAAAGCAATGAATCCCAAGGATCTCTTTCGTTTCCCGATGGAACAGGATCTTCAGTGTGCCCACGCTCATGCCGACGATTTGCGCACGCGCCAGATGCTTAAACTGCGCGCGACCCACTTCGTACGGTACTTTCATGGCGGTCAGCTGCTGCTCCGTTTTACCGACGGAGCTGATTTCCGGGATGGTGTAGATACCGGTCGGGATATCCTCAATCAGATGGGCGGACGCCTCACCTTTAATCAGCGCCTGCGCGGCGATGCGACCCTGATCGTAAGCGGCTGATGCCAGACTTGGATAACCGATGACGTCGCCTACGGCATAGATATGCGGCAGCGCGGTCTGATACATGCTGTTGACCTTGAGCTGGCCGCGGCTATCGGTTTTCAGGCCAATATTTTCCAGCGCCAGAGAATCGGTGTTACCGGTACGCCCGTTGGCGTACAGCAGGCAATCTGCTTTCAGTTTTTTACCCGATTTCAAATGCATGATCACGCCGTCATCATGGCCTTCAATCTTCTCGTACTCTTCGTTGTGGCGAATAACCACGCCGCTGTTCCAGAAGTGATAGGAGAGGGAGTCGGA
This sequence comes from Klebsiella sp. Lac1, assembly GCF_009825425.1. Lineage (NCBI taxonomy): Bacteria > Pseudomonadati > Pseudomonadota > Gammaproteobacteria > Enterobacterales > Enterobacteriaceae > Klebsiella > Klebsiella sp. Lac1. Next base: position 567,895 of record NZ_VJZJ01000004.1, read on the forward strand.
CATCTCCTGATCGAGGAATGCCAGCAGACGATCGCGGGTGTTAATCAGGTCCACTTTGACTTCCATACCGCGGAAGATGGACGCGTATTCGCAGCCAATCACCCCGGCGCCGTAGATAATGACATGGCGGGGCTCGTGCTGCAGGCTGAGGATAGAATCGCTGTCGTAAAGGCGCGGGTGGGAAAAATCGACATCAGCCGGATGATATGGACGGGAGCCGCAGGCGATGACGAATTTCTCCGCGGTGACCGTTTCGACGGTACCGTCGTGACATTCCAGGGCGAGGGTGTGTTCATCAACAAAATGCGCGTTGCCCTGCAATATTTCGCAGTGGTTACGCTCATAGAAACCCTGACGCATATGGGTTTGCTGGTTAATGACGCTGTCGGCATGGTTAAGAATGTCGGCGAAGGAAGAACGAAGAAGACGGGAATGGTCGCTGTAGAGGGGGTTTTGGTTAAACTCGATAATACGACTGACGGCATGGCGGAGGGCTTTCGACGGGATGGTACCCCAGTGGGTACAGCCGCCGCCGACGTTATGATAGCGCTCAATAACGGCGACGCGCGCGCCCTGCTTAACCAGTCCCATCGCAGCACCTTCACCGCCAGGGCCGGAACCAATCACTATTGCATCATAATCCCAAGAGTGTGACATGGCATTACTCACCTGTTTTATACATAAAATAAACACGATGATAACATTCGCCGGACTTTAACCCAATTATCGTTGTGCTTTTTTGCGGCATAAAAGCAGATTCGGCTCGTAAACAATCATTCACAAAGCTGTCTAGACCGATTAGTTTTAATCTCTGGTATAGTGCCAGCAGGTCTATTGGAAGGATTCAGACATCGTGATGGGCGTAAGAGCGCTACAAAAAGAGAAAACCCGACGTTCGTTGGTCGAAGCCGCATTCAGCCAGCTGAGCGCTGAGCGGAGTTTCGCCAGCTTGAGTTTGCGCGAAGTTGCGCGCGAGGCGGGGATTGCACCAACGTCCTTTTATCGCCATTTTCGCGATGTTGACGAACTCGGTCTGACGATGGTCGACGAGAGCGGGCTCATGCTACGTCAGCTGATGCGCCAGGCGCGGCAGCGTATCGCTAAAGGCGGCAGCGTGATTCGCACCTCTGTCTCCACATTCATGGAATTTATAGGTAATAACCCAAACGCTTTTCGCCTGTTGTTGCGGGAACGTTCCGGCACATCCGCGGCGTTTCGTGCCGCCGTGGCGCGTGAAATTCAACATTTCATCGCGGAACTTGCCGATTATTTAGAAATCGAAAACCATATGCCGCGCGCCTTTACCGAAGCGCAGGCTGAAGCTATGGTCACTATCGTTTTCAGCGCGGGCGCTGAGGCGCTGGACATCAGTCCTGAACAACGCCGGCAGCTGGAAGAGCGACTGGTACTGCAGCTCAGAATGATCGCGAAAGGCGCGTATTACTGGTATCGCCGCGAACAAGAAAAAATGTCACATCATTCCGAATAACGTGAAGGACGAGCAATGAAACACTCAGTTCAAGATAAAGGTACGCTGCTGCTGGCGCTGATCGCTGGTTTATCCATTAATGGAACCTTCGCCGCGCTGTTCAGCTCGATTGTTCCCTTTTCCATCTTCCCGGTTCTGTCTCTGCTGCTGACCATTTACTGTCTGCATCAGCGCTATCAGAATCGCAGTATGCCCGTGGGGCTGCCTGGCCTGGCGGCTGCCTGCTTTATTCTCGGCGTTCTGCTGTATAGCACCGTGGTACGCGCGGAATATCCGGACATCGGCTCTAATTTCTTCCCGGCCGTGCTGTCGGTGATTACCGTGTTCTGGATCGGCTACCGGATTCGTAACCGTAAGGATGCGGCGGCAGAGTAAGCCTTGTGACCCGGCAACATTGCGTTGCCGGGTTTTGCGTTTACTTTTTCGTGAGCAGGACGCCGCATTCCATATGATGGGTGTACGGGAACTGATCGAACAGCGCCAGACGCGTGACGTCATGGGTCTGGCTTAAGGTTTCCAGATTCTGGCACAGGGTCTCCGGATTACAGGAAATGTACAGAATACGCGGGTACGCCTGCACCATCTTCTCGGTTTCGCTATCCAGCCCGCTGCGCGGCGGATCGACAAAAATCGTCTCGCACTGATAGCTTTTCAGGTCAATACCCTGCAGACGGTTAAACTCCCGTACGCCGTTCATGGCCTGCGTAAACTCTTCCGCCGCCATACGGATAATCTGCACGTTTTCAATATGGTTAGCCGCAATGTTGTACTGCGCTGCCGCGACCGACGGTTTAGCGATTTCCGTGGCCAGGACGCGATCGAAGTTGCGCGCCAGGGCCAGCGAGAAGTTACCATTGCCGCAGTACAGCTCCAGTAAATCCCCCGTCGCCTCTTTGGTGGCATCCAGCGCCCACTCCAGCATCTGAATATTCATGGCGGCGTTCGGCTGAGTGAAGCTGTTTTCTACCTGGCGATAGATCATTTCGCGGCCGGCAACCGGCAGACGCTCATCGATGTAATCTTGATCGAGCTCGATTTTGGTTTTGGTGGCCCGGCCAATCAGATGTACGTTGAGATTTTTCGCGCGCAGCGCATCGCGCAGGAGCCCGGCCTGCTGACGCCACTCGTCGTCGAGTTTTTTGTGGTACAGCAGCGATACCACGGCCTGATTGCTCATGGTCGTCAGATAATCGACCTGGAACAGTTTGTGACGCAGAACCGGGTTATCGCGCACGCCGTCAAGAATCTCGATCATCAGTTGATTGATGAGTTCGCTTGCCGCCGGGAAGCTATCGACGCGAATCCGGGATTTGGTCTGCTGGTCGAACATGATGTGGTACAGGTCGTCACCGTCATGCCACAAGCGGAATTCAGCACGCATACGATAATGACTCACCGGCGAACGAAACACCTCCGGAACCGGCGCGGCAAAAGGCACCATCATTTTTTGCAGACGGACGACTTTTTCTGCCAGCTGCGCTTCATATTGTTCGGTCGGAAGGTGTTCTGGGGTCATGATGCATCCTGAATAAAATAAGTACGCGGGGATTGTAGGGAAAGCGCAGGCGATGTCCAGCCCGGAGAAGAGATCAAATATAATTATAGAAGTCTGGACATCTATATGTTTCTAATTATAGCATTGTGTAACCGGTCCTGTGAGTTAAAAGGGAACCCAGTGTAAATCTGGGGCTGACGCGCAGCGGTAAGGAAGGTGGGATGAACGCATTGTGCAGACACTGCCGATATCTGGTGGGAAGTCCTCATCCATAACACGCCCCAAGCCCGAAGACCTGCCGGAATACGTCGCATTTGGTTTCTATCATCGCGTGCTACTGATGAAACCAGCGGCATCCTTTATATGTTACGGATGCTTTTACAATGATTAAAAAAGCTTCGCTGATGACGGCTCTCTCCGTCACGGCATTTTCTGGCTGGGCGCAAGACAGCAATTCAGACACGTTAGTGGTGACAGCAAATCGTTTTCAACAGCCGGTGAATACGGTTCTTGCACCGACCGATGTGGTAACCCGGGAAGATATCGATCGCTGGCAGGCGAAGGATTTAAATGACGTTATGCGTCGGCTGCCGGGGGTGGATATTTCGCAGACCGGTGGTATAGGGAAGAGTTCCTCCCTGTATGTGCGTGGTACCGAAGCGCGCCATGTGCTGGTGCTTATTGACGGTGTACCGATGGCGCGACCGGGAATTTCCAATGGTATTGATATTGGGCAGATTCCGGTATCGTTGGTTCAACGTGTCGAATATATCCGCGGACCACGCTCTGCGGTTTATGGTTCCGGTGCGATTGGCGGCGTGGTGAACATTATCACGATGAGTGACGACGAGCGTGCGCAGATTAATGCAGGGATAGGGACGGATAGTTACCAGACTTATGACGGTGCCATTAATAAACGTTTTGGCGATACGATGGTAACGGCCGCTGGCGCTTATCAAACGACTAAAGGCTTTAACGTTAAGCCTGATTCGACCTATCCTGGCGACAGCGATCGTGACGGTTATCGTAACAAGTTGTTCTGGGGCGGTGTGCAGCATAAGTTTGACGACAATCTCTCTGGTTTCTTCCGTGGCTACGGATATACCGCAAATACCGACTACGACCAGGGGTCGTATGGTTATGCTGGCGGTAATGATGAAGGTCAGAACTACACTCAGTCCTGGGATACTGGTTTGCGTTACAACTCTGGTATCTATTCCTCTCAGTTGATTGCTAACTATCAGCATCTTAAAAATTACAACTATAGCAACGATCTTGGCCGCTATGCGGGAGATGCTACGCTGGATAACATGGAACAGCGTTATATCCAGTGGGGTAATAACGTTGAAGTTGGGCATGGAGCGATTAGCGGCGGTGTTGACTGGAAACAGGAAAAGCTGACTTCCAGCAGCACGACAAAGGCGGATGCTTATAAGCGCGACACTACCGGGCTTTACCTGACAGGCCAGCAGCAGATCGACAGCGTAACGTTGGAAGCATCTGGTCGTGAAGACCATGATCAGCAGTTCGGCTGGCACGGCACGTGGCAGACTGCCGCAGGTTGGGAGTTTGTTGATGGCTATCAGGCAACGCTCTCCTACGGAACCGGTTTTCTGGCACCGTCTCTTGGCCAGCAGTTCGGTGCGACGCGTTATGCCTCAGCTTATTTCCCTGGGATCGCCGCCAACCCGAATCTGAAGCCGGAAGAGTCTAAACAGTGGGAAGCAGGGATTAATGGGCTTACGGGGTCGCTGGACTGGCGTCTCTCCGCTTATCGTTATGAGATTCAAAACCTGATTAGCTATAAAAATAGTCAGTATGTCAACGTGAAGTCGGCCACTATCAAAGGCCTGGAATGGACGGGGAATATCACGACCGGCCCGGTAGAACATCACCTGACGATGCAGTATGTCGATCCGCGGGATGATGAAACGGACAAAGTACTTTACCGCCGCGCCAAACAACAGGTGAAGTATGAACTGACCGGACAGGTCTATGATATCGGCTGGAACGTGATGTATCAGTACCTTGGTCAGCGTTACGATAACGATTATGACAACAATCGTGATGTAAAAATGGGTGGTCTGAGCTTGTGGGATGTCGGATTGTCATATCCGTTCACCTCGCACCTGACAGTTCGTGGTAAAATAGCCAACCTGTTCGATAAAGATTACGAGACAGCTTATGGCTACCCAACTGCAGGACGAGAATACACCTTGTCTGGCAGCTACACCTTCTGATCCACGTCCCACCGTGCTGGTGTTTGACTCCGGCGTCGGTGGGTTGTCGGTTTATCATGAGATTCGGCAGCTTCTGCCGAATCTGCATTACATCTACGCTTTCGATAACGTTGCTTTTCCTTACGGGGAGAAGAGTGAAGAATTTATCGTTGAACGCGTGCTCGAAATTATCACTGCCGTTCAACAACGTTATCCGCTGGCGCTGGCCGTCATCGCCTGCAACACCGCCAGCACGGTCTCTCTTCCCGCCCTTCGTGAAAAATTCGCCTTTCCTGTTGTGGGCGTCGTCCCGGCGATTAAACCTGCGGCGCGTTTGACGGCGAACGGTGTCGTTGGTCTGCTGGCGACGCGTGGAACGGTCAAACGTCCCTACACGCGCGAGTTGATAAGCCGCTTTGCGAATGAATGTAAGATAGAAATGCTGGGTTCCGCTGAACTCGTTGAACTGGCGGAAGCGAAGCTGCACGGCGAACCGGTCCCGCTGGAAGAGTTACGGCGTATTCTGCGCCCGTGGTTGCGAATGGCGGAGCCGCCGGATACGGTGGTGCTGGGCTGCACGCATTTCCCTCTCTTACAGGAAGAACTGCAACAGGTGCTGCCGGAAGGGACACGGATGATCGATTCAGGCGCTGCGATTGCTCGTCGTACCGTCTGGTTGCTGGAACATGAGGCACCAGATGCGAAATCCAGTGACCCAAATATTGCTTATTGCATGGCGCTGACGGCTGAAACTGAACAACTTTTGCCCGTTTTACGACGTTATGGCTTTGCGACGCTGGAAAAACTGCCACTTTAATCGCGTTTTGCACAAAAAAGAGACGGTTGAAAAGTTTTTTTAAAACAGGGCTTGTCAACGTCTCAGAACTCCCTATAATGCGCCTCCACTGACACGGAACAACGGCAGACAAGCCGCCGGGTCAGCAGGGTTTATGCGAAAATTCTGCCAGAGAAAAGCAAAAATAAATGCTTGACTCTGAATGAGGAAAACGTATTATACGGGACCTCGCGACAGAGCGCTAAGCGCCGTCGCAACTGCTCTTTAACAATTTATCAGACAATCTGTGTGGGCACTCAAAGTGACATGGATTCTTAACGTCCTCGGACGAAAAATGAATACCAAGTCTCAAAGAGTGAACACGTAATTCATTACGAAGTTTAATTCTAAGAGCATCAAACTTAAATTGAAGAGTTTGATCATGGCTCAGATTGAACGCTGGCGGCAGGCCTAACACATGCAAGTCGAACGGTAGCACAGAGAGCTTGCTCTCAGGTGACGAGTGGCGGACGGGTGAGTAATGTCTGGGAAACTGCCTGATGGAGGGGGATAACTACTGGAAACGGTAGCTAATACCGCATAACGTCGCAAGACCAAAGTGGGGGACCTTCGGGCCTCATGCCATCAGATGTGCCCAGATGGGATTAGCTAGTAGGTGGGGTAATGGCTCACCTAGGCGACGATCCCTAGCTGGTCTGAGAGGATGACCAGCCACACTGGAACTGAGACACGGTCCAGACTCCTACGGGAGGCAGCAGTGGGGAATATTGCACAATGGGCGCAAGCCTGATGCAGCCATGCCGCGTGTATGAAGAAGGCCTTCGGGTTGTAAAGTACTTTCAGCGAGGAGGAAGGCGGTGAGGTTAATAACCTCATCGATTGACGTTACTCGCAGAAGAAGCACCGGCTAACTCCGTGCCAGCAGCCGCGGTAATACGGAGGGTGCAAGCGTTAATCGGAATTACTGGGCGTAAAGCGCACGCAGGCGGTCTGTTAAGTCAGATGTGAAATCCCCGGGCTCAACCTGGGAACTGCATTTGAAACTGGCAGGCTTGAGTCTTGTAGAGGGGGGTAGAATTCCAGGTGTAGCGGTGAAATGCGTAGAGATCTGGAGGAATACCGGTGGCGAAGGCGGCCCCCTGGACAAAGACTGACGCTCAGGTGCGAAAGCGTGGGGAGCAAACAGGATTAGATACCCTGGTAGTCCACGCTGTAAACGATGTCGACTTGGAGGTTGTTCCCTTGAGGAGTGGCTTCCGGAGCTAACGCGTTAAGTCGACCGCCTGGGGAGTACGGCCGCAAGGTTAAAACTCAAATGAATTGACGGGGGCCCGCACAAGCGGTGGAGCATGTGGTTTAATTCGATGCAACGCGAAGAACCTTACCTACTCTTGACATCCAGAGAACTTAGCAGAGATGCTTTGGTGCCTTCGGGAACTCTGAGACAGGTGCTGCATGGCTGTCGTCAGCTCGTGTTGTGAAATGTTGGGTTAAGTCCCGCAACGAGCGCAACCCTTATCCTTTGTTGCCAGCGGTCCGGCCGGGAACTCAAAGGAGACTGCCAGTGATAAACTGGAGGAAGGTGGGGATGACGTCAAGTCATCATGGCCCTTACGAGTAGGGCTACACACGTGCTACAATGGCATATACAAAGAGAAGCGACCTCGCGAGAGCAAGCGGACCTCATAAAGTATGTCGTAGTCCGGATTGGAGTCTGCAACTCGACTCCATGAAGTCGGAATCGCTAGTAATCGTAGATCAGAATGCTACGGTGAATACGTTCCCGGGCCTTGTACACACCGCCCGTCACACCATGGGAGTGGGTTGCAAAAGAAGTAGGTAGCTTAACCTTCGGGAGGGCGCTTACCACTTTGTGATTCATGACTGGGGTGAAGTCGTAACAAGGTAACCGTAGGGGAACCTGCGGTTGGATCACCTCCTTACCTGAAGAACCTGCCTTTGTAGTGCTCACACAGATTGTCTGATGAAAAAGTAGCAGTAAAAATCTCTGCAGGCTTGTAGCTCAGGTGGTTAGAGCGCACCCCTGATAAGGGTGAGGTCGGTGGTTCAAGTCCACTCAGGCCTACCAAATTCACCTCCGTGCTGTGTTACGGCGATGCTCGCATACTTCAGTATGCTTCGCACCACCGCGCCTTGCCCGGAAACGAATTAGGATACAGAGATTAGCATTTTACGATGGGGTTATAGCTCAGCTGGGAGAGCGCCTGCCTTGCACGCAGGAGGTCTGCGGTTCGATCCCGCATAGCTCCACCATCCTTTACTGCTGCACAACAAGAAAACTTCAGAGTGTACCTGAAAAGGTATGCTGCGAAGTTTTGCTCTTTAAAAATCTGGATCAAGCTGAAAATTGAAACGACACACTGTTTCCTTTCTCCGTAATAAGAAAGGAAAAGCGGTGTGTCTGAGTCTCTCAAATTTTCGCAACACGAACCGTTTTACGAAACAGTTTCGGGTTGTGAGGTTAAGCGACTAAGCGTACACGGTGGATGCCCTGGCAGTCAGAGGCGATGAAGGACGTGCTAATCTGCGATAAGCGTCGGTAAGGTGATATGAACCGTTATAACCGGCGATTTCCGAATGGGGAAACCCAGTGTGTTTCGACACACTATCGTTAAGTGAATACATAGCTTAACGAAGCGAACCGGGGGAACTGAAACATCTAAGTACCCCGAGGAAAAGAAATCAACCGAGATTCCCCCAGTAGCGGCGAGCGAACGGGGAGCAGCCCAGAACCTGAATCAGTTTGTGTGTTAGTGGAAGCGTCTGGAAAGTCGCAGGGTACAGGGTGATACTCCCGTACACTAAAATGCACAGGCTGTGAGTTCGAAGAGTAGGGCGGGACACGTGGTATCCTGTCTGAATATGGGGGGACCATCCTCCAAGGCTAAATACTCCTGACTGACCGATAGTGAACCAGTACCGTGAGGGAAAGGCGAAAAGAACCCCGGCGAGGGGAGTGAAAAAGAACCTGAAACCGTGTACGTACAAGCAGTGGGAGCCTACTTGTTAGGTGACTGCGTACCTTTTGTATAATGGGTCAGCGACTTATATTCTGTAGCAAGGTTAACCGAATAGGGGAGCCGCAGGGAAACCGAGTCTTAACTGGGCGTTAAGTTGCAGGGTATAGACCCGAAACCCGGTGATCTAGCCATGGGCAGGTTGAAGGTTGGGTAACACTAACTGGAGGACCGAACCGACTAATGTTGAAAAATTAGCGGATGACTTGTGGCTGGGGGTGAAAGGCCAATCAAACCGGGAGATAGCTGGTTCTCCCCGAAAGCTATTTAGGTAGCGCCTCGTGAACTCATCTTCGGGGGTAGAGCACTGTTTCGGCTAGGGGGTCATCCCGACTTACCAACCCGATGCAAACTACGAATACCGAAGAATGTTATCACGGGAGACACACGGCGGGTGCTAACGTCCGTCGTGAAGAGGGAAACAACCCAGACCGCCAGCTAAGGTCCCAAAGTCATGGTTAAGTGGGAAACGATGTGGGAAGGCACAGACAGCCAGGATGTTGGCTTAGAAGCAGCCATCATTTAAAGAAAGCGTAATAGCTCACTGGTCGAGTCGGCCTGCGCGGAAGATGTAACGGGGCTAAACCATGCACCGAAGCTGCGGCAGCGACACGATGTGTTGTTGGGTAGGGGAGCGTTCTGTAAGCCGTTGAAGGTGGCCTGTGAGGGTTGCTGGAGGTATCAGAAGTGCGAATGCTGACATAAGTAACGATAAAGCGGGTGAAAAGCCCGCTCGCCGGAAGACCAAGGGTTCCTGTCCAACGTTAATCGGGGCAGGGTGAGTCGACCCCTAAGGCGAGGCCGAAAGGCGTAGTCGATGGGAAACAGGTTAATATTCCTGTACTCGGTGTTACTGCGAAGGGGGGACGGAGAAGGCTATGTTGGCCGGGCGACGGTTGTCCCGGTTTAAGCATGTAGGCGGAGGTTCCAGGTAAATCCGGTACCTTATTAACGCTGAGGTGTGATGACGAGGCACTACGGTGCTGAAGTGACAAATGCCCTGCTTCCAGGAAAAGCCTCTAAGCATCAGGTAACAACGAATCGTACCCCAAACCGACACAGGTGGTCAGGTAGAGAATACCAAGGCGCTTGAGAGAACTCGGGTGAAGGAACTAGGCAAAATGGTGCCGTAACTTCGGGAGAAGGCACGCTGATGGTAAGTGAAGCGACTTGCTCGTGGAGCTGAACTCAGTCGAAGATACCAGCTGGCTGCAACTGTTTATTAAAAACACAGCACTGTGCAAACACGAAAGTGGACGTATACGGTGTGACGCCTGCCCGGTGCCGGAAGGTTAATTGATGGGGTTATCCGTAAGGAGAAGCTCTTGATCGAAGCCCCGGTAAACGGCGGCCGTAACTATAACGGTCCTAAGGTAGCGAAATTCCTTGTCGGGTAAGTTCCGACCTGCACGAATGGCGTAATGATGGCCAGGCTGTCTCCACCCGAGACTCAGTGAAATTGAACTCGCTGTGAAGATGCAGTGTACCCGCGGCAAGACGGAAAGACCCCGTGAACCTTTACTATAGCTTGACACTGAACACTGGTCCTTGATGTGTAGGATAGGTGGGAGGCTTTGAAGTGTGGACGCCAGTCTGCATGGAGCCAACCTTGAAATACCACCCTTTAATGGCTGGTGTTCTAACGTAGACCCGTCATCCGGGTTGCGGACAGTGTCTGGTGGGTAGTTTGACTGGGGCGGTCTCCTCCCAAAGAGTAACGGAGGAGCACGAAGGTTAGCTAATCCTGGTCGGACATCAGGAGGTTAGTGCAATGGCATAAGCTAGCTTGACTGCGAGCGTGACGGCGCGAGCAGGTGCGAAAGCAGGTCATAGTGATCCGGTGGTTCTGAATGGAAGGGCCATCGCTCAACGGATAAAAGGTACTCCGGGGATAACAGGCTGATACCGCCCAAGAGTTCATATCGACGGCGGTGTTTGGCACCTCGATGTCGGCTCATCACATCCTGGGGCTGAAGTAGGTCCCAAGGGTATGGCTGTTCGCCATTTAAAGTGGTACGCGAGCTGGGTTTAGAACGTCGTGAGACAGTTCGGTCCCTATCTGCCGTGGGCGCTGGAGAATTGAGGGGGGCTGCTCCTAGTACGAGAGGACCGGAGTGGACGCATCACTGGTGTTCGGGTTGTCATGCCAATGGCATTGCCCGGTAGCTAAATGCGGAAGAGATAAGTGCTGAAAGCATCTAAGCACGAAACTTGCCCCGAGATGAGTTCTCCCTGACTCTTTGAGAGTCCTGAAGGAACGTTGAAGACGACGACGTTGATAGGTCGGGTGTGTAAGCGTAGCGATACGTTGAGCTAACCGATACTAATGAACCGTGAGGCTTAACCTTACAACGCCGAAGCTGTTTTGGCGGATTTGAGAGAAGATTTTCAGCTTAGATTCAGGGTTGAGTACGCAATAATTTGCGCAGCAGCAAGGCGACAAGCGAAGTAAAGGAAGGAGCATACTGAAGTATGTGACTGACTTTACGAGCGCAGCAGCAACACGGCTGATGCGATAAAGAATTGCGTACTGAGCACCAAGAATTTGCCTGGCGGCACTAGCGCGGTGGTCCCACCTGACCCCATGCCGAACTCAGAAGTGAAACGCCGTAGCGCCGATGGTAGTGTGGGGTCTCCCCATGTGAGAGTAGGGAACTGCCAGGCATCAAATTAAGAACGCAATCACAGCGATGTTGTGAGTGGTTCGACAGTTAAAGTAGTCAACCGGGGTGACAAGCGGTAGCAGTAAAACAGAATTCGGTGGAGCGGTAGTTCAGTCGGTTAGAATACCTGCCTGTCACGCAGGGGGTCGCGGGTTCGAGTCCCGTCCGTTCCGCCACTTATTAAAAGTTAAGCCTGCTAAGTCAATTAGCGGGCTTAATAGTAGGAAATTTAGGGGCGTAGCTCAGTTGGTAGAGCACCGGTCTCCAAAACCGGGTGTCGCGAGTTCGAGTCTCTCCGCCCCTGCCATATATAATCCTTTGCCCAGGCAAAGGATTTTTTTTTGTCCGTTATTTTCCATCTCCAGAATTTCCCGGCATCCTCCGTCCCCGGAGGCGTGCATTATTCCAGTATGTTTGTCTTCAGTATTTCGCGGATCTGTACCTGTTTATCGCTGTTTTGTAGCCAGATAGCGTACAGAGGCCGAGATAGCGTTGTACTGTCCGTCACCGTATGCAGGCCGCTTTTATCCTTCGCCCAGCGTGTCGGCAGCCATGTGCAGCCATTTAGCGCGGCGAGTTGCTGACAGGCCAGTTCAGCAGAACTGGTTGTCAGCAGCGGAACATCATCACCGCCAATCAGTCCGACTTCATTTTGTTGGAAATCCGGGCCCCATTCCAGGCGCAAATAATTCAATTCATTCTTCGTCTTAAATGGCGAGGCGCAGTAGAGTGCCAGGGTAAAATTACCGAGTAACTGGCTGCTTAATTCGTCCATTTTCGGCGATTCTGTTGTGATCAGTAGATCAAGCTGTCGTTCATGTAACTGTTTAACAAGCGATTGTCGCTGCGCAATCCGCGCTTCAAACTGCAGGTTACAGGGCTCTTTGTAGAGCTTCCCCAGCCATCCGTTAAGCATGCATTCCCACAAAGATGCGCTGCCGCCAATTGAGAATTCATTATGCCGGGAAGCGTTTGCAACCTCTTTTCGTGCCGCCTGCCAGGTGTTCATCAGGGTTTCGGCATACGGCAGGAGTTTATCGCCGGCTGACGTCAGGCGGATGTTATTGCGATGGCGGGTAAAAAGGTTAACGCCGAGCTGGTTTTCCAGCTGACGAATACGAAAGCTGACGGCCGACTGCGTCAGATAAAGCGCCTCTGCTGCTCGTCCAAAGTGGCGAGTTCTGCTCACCTCAAGGAAAGTTTTGAGCAATTCCGTATCCACACTCTTCTCCGCAAAATTATTTGTCGTAATGATTTAAATCTTTTGTTTTACACTCTGTCAAGCGTAACTAATACTCCGCGCCATAAATAGCTCGGCCAAAGAATCAGGAGCGTGTAGGATGGCGGAAAGCTTTATGACGACTAATCGTTTTTTCGATAATAAACATTATCCGCGCGGGTTTTCCCGTCATGGTGATTTCACCATCAAAGAGGCACAACTGCTGGAACAGCATGGTTATGCCCTGAACGAACTGGAACTGGGTAAACGCGAACCTGTCACCGAAGATGAAAAACAATTTGTTTCGGTATGTCGTGGTGAGCGTGAGCCAGCCACGGAAATGGAACGCGTCTGGATTAAGTATATGGCGCGTATTAAGCGGCCTAAGCGTTTTCATACGCTGTCCGGGGGGAAACCGCAGGTTGAAGGCGCTGAAGATTACACCGAAAGCGATGATTAAGAAAAAGGGCGTAAGCCCTTTTTTTACGCCATGAGTTTTTGCAGATGGTTCAGCATTCTGTCTATCGCTCGATAGCCAAGGGCCTCCTGCAGGTGGCGGCGCTCAATACGGGATTCACCTCCTATGTCGGCGATGGTCCGGGCGACTTTCAGCAGACGCTGCCAGGCGCGGATAGAAAGCCCCAGCTGCGATAGCACCTGTTCCAGCCAGATAGCATCCTCTTTACTGAGCGGACACCAGATTTTCATTTCATTACTCTCCAGGTCGGCATTGAGTTTCTCCTGCCGGGCCAGTTGTTTGTCTCGGGCGGCGAGAACCCGCTTCCTCACGCTGGCGCTATTTTCCACGCCAGCGACGGCCTGGCTGAGCACGCCTGGAGGCGGGAGCGGAATTTCCAGCGAGAGATCGAACCGGTCGAGAAACGGCCCGGACAGGCGCCCCAGATAGCGTAAGGTTTGTTCCGGTGATGCACGATTATGATGACCCTGGTAATGCCCGGTTGGGCTGGGATTCATGGCCGCGATAAGCTGAAAATGTGCCGGGTAGTCAATTTTCGCACGCGTTCGTGAAATATGTATTTTCCCGGACTCTATCGGCTCCCGCAAAGCATCCAACACCCGACGTTCAAACTCCGGTAGTTCATCCAGAAATAGCACCCCGTTGTGTGCCAGCGAGATCTCTCCGGGGATCGGGATTGAACCGCCTCCCACCATGGCTGCGAGAGACGCGCTGTGATGTGGGCTGCGAAACGGCCTCCTGCGCCACTGTTTAGTGGCATGATGGCGATTCAACAGACTAAGGATGGCGGCGCTTTCGAGCGCCTCCTGATTGCTTAATGGCGGCAGAAGACCTGGCAGTCGGCTGGCAAGCATGGTTTTTCCTGTACCGGGAGGGCCAATCAACAGCAGGTTGTGACCCCCTGCGGCAACGATTTCCAACGCACGTTTTCCTTGCTGCTGGCCAATAACATCGCTCAGGTCAGGCAGAGGGTCATCAGGATGTTCTTCCTCCGGCAGGGAAGGGGTGAGCGCATGGCGTCCCTCGAGAAAAGCACACACTTCCTGAAGATGCCTGGCGACAAGGCACTCATGGCCCTCAATGAGCCCCACTTCCGCGGCGTTATCCTCGGCGACGATAATTTGTCGTCCGGCTTTTATCGCCTCCATTGCGCTGGAGATAGCGCCAGGAACGCCACGTAGCGCCCCTGTGAGCGCGAGCTCGCCGATAAACTCATATTGATTCAACCTGGACGCATCTAGCTGCTCTGAGGCGACCAGAAGCGCGAGAGCGATGGGGAGATCATATCGCCCGCCTTCTTTTGGCAAATCGGCAGGAGCCAGATTGATGGTGATCTTTTTGGCCGGGAACGTATAGCCGCTGTTAATTATTGCGCTGCGTACCCGGTCGCGAGCCTCTCTTACCGTGGTTTCAGGAAGCCCTACCATGGTTAACCCGGGAAGCCCGTTGCTGATATGAATTTCGATCGTAATAAGCGGGGCACTGATACCGAAAGCAGCCCGTGTGTAAATAATCGCGAGTGACATAATGCCTCCTGAGTACGGGCATTATGTCGGTTGAATAATGGTCAGTAAGCAGTAAAAAATATATTCTGCGCGGCATGTTCCAGCGAATATCGCCGGATAGCGTGACATTTCACTCATGGTGGAATCGGCATCGCAGGCGGTCAACATAGTGAAATAGGGTATTGGGGAAACTGCCGCATCGCCATAAAAAAGATCGATAAATTGAATTTTTTTCATTTTATATTTTTTCTATTAAAAACAAATGTTTTACAAAAAATTGTTAGCGCGATCAGTAAGTAATGTATAAAAAAACCTTGTGTTTATTGTCATATCTGTGGTAACTCTTTAGGCATTCCTTCGAACAAGAAGCCAGAAAGTACAGAAAATGACAGCCCTTCTACGAGTGATTAGCCTGGTCGTGATTAGCGTGGTGGTGATTATTATCCCACCGTGCGGGGCTGCACTTGGACGAGAAAAGGCTTAGAAATCAAGCCTTAACGAACTAAGACCCCCGCACCGAAAGGTCCGGGGGTTTTTTTATAACTTAAAAATGATAAGCGAGGAGCAGAGAATGACGAGTAGCATAAAATTCTGTTTCTCCCGAACTATGACGGGGAACTAACTATGAATGGGGCGCAGTGGGTAGTACATGCTTTGCGGACACAGGGGGTCGACACGGTTTTTGGCTATCCTGGTGGCGCGATTATGCCGGTTTACGATGCATTGTATGACGGCGGCGTGGAACACCTGTTGTGCCGCCACGAGCAAGGGGCGGCGATGGCCGCCATCGGCTATGCTCGTGCCACCGGCAAAACCGGCGTGTGTATCGCCACATCAGGTCCAGGCGCGACGAACCTGATCACCGGCCTGGCTGACGCGTTACTGGACTCTATCCCGGTTGTCGCCATCACCGGTCAGGTCGCGGCGCCGTTTATCGGTACCGATGCTTTCCAGGAAGTGGACGTCCTTGGTTTGTCTCTGGCTTGTACGAAACATAGTTTCCTCGTGCAGTCGCTGGAAGAACTGCCGCAAGTGATCGCTGAAGCTTTCCAGGTCGCAAACTCTGGCCGCCCAGGCCCGGTTCTGGTTGATATCCCAAAAGATATCCAGCTGGCGAAGGGCGAACTTGAACCGTATTTCTCAACGGTTGATAACGATGTTGCCTTCCCTCACGCAGAAGTTGAGCAGGCGCTGCAGATGTTAGCCACCGCGCAAAAACCGATGCTGTACGTCGGCGGTGGTGTGGGCATGGCGCAGGCGGTTCCTGCTTTACGCGAATTTATCGCCGTGACACAAATGCCGGCTACCTGCACGCTGAAGGGTCTGGGGGCTGTTGATGCGGGCTATCCGTACTATCTGGGAATGCTGGGGATGCACGGCACCAAAGCGGCCAACCTGGCGGTACAGGAATGTGACCTGCTGATCGCCGTCGGCGCACGCTTCGATGACCGTGTCACCGGGAAACTGAACACCTTTGCTCCGCACGCCAGGGTTATCCATCTGGATATCGATCCGGCGGAGCTGAACAAGCTGCGTCAGGCGCATGTCGCCCTGGTGGGCGATCTGAATACGTTGCTGCCAGCGCTGCAGAAACCGCTGACTATCGACGCCTGGCGCCAGCATAATCAGGCGCTGCGTGACGAGCACGCATGGCGCTATGACCATCCGGGTGAGGGCATTTACGCGCCGCTGCTGCTCAAACAGCTCTCCGACCGTAAGCCGGTCGATAGCGTTGTCACAACCGACGTGGGTCAACATCAAATGTGGTCAGCGCAGCATATGACCTATACACGCCCTGAGAATTTTATTACCTCCAGCGGTTTGGGCACGATGGGTTTTGGCCTGCCTGCTGCGGTTGGCGCTCAGGTTGCCCGTCCGAACGATACCGTTATCTGCGTCTCCGGCGATGGCTCGTTCATGATGAACGTGCAGGAGCTGGGTACGGTGAAACGTAAACAGCTGCCGTTGAAGATCCTGTTACTGGATAACCAGCGTTTGGGCATGGTGCGTCAGTGGCAGCAGCTGTTTTTCGAGGAGCGCTATAGCGAAACCACCCTCACCGATAACCCCGATTTTGTCACGCTGGCCAGCGCCTTTGGCATTCCTGGTCAGCACATCACCCGTAAAGACCAGGTTGAAGCGGCTCTCGACACCATGCTTTCGAGCCAGGGGCCATACCTGCTTCATGTCTCAATCGATGAACTTGAGAACGTCTGGCCGTTGGTACCGCCCGGTGCCAGTAATGCAGAAATGCTGGAGAAATTATCATGATGCAACATCAGGTCGCTTTACAGGCTCGTTTCAACCCGGAAACCTTAGAACGCGTGCTGCGCGTGGTACGCCACCGCGGCTTTCAGGTTTGTTCCATGAATATGGAAACCACGGCAGATGCCGGCAACATAAATATTGAATTGACCGTTGCCAGTCAGCGGCCCGTCGAATTACTGTTTAGTCAATTAAGTAAGCTGGTCGACGTCGCCTGCGTCGAGATCCAGCAACCAACATCACAACAAATCCGCGCATAAGCGCAAGGGAAGAAAAATGACGACGAAAAAAGCTGATTACATTTGGTTCAACGGCGAGATGGTTCCGTGGGGAGAGGCGAAGGTTCACGTGATGTCTCACGCGCTTCACTACGGCACTTCCGTGTTTGAAGGCATCCGTTGCTACGACTCGCATAAAGGACCCGTGGTGTTCCGTCATCGCGAACATATGCAGCGTCTGCATGACTCAGCCAAAATCTATCGTTTCCCGGTCTCTCAAAGCATTGATGAGCTGATGGAAGCCTGCCGCGAAGTTATCCGCAAAAATAACCTGACCAGCGCTTATATTCGTCCACTGATCTTTGTTGGCGACGTCGGCATGGGCGTTAACCCGCCTGCGGGATACAGTACTGACGTGATCATCGCGGCGTTCCCGTGGGGAGCTTATCTTGGCGCTGAAGCGCTGGATCAGGGGATCGATGCGATGGTTTCTTCCTGGAACCGTGCCGCGCCCAACACCATCCCGACCGCCGCAAAAGCCGGTGGTAACTACCTCTCTTCCCTGCTGGTTGGCAGCGAAGCGCGCCGCCATGGTTATCAGGAAGGGATCGCGCTGGACGTCAACGGCTATATCTCCGAGGGCGCGGGTGAAAACCTGTTTGAAGTGAAAGATGGCGTGTTGTTCACTCCGCCATTTACCTCTTCTGCGCTGCCGGGCATTACCCGCGACGCGATCATTAAACTGGCAAAAGATCTGGATATTGAAGTCCGCGAGCAGGTGCTGTCCCGCGAATCTCTGTATCTGGCGGATGAAGTCTTTATGTCTGGTACTGCTGCGGAAATCACCCCGGTGCGCAGCGTTGACGGTATTCAGGTTGGCGAAGGTCGCTGCGGCCCGGTCACCAAACGTATTCAGCAAGCTTTCTTTGGCCTCTTCACCGGTGAAACCGAAGATAAATGGGGCTGGTTGGATCAGGTTAACCCGTAAATATATTCAAGCATAAGCATAAAAAAATGGGGCGGCACGCAGCGCCCCATGTCACAGAGACTGGGAGTAACTAAAGCATGCCTAAGTACCGTTCCGCCACCACCACTCATGGCCGTAATATGGCGGGTGCCCGCGCGCTGTGGCGCGCAACCGGGATGACCGATGCCGATTTCGGTAAGCCGATTATCGCCGTTGTTAACTCCTTCACCCAGTTCGTGCCGGGTCACGTACATCTGCGCGATCTGGGTAAGCTGGTTGCTGAGCAGATTGAAGCCTCAGGCGGCGTTGCCAAAGAATTCAACACCATCGCGGTGGATGATGGGATCGCTATGGGGCATGGGGGTATGCTTTATTCACTGCCATCCCGTGAACTGATCGCCGACTCGGTTGAGTACATGGTTAACGCGCACTGCGCCGATGCCATGGTCTGCATTTCCAACTGCGACAAAATCACCCCGGGGATGCTGATGGCGTCCTTACGCCTGAATATTCCGGTGATTTTTGTTTCCGGTGGCCCAATGGAAGCCGGGAAAACCAAGCTTTCTGACAAAATCATCAAACTCGACCTCGTCGATGCGATGATTCAGGGGGCGGATCCAAAAGTCTCCGACGAACAGAGCGATCGGGTCGAGCGTTCCGCATGTCCGACCTGCGGTTCCTGTTCGGGGATGTTTACCGCTAACTCAATGAACTGCCTGACCGAAGCGCTGGGTCTGTCCCAGCCGGGTAACGGCTCTCTGCTGGCGACTCACGCCGACCGTAAGGAGCTGTTCCTTAACGCAGGGAAACGCATCGTTGAGCTGACTAAACGCTATTACGAGCAGGATGATGCGTCAGCGTTGCCGCGCAACATCGCCAGCAAAGCGGCGTTTGAAAACGCCATGACCCTGGATATCGCCATGGGCGGTTCGACGAATACCGTTCTGCACCTGTTAGCCGCTGCGCAGGAAGCGGAAATCGACTTCACTATGAGTGATATCGATAAGCTGTCCCGCAAGGTTCCGCAGCTGTGTAAGGTGGCGCCGAGCACGCAGAAGTACCATATGGAAGATGTGCACCGTGCGGGCGGCGTGCTGGGGATTCTTGGCGAGCTCGATCGCGCCGGGCTGCTGAACCGCGATGTGAAAAACATTCTCGGCCTGACGCTGCCGCAAACGCTTGAGCAATATGATGTCATGCTGACCAAAGATGACGCGGTGAAAAAAATGTTCCGCGCTGGCCCGGCGGGTATCCGGACGACCCAGGCTTTCTCGCAAGACTGCCGCTGGGATACGCTGGATGACGATCGTGCCGAAGGGTGTATCCGTTCGCTGGAGCATGCTTACAGCAAAGACGGCGGCCTGGCGGTTCTGTACGGCAACTTTGCGGAAAACGGTTGTATCGTTAAAACCGCAGGGGTGGATGACAGTATTCTGAAATTCACCGGCCCGGCGAAAGTTTACGAAAGCCAGGACGATGCGGTTGAGGCTATCCTCGGCGGTAAAATCGTTGCAGGCGACGTGGTGGTGATTCGCTATGAGGGGCCGAAAGGCGGGCCGGGGATGCAGGAAATGCTTTATCCGACCAGCTTCCTGAAGTCGATGGGCCTGGGTAAAGCCTGTGCGCTGATAACAGACGGCCGTTTCTCCGGCGGCACCTCGGGCCTGTCGATTGGTCACGTCTCACCGGAAGCGGCCAGCGGCGGCAATATTGCGATCATTGAAGACGGCGATATGATTGCCATTGATATTCCGAACCGGGGTATTCATCTGCAGCTGAGCGATGCCGAAATCGCCGCGCGTCGCGAAGCACAAGAGGCCCGCGGCGATCGCGCCTGGACGCCGAAAGCGCGTGAACGTCAGGTTTCCTTTGCACTCCGTGCGTATGCCAGCCTGGCAACCAGCGCCGATAAAGGCGCGGTGCGCGATAAATCGAAACTGGGGGGTTAATGATGGCTGAATCGCAACCCCTGTCTGCCGCCCCCGAAGGGGCGGAATATCTCAGGGCGGTGCTACGCGCGCCGGTCTATGAAGCGGCGCAGATTACGCCGTTGCAAAAAATGGAAAAAATCTCGTCGCGTCTTGATAACGTGATTCTGGTGAAGCGCGAAGATCGCCAGCCGGTTCATAGCTTCAAGCTGCGCGGGGCCTACGCAATGATGGCAGGCCTGACGGAAGAGCAAAAAGCGCAGGGGGTGATTACCGCTTCTGCGGGCAACCACGCCCAGGGAGTGGCGTTCTCGGCATCGCGTCTTGGCGTGAAGGCGCTGATCGTGATGCCGGTTGCCACGGCGGATATCAAAGTGGATGCCGTGCGTAACTTTGGCGGCGAGGTACTGCTGCACGGCGCTAATTTCGATGAAGCGAAAGCGAAAGCTATCGAGCTGGCGCAACAGCAGAACTTCACCTGGGTCCCGCCGTTTGATCACCCGATGGTGATTGCCGGGCAAGGCACCCTGGCGCTGGAGCTGCTACAGCAGGATGCGCACCTGGATCGCGTGTTTGTCCCGGTGGGTGGCGGTGGGCTTGCCGCAGGCGTAGCGGTGTTGATCAAGCAGCTGATGCCGCAGATCAAAGTGATCGCGGTGGAAGCGGAGGACTCCGCCTGTCTGAAAGCGGCGCTGGACGCCGGGCACCCGGTCGATCTGCCCCGTGTCGGGCTGTTTGCCGAAGGCGTGGCGGTGAAACGTATCGGTGACGAGACCTTCCGCCTCTGCAAGGAGTATCTTGACGATATTATCACCGTCGACAGCGATGCGATTTGCGCGGCGATGAAAGACCTGTTCGAAGATGTTCGCGCCGTGGCTGAACCGTCTGGTGCGCTGGCGCTGGCAGGAATGAAAAAGTATATCGCGCAGCATAACATCCGTGGCGAACGTCTGGCGCATATCCTGTCCGGTGCTAACGTCAATTTCCACGGTCTGCGCTACGTTTCCGAACGCTGCGAGCTGGGAGAGCAACGTGAAGCGCTGCTGGCGGTGACCATTCCGGAGGAAAAAGGCAGCTTCCTGAAGTTCTGTCAGCTGCTGGGCGGCCGTTCAGTGACCGAGTTCAACTACCGTTTTGCTGATGCCAAAGATGCCTGTATTTTTGTCGGGGTTCGTCTGAGCCGCGGTGTGGAAGAACGTAAAGAGATTCTGAGCCTGCTGCACGAAGGCGGCTATAGCGTTGTCGATCTTTCCGATGACGAAATGGCGAAACTTCATGTGCGCTATATGGTCGGCGGGCGGCCGTCAAAACCGCTGCAGGAGCGCCTGTTCAGCTTCGAATTTCCCGAATCTCCGGGAGCGCTGCTCAAGTTCCTGCATACGTTAGGCACCCACTGGAACATCTCGCTGTTCCACTACCGTAGCCACGGAACCGATTATGGTCGCGTGCTGGCGGCGTTCGAACTTGGCGATCATGAGCCGGATTTCGAAACCCGACTCCATGAGCTGGGTTACGACTGCCACGATGAAACCAACAACCCGGCGTTCAGGTTCTTTCTCGCGGGTTAACGCCTGACGGCGCTGCACTTACCCGGTCTGCCATCAGATCACAGGCCGGGTAAGGCGTTTGCGCCGCCATCCGGCAAAAATATCAATGGTTCGGCAAAATAGACCAGAAAGCATCAATAAGCGGCTCATACAGCCGCTTTTTTTGTGCGCACACGCCCAGCTCAAACGGCGTTTTCTCATCGCTGCGCTCCAGAATCATTACGCGATTGCGTACCGGTTCCGGACTGTTCTCCAGTACCACTTCCGGAATTAAGGCCACGCCGCAGCCGAGCGCGACCATCGACACCATCGCTTCATGGCCGCCGACGGTGGCGTAAATCGAGGGATTGCTGATTTTATGGCGGCGAAACCACAGTTCGATACGGCGGCGCACCGGTCCCTGATCGGCCATGATAAACGGTACGGTTGACCAGTCGGGCTTCTCCTGGCTGACCTGGGTACGTACCGGGCAGGCTAATGCCGGGGCGATCAGCACCACCGCCAGGTTTTCCAGCATCGAAAATGCCACGGACCCCGGTAGCGTTTCCGGCTTGCCGGCAATCGCCAGATCGGCCTCGCCGGTGACGACTTTCTCCATCGCATCGGCGGCATCGCCGGTAGAAAGCTTAATCTCCACCGAAGGGTGGGCAGCGCGGAAGCGATCGAGAATTGGCGGCAGGTGGCTGTAGGCTGCCGTCACCGAGCAGAAGATATGCAGTTCGCCGGAAAGCGAAGGACCTTGCTGATCGATGGCATGACGAAGCTGCTGGTACTGTAGCAGCGTCTGCTGCGCGAACAGGCGTAGCTCTTCGCCAGCCTCGGTCAGGGTGACGGTGCGATTATCGCGAACAAACAGCGGCTGCCCGAGATCTTCTTCCAGGCGTTGGATCTGGCGTGAAAGGGTGGAAGGGCTGACGTGCATCGCCCGCGCGCTGCGGCCAAAATGGCGGCTTTCAGCCAGATGCAGGAAGGTTTTCAGATCGCGTAAATCCACAGGCCGTACTCCACGATTTTATATTGCATAAATTGCAACATGACGTTGTGAATATATCAATTTCCGCAATAAATTTCCTGTCATATAGTAAGTTCATTCTCGCAAAAGCGAACCGAACAATAAGACAGTACAACATCACGAGGTATCACCATGGCTAACTACTTTAATACACTGAATCTGCGCCAGCAGCTGGCGCAGCTGGGTAAATGTCGCTTTATGGGCCGCGATGAATTCGCCGATGGCGCGAGCTACCTTCAGGGTAAAAAAGTGGTCATTGTCGGCTGTGGCGCGCAGGGCCTGAACCAGGGTCTGAACATGCGTGATTCCGGCCTGGATATCTCCTATGCGCTGCGTAAAGAAGCGATTGCTGAAAAGCGCGCATCCTGGCGTAAAGCGACCGAAAACGGCTTCAAAGTCGGGACCTATGAAGAGCTGATCCCGCAGGCTGACCTGGTGGTTAACCTGACGCCGGACAAACAGCACTCCGACGTTGTGCGTTCCGTTCAGCCGCTGATGAAAGACGGCGCGGCGCTGGGCTATTCCCACGGCTTCAACATCGTCGAAGTGGGCGAGCAGATTCGTAAAGACATCACCGTGGTGATGGTGGCGCCGAAGTGCCCGGGTACCGAAGTCCGTGAAGAGTACAAACGTGGTTTCGGCGTACCGACGCTGATCGCGGTCCACCCGGAAAACGATCCGAAAGGCGAAGGCATGGCGATTGCTAAAGCCTGGGCCGCGGCAACCGGCGGTCACCGTGCGGGTGTTCTGGAGTCCTCTTTTGTTGCGGAAGTGAAATCTGACCTGATGGGCGAGCAGACTATCCTGTGCGGTATGCTGCAGGCTGGTTCTCTGCTGTGCTTTGACAAGCTGGTGGCTGAAGGTACCGATCCGGCTTACGCCGAAAAACTGATTCAGTTCGGCTGGGAAACCATTACCGAAGCGCTGAAACAGGGCGGTATCACCCTGATGATGGACCGTCTGTCCAACCCGGCGAAACTGCGTGCTTACGCGCTGTCCGAACAGCTGAAAGAGATCATGGCGCCGCTGTTCCAGAAACATATGGACGACATCATCTCCGGTGAATTCTCCTCCGGTATGATGGCTGACTGGGCCAACGACGATAAGAAACTGCTGACCTGGCGTGAAGAGACCGGTAAAACCGCGTTCGAAACCGCTCCGCAGTTTGAAGGTAAAATCGGCGAGCAGGAGTACTTCGATAAAGGCGTTCTGATGATCGCGATGGTGAAAGCGGGCGTTGAGCTGGCGTTTGAAACCATGGTGGATTCCGGCATCATCGAAGAGTCCGCTTACTACGAATCACTGCACGAACTGCCGCTGATCGCGAACACCATCGCGCGTAAGCGTCTGTACGAAATGAACGTGGTTATCTCCGATACCGCAGAATACGGTAACTACCTGTTCTCTTACGCTTGCGTACCGCTGCTGAAAGAGTTCATGACCACGCTGCAGACCGGCGACCTGGGTACAGCGATTGCCGAAGGCGCGGTAGATAACGCTCAGCTGCGTGACGTGAACGAAGCCGTTCGCAGCCACGCTATCGAGCAGGTTGGTAAGAAACTGCGCGGTTATATGACCGATATGAAACGTATTGCCGTAGCGGGTTAACCCGATTGTCGGGTGGCGCTCCGCTTACCCGACCTACAAAATACAAAACTGCAAGATGTAAGCCGGGTAAGGCGTAGCCGCCACCCGGCTTTTTATTGGTTCACGCTTAAGCGCGATGAACCTTTTTATTTGCGGTACAGGACTTTGATGATGTGGTAACCGAACTGCGTGTGCAGCGGGCCAGTCGGCTCCAGCTCAGGGCAGGAGAAGACGACCTTATCAAATGCCGGAACCATCTGGCCCTGTTTGAATTCGCCTAAATGACCGCCCTTTTTACCTGACGGACAGGTGGAGTGCTTCTTCGCCAGTTTCTCGAAGTCGGCGCCGTTTTTAATCTGCTCCAGCAGGTCGAGTGCCAGTTTCTCTTCTTTTACCAGAATGTGCATTGCTGCCGCTGTTTTAGCCATGATCGTGCCTTGATAGGTTGCGATAAATCAGGATGCAATATTAGCATGCGCTAGCGGCGATACAGCACCTTAATGATGTGGTAGCCGAACTTCGTTTTTACCGGCCCGTAGGGTTTCAGCAGCGGGCAGGTGAAGACCGCGTTATCAAACGGTCCGACCATCGTCCCCTGTTTGAACTCGCCTAAATCTCCGCCGTTACGCCCGGAGGGGCAGCGTGAATAACGCTTCGCCAGATGATCGAAGCTGATACCTCGCTCCAGTTTGGCGAGGATCTCCTGGGCCAGTTTTTCTTCTTTTACCAGGATATGCAGGGCGGCGGCTGACTTTGTCATTGTTTTGCTCTCTGGATTATCGGTGTTGCCAACACTTTACCATTAGCCGGTAAATCTCCCCCCGGCTTTCTGCTACAATCCCCACCCCGTTCGAAGATTGAGCAAAACTCCCATGCGTTTAAACCCTGGCCAACAACAAGCCGTCGAATTTGTAACCGGACCGTGCCTGGTGCTGGCGGGCGCCGGTTCCGGTAAGACCCGCGTTATCACCAATAAAATCGCGCACCTGATCCGCGGCTGCGGCTATCAGGCGCGCCATATTGCGGCGGTGACCTTTACCAACAAAGCGGCACGTGAAATGAAAGAACGTGTCGGGCAGACGCTGGGGCGTAAAGAGGCGCGGGGCCTGATGATTTCCACCTTCCATACTCTGGGACTGGATATTATTAAGCGTGAATACGCCGCGCTGGGGATGAAATCTAATTTTTCTCTGTTCGATGATACCGACCAGCTTGCGCTGCTCAAAGAGCTGACCGAAGGGCTGATCGACGACGATAAGGTCGTGTTGCAGCAGCTGATCTCGACGATCTCCAACTGGAAAAACGATCTGCAAACCCCGGCGCAGGCCGCGGCGGGCGCAAAGGGTGAACGGGATCGGATCTTTGCCCACTGCTACGGGCTTTATGATGCCCATATGAAAGCCTGCAACGTGCTGGATTTTGACGATCTTATCCTGTTGCCGACCCTGTTGTTGCAGCGCAACGCAGAGGTGCGTGAACGCTGGCAGAACAAGATTCGCTATCTGCTGGTGGATGAATACCAGGATACCAACACCAGCCAGTATGAGATGGTGAAGCTGCTGGTGGGGCAGCGCGCGCGCTTTACCGTCGTCGGCGATGATGACCAGTCGATCTACTCCTGGCGCGGGGCACGGCCGCAGAATCTGGTCCTGCTGAGCCAGGATTTCCCGGCGCTGCAGGTGATCAAACTGGAACAGAACTACCGTTCTTCCGGGCGCATACTGAAAGCCGCGAACATTCTGATCGCCAACAACCCGCACGTCTTCGAAAAACGTCTGTTTTCCGAGTTGGGGTATGGCGTAGAACTTAAAGTGCTTTCAGCGAACCACGAAGAGCATGAAGCGGAACGAGTGACCGGGGAACTGATCGCCCACCACTTTATCAATAAGACGCAATATAAAGATTACGCCATTCTCTATCGCGGCAACCATCAGTCGCGGGTCTTTGAAAAGATGCTGATGCAAAACCGCATCCCGTACAAAATTTCTGGCGGCACGTCGTTCTTCTCGCGGCCCGAGATTAAAGACCTGTTGGCCTATCTGCGCGTGCTGACCAACCCGGATGATGACAGCGCTTTCCTGCGTATCGTCAATACGCCAAAGCGCGAAATCGGCCCGGCTACCTTGCAAAAACTCGGCGAGTGGGCGATGACCCGGAACAAGAGTTTGTTCACCGCCAGCTTTGATATGGGTCTCAACCAGACGCTAACCGGTCGCGGCTATGATGCGCTTACCGGCTTTACACAATGGCTGGGTGAAATTCAGCGCCTGGCGGAGCACGAACCGGTCGCCGCAGTACGCGATCTGATTCGTGGGGTGGATTATGAATCCTGGCTGTATGAGACCTCCCCAAGCCCGAAGGCCGCAGAAATGCGCATGAAAAACGTCAATCAGCTGTTCAGCTGGATGACGGAGATGCTGGAAGGCAGCGACATAGACGAGCCGATGACCCTGACCCAGGTGGTCACCCGTTTTACCCTGCGCGATATGATGGAGCGCGGCGAGTCCGATGAAGAGTCGGATCAGGTGCAGTTGATGACCCTGCATGCCTCGAAGGGGCTGGAGTTTCCTTACGTCTACCTGGTGGGCATGGAAGAGGGGCTGCTGCCGCACCAGAGTAGCATCGATGAAGACAATGTGGATGAAGAGCGCCGCCTGGCGTACGTCGGAATTACCCGCGCGCAGAAAGAGCTGACCTTCACGCTGTGTAAAGAGCGCCGTCAGTACGGAGAGCTGGTGCGCCCGGAGCCCAGCCGTTTTCTGCTGGAACTGCCGCAGGATGATCTGATCTGGGAGCAGGAACGCAAAGTTATCTCACCGGAAGAGCGGATGCATAAAGGGCAGGCCAATGTCGCCAATATTCGGGCGATGCTGGCAAAAGCGAAAGGGAAATAGTTCGAGTGCGTATCCCCCCGGTGGCGCGCACCGGGGCGATTTTACAGAAATATCAGGCGGAATTAAGCCACCTCAAGGGTCCAGTGGACATAGCTTTGCCACTGGCACTCCTGCTCCACCAACTCCCGACCCAGCGGATGATCTTCCAGCCACCCCTCCGGCAGCGTCAGCACCAGTTTCTCGCCTGCGACAGTCAGTGAAATGGCCGGCAGCAGATCGTCGCGACGGCGGCTGGCAAAGAGGATCGCCAGACGCAGCAGCCGACACAGGTGTTCCGCAACCCGTGGTTTCACCGCATTTTGCTGATGAAGTGAGGAGAGATCGATGGTGTTAGTCTGGTTGAGCAGCAGGGTTGCGAGCAGCTTTTTCTGCGCCGGCGTGAAGCCGGGGAGATCGAGGTTGCTCACCAGATAGGCGGCGTGCTGCGGGGCGCGTTTAAAATCGACGCTCAGACCAATTTCGTGCAGCTCGCAGGCGCTGGCGAGCAGTTCGCGGCTGAGCGATTCCAGCTCCCAGGCACCGTCCAGCTGATTCACCAGATGCGCTGCGAGTTGGGTTACGCGCTGGGCCTGCTCGGTGTCTATCATAAAGCGGCGTTGAATATTGCGCAGCGTACGGCTACGGATATCCTGATCGACGGACAGATGCAGCATGCCGTAAACCAGGCCTTCGCGGAGCGCGCCGCCCGCAAGGGTCATACACTGAATTTTCAGTTCGCTGAAGATGGCGATAAGTATGGCCAGCCCGCTGGGGAAAACCAGCGCTCGCTCTAAGGTTAAGCCTTCGATTTCCAGCTCTTCCAGGCGCCCGCACTGAATCGCACGCTGCTTGAGCTGCTGCAATTTAGCCAGGGTGATTCGCTCGTCCATCCCCTGCGCCATCATAATTTCCTGCAGGGCCTGAACGGTACCGGATGCGCCGACGCAAACTTTCCAGCCGTGGTAATTCAGGGTGTCAGTAATCGGACGCAGGACTTCCCGAGCCGCATTTTCTGCCAGATCGAAGTTTTCTTTTGTCAGGTTACGATCGGCGAAGTAGCGCTCCAGCCAGGTGACGCACCCCATCGACAGGCTAAAAAGAGAGGTGGTCTGTGCCCCCGTGCCAGTCACCAGTTCGGTACTGGCACCGCCGATATCGACAACCAGGCGCCGGTCTTCGCCGCCGGTCGTATGAGCAACGCCTTGATAAATCAGGCGGGCTTCTTCTTCACCGCTGATCACCTGCACCGGACAGCCGAGGATTTCCCGGGCCTTTGCCAAAAACGCATCGGCATTGACGGCCAGGCGCAGCGTGGCGGTCGCCACAACGCGAATTTGAACGGGTGGGATATCCTGCAGGCGTTCGGCAAACAGACGCAGGCACTGCCACCCACGCTCCATCGCTTCCGCGGAGAGCGTGTTATCGCTGTTCAGGCCAGCGGCCAGACGTACTTTGCGCTTGATGCGGCTGAGCGTCTGGATGCTCCCGGCCACCTCGCGTACAACCAACATATGAAAGCTATTAGAACCAAGATCGATAGCTGCATAAAGCGAGGTGGAACTGAGCATAGATTTATTTAACCTGAACGACGACGATTACGAGGCGGACCGCTGCGACGCGGGCCATTGCCAGTGCGCGGGCGCGTCAGGCGCAGCGGCTTAGGCAAATCTGTCATAAGTGCATCTGGATTGTACTTGCTGACCGGAATAGAGTGACCGGTGTAGGTCTCAATCGCCGGAAGATTCAGCGCGTACTCTTCGCAGGCCAGACTGATGGAGTGGCCGCTGGCGCCCGCGCGACCGGTACGGCCGATGCGGTGAACGTAATCTTCGCAGTCGTCCGGCAGGTCATAGTTAAAGACGTGCGTGACGGCCGGGATATGCAGACCACGCGCAGCAACGTCAGTCGCCACCAGAATGTCGATATCGCCACGGGTGAACTCTTCAAGGATCCGCAGGCGTTTTTTCTGGGCGACGTCGCCGGTCAGCAAGCCGACGCGATGACCGTCCGCCGCCAGGTGTCCCCAGATATCTTCGCAACGATGTTTAGTGTTGGCGAAAATAATGGCGCGATCCGGCCACTCTTCTTCCAGAAGCGTCTGTAACAGGCGCATTTTTTCTTCGTTGGAAGGGTAGAACAGCTCTTCTTTAATCCGGTGACCCGTTTTCTGTTCCGGCTCGACTTCAACATATTCGGCGTTGTTCATCTGTTCAAACGCCAGTTCGCGAACACGGTAAGAAAGGGTTGCGGAGAACAGCATATTCAGACGCTGATTGGTCGGCGGCATGCGACGGAACAGCCAGCGGATATCTTTAATAAAGCCGAGATCGTACATGCGATCGGCTTCATCCAGCACGACGACCTGAATCGCGCCAAGGTTAATGTGATTCTGTTTGGCGTAATCAATCAGACGACCAGTGGTGCCAATCAGAATGTCGACGCCGCTTTCCAGCACTTTCAGCTGCTTATCGTAGCCATCGCCGCCGTACGCCAGACCCAGCTTCAGGCCGGTGGCCGCAGCCAGCGGTTCTGCATCAGCGTGAATTTGTACCGCCAGCTCGCGCGTAGGAGCCATGATCAGCGCCCGCGGTTGGTTTACCTGGCGGTCAGCGTTGGCCGGGTGAGAGAGAAGATAATGAAACGTTGACGTCAGGAACGCCATCGTTTTTCCGGTACCGGTTTGCGCCTGCCCGGCGACATCACGACCTTCCAGCGTTAGCGGAAGAGCGAGAGCCTGAATGGGCGTACAATTATGAAACCCTTTCTTTTCAAGGGCTTCAATCACTGCCGGGTGCAGGGCGAAGTCGGAAAACTTCTGTTCTGTTAAATGTGTTTTGCTCATAGTGTGGTAGAATATCAGCTAACTATTGCATTAAGAAAGCGTATCCGTTGAAATAACGTCAACCTTTCGTTGGCTATACGCGAAATGACTTAAGGTGCATCTACGGCAACCTGATGAATCCTCGAAAGCTTAGACTACTCAGCGCGTCGAGGTGGATTAATCTACCGGAAACGGTTTGAAGGCGGTTTGCTTTGGCTTCTGCAAGACGACATCCATGAGGGATCGGATCGCGCAGTGGCCAGTACATATGCCAGTACATAGAGGCATCCTGAACAATAACGTGTATAACGTAGCATCGGCACGTCGTTGATGTCTGCGACACCAACACACCAGGCTTATTCCTGTGGAGTTAAATATGAGCGATAAAATTATTCACCTGACTGACGACAGTTTTGACACGGACGTACTCAAGGCTGACGGGCTAACCCTCGTCGATTTCTGGGCAGAGTGGTGCGGTCCGTGCAAAATGATCGCCCCGATTCTGGATGAGATCGCTGAAGAGTATCAGGGCAAACTGACCGTTGCTAAACTGAACATCGATCAGAACCCAGGTACTGCGCCGAAATACGGCATTCGCGGCATCCCGACTCTGCTGCTGTTTAAGAACGGCGAAGTCGCGGCAACTAAGGTTGGCGCGCTGTCTAAAGGCCAGCTGAAAGATTTCCTCGACGCCAACCTGGCGTAAGCAGTTTGCCATTCCGGCGTCCGGGTTCCTATTTTTAGCGGAACTCTGGACGCCCGGCCAGAGTCGTGCTAAGTTAACTTCAGACTTCGTTTTAAACATACCTTATTGTTTGAATCTTGTTTTACCCGAAGCGTCCCGCAGCAAATGCGCGAGAGGCTACAAATTCCGGGCTTTTCACTCATTCCGTTTTGTCGTTCCAGCTCTGCGTTCTTTCCTGTGACCAGGCAACGTACAGGCACGAGATGAAGGCCGTTAACAGGCATGGATGTCCCTGCCATACCATTCACAACATTAAGTTCGAGTTCTACCCCGAGTTTAAGAACCCACACCATTATGAATCTTACCGAATTAAAGAATACGCCGGTTTCTGAGCTGATTACTCTCGGCGAAAATATGGGGCTGGAAAACCTGGCCCGTATGCGTAAGCAGGATATTATTTTTGCCATCCTCAAGCAGCATTCGAAGAGTGGCGAAGATATCTTTGGCGATGGCGTACTGGAGATACTGCAGGATGGATTTGGTTTCCTCCGTTCCGCAGACAGCTCCTACCTCGCCGGTCCCGATGACATCTACGTATCCCCAAGCCAAATCCGCCGTTTCAACCTCCGCACTGGTGACACCATTTCCGGTAAGATTCGTCCTCCTAAAGAGGGTGAGCGTTACTTTGCGCTGTTGAAAGTTAACGAAGTTAACTACGACAAGCCGGAAAACGCGCGTAATAAGATCCTGTTCGAGAACTTGACGCCGCTGCACGCGAACTCACGTCTGCGTATGGAACGTGGTAACGGTTCAACCGAAGACTTAACCGCTCGCGTGCTGGATCTGGCCTCGCCGATCGGCCGCGGTCAGCGTGGTCTGATTGTTGCGCCGCCGAAAGCCGGTAAAACCATGCTGCTGCAGAATATCGCGCAGAGCATCGCGTATAACCATCCTGACTGCGTGCTGATGGTGCTGCTGATCGACGAACGTCCGGAAGAAGTGACTGAGATGCAGCGTCTGGTTAAAGGCGAAGTGGTTGCTTCCACCTTTGACGAACCTGCTTCCCGTCACGTTCAGGTTGCCGAGATGGTTATCGAGAAGGCGAAACGCCTGGTTGAGCACAAGAAAGACGTTATCATTCTGCTCGACTCCATTACCCGTCTGGCGCGTGCCTACAACACCGTTGTGCCGGCTTCCGGTAAAGTGTTGACCGGTGGTGTGGACGCTAACGCCCTGCATCGTCCGAAGCGTTTCTTCGGTGCCGCGCGTAACGTGGAAGAGGGCGGTAGCCTGACCATTATCGCCACCGCGCTGATTGATACCGGCTCCAAAATGGATGAAGTTATCTACGAAGAGTTTAAAGGCACCGGTAACATGGAGCTGCATCTCTCGCGTAAGATCGCGGAAAAACGCGTCTTCCCGGCTATCGACTACAACCGTTCCGGTACCCGTAAAGAAGAGCTGCTTACCACCCAGGAAGAGCTGCAGAAGATGTGGATCCTGCGTAAAATCATCCATCCGATGGGCGAGATTGACGCGATGGAGTTCCTTATCAACAAACTGGCGATGACCAAAACGAACGATGACTTCTTCGATATGATGAAACGCTCGTAAGTTAAAAAAAGCCCAAAAACGCCACGCAATCGCGTGGCGTTTTGTTTTTTGGGTTTGTATGATCCAGAAAGGGAAAAGGAAGCAGGGATTATCGTATGATGAGCGCGCCACGCGAGGCAGTGATAATTTTAACAGACTAAAATCTATACAATAAATTTGTAATGTTCTGCTTTACCCCTTCAGGAGTTGAGACATCGTCGTTATACTTCCCGGATTAACCATGCTGAGAGCACATGTGTTGTGAATTTACTCACTGCTATTACTGAATTAATCAGTATTTTCTTATTCACTACCCTTTTTATATTTGTTGCCCGAAAAGCAGCAAAAAAAGTCGGGTTAGTGGATAAACCTAACTATCGAAAACGGCATCAGGGTTTGGTTCCGTTAGTGGGTGGCATCTCAGTTTATGCTGGCATTTGTTTTACTTTTGCCATCGCTGATTATTACATTCCCCATTCATTCTTATATCTGTCCTGCGCCGGCATCCTTGTGCTGGTCGGTGCGCTGGATGATCGGTTTGATATCAGTGTAAAAATTCGCGCGGTGATTCAGGCCGCCATTGCCATTGTCATGATGACGGCAGGGAACCTGCACCTGAGTAGCCTGGGCTATATTTTTGGTTCGTGGGAGCTGGTCCTCGGCCCCTTTGGCTTCTTCCTCACCCTTTTCGCCGTCTGGGCCGCGATTAACGCCTTTAATATGGTGGATGGTATCGACGGCCTGCTCGGCGGTCTGTCATCGGTCTCATTTGCGGCAACCGGCATTATTCTGTGGTTTGACGGTCAATACAGCCTGGCAATGTGGTGTTTTGCGATGATAGCCGCCATTCTGCCCTATATTTTACTTAACCTCGGCGTGCTTGGCCGTCGTTACAAAGTTTTTATGGGCGATGCCGGCAGTACCATGATTGGCTTCACCATCATCTGGATTCTGCTGGAAACGACCCAGGGCAAAACGCATCCCATTAGCCCGGTGACCGCCCTGTGGATTATTGCGATTCCGTTGATGGATATGGTGGCGATTATGTATCGTCGCCTGCGTAAAGGGATGAGCCCGTTCTCTCCGGATCGCCAGCATATTCATCATTTGATTATGCGTGCCGGGTTTACTTCCCGGCAGGCTTTCGTCCTGATCACGCTGGCGGCCGCGCTGCTGGCGCTGGTGGGCGTGGTGGCGGAATATACCCGTATCGTTCCTGAATGGGTGATGTTAATTCTCTTTTTGTTGGCCTTTTTCCTTTATGGCTACTGCATTAAACGCGCATGGAAAGTGGCGCGACTGGTTAAGCGCATCAGACGCAGAATACGGCGACACAGCGGCAATAAGCCAAAATTAACCAAGTAGAACTGGGGACGTGATGACTCAACCATTACCGGGAGCACAAGCAGTGAACGTTGAGAATGAACTGGATATTCGCGGGCTGTTTCGCGCCTTATGGGCAGGAAAAATCTGGATAGCCGGGATGGCCGTGCTATTTGCGCTGATCGTTCTGGTTTACGCCTTCTTTGCTCGCCAGGAGTGGAGCGCTACGGCGATAACCGATCGGCCAACCGTGAATATGCTGGGTGGTTACTATTCCCAACAGCAGTTCTTACGCAATCTGGATATTAAAGCCAATCTGGTTCCGGTCGACCAGCCGTCGGCGATGGAGCAAGCTTACAAAGAGTTCATCATGCAGCAGGGGTCCTGGGATACCCGTCGCGATTTTTGGTTGCAAACGGACTATTACAAACAGCGCCAGTCGGGCAATGCCCGTGCGGACGCTGCGCTGCTGGACGATTTGATTAACAACATTCAGTTCATGCCGGGCGACCCGGTAAAAAATGTTAACGACAGCGTGAAGCTGACGGCCGAGACCGCGCCGGATGCCAATAATCTGCTGCGTCAGTACGTGGCCTTCGCCAGCCAGCGTGCGGCAGGACATCTTAATGACGAGCTGAAAGGCGCCTGGGCGGCCCGCACCGTGCAGATGAAAGCGCAGGTGAAGCGCCAGGAAGAGGTGGCGCGCGAAATATTCAACCGTCGTACCCACAGCGTGGAAGAGGCGTTGAAAGTGGCGCAGCAGCACAACATCTCCCGCAGTGAAACCGATATCCCGGCCGATCAGCTGCCGGATTCCGAGCTGTTCTTGCTCGGCAGGCCAATGCTGCAGGCGCGACTGGAAAATTTGCAAGCGGTGGGGCCGGAATACGATCTCGACTATGACCAAAGCCGTGCCATGCTGAATACGCTCAACGTCGGACCGACATTAGATCCGCGTTTTCAGACTTACCGGTATTTGCGTACGCCGGAAGAACCGGTAAAACGCGATAGCCCGCGGCGCGTATTTCTGATGGTGATGTGGGGTATCGTGGGCGCGCTCATCGGCGCAGGCGTTGCATTATCGCGACGCAGAGTCCAGTGAATGCGGCCTGTGATGAAGAATTAATCAACTTCATCACCTAATCGAAGAGAATCGATGTGAAAGTACTAACGGTATTTGGCACCAGACCCGAAGCCATCAAAATGGCACCGCTGGTTCATGCGCTGGCAAAAGATCCTCACTTTGAGGCGAAAGTTTGCGTCACGGCGCAGCATCGGGAGATGCTCGACCAGGTGTTGAAGCTTTTTTCTATCGTGCCGGATTACGACCTCAATATTATGCAGCCAGGTCAGGGCCTGACGGAAATCACCTGTCGTATCCTCGAAGGGCTAAAACCGGTGCTGGAATCGTTTAAACCGGACGTTGTGCTGGTGCATGGCGATACCACAACGACGATGGCGGCAAGTCTGGCCGCGTTCTATCAGCGTATCCCGGTCGGGCACGTTGAAGCGGGGTTGCGAACCGGCGATCTGAGTTCGCCGTGGCCGGAAGAGGGGAACCGTACGCTGACCGGACATCTGGCAACGTACCATTTTGCCCCGACAGAAACCTCGCGGCAGAACCTGCTGCGCGAAAATATCGCCGCTGACCACATCACGGTCACCGGCAACACGGTCATTGATGCGTTGTTCTGGGTTCGCGATCGGGTGCTGGGCGATGAGGCTCTGCGTAGCGAACTGATGCAGCGTTATCCTTTCCTGGCGAACGGCAAGAAGATGATTCTGGTCACCGGCCACCGGCGGGAAAGCTTTGGCCGCGGGTTTGAGCAAATTTGCCACGCGCTGGCGGAAATCGCCGCCAGCAATCCCGATGTCCAGATTGTCTATCCGGTGCATCTGAACCCGAACGTCAGCGAGCCGGTGAAACGTATTCTCGGTCATGTCGATAACGTCATGTTGATTGAGCCGCAGGATTATCTGCCGTTTGTCTGGTTGATGGATCGCGCCTGGCTGATCCTCACCGACTCCGGCGGTATTCAGGAGGAGGCACCCTCGCTAGGGAAGCCGGTACTGGTGATGCGTGAAATGACGGAGCGCCCGGAGGCGATTGCCGCAGGCACCGTGCGTCTGGTCGGGACCGACAGCCAGCGTATCGTCGCTGAAGTCACGCATCTGCTGCAGGATGATGCCGCGTATCAGGCAATGAGCCGGGCGCATAATCCCTACGGTGATGGTCAGGCATGTCGCCGTATTTTGTCCGCACTTAAAAATAATCAGGTAACGCTATGAGTTTTTCTACCATTTCAGTGATTGGCCTTGGATATATTGGCCTGCCAACCGCTGCCGCGTTCGCCTCCCGGCAAAAGCGGGTGGTCGGCGTTGATATCAATCAACATGCCGTGGAGACCATTAACCGTGGCGAGATTCATATCGTAGAGCCGGATCTGGCGAGCGTGGTCAAAACGGCGGTTGAGCAGGGCTATTTACGTGCGACGACCGAGCCAGTCGCGGCGGATGCGTACCTGATTGCCGTACCCACCCCGTTCAAAGATCTGCATGAGCCGGATATGGTCTTCGTCGAGTCGGCGGCAAAATCCATTGCGCCGGTACTGAAAAAGGGGGCGCTGGTGATTCTGGAGTCCACTTCTCCGGTTGGTTCGACGGAGCAAATGGCCGCCTGGCTCGCTGAAATGCGTCCGGACCTGAGCTTCCCGCAGCAGGCTGGCGAAGCGGCGGATGTCAATATTGCCTACTGCCCGGAGCGCGTGTTGCCGGGTCAGGTGATGGTCGAGCTGATTAAGAATGACCGCGTCATCGGCGGTATGTCGCCGGTTTGCTCCGCCCGCGCCAGCGAGCTGTATAAAATTTTCCTCGAAGGCGAATGCGTGGTCACCAATTCTCGCACCGCCGAGATGTGTAAGCTGACCGAAAACAGC
Source organism: Klebsiella sp. Lac1 (assembly GCF_009825425.1). NCBI lineage: Bacteria > Pseudomonadati > Pseudomonadota > Gammaproteobacteria > Enterobacterales > Enterobacteriaceae > Klebsiella > Klebsiella sp. Lac1. The sequence goes on from NZ_VJZJ01000004.1 coordinate 604,552, forward strand.
TTCCGCGACGTGAATATTGCGTTCGCGAACGAGCTGTCGCTGATCTGCGCGGAGCAGGACATTAACGTCTGGGAGCTGATTCGCCTGGCAAATCGTCATCCGCGCGTCAATATCCTGCAACCGGGACCGGGCGTCGGGGGGCACTGTATCGCAGTCGACCCGTGGTTCATCGTGGCGCAAAACCCGCGGCAGGCGCGGTTGATTCGTACCGCCCGTGAGGTTAACGATCATAAGCCTGACTGGGTTATCGAGCAGGTCAAAGCCCGGGTGGCCGATTGTCTGGCCGCCAGTAATAAGCGCGCCAGCGAGTTGAAAATCGCCTGCTTTGGCCTGGCTTTTAAGCCGAATATCGACGATCTGCGCGAAAGCCCGGCGATGTCGATCGCCATGCAAATCGCCCACTGGCACAGCGGTGAAACGCTGGTTGTGGAACCCAATATCCACCAGCTGCCGACCAAACTCAACGGTCTGTGCACGCTGGCCTTGCTGGATGACGCATTGGCGAACGCCGATGTGCTGGTGATGCTGGTTGACCATCGTCAGTTTAAAGCCATCAGCGGCGATAGCGTGACGCAGGATTATATTGTCGATACCAAAGGAGTGTGGCGGTGAGTACGGTTCTGGTCACCGGCGTAAACCTGTGTTTTATGCCAGCCTCTGGCCGTGACCAATCCAACCAGGACACCTTCCATGCCTCTCCACGCCAGTATTGAATCCCTGGAGTGGGAAAATCGTTTCTTCGGCATCCAGAGCGCGATTGTGCGCTTTCGCGATGACGCCCCGCCGCTGACCGCTCAGGCGCTGGCCGGCTGGTCGCGTTTGCAGGCGAAGATTGCGGCGGATGATAGCGTGCGGCTGGATGCACTGCAGCAGCTGGGCTTCCAGCTCGTGGAAGGCGAAGTCGATCTGGTGCTGCCGGTCGGTCAGCCTGCCGATACGGGCTGTGAAGTGGCCACGGCGGCAGAGATTCCACGCTTGCGCGAGCTGGCGGCGCAGGCCTTTGCGCAAAGTCGCTTCCGTGCGCCCTGGTATGCCGCAGATGCCAGCGGTCGTTTCTACGCCCAATGGATTGAAAACGCGGTGCGGGGGACCTTCGATAACCAGTGCCTGATTTTTCGCGCCGCGGATGGCGACATTCGCGCTTTTGTTTCTCTGCGACAGCTTAATGAAACGGATGCCCGAATCGGTCTGCTGGCCGGTCGCGGCGCGGGTGCTGAGCTGATGCAGGCCGCACGGCATTGGGCCGAACGTCGCGGACTTTCTACACTGCGGGTGGCAACCCAGATGGGGAACACTGCCGCGCTTAAACGTTATATTCTCAGCGGTGCGAATGTGGAAAACACCGCGTACTGGTTATACAGGTGACATGATGATTCCATTTAACGCACCGCCGGTGGTGGGAACCGAGCTTGATTATATGCAATCCGCGATGGACAGCGGAAAACTGTGCGGCGATGGCGGATTCACCCGCCGCTGCCAGCAGTGGATGGAGCAGCGGTTCGGGACGGCCAAAGCGCTGTTGACGCCTTCCTGCACCGCTTCGCTGGAAATGGCGGCGCTGCTGCTGGATATCCAGCCGGGCGATGAAGTGATTATGCCGAGCTATACCTTCGTCTCCACCGCCAACGCCTTTGTATTGCGCGGTGCGAAAATCGTCTTTGTCGATATTCGTCGCGATACGATGAACATTGATGAAACCAAAATTGAAGCGGCAATCACGGAGAAAACCCGCGCCATTGTGCCGGTACACTATGCTGGCGTGGCCTGCGAGATGGACACCATCATGGCCCTTGCCAGCGAGTACAATCTGTTCGTGGTGGAAGATGCCGCGCAGGGCGTGATGTCGACTTACAAAGGGCGAGCGCTGGGCACGATCGGCCATATCGGCTGTTTCAGTTTCCATGAAACCAAAAACTATACCGCCGGCGGTGAAGGTGGTGCGACGCTGATTAACGATCGCACGCTGATCGAGCGCGCGGAAATTATCCGTGAAAAAGGCACCAACCGTAGCCAGTTCTTCCGCGGGCTGGTGGATAAATACACCTGGCGCGATATCGGTTCCAGCTATCTGATGTCTGACCTGCAGGCGGCATACCTGTGGGCGCAGCTGGAAGCGGCGGAACAGATTAACCAGCAACGCTTAACGCTCTGGCAGCGCTATTACGATGCGCTGCTGCCGCTGGCACGGGCTGGTCGCATCGATTTGCCGGTGATTCCGGCCGACTGCGGACACAACGCGCATATGTTTTATATTAAGCTGCGCGATATTGACGATCGCAGTAACCTGATAGCCTGGCTAAAAGAGGCGGAAATTCTGGCGGTGTTCCACTACATTCCGCTGCATAGCTGCCCGGCAGGGGAGCACTTTGGCCAATTCCACGGCGACGATCGTCATACCACCCAGGAGAGCGAACGCCTGCTGCGCCTGCCGTTGTTCTATAACCTGTCGTCAGCCAATCAGCGTACGGTGATTAATTCGCTGCTGAGCTATTTCTCCTGATATGTCGCTGGCTAAAGCTTCACTGTGGACCGCCGCGTCCACGCTGGTCAAAATTGGCGCCGGACTGTTGGTGGTTAAACTGCTGGCGGTCTCCTTTGGCCCGGCAGGGGTGGGTCAGGCCGGTAACTTTCGCCAACTGGTGACCGTGCTTGGCGTGCTGGCGGGCGCCGGTATTTTCAACGGCGTCACCAAACTGGTCGCGCAGCATCATGACGATCGCCCGCAGCTGAATAAGGTCGTCGGTACCTCCTCTGCGATGGTGCTTGGCTTCTCAACGCTACTGGCGCTTATTTTTCTGCTGGCGGCCGCGCCGATAAGCCAGGGGCTGTTTGGTCATACGCACTATCAGGGGCTGGTGCGCCTTGTGGCGCTGGTGCAGATGGGCATCGCCTGGGCAAACCTGCTGCTGGCCTTGATGAAAGGTTTTCGCGATGCGGCGGGCAATGCCTTGTCGCTTATCGCCGGTAGCCTGATTGGCGTCGTGGCCTATTACGCCTGCTATCATTTCGCGGGCTACCAGGGGGCACTGCTCGGGCTGGCGCTGGTGCCGGCGCTGGTGGTGATCCCGGCGGCAATCGTGCTATGGCGGTGCGGGACGATCCCACTCAGCGCGCTGCGTCCGCGCTGGGATAACGCTCTCGCCGGGCAGCTTTCTAAGTTTACCCTGATGGCGCTGATTACCTCGGTGACGCTGCCGGTGGCTTACGTGATGATGCGTAACCTGCTGGCGGATCATTATGGCTGGGAGGCGGTAGGGATCTGGCAAGGGGTCAGCAGTATTTCCGATGCCTACCTGCAGTTTATCACCGCATCGTTTAGCGTGTACCTGCTGCCTACGCTCTCCCGATTGACGGCCAAACCGGACATTACCCGCGAGATCGGCAAATCATTAAAATTTGTCCTGCCGGCGGTGGCGGCGGCGAGCTTAACCGTCTGGCTACTGCGCGACTTCGCCATCTGGCTGCTGTTTTCCGACCGCTTTACGGCGATGCGCGACCTGTTTGCCTGGCAACTGGTGGGCGATGTGCTGAAGGTCGGCGCCTATGTTTATGGCTATCTGGTGATTGCAAAAGCGTCACTGCGTTTTTATATACTCACGGAAATCAGCCAGTTCACGCTGTTGACCGCATTCTCGCACTGGCTGATCCCGGCGCATGGCGCGATTGGCGCAGCGCAGGCGTATATGGCTACGTATATTGTTTATTTCGCCCTTTGTAGTGGCGTGTTTTTACTCTGGCGTAAACGGGCATGACAGCACTGATACATGTACTGGGATCGGATATCCCACACCACAACCAGACCGTTTTGCGGTTCTTTAACGACGAGCTGGCCGCCGATGACGAGCAGGCGCGTCGGTTTATGGTCGTCGGTGATGCAACAGGCGTCCGCGAAGCCTACCCGGCATTGTCTGTCACCTGTTATCCCGGGAAAAAATCCCTGGCGCAGGCGGCGATCGCGCTGGCAAAAGCCGATCGCCGACAGCGCTTTTTCTTCCACGGCCAGTTTAATACCGGGCTGTGGCTGGCGTTGCTGAGCGGGGGGATCCGTCCTGCCCAGTTTAACTGGCATATCTGGGGCGCCGATCTGTATGAAAATTCGTCCAGCCTGAAGTTTCGCCTGTTCTATCCGCTGCGACGGCTTGCCCAGAGTCGGGTCGGGCGCGTTTTTGCCACCCGGGGAGATCTCAGCTGGTTCGCCCGCCGCCATCCGCGTGTGCCCGGCGAGCTGCTCTATTTTCCGACGCGCATGGACCCGGCGCTCAATTCGCTGGCCGATAGCGCACCGCGCGCCGAGACGCTGACGATTCTGGTCGGGAACTCGGGCGATCGCAGCAATGAGCATATTGCGGCGCTGCGTGCTATCCATCAGCAATTTGGCGATACGGTAAACGTGATCGTGCCGATGGGGTATCCGGAAAACAATACGGATTATATTAACGAGGTCCGTGACGCGGGTGCGGCGCTCTTTAGCGCCGCACACCTGCAGATTCTCAGCGAGAAGCTGGCGTTTCATGATTATCTGAATCTGCTGCGCCGCTGCGATCTGGGCTATTTCCTGTTTGCTCGCCAGCAGGGCATCGGGACGCTGTGCTTATTAATTAAGGCGGGTATACCCTGTGTGTTGAACCGGGAAAATCCGTTCTGGCAGGATATGACGGAGCAGCATATTCCGGTACTTTTTACCGGCGATGCGCTGGATGTTGCCGTGGTGCGTGAAGCCCAGCGCCAGCTGGCAAGCGTGGATAAGAACCAGATTGCTTTCTTCCGGCCGAACTACCTGGCGGGCTGGCAGCGGGCATTGCAGATTGCCGCGGGGGTCAATGCATGACATTAATGCAATTTTGCGGGCTGCTGGTGGTCTGGCTGCTGTCAACGCTGTTTATCGCCACCGCGACATACTTTGAGTTTCGCCGCGTGCGCTTTAACTTCAATGTGTTCTTCTCATTGTTGTTTCTGCTGACCTTCTTCTTTGGCTTCCCGCTGACCAGTATCCTGGTGTTCCGCTTTGATGTCAGCGTTGCTCCGCCGGATGTGCTGTTGCAAACCCTGCTTATCTCAGTCTGTTTCTATGCGGTCTATTACGTGACCTATAAAACGCGCCTGCGCTCGGCCACGCACGACCGCCAGCGGCGGCCGCTATTTACGATGAACCGCGTGGAAACGCATCTGACATGGATCATTCTGCTGGGCGTGGCGCTGCTGTGCGTCGGGATTTTCTTTGCCCACAATGGCTTCCTGCTGTTTAAGCTCAACTCTTACAGCCAGATCTTCTCGGCCGAAGTCTCCGGCGTGGCGTTGAAGCGCTTTTTCTATTTCTTTATCCCGGCGATGCTGGTGGTCTATTTCCTGCGCCAGGATTATAAGGCGTGGATATTCTTCCTGCTCAGCACCGTGGCGTTTGGGCTGCTGACCTATGCCATCGTCGGCGGCACCCGAGCGAATATCATTATCGCTTTCGCCATTTTCCTGTTTATCGGCATTATTCGCGGCTGGATCAGTCTGTGGATGCTGGCGGCGGCGGGCGTTCTTGGCATCGTGGGAATGTTCTGGCTGGCGCTTAAGCGCTATGGCATGAACGTCAGCGGCGATGAAGCGTTTTATACCTTCCTCTATCTGACCCGCGATACGTTTTCGCCGTGGGAGAATCTGGCGCTGCTGCTGCAAAACTACGACAAGATCGCCTTCCAGGGGCTGGCGCCGATGATCCGCGACTTCTACGTTTTTATCCCCAGCTGGATGTGGCACGGCCGCCCGACGATGGTGCTCAATACCGCCAACTACTTCACCTGGGAGGTGTTAAACAACCACTCGGGGCTGGCGATTTCACCGACGCTAATCGGTTCGCTGGTGGTGATGGGCGGCATTTGGTTTGTTCCTCTGGGCGCTGTCGCGGTAGGGCTTATTATTAAATGGTTCGACTGGCTGTACGACCTTGGCAATCGGGAAAGCAATCGCTACAAAGCGGCTATCCTGCATAGTTTCTGTTTCGGCGCTATCTTCAACATGATAGTGCTGGCGCGCGAGGGACTGGACTCGTTCGGCTCCCGCGTGGTGTTTTTCCTCGTGATCTTTGGTATCTGCTTGTTAGCGGCGAAATTGCTGTACTGGCTCCTGGACAGCGCAGGATTGATTCATAAGCGGGCTAAACCGCTTTCGCAACCGCAGGTCTGATAAGGATGAACATGACTGAGAACACTTCCGCGCCGCAGTACGCGTTGCGAGGGCTGCAACTCATTGGCTGGCGCGACATGCAGCATGCGCTCAATTACCTTTTTGCCGACGGCGAACTGCGCCAGGGAACGCTGGTGGCGATTAACGCCGAGAAAATGCTGGCGGTAGAAGATAACCCGGAAGTCCGCGCGCTGATTGAAGCCGCCGAGTTTAAATATGCCGATGGCATCAGCGTTGTGCGCTCGATACGCAAAAAATATCCGCGCGCCGAGGTATCCCGCGTTGCCGGTGCCGACCTCTGGGAAGCATTAATGGAGCGCGCTGGCGCTCAGGGGACGCCGGTATTCCTGATTGGCGGCAAGCCGGAAGTGCTGGCGGAAACGCAAGCGAAGCTGCGCGCGCGCTGGAACGTGAATATCGTTGGCAGCCAGGACGGCTATTTTACCCCTGACCAGCGCCAGCCGCTGTTTGAGCGGGTGCGAGAGAGCGGAGCGAAAATCGTCACCGTGGCGATGGGATCGCCGCGTCAGGAGATTCTGATGCGCGACTGTCGACGGGTTTATCCCGATGCGCTGTATATGGGCGTCGGCGGCACTTATGACGTCTTTACCGGCCACGTTCATCGGGCGCCGAAGTTCTGGCAGAACCTCGGCCTGGAGTGGTTTTACCGTCTGCTGTTGCAGCCGAGCCGGATTAAACGACAGCTCCACCTGCTGCGCTATTTACGTTGGCATTATTCCGGCAAGCTCTAATATTCCACTGCAATCAGGCGAGATTGCATACATATTCTGTGTAATGTCTTCATTCGCCTGATACTTTATTTGCCATTTCCGTAAAATTCATTAACCATTCGCATGCTTAATGCATGGCGGGCAGTATGTGCCGTCGTGCAAGCAGGGACATTTCCTTTCATTCATTAATAAAAATAACCGGTATATGGGCAAGACCATTCGCGGGTCGCGCCATGGCAAACCCGTCACTCTCCGGCGGCATGAAGCGCTGTGCTACGGCAAGGGGTGAGGTTAGCCATCAGGCGCGCCGTTCGAAGGACGAGGAACAAAAACCGGAAGCAGGGCAAACACAAGAGGTTATATGACAGAGAAAAAAGTGGAACTTCAGCGCGGACTGGAGGCCAGACATATTGAGCTCATCGCCCTTGGCGGGACGATTGGCGTGGGGTTGTTTATGGGGGCGGCGAGTACGCTGAAGTGGGCCGGTCCTTCGGTCCTGCTGGCGTATATTATTGCCGGTTTATTTGTCTTCTTTATCATGCGCTCAATGGGCGAAATGCTGTTCCTTGAGCCGGTGACCGGTTCGTTCGCCGTTTATGCGCACCGTTATATGAGCCCGTTTTTCGGCTATCTTACCGCCTGGTCATACTGGTTTATGTGGATGGCGGTCGGGATCTCGGAGATTACGGCCATTGGGGTGTACGTGCAGTTCTGGTTCCCGGATATGGCGCAGTGGATACCGGCGCTTATTGCCGTCGGGCTGGTGGCGCTGGCAAACCTGGCCGCAGTACGCCTGTATGGTGAGATAGAATTCTGGTTCGCGATGATTAAAGTCACCACCATTATTGTGATGATCGTCGTCGGGCTGGGCGTCATCTTCTTTGGTTTTGGCAATGGCGGGCACTCCATCGGATTTGGCAACCTGACCGAACATGGGGGCTTCTTCGCCGGCGGCTGGAAGGGGTTCCTGACGGCACTGTGTATCGTCGTGGCCTCCTATCAGGGCGTTGAACTTATCGGCATCACCGCCGGTGAAGCGAAGAACCCGCAGATCACGCTGCGCAGTGCGGTGGGCAAGGTCCTGTGGCGTATCCTGATTTTTTATGTGGGCGCAATTTTTGTGATTGTCACGATTTTCCCGTGGAATCAAATTGGCTCCGGCGGCAGTCCGTTCGTCCTGACCTTTGCGAAAATCGGTATTACGGCGGCAGCGGGTATTATCAACTTTGTGGTGCTGACGGCGGCGCTTTCCGGCTGTAATAGCGGGATGTACAGCTGCGGTCGTATGCTCTACGCGCTGGCGCGCAACCGGCAGCTGCCTGCGGCGATGGCAAAAGTTTCGCGCAATGGCGTACCGGCCGTGGGCGTCGCGCTGTCGATTCTGATTCTGCTGATTGGCTCCTGTCTGAACTATATTATTCCCAACCCGCAGCGAGTCTTCGTCTATGTCTACAGTGCCAGCGTACTGCCGGGCATGGTGCCGTGGTTTGTGATCCTGATTAGTCAGCTGCGTTTTCGCCGTGCGCATCAGGCGCAGATGGCCAGCCACCCGTTCCGCTCGCTGTTGTTCCCGTGGGCTAACTATTTTACGATGGCGTTTCTGGTTTGTGTGCTGATCGGCATGGGCTTCAATGACGACACCCGTATGTCACTGTTCGTCGGGATACTTTTCCTGGCCCTCGTGACGCTTATTTATAAGGTGTTTGGTCTGGGTCGGCATGGAAATGTCGATAAAACGACGGAATAAACGCCAAAGTGCACAAAGCGTGAGCAAACAGAAATTTTATTTAAAAAGGCACTAGACAGCGGGGGGGGAAGTCCGTATTATCCGACCCCGCAACGGCGCTAAGCGCCCGTAGCTCAGCTGGATAGAGCGCTGCCCTCCGGAGGCAGAGGTCTCAGGTTCGAATCCTGTCGGGCGCACCATTTAACCCGGTGCTTGAGCTGCGGTGGACTGTGAATTTAACAGTGCCGCGTGAAAAGATTTGCAGTGGTGGCTATAGCTCAGTTGGTAGAGCCCTGGATTGTGATTCCAGTTGTCGTGGGTTCGAATCCCATTAGCCACCCCATTATTGAAAGAGTTGTGAATTGCGAAGGTGGCGGAATTGGTAGACGCGCTAGCTTCAGGTGTTAGTGTCCTTAGGATGTGGGGGTTCGAGTCCCCCCCCTCGCACCACGACTTTTAAAATGAATTGAACTAAAAATTCAAAAAGCAGTACATCGGCGAGTAGCGCAGCTTGGTAGCGCAACTGGTTTGGGACCAGTGGGTCGGAGGTTCGAATCCTCTCTCGCCGACCAATTTTGAACCCCGCTTCGGCGGGGTTTTTTGTTTTCTGCCGCGCCACGACTATCTTATATCTCCCTGATCTTCCGAATAAAAAACCGCTATCCGCGCACACTGCGAACGCGTAATTTCGTACCCGGAATCCTCCCAATTTACTGTTGTGACAGATGCAATTTCCACGCAACCTGTGCGATAATAAACGGGTAGATGCTCATTCCATCTCTTATGTTCGCTTTCGGGCCTCATAAACTCCGGAATGATGCAGAGCCGTTTACGGTGCTTATCGTCCACTGACAGATGTCGCGCTTTTACGCACGATCTTCACGCTGCTGCGAAGCCGCTTGAGAGATACAGCGTATCGCCTCATCAAACACCATGGACATAACGTTGAGTGAAGCACCCAATTTGTTGTCAAACAGACCTGTTTTAACGCCTGCCCTGGTTTCAGTGCAGGCGTTTTTTTATGTCCGAGACGGGATGAGCAGAAGAGAGCTCAGAGAAGCGCGCTATCGCCTCTTGAAGAGACGATAGCGGGAGGGAAGTTACGGCTGAGGATTGTTCTGTAGCGTTAACAGCAGGCCGTCACGGCGCATTAACGCCGCTTCTTCCGGCTGATGCATACGGTCAAGCGTATCGGCCAGCCATGCGTAATCAAAGGCATCCGGACGCTGTTTCAGCGCAGCGCGAAACGCGATACTGGCCTCCTGCCATTCGCCGTGGCGCATCAGGGATTGCCCCAGGGTGCTCCACAGTAAAGGCCTGTCGCCGACCGATTTAATCTGCTGACGCAGCACTTTTTCCAGCTGCTCCGGATTATTGGTCTTCAGGCGCGGAATCAGCGTCACCAGGCGGTCATCATACTGCTTCTTCAGTCCGTCGATAATAATCTGCTGCGCGGTATCGTGATCGTCGCTCTCGATGAGCAGACTGGCCATCGCCACCTGCAGGGACACCTGGCTGCGAGTTTTGCGGTTCTGGTTTTGCCACCACTCACGTAATCCATCGCTTCCACGGTCGGCCAGGGTTTGATCCATCAAGCCAATCCAGGCCTGCTGCTCCAGCGCGGCGCGGTGCTCTTCATCACTGACGTTGGCTTTTGCCATTGACGGCAGAATATCCAGCAGCGAATTCCACGCGCCGGTGCGGGTATAGGCCTGCTCGGCCAGGCGCAACACTTCCGGATGCCGCGGGGTAATCTCCAGCAGCTTATCAATCCCGTGGCGGGCCGCATGGTTTTCATTGCGGGCCAGCTGCAGGCGCACGCGCGCGATCTCGACCGGGATCAGGTCGTCTCCGGCCAGCTCCGTTGCGCGCTCCAGATGCTGATTCGCCCGGGCTTCATCACCACGCTGCTGGGCTGCTTCCGCCGCCAGCAGATAGTTCACCACCGGCTGCTCGGCGTGATCGGCGTTCTTCGCCATCAGCTTTTCAACCTGCTGATAGTCGCCTTCCGCCAGCTTCAGCAATGCCTGTTCGGTTTGCTTACGTGCGCGACGGCGTTTGCGGCCCACGAACCAGCCACGGGTATGGGCGCCGGTACGGAAAATACGGCGCAGCAGCCATTCAATCGCAAACAGTACCACCATGGTGAGGATCATGATGATCACCAGCCCGGTGACGCTGGTTTCGATGTTGTAGTTATCGGTCTGGATCAGAACGTAGCCCTGGTGTCCGGAGATAATCGGGCCGACAACGATCCCGGCGATCAGCAGTGCGAAGAGTAAGAGAATTTTCAGCATGCGTTACTCTCCTTGTGGCGCAGGGGCAGGGGCAGGGGCAGGTGCGGGAGCAGGGGGCGTCGGCGCGCTGCTCTGGGTGACGGCTGGCTGGGCCATCAGGTTGCGTACCCGCGTTTGCATCAGCTTCTCGAGAATGGCCTGACTTTGCAGATTTTCCGGCACGTTCATCGTGATGCTTTGCTGACTCAGTTTATCGACATCTTCCAGGAACGCCCTGGTCGTGGCATCTTCCGTGTCGTAATACGCGCGAACCCAGGTGGAAACATTATCCAGCGCTTGTTTGTATGTCTCTTCCTGATGGCGCGGTACCGCTTGCGCCGCAACCAGCAGACGGGAGCGAATATTTTCGCGCAGGTAGATATCCTGGTTTGGCGCCAGCAGCGGGACAGCGGTTTCGTCGCGGCGACGAATGGTAATAAAGCTGTCCATAAAGCTCTGCCAGCTCTTTTGCAGATTCACGCGCCATTCGCCGATGGAGCTGGACAGCTCTTCGCTGTCGGAATCCATCGGCGAGTCGTCGCTGTTATTGTCGGCGAGGCGCAGATTATCAATCTGGTTAGCAAGCTGGTTGACCTTGAGGATAATACCGTCGTAGTCGACCTGGCTGACGGCCGACAGCGACGCGATATCGTCGGTAATGGCGCGGCGGGCGCTAATCAGACTGGGATCGTTCATATCGGCGAGGCTGGCATCGGCGCTTTTTAACAGCGCCGCGGCGGTGGTGACATCCCGATCGCTCCACAGCTTACGCCCGGCCGATTTAACCAGAAAATCGGCCTGCGCCAGCAGCCAGGTTTTGGCATCGCTGCCGGAAATGACGGCCACTTTTTGCTGCACGTCTTCCAGCTGCTTCGCCAGCGTCTCCTGCTGATGTTTCGCTGCGGTTAGCTGGTCCGCCTGCTGCCTGATAATCCCTTCAAGCTCATTTTTTTGGCTTTCTTGCGCTTTTTGCAGCTCCGCCAGCCGATCGGCGAGCGCCGTGCTGGTCTCGTTCTGGCGCGATACTTGCTGTTTATTTAAACCAAACAGGCCGACGCCTGCGGCGAGGGCAATGGCGATAGCAACCGCACTCAGAACGAGGCTGGTTTTATTGCCGCCGTTTTTCTTTCCGGTCTTCTCTGGCTGTGGCGCCTTGTCCACGGCCTCCCTGGTCTCTTCAACCACGGCGGATTGGTTTTGTTGTTCCGTCATTATGGCTTCCAATGTTGAGAGTTATTGTAATGCGCGTAGCAGCGCATCGTTGTCGGCGCTATCGGCAACCTGGATATCCTGCCAGCCCAATTCACGGGCCTGCCGGGCCAGGCGTTCACTGACAACTAAAATGCGACAGCGAAGGAGCCACCGTTCGCGATACCATTGGGGTATCAGCGCCCAAAGCTGTTGCAGCATCTCGCCGCTGGTCACGACCAGCGTAGTGACGCCGCTGGACTGCCAGCGCATTGCTTCTTCTGCGCCATCGTAATGCTTCGCACTACGTTGATAGCATTCACAAAAAGTAACGTCAGCGCCACGCTCGCGGAGCGTTTCGCCTAATAATTCCCGCCCGCCGTTACCGCGAAGAAGAAGGGCTTTCTTCCCGGCAATGTTTTGTAATTCAGGTAATTGTAGCAAGACTTCGCTAATTTCCCGATCTAATGGGTAGCGAATGTTCTGCCCACTGACCGTATGCAGGGCCAGCGCCGTAGTGCGGCCAATCGCAAAATAGCCGGGTGCTTTCGGCCAGCGTTGGCCCAGTTGATGCAAGCGAGCATGGGCAAACTCTACCGCATGCTGCGAGAGCGCAAACAAAAGATCGCCTGCGGACAAGGCGGCCAGCTGGCCGCCTAGCGCAGGCAGTTCGCGTCCGGGCGTAAACTCAATGAGTGGAAAACTCCAGGCCACATGTCCTAACGCGCGCAGGCGGCTGACCAGTTCTTCACTTTTGGGCAACGGACGGGTGACCAGGATGCTCATCGCGGGGCTTCTCCTGCATAAACGGCGGCGAGAATGCCGCGGGCGCCGTTATCCAGCAGCTCTTCCGCCAGCGAGACGCCGAGACGCTCGGCATCTTCCGGCTGGCCGCGTCGTTCGCCGCGTACCACCTGCGAACCGTCCGGCGCGCCGACCAGCGCGCGCAGCCACAGCTCACCGTTAATCAACTCAGCATAGCTGCCGATCGGAACCTGACAGCCGCCTTCCAGCCGGGTATTCATCGCCCGTTCCGCGCGGACGCGAATGGCGGTTTCCGTATGATTCAGCGGTGCTAACAGCGTTTGCGTCCATTGATCGTCCAGGCGACATTCAATGCCGACCGCGCCCTGGCCGACCGCAGGCAGCGACTGCTCCGGCGTTAACGGCTGACGAATGCGCGACTCGAGGCCCAGACGCTTCAGCCCGGCGGCCGCAAGGATAATGGCGTCGTATTCGCCGCTATCGAGCTTGCCGAGGCGGGTGCCCACGTTACCGCGCAGAGAGCGGATCTCCAGATCGGGACGTTGGGCTGCCAGCTGGCACTGGCGACGTAAGCTTGAAGTGCCAACGATGCTGCCGTGCGGCAGCGCATCGATTGACGCATAGTGGTTAGACACGAAGGCATCGCGCGGATCTTCGCGCTCGCAAATCGTGACCAGCCCCAGTCCCTCGGGAAACTCGACGGGAACATCTTTCATGGAGTGCACGGCGATATCCGCGCGCCCTTGCATAATGGCCAGTTCTAACTCTTTGACAAACAAGCCCTTGCCGCCCACTTTGGCCAGCGGGGTATCAAGGAGCACGTCGCCGCGAGTGACCATCGGCACCAGTTCCACCGCCAGTCCAGGATGGCAGGACTCAAGGCGCTCTTTCACATAATGCGCCTGCCATAGCGCAAGTGGGCTTTGCCGTGTGGCAATTCTCAAAACTTTGTCTAACATGCTTGTTACCGTCATTGTCGACCACAAACTATCCTAACATTGTTGCCTTATGGATGTTAGTTTTGTGGGATTTGGGGGGCGGCTCTTTCTTTATTTGCGTTTGGTGCCATTGCGGTTGCCACAACCGTAGTGAGGAATTTACACGCAGTAAACGGTGCTACACTGGTATGTAGCGCATCTTTCTTTACGGTCAATGAGCAAGGTGTTAGATTGATCACGTTTTAAACCATTTGTCCGTCAGCAGCTCATCACAACCACACCGACGACAAATGGTGACGGTTTTTGTTGAAATACTGAAATCCTCCGTACTATTGTACGACGGGTTTTTGAACATCAGGCGATATGTCTTGTACCTCTATATTGAGACACTGAAACAGAGACTGGATGCCATCAACCAACTGCGCGTGGATCGCGCGCTTGCTGCCATGGGACCCGCTTTCCAGCAGGTTTACAGTCTACTGCCGACATTACTACATTATCATCACCCGTTGATGCCGGGTTACCTTGACGGTAACGTTCCCCGTGGCATTTGCCTCTACACGCCTGATGAAACCCAACGCCACTACCTTGACGAGTTAGAACTGCACCGCGGCATGCTGGCGCAAGAGCCGCCGAAAGGCGAACTGCCGATTACCGGCGTCTACTCGATGGGCAGTACCTCCTCCGTTGGCCAAAGCTGCTCTTCCGACCTGGATATCTGGGTTTGTCATCAGGCATGGCTTGATACCGAAGAGCGCCAGCTGTTGCAGCGCAAATGTAGCCTGCTGGAGAGCTGGGCGGCATCGCTGGGCGTTGAAGTCAGCTTCTTCCTCATTGACGAAAACCGCTTCCGCCATAACGAAAGCGGTAGCCTGGGCGGCGAAGACTGCGGGTCGACCCAGCATATTTTACTGCTCGATGAGTTCTACCGTACCGCCGTGCGTCTCGCCGGAAAACGTATTCTGTGGAATATGGTGCCGTGCGACGAAGAAGATCATTACGACGATTACGTGATGGGGCTCTACGCGCAGGGCGTACTGACGCCAAACGAGTGGCTCGATCTGGGCGGCCTGAGTTCGCTGTCGGCGGAAGAGTACTTTGGTGCCAGCCTGTGGCAGCTGTATAAAAGTATCGATTCGCCGTATAAAGCGGTGCTGAAAACGCTGCTGCTGGAAGCCTACTCCTGGGAGTACCCGAACAACCGCCTGCTGGCGAAAGACATAAAACAGCGTCTGCACGACGGAGAAATCGTCTCGTTTGGTCTCGACCCCTACTGCATGATGCTGGAGCGCGTGACCGCCTACCTGCAGGCGATTGAAGACGACACGCGCCTCGATCTGGTGCGGCGCTGTTTCTATCTCAAAGTGTGCGAAAAACTCAGCCGCGAGCGCGCCTGCGTGGGCTGGCGTCGCGAGGTGGTAAGCCACCTGGTGAAAGAGTGGGGCTGGGATGAAAAGCGCCTGATGATGCTCGACAACCGGGCGAACTGGAAGATCGACGAAGTACGCAAAGCGCACAACGAGCTGCTGGATGCGATGATGCAAAGCTATCGCAACCTGATCCGCTTTGCGCGGCGCAACAACCTCAGCGTGTCCGCCAGTCCGCAGGATATCGGCGTGCTGACCCGTAAGCTGTATGCGGCGTTTGAAGCGCTGCCGGGCAAGGTGACGCTGGTGAACCCGCAGATCTCTCCGGACCTCTCCGAGCCGAATCTGACCTTTATCCACGTGCCGCCTGGCCGTGCCAACCGTACCGGCTGGTATGTGTATAACCGCGCGCCGGATATGGAATCGATCATCAGCCATCAGCCGCTGGAATATAACCGTTATCTTAATAAGCTGGTGGCCTGGGCCTGGTTTAACGGCCTGCTGACGTCACGTACTCGCCTGTTTATTAAGGGCAACGGTATCGTCGATCTGGCGAAGCTACAGGAGATGGTCGCCGACGTTTCGCACCATTTCCCGCTGCGCCTGCCGTCGCCCACGCCGAAAGCGCTGTATAGTCCCTGCGAAATCCGCCACCTGGCGATTATCGTCAACCTCGAATATGACCCGACGGCGGCGTTCCGCAATCAGGTCGTGCATTTTGACTTCCGCAAGCTGGACGTCTTTAGCTTCGGCGAAGCGCAGAAGTGCTTAATCGGCAGCGTTGATCTGCTGTACCGCAACTCGTGGAACGAAGTGCGAACCCTGCACTTTAACGGCGAGCAGGCGATGATCGAAGCGCTGAAGACCATTCTGGGTAAAATGCACCAGGACGCCGCGCCGCCGGATAGCGTTGAAGTGTTCTGCTACAGTCAGCACCTGCGCGGACTTATCCGCACCCGCGTGCAGCAACTGGTCTCCGAATGCATTGAGCTGCGCCTCTCCAGTACCCGTCAGGATACCGGGCGCTTTAAGGCGCTGCGCGTGTCCGGGCAGACCTGGGGGCTGTTCTTCGAGCGGCTTAACGTGTCGGTGCAGAAGCTGGAGAACGCCATTGAATTCTACGGCGCTATCTCGCATAACAAGCTGCACGGTCTGTCGGTCCAGGTAGAAACCAACCATGTTAAGCTGCCGCCGGTAGTGGACGGATTTGCCAGCGAAGGGATTATTCAGTTCTTCTTTGAAGAGGCGGATAACGAGAGCGGATTTAATATCTATATTCTCGATGAGAGCAACCGCGCCGAGGTTTATCATCACTGTGAAGGCAGTAAAGAGGAGCTGGTGCGCGACGTGAGCCGCTTCTACTCTTCATCCCACGATCGTTTCACCTACGGCTCCAGTTTTATCAACTTTAACCTGCCGCAGTTCTATCAGATTGTCGACGTTGATGGCCGACACCAGGTGATTCCCTTCCGTAGCCAGGCGATTGGCGCCGTGACGGCGCCGGTGAATCAGGATGCCGCGGTGTCACCGATGCTGCAGCAGCACTATTCCTGATCGACATGCCTGAGTCGCCATTTCCCCCGGCGATGTGGCGCTTTCGCCGGGGCTTTGCTTTCCCGGTTACGCTGGCTTAGCGAAAACTCACCGCTTCACCGGCCTGCCGGGTCGCCGCCTGTTCCAGCAGATCCCAGAAAGTTTCACCGCTGCGATCGCACACCCACTCATCACCTTTAAGATCAAAATGGTAGCCGCCTTGTTTCGTGGCCAGCCACACCTGGTGCAGCGGCTCCTGACGGTTGATAATAATTTTGCTGCCGTTCTCGAAACTGAGGGTTAGCACGCCGCCGTTGATTTCACAGTCGATATCGCTATCGCCGTCCCGCTCGTCCAGACGCTCTTCGATGGTCATCCACAGGCTATCAGCCAGGCGATGGAATTCACTGTCGTTCATGGTTCTACCCTGCTTTTTTGAAGATGGCGGCAGTATAGCGCGAAACAAAAGCGCGCGCAGTCGGATGCTAAACGCTTGCTTTTACGTCTTCTCCTGCGATGATAGAAAGCAGAAAGAGTGAATCACGGGCAACTATCAATGAAAAACGTTTTTCCAGCGCTTGCCGTTTTATTGGCGATCTTCAGCCTGACCGGCTGTGGTCTGAAGGGACCGCTTTATTTCCCTCCGGCAGAAAAGACGGCGGCTCCGCCGACCAAACCGGTCAATAGCGGTATCCAGAGCTCGACGCCGGATCGTAACGATCGCGGCGATAGCGGCGGCCCGACCCAGGTAAACTATTAACGATAACGTTCTGTTCCGCGCAACTGGAGTAGATGATGCAGTTCTCTAAAATGCATGGCCTTGGCAACGACTTTATGGTCGTTGACGCGGTAACGCAGAATGTTTTTTTCTCACCGGAGCTGATTCGCCGCCTGGCGGATCGGCATCTGGGCGTCGGTTTCGATCAGCTGCTGGTTGTTGAACCGCCTTACGATCCGGATCTGGATTTCCATTATCGTATCTTCAACGCCGACGGCAGCGAAGTGTCGCAGTGCGGCAACGGCGCGCGCTGCTTTGCCCGATTTGTCCGCTTGAAAGGCCTGACCAATAAACGTGACATCCGCGTGAGCACGGCGAACGGTCGTATGGTATTAAGCGTAACGGAAGACGATCTGGTGCGCGTCAACATGGGGGAGCCGAACTTCGAGCCCTCTCAGGTGCCATTCCGCGCCAACAAAGCGGAAAAGACCTATATTATGCGCGCCGCCGAGCAGACAGTATTGTGCGGCGTGGTGTCGATGGGGAACCCGCACTGCGTCATTCAGGTCGATAATGTTGAAACCGCGACGGTGGAAACGCTTGGCCCGGTGATGGAAAGCCACGAACGCTTCCCGGAGCGCGCCAACATCGGCTTTATGCAGGTGGTCGAGCGCGATCGTATTCGTCTGCGCGTTTATGAGCGCGGCGCCGGCGAAACTCAGGCCTGCGGCAGCGGCGCCTGTGCGGCGGTAGCCGTTGGTATCCAACAGGGACTGCTGGCCGAAGAAGTACGCGTGGAATTGCCAGGCGGGCGTCTTGATATCGCCTGGAAAGGCCCGGGCCAACCGTTGTTTATGACTGGCCCGGCGGCACATGTCTACGACGGATTTATTCACTTATGAAACAAGTCGGGGAAGAACAGCAGGAAATCACCGGCGCGCTGAATGACCGCGCGGTGGTGGACTATCTGTTGCAACATCCTGAATTTTTTATTCGTAATGCTGCACTGGTTGAGCACATGCGCGTTCCGCACCCGGTGCGCGGCTCGATCTCGCTGGTGGAATGGCACATGGTGCGGGCGCGTAACCATATCAACGTGCTGGAAGAGAACATGATGCTGTTGATGGAGCAGGCCACGGCGAATGAGAGCCTGTTCCAGCGTCTGCTGCATCTGCAGACGCGGCTGGCGGCGGCGGAAAGCCTTGATGAGATGCTGAACCGTTTTCATCGCTGGGCGCGCGAGATAGGGCTGGCGGGCGCGACAGTGCGTCTGTTTCCCGATAGCTGGCGGCTGGGCGCGCCGTCGAAATTCACTCATCTGGCGCTAAGCAGGCAGGCATTTGAGCCCATCCGCATTCAGCGTCTTGGGCAGGCTCGTCATTATCTCGGGCCGCTGCACGGGCCGGAACTGCTGGTGGTACTGCCGGAAGCGAAAGCTATCGGTTCGGTGGCGATGTCGCTGCTGGGCGGCGATGACGCCCCTGGCGTGATGCTGTTCAGCAGCCGCGATGCCCAGCATTATCAACAAGGCCAGGGAACGCAACTGCTGCAGGAAATTGCGTTAATGCTGCCGGGTCTGTTGGAGCGCTGGGTTGAACGCGCATGACCGACTCTCCCTTATTCGCCGCCGTTGACCGCTTTCTACGCTATCTGGGCGTGGAGCGTCAGCTGAGCCCGATTACGCTTCTGAACTACCGGCGTCAGCTTGATGCGCTGATAGCGCTCGCTGAACAGGCGGGGCTCAAAAGCTGGCTGCAGTGCGATGCCGCTCAGGTTCGTGGTCTGGCGGTTCGTAGCCGCAAACAGGGCCTGGGGCCGGCAAGCCTTGCGCTGCGACTTTCCGCGTTGCGCAGTTTCTTTGACTGGCTGGTGGCGCAGGGCGAGCTGGCGGCGAACCCGGCGAAAGGCATCCCGGCGCCGAAAATTCCCCGTCACTTACCGAAAAATATCGATGTCGATGACGTCAACCGGTTGCTGGATATCGATCTTAACGATCCGCTGGCGGTACGCGACCGGGCGATGCTGGAGGTGATGTATGGCGCGGGTCTGCGTCTCTCCGAGCTGGTCAATCTTGATATTAAACACCTCGATCTGGAATCCGGGGAGGTGTGGGTGATGGGCAAAGGCAGCAAAGAACGCCGCCTGCCGATTGGGCGCAGCGCGGTGGCGTGGATCGAACACTGGCTCGATTTACGCGGTCTGTTTGGCACGGATGACGATGCGCTGTTTTTATCTAAACTGGGGAAACGTATTTCCGCGCGAAATGTGCAGAAGCGCTTTGCCGAATGGGGCATTAAGCAGGGGCTGAATAGCCACGTGCATCCGCATAAACTGCGCCACTCCTTTGCCACTCATATGCTGGAGTCGAGCGGCGATCTGCGCGGTGTACAGGAGCTGCTGGGTCATGCCAATCTCTCGACGACTCAAATCTATACCCATCTTGATTTTCAACACCTTGCCTCGGTGTATGATGCGGCGCATCCGCGCGCCAAACGGGGGAAATAATGCGTTTTTACCGACCGCTGGGCCAAATTTCTGCACTGACGTTTGACCTGGACGATACCCTTTACGATAACCGCCCGGTCATCGACCGGACGCTGCAGGAGTCGCTGGCCTTTGTGCGCAGCTACCATCCGTCACTGAGCCGGTTTGATGCGAACGAGCTGCAACAGCTGCGTCAGACGCTGCTCGAAACAGAACCGGAGATTTACCACGACGTGACCGAATGGCGGCGACGTGCGCTGGTGCTGGGGATGATGAATGCCGGGCTCTCTGCCGGGCAGGCTGCCGCGGGCGCGGATGCGGCAATGGCGAATTTTGCCCACTGGAGGAGTCTTATCGAGGTGCCGCAGGAAACCCACGAGACGCTGGCCGCGCTGGCGGAGAAATGGCCGCTGGTGGCGGTGACCAACGGCAACGCGCAGCCGGAACTCTTTGGTTTGAGCGACTATTTCCGTTTTGTTCTGCGTGCCGGCCCGGACGGGCGTTCGAAACCCTTTGCCGATATGTATCACCTGGCGGCGGAGCGTCTTGATTTGCCGTTGGGACAGATACTTCACGTGGGCGATGATCTGACCACCGATGTGGCGGGCGCTATTCGCTGCGGCATGCAGGCCTGCTGGATCAAGCCGCAGGGGGCCGATCTGCTGCGCGCAACCGACAGCCGCCTGCTGCCGCACATTGAAATTTCACGGTTGGCATCTCTGACCTCGCTGATATAATCACCACTAGTTCTGTATATATTAACAGTATGCCCGGTAGACGATGCGTTGCCGGGCAGCTCATTTCCGGCGGTGCCAATGGACGTTTCTTACCTGCTCGACAGCCTCAATGATAAACAGCGCGAAGCCGTAGCCGCTTCACGCACCAATATGCTGGTTCTGGCGGGAGCGGGCAGCGGTAAGACGCGCGTTCTGGTACACCGTATTGCCTGGCTGCTGAGCGTGGAAAACTGCTCGCCGTATTCCATCATGGCGGTGACCTTTACCAACAAAGCGGCAGCGGAGATGCGCCATCGTATTGGCCAGCTGATGGGAACAACCCAGGGCGGCATGTGGGTCGGGACATTCCACGGGCTGGCGCATCGCCTGCTGCGGGCCCACCATCTGGATGCTAACCTGCCGCAAGATTTTCAAATCCTCGATAGCGAAGACCAGCTGCGTCTGCTGAAGCGTCTGATTAAGGCGATGAACCTCGACGAGAAGCAGTGGCCGCCGCGCCAGGCGATGTGGTACATCAACAGCCAGAAAGATGAAGGGCTGCGCCCGCACCATATTCAGAGCTACGGCAACCCGGTGGAACAGACCTGGCAGAAAGTGTATCAGGCCTATCAGGAAGCCTGCGATCGCGCCGGTCTGGTGGACTTTGCCGAACTGCTGCTGCGTGCGCACGAGCTGTGGCTTAATAAACCGCATATTCTCCAGCACTACCGCGAACGCTTCACCAACATCCTCGTGGATGAATTTCAGGATACCAACAACATCCAGTATGCCTGGATTCGCCTGCTGGCGGGCGATAGCGGCAAGG
Organism: Klebsiella sp. Lac1; assembly: GCF_009825425.1. Lineage (NCBI taxonomy): Bacteria > Pseudomonadati > Pseudomonadota > Gammaproteobacteria > Enterobacterales > Enterobacteriaceae > Klebsiella > Klebsiella sp. Lac1. The sequence continues at coordinate 625,991 of NZ_VJZJ01000004.1, forward strand.
TGATGATTGTGGGGGATGATGACCAGTCGATCTACGGCTGGCGCGGCGCCCAGGTGGAGAATATTCAGCGTTTTCTCACCGATTTCCCCGGCGCGCAGACCATTCGCCTGGAGCAGAACTATCGCTCGACCAGCAACATCCTCAGCGCGGCCAACGCCCTGATTGAAAACAACAGCGGGCGTCTGGGCAAAAAACTGTGGACCGATGGTGCCGACGGCGAGCCTATCTCCCTCTACTGCGCGTTTAACGATCTTGATGAAGCGCGCTTTGTCGTCAATCGCATCAAAACCTGGCAGGAGAACGGCGGGGCGCTGGAGCAGTGCGCCATTCTCTACCGCAGCAACGCCCAGTCGCGCGTGCTGGAAGAGGCGCTGCTGCAGGCCAGCATGCCGTATCGTATCTATGGCGGCATGCGCTTCTTCGAACGCCAGGAGATTAAAGACGCGCTCTCTTACCTGCGCCTGATTGCCAATCGCAACGATGACGCGGCGTTTGAGCGCGTGGTCAATACGCCGACCCGCGGCATCGGCGATCGCACGCTGGACGTGGTTCGTCAAACGTCGCGCGACCGTCAGCTCACGCTGTGGCAGGCGTGCCGCGAACTGTTAAAAGACAAAGTCCTTGCCGGGCGCGCCGCCAGCGCGCTGCAACGCTTTATGGAGCTGATTGACGCCCTGGCGCAGGAAACGGCGGATATGCCGCTGCACGTGCAGACTGACCGGGTGATTAACGACTCCGGTCTGCGGATGATGTACGAGCAGGAAAAGGGCGAAAAAGGTCAAACCCGAATCGAAAACTTAGAGGAGCTGGTAACCGCAACGCGCCAGTTCAGCTACAACGATGAAGATGAAGATTTAATGCCGCTGCAGGCCTTCCTCTCTCACGCCGCGCTGGAAGCGGGTGAAGGGCAGGCGGATACCTGGCAGGATGCGGTGCAGCTGATGACCCTGCACTCGGCGAAAGGTCTGGAGTTCCCGCAGGTGTTTATCGTTGGCGTGGAAGAGGGGATGTTCCCGAGCCAGATGGCGCTGGATGAAGGTGGCCGGCTGGAGGAGGAGCGTCGTCTGGCTTACGTCGGCGTGACGCGCGCGATGCAGAAACTGACTCTCACCTATGCGGAAACCCGCCGTCTGTACGGCAAAGAGGTTTACCACCGCCCGTCGCGCTTTATCGGCGAGCTGCCGGAAGCCTGTGTGGAAGAGGTGCGCCTGCGCGCGACGGTGAGCCGTCCGGTCAGCCATCAGCGGATGGGCACGCCGCTGGCGGAAAACGATACCGGCTACAAACTGGGGCAGCGCGTACGCCATCCGAAGTTTGGCGAAGGCACCATTGTGAATCTGGAGGGCAGCGGCGAGCATAGCCGTTTGCAGGTCGCCTTCCAGGGGCAGGGTATTAAATGGTTAGTGGCGGCCTACGCTCGATTAGAAACAGTGTAACAGTAAGAAAAGTATCGTTTTTTTGTAATAATCTGCTAGCCTTATATGCTAAAGGGCAGGATTTGCTCTTTAGCGTTCCGTTGCGTGTTGACGCCGTTTTTGTGCTGGCGTAACATGCGCGCACGATTACGCTAAGAGGACATTCGCCTTGGACACACCCAGTAGACGCTGGCTCAACTTCCTGTCTGTCAGGAACAACTCCTAAGGCTATCCTCTTATGCTGATAGCCTTAGCGGTTGTCAGCGACCCGTCATACCCGTCGCTCTGAGTCAGGCTTAATGGTCTGAAACCCAAATTGTTTCTGTGTGCCCACCGAACTGTCCGATAATTTTTTTGCATTGGGAGTCCCGGTCATGCTGAGCGCATTTCAACTGGAAAATAATCGTTTAACACGCCTTGAAGCTGATGAGATCAAGCATCTTGCCAGTTCGGTGTGGGTCGATCTGGTCGAGCCCGACGACGACGAACGAAGCCGCGTGCAGACGGAATTGGGTCAGAACCTGGCAACGCGCCCGGAACTGGAAGATATCGAAGCATCGGCGCGTTTCTTCGAAGATGAAGACGGTTTACACATTCACTCCTTTTTCTTTTTTGAAGATGCGGAGGATCACGCCGGTAACTCCACCGTGGCATTTACGATTCGCGAAGGGCGCCTGTTTACCCTGCGCGAGCGTGAATTGCCGGCATTTCGCCTCTATCGCATGCGCGTTCGCAATCAGTCAATGGTTGATGGCAACGCCTATGAGCTGCTGCTGGATCTGTTCGAAACCAAAATTGAGCAGCTGGCGGATGAAATCGAAAATATCTACAGCGATCTGGAAAAACTCAGCCGCGTGATCATGGAAGGTCGTCAGGGCGATGAGTACGATGACGCGCTCTCAACGCTTGCCGAGCAGGAAGATATCGGCTGGAAAGTCCGTCTGTGTCTGATGGATACCCAGCGCGCTCTGAACTTCCTGGTGCGCAAGGCGCGTTTACCTGCGGGACAGCTGGAGCAGGCGCGCGAGATCCTGCGAGATATCGAATCCCTGCTGCCGCACAACGAATCGCTATTCCAGAAGGTCAACTTCCTGATGCAGGCGGCGATGGGCTTTATCAACATCGAGCAGAACCGCATCATCAAGATCTTCTCGGTGGTTTCCGTGGTGTTCCTGCCGCCGACGCTGGTGGCTTCCAGCTACGGGATGAACTTTGAGTTTATGCCGGAGCTGCACTGGAGCTTTGGTTACCCGGGGGCAATTGTCTTTATGATGCTTGCCGGCCTGGCGCCGTATCTCTACTTCAAGCGTAAAAACTGGCTGTAACAAGGTCTTTTTGCCCTGCTGAAAGACTGTTTAACCTTTTCCGCCGGGCGGCGGCTGACGCCTTGCCCGGCCTACAGAACGGATACCTTACCTGGCCTGTGGAACATCGCCTGTCATGCTGGTGGGAATTATCCGTAGGCCCGTGCAAGCGAAGCGCCGCCGGGCAGTTTCGGCAGCGCGCACCTTGTCAGCAAACTGGAAGGTGCTGCGGTTTTTTCGTTATGCCCCGCGCGTTCTGCGTATTGTGTAAACCGCATCCATCACGAAAATCGCCAGCGCGACCCAGATAAAGCCAAAGGTCACCATCTTATCGGCCCCCGGCACCTCTCCGTAAAATAGCACCGCCAACAGGAACATCAGCGTCGGGCCGATATACTGGAAGAATCCCAGCGTGGAAAGGCGCAGGCGGGTGGCTGCCCCGGTAAAGCACAGCAGGGGAATGGTGGTGACAACGCCTGCCGCCATCAGCAACAGGTTCAGCGACCACGGGTTCTGCCCCATATGGCTGGTTGGGCTGTCGGCGATGGCAAACAGGTATATGGCGGCGACCGGCAGAAGCCACAGGGTTTCGACTAACATCCCGGTTTGCGCGTCGACGGCGATTTTTTTACGCAGCAGCCCGTAAAAGGCAAAGCTGAACGCCAGCCCAAGACCGATAATCGGCAGCGAGCCAAAGGTCCACAGCTGTACCAGCACGCCGCAGGTGGCCAGCAGTACCGCCAGCCACTGCATCCGGCGAAAACGCTCGCCGAGGAAAATCATCCCCAGCACAATATTCACCAGCGGGTTAATGAAGTAGCCGAGACTGGCCTCCAGCATATGGTGGTTATTCACCGCCCAGATGAAGAGCAGCCAGTTGCCGCCAATCAGCACCGCCGACAGCGCCAGCAGGAAAATTTTACGCGGCATATGCAGCAGTTTTTTCACCTGTGGCCACTGGTGGCTGAGGCTGATTAACGCCAGCATAAAAAAGAATGACCAGATCACGCGATGGGTCAGGATTTCATCGGCGGGAACATAGTAGATAAGTTTGAAGTAGGCAGGTGCGATGCCCCAGATAAAATAGGCGGCGAGAGCCAGCATAATCCCCAGCCGCGTTTGTTTTGCATCCATCGGTAGAATCCGTTACGCCAAAACAATGATGTTACTTTATTTACCGCGATCAACCCACCATATACGTCGCCGTGGCGCTGGCGATATAGACCTGATCTTCGTTATGCAGCTCCACGCGGGCGACCGCGACCTTATTCCCGGCGCGTAACAGGCTGCTGGTGGCGGTAAAGTGCTCGCCGCGCCCAGGGCGCAGATAATCAACGCGCAGATCGATGGTCCCCATGCGCGACAGACGTTGGCGTAACTCTTCTTCGTTAATGGTGTCATGTCGGGTTAGCGTACTGCCTACGCACACCAGTCCTGCGGCTACATCCAGCGCGGAGGCGATGACCCCGCCATGCAGAATACTTTGCGCCCAGTTGCCAACCATCATCGGCTGGTTTTTAAAGCTGAGCTGAGCAAACTCTTTTTCGTAACGCTCCAGCTTCAGGCCTAAGGCGCGATTAAAAGGCATGTGGTAGACAAAGATTTCTCCCACCAGCTTAAGGGCGGCTTCGGCTGTGAGTTCAGACATGACAATTGTATCCATTCGTTAATGAAATGTTGATTTTATGCTTCTAAAACGGTGATTTCCACTTTCAGAACGGATAAGCGGGCGGAGAGCCCGTAAACAGGTAGAATGAATCCCGGATAAAACAGAAATAATAATCACTCATTCAGGAGAACTGTAATGCGTATCTTTTTGGCGTGGCTGTTGGCGCTTAGCGCGCTTCCGGCTGGCGTTTTGGCGCAGGATGCACCGGTTAGTCATCCCGTTCATGATACCCCTGCGGTACGCGGCAGCATTATCGCTAACCTGTTGCAGGATCATGACAATCCTTTCCTGCTGTATCCCTATGAGAGCAACTACCTGCTCTATTCGTGGAGTAGCGATATCAACAAGGAAGCGATCTCCAGCTATGACTGGGCGAAAAATGCCCGCAAGGACGAAGTGAAATTCCAGCTTAGCCTGGCGTTTCCGCTGTGGCGAGGGATCCTCGGCGAGAACTCGCTGCTCGGGGCTTCCTATACGCAGAAGTCCTGGTGGCAGCTCTCCAACAGCAAAGAGTCCGCGCCATTTCGTGAAACTAACTATGAACCGCAGCTGTTTTTGGGATTTGCTACGGATTATCAGCTTGCCGGCTGGACGTTGCGTGATGTCGAAATGGGTTACAACCACGACTCTAACGGCCGCTCGGATCCCACTTCCCGCAGCTGGAACCGCCTGTATGCCCGCCTGATGGCGCAAAATGGCAACTGGCTGGTGGAGGTGAAGCCCTGGTATGTCATCGGCAGCACCAACGATAACCCGGATATCACGAAATATATGGGCTATTATCGCCTGAAAATCGGCTATCAGTTGGGCGATGCTATCCTCAGCGCCCAGGGGCAGTATAACTGGAATACCGGCTATGGCGGTGCGGAGCTTGGGGTGAGTTATCCGATAACCAAACATGTGCGTTTCTACACTCAGGTCTACAGCGGTTACGGCGAATCACTCATCGATTATAACTTTAACCAGACCCGGGTTGGCGTCGGGGTGATGCTCAACGATCTGTTTTAATCGTTGCACTCTGGCTCACTGGCGCTGAAAATAGCGCCTGTTTTCTTTTCAGGCAGACGGGGTCAACGTGGCGCAGGCGGAAGTATTGAATCAAACATTGCTGGCAAAGCAGGTTTTACAGGAAACCTTCGGTTACCAGCAGTTTCGCCCAGGCCAGGAAACCATTATCGATACGGCGCTGGGCGGGCGCGACTGCCTGGTCGTCATGCCGACCGGCGGCGGCAAATCGCTGTGCTATCAGGTGCCAGCGCTGGTGCTTGGCGGCCTGACGGTGGTGGTATCGCCGCTGATCTCGCTGATGAAAGATCAGGTCGACCAACTGCTGGCCAACGGCGTGGCCGCCGCCTGCCTTAACTCGACCCAGAGCCGCGAGCAGCAGCAGGAGGTCATGGCCGGCTGCCGCAGTGGGCAGATTCGTCTGCTGTATATCGCCCCCGAGCGCTTGATGCTGGATAATTTCCTTGAGCATCTCAGCCACTGGAACCTGGCAATGGTGGCGGTGGATGAAGCGCACTGTATTTCCCAGTGGGGGCATGATTTCCGTCCTGAATATGCCGCCCTGGGCCAACTGCGCCAGCGCGTGCCGCAGATTCCGTTTATGGCGTTAACCGCCACCGCCGATGACACCACCCGCCGGGATATCGTGCGTCTGCTGGGGCTGAACGACCCGCTGATTCAGGTCAGCAGCTTCGACCGCCCGAATATCCGCTACATGCTGATGGAGAAGTTTAAACCGCTCGATCAGCTGATGCGCTACGTGCAGGACCAGCGCGGCAAATCGGGCATTATCTACTGCAACAGCCGTTCGAAAGTGGAAGATACCGCCGCCCGTCTGCAAAGCCGCGGAATCAGCGCGGCGGCCTATCATGCCGGGCTGGAGAATGACATTCGTGCGGATGTGCAGGAGAAATTCCAGCGCGACGATCTGCAAATCGTGGTGGCCACGGTCGCTTTCGGCATGGGGATCAATAAACCCAACGTCCGCTTCGTGGTGCACTTCGACATTCCCCGTAATATTGAATCCTACTACCAGGAAACCGGTCGCGCCGGGCGCGATGGTCTGCCGGCGGAAGCGATGCTGTTTTACGATCCGGCCGACATGGCGTGGCTGCGTCGCTGTCTGGAGGAGAAGCCCGCCGGGCCGCTGCAGGACATTGAACGCCACAAGCTGAACGCAATGGGCGCGTTTGCCGAAGCGCAAACCTGTCGCCGTCTGGTGCTGCTCAACTATTTTGGCGAAGGGCGCCAGGAAGCGTGCGGCAACTGCGATATCTGCCTCGATCCGCCAAAACAGTATGACGGGTTAATGGACGCGCGTAAGGCGCTCTCGACCATTTACCGCGTGAACCAACGCTTCGGTATGGGCTACGTGGTGGAGGTCCTGCGCGGGGCCAATAATCAGCGTATCCGCGAGATGGCGCATGACAAGCTGCCGGTCTACGGCATCGGTCGGGAACAGAGCCATGAACACTGGGTCAGCGTGATTCGTCAGCTGATTCATCTTGGCCTGGTCACGCAAAATATCGCCCAGCATTCGGCGCTACAGCTGACCGAAGCCGCACGTCCGGTACTGCGTGGCGAGGTTCCGCTGCAGCTCGCCGTTCCGCGTATCGTGGCGTTGAAGCCGAAGGCGATGCAAAAATCCTTCGGCGGCAATTATGACCGCAAGCTGTTCGCCAAGCTGCGCAAGTTGCGTAAAGCGATTGCCGATGAGGAAAATATCCCGCCGTACGTCGTCTTTAACGACGCGACGCTGATCGAAATGGCGGAGCAGTCGCCGATAACCGCCGGTGAGATGCTGAGCGTGAACGGCGTCGGTACGCGAAAACTGGAGCGTTTCGGCAAAGAGTTTATGGCGCTGATCCGCGCGCACATTGATGGTGAAGATGAGTAGTCAGCCGGGTGAAAAAGTGTCAGGATAGTTTCGAACTACACTATATTCCTGCTAAATATTACCGATAGATTAGGGTTCAATCATGCTGATGCTTTTCCTCACCGTCGCGCTGGTGCATATCATTGCGCTGATGAGTCCAGGTCCGGACTTTTTCTTTGTTTCTCAGACCGCCGTTAGCCGTTCTCGTAAAGAGGCGATGATGGGCGTGCTGGGGATTACCTGTGGCGTGATGGTCTGGGCGGGCGTCGCGCTGCTTGGCCTGCACCTGATTATCGAAAAAATGGCCTGGCTGCATACCATTATCATGGTCGGCGGCGGCTTATACCTGTGCTGGATGGGCTATCAGATGCTGCGCGGCGCGCTGAAGAAAAGCGATGCGCCGGCGGCGGAGCCGCAGGTCGAGCTGGCCCGCAGCGGGCGCAGCTTCCTCAAAGGGCTGCTGACCAACCTCGCCAACCCTAAAGCGATTATCTATTTTGGTTCTGTCTTCTCACTGTTTGTCGGCGATAGCGTCGGCACGGGCGAGCGCTGGGGGATTTTCCTGCTGATCGTTCTGGAAACGCTGGTCTGGTTTACCATCGTGGCCAGCCTGTTCGCTTTACCGGCCATGCGTCGTGGTTACCAGCGGATGGCAAAATGGATCGACGGCATTGCCGGTACGCTGTTTGCCGGCTTCGGCATCCATCTGATCATTTCGCGCTAAGCGCGGATTTTCCCGGTTTGCTGAAGGCAAACCGGGCCTCTCCCGTCAGGCATGGCGTGCGGAAGCCAACAGCGCGCCTACCAGCATAAACAACGATCCGAAGATTTTGTTCAGCGCCTTCATCTGTTTCGGCCCCTTAATCCACGCGGCAATACGCTGCGCCAGCGTCGCGTAGCCAATCATCACGATGATATCCACCACGATAGTGGTGACGCCGAGTACCAGATACTGCATGACCTGCGGTTGATGCGGCACGATAAACTGCGGGAACAGGGCCGCGAGAAAGACAATGCTTTTCGGGTTGGTCAGGTTGACGAAAACCGCGCGCTGGAACAGTTTTCCGCGCGTTTGCGCCTTTGCCAGGGTATTAAGATTGAGCGATCCCGCCGCGCGCCACTGCTGAATCCCCAGCCAGATAAGGTAAGCCGCCCCGGCCCACTTCAGCACTTCGAAGGCCAGCACCGAGCGGGAAAACAGCGTTCCCAGGCCGATACCAACGAGGATGATATGAATCGCCAGCCCGGTTTGTAATCCGGCAATCGAGGCCGCCGCGCCGCGGTAGCCGTGGTTGATCGAGGTCGTCATGGTATTGATGGCCCCGGAACCCGGCGACAGGCTGAGGATAATGGATGTCAGCAGATAGGCGAACCACCACTCGAACGTCATGAGAAACTCCCTGATTGTCTGTTTTTATGCCACAATACGCTATTGCGTAAGCATTGTGTGATACGCGATAAAAAAACGATTTTCAGTGGTTAACAGGGGTGTAAGCCCGATGTTTCGGCAGCAAAAGGATTGGGATACACGAGAAAACGCGTTTGCGGCTTTTACGATGGGGCCGCTCACCGATTTCTGGCATCAGCGGGAAGAGGCGGAATTCAGGGGCGTAGACGATGTCCCGGTCCGTTTTGTTCGCTTTTGCGCCAAAGATAACGACCGGGTCGTGGTCATCTGTCCGGGGCGTATTGAAAGCTACGTTAAATATGCCGAGCTGGCTTACGATCTTTTCCACAGCGGTTTTGACGTGATGATTATCGACCATCGCGGTCAGGGGCGATCCGGGCGAATATTGACCGACAGCCATCGCGGCCACGTAGTGCGCTTTAGCGATTATGTCGACGATCTGGCCGCGCTCTGGCAGCAGGAAGTTGCCCCCGGCCACTGGCGAAAACGGTTTATCCTTGCGCATTCGATGGGGGGCGCCATCGCGACGCTGTTTTTGCAGCGCCACCAACAGCATTGCGACGCCATTGCGCTGTGCGCGCCCATGTTTGGGATCGTGATGCGTTTCCCGGACTGGATGGTGCGCCATATTCTCGATTGGGCTGAGGGCCATCAGCGCATTCGTGAAGAGTATGCGCTGGGTACCGGTCGCTGGCGGGCGCTGCCTTTTTCGGTCAACGTGCTGACGCACAGTCGCCAACGCTATCGCCGTAATCTGCGCTTCTATGCCGATGAACCGCAGCTACGCGTCGGCGGGCCAACCTACCACTGGGTGCGCGAGGGGATCCTCGCCGGAGAAGAAGCGCTGGCGGGCGTAGAGAAAGACACCACTCCCACATTGTTATTGCAGGCAGAAGAAGAACGTGTGGTCGATAACCGCATGCACGAACGCTACTGCGCACTCCGTGCCGCGGCAGGTCGGCCCTGCGAAGGTAATAAGCCGCTTGTCATCGAAGGGGCATACCATGAGATCCTTTTTGAAAAGGACGCTATGCGCTCAGTCGCGCTGAATGCCATCGTCGATTTTTTTGGTCGACATAATTAGAGCCTGATGGGCCTGGCTCTTAATCCGGCGAAACGCTCGTCGCTCTGCTTAGAGGTTAAAATTTTTATGTACCAGGTTGTTGCGTCTGACTTAGATGGCACGCTGCTTTCCCCCGATCACTACTTAACTCCCTACGCAAAAGAGACGCTGCAGCTGCTGACCGCGCGCGGGATCGATTTTGTCTTCGCAACCGGCCGTCATTACATCGATGTCGGTCAGATTCGCGATAATCTCGGCATTCAATCCTACATGATCACCTCCAACGGCGCGCGCGTGCACGACGGCGAGGGAAAACAGATCTTTGCCCATAACCTTGACCGCGACATCGCAGCCGATCTGTTTGAAATGATGCGCAATGACCCGAAAGTGGTGACCAACGTCTACCGCGAAGACGAGTGGTATATGAACCGTCATCGCCCGGAAGAGATGCGTTTTTTCAAAGAAGCCGTGTTCAACTACAAGCTCTACGAAGCGGGCGAGCTTGATCCGGACGGGATCAGCAAAGTATTTTTCACCTGCGAAGATCATGAGCATCTGCTGCCGCTGGAGCAGGCGATCAACGCCCGCTGGGGCGATCGCGTGAACGTCAGCTTCTCCACGCTGACCTGCCTGGAAGTGATGGCCGGGGGCGTGTCGAAGGGGCATGCGCTGGAAGCGGTTGCTAAAATGCTGGGCTATCGCCTGCAAGACTGCATCGCTTTCGGCGATGGCATGAACGACGCAGAAATGCTGTCGATGGCGGGCAAAGGCTGCATCATGCAGAATGCTCACCAGCGGCTGAAAGACCTGCATCCGGATCTGGAGGTGATCGGCAGCAACGCTGACGATGCGGTGCCGCACTATTTGCGTAAGCTCTATCTCGCCTGATAAAGATTGACGACTGTTTGTTTACCGACCAGTTGTCAACCTGACTCTTCGCTACAATGAGTGCACTTCTTCCTGAGAGACATTCATTGTGGCGCTACTGATTATTACCACTATCCTGTGGGCTTTTTCCTTTAGCCTGATAGGCGAATACCTGGCAGGTAGCGTTGATAGCTACTTTTCCGTGCTCATGCGCGTGGGGCTGGCGGCGCTGGTGTTCCTGCCGTTTCTGCGTACCCGCGGGCAATCGCCGCGTACTATCGTGCTCTACATGCTGGTCGGCGCGATGCAGCTTGGCATCATGTACCTGCTGGCATTCCGCGCCTATGTGTACCTGACGGTTTCTGAATTCCTGCTGTTTACCGTTTTTACGCCGCTTTATATCACGCTGATTTACGATTTGCTGAGCGGACGCAAGCTCCGCTGGGGATATCTGCTGAGCGCGGGACTGGCGGTACTGGGCGCGGCGATTATTCGCTATGACAAAGTGAGCGATCATTTCTGGACCGGGCTGCTGCTGGTTCAGCTGTCGAACCTCAGTTTTGCTATCGGCATGGTGGGCTATAAGCGCCTGATGGAGTTGCGTCCGATGCCGCAGCACAACGCCTTTGCGTGGTTCTATATGGGGGCTTTCCTGGTGGCGGTAGCGGCCTGGTTTATGCTGGGCAATCCGCAGCGGTTGCCAACCACCACCCTACAGTGGGGCGTGCTGGTCTGGCTGGGCGTGGCGGCGTCGGGGCTGGGCTACTTTATGTGGAACTACGGAGCCACGCAGGTGGATGCCGGAACGCTGGGCATTATGAATAACGTGCACGTGCCAGCCGGGCTGCTGGTTAACCTTGCAATATGGCAGGAGCAGCCCCACTGGCCGAGCTTTATTACAGGGGCTCTGGTGATCCTGGCCTCACTGTGGGTCCATCGCCGTTGGGTCGCTCCGCACTCCGGACAAAGGGCAAATGATCGCAAGCGTGATTCCGCGCTGAGCGAATAAACGCTTCGGTGACCGGCTGACGCTGTTCGCCGTCGCGTACCGCGGCGTACAATCGGCTCCACAGTCCTTCGCCCAGGGTTTTGGTGACCACCAGACCCTGGCGCTCAAAACTTTCCACCACCCAGTGCGGCAGGGCAGCGATGCCCATCCGCGCGGCGACCATCTGGATTAACAGCAGGGTATTATCAACGCTTTTGAGCTGCGGGCTGATACCGGCCGGCTGCAGGAAGTGGCGCCAGATATCCAGGCGACTGCGTTGAACCGGATAAATCAACAGCAGTTCCGACGCCAGATCTTCCGGCGCGATGCGCGTTTTCGCCGCCAGCGGATGCTCCGGCGCCAGCACCAGACGGACTTCATAATCAAACATTGGCGAATAGTGCAGGCCGCTACGCGGCAGGATATCGGACGTCATGACCAGATCCAGCTCACTTTGCTGCAGGGCGGGCTGCGGGTCAAAGGTGACGCCAGACTGGAAATCCACTTCGACGTGCGGCCAGCGGGCGCGGAAACTCTCCAGCGCCGGAGTCAGCCATTGAATACAGCTATGACACTCGATAGCGATGCGCAGGCGGGTTTGCTGCGGCTCGTGGCAGTCCTGCAACGCACGGCTGATTTGCGGCAGAACCTGGTTTGCCAGTTGCAGCAGGATCTCCCCCTGCGGCGTGAAGCGCAGAGGCTGACTTTTACGTACAAACAAGCGGAAGCCAAGGCGCTGTTCCAGATCGCTGAACTGGTGAGACAAGGCGGACTGGGTTTGATGCAGTGCTGCCGCAGCGCCTGCCAGAGACCCGCTGTTCCGCAACGCCTGTAGCGTTTTCAGGTGTTTAATTTCGATCATGAAAGTCCTTCACTTCGGCATGAATAATTTGCGCTTGAGGAATATACAGTACCTGTCAATTATGGATGTGTAAACATCTGGATGGCTAAATCCTGTGTCTTTCGAATTTATGGTGCGTTGGCTGCGCTTGCTCACCCCGGTCACTTACATGAGTAAGCTCCCGGGAATGATCAAGTTTGCCGCCTTCCCTAAATCCGAAATCCTTCGGATTAAAAAATTATGAGGTCTTAAAAATGACAATTATTAATCACACCCTCGGTTTCCCCCGCGTTGGCCTGCGTCGGGAGTTGAAAAAAGCGCAAGAGAGCTACTGGGCGGGTAACTCGACCCGCGAAGAACTGCTGGCGGTGGGCCGCGAGCTGCGCGCCCGCCACTGGGGGCAGCAGCAGCAAGCGGGCGTTGACCTGCTGCCGGTGGGCGATTTCGCCTGGTACGACCATGTTCTGACCACCAGCCTGCTACTGGGTAACGTGCCGGCTCGTCATCAGAACAAAGATGGCTCGGTTGATATCGATACCCTGTTCCGCATTGGCCGCGGCCGTGCGCCGACCGGCGAACCGGCGGCAGCGGCAGAAATGACCAAATGGTTTAACACCAACTACCACTACATGGTGCCAGAGTTCACCAAAGGCCAGCAGTTTAAGCTGACCTGGACCCAGCTGCTGGATGAAGTGGACGAAGCGCTGGCGCTGGGTCATAAGATTAAACCCGTCCTGCTGGGACCGGTGACTTATCTGTGGCTCGGCAAAGTAAAAGGCGAACAGTTTGACCGCCTGAGTCTGCTGAACGACATTCTGCCGGTTTATCTGCAGGTGCTGGCTGAGCTGGCAAAACGCGGTATCGAGTGGGTGCAGATTGACGAGCCGGCTCTGGTGCTGGAGCTGCCGCAGGCGTGGCTGGATGCGTTTAAACCAGCGTATGACGCGCTCGCAGGTCAGGTTAAGCTGCTGCTGACCACCTACTTTGAAGGCATCACCGCTAACCTCGACACCATCACCGCGCTGCCGGTACAGGGCCTGCATGTTGACCTGGTTCACGGTAAAGATAATGTGGCCGATCTGCACCAGCGTCTGCCAGCCGACTGGCTGCTCTCTGCGGGCCTGATCAATGGCCGCAACGTCTGGCGCGCCGACCTGACGGAGAAGTATGCGCAAATTAAAGATATCGTCGGTAAGCGCGAATTGTGGGTTGCCTCTTCCTGTTCTCTGCTGCATAGCCCGATCGATCTGAGCGTGGAAACCCGCCTCGATGCGGAAGTGAAAAGCTGGTTCGCCTTCGCCCTGCAAAAATGTGCCGAGCTGGCCCTGCTGCGCGATGCGCTAAACAGCGGCGATACGGCGAAACTGGTGGAATGGAGCGCGCCGATTCAGGCTCGCCGCCACTCAACCCGCGTGCATAATGCCGCAGTGGAAAAACGCCTGGCGGCGATTACCGCACAGGACAGCCAGCGTAACAGCCCTTATGCAGAACGCGCCCAGGCGCAGCGCGCGCGCTTTAATCTGCCAGCGTGGCCGACCACGACCATCGGCTCTTTCCCACAAACTACCGAGATCCGCGGCCTGCGCCTGGACTTCAAAAAAGGCAACCTGGATGCGAACAACTACCGCACCGGTATCGCTGAACACATCAGGCAGGCGATTGTAGAGCAGGAACGTTTAGGGTTGGATGTTCTGGTTCACGGCGAAGCCGAGCGTAATGACATGGTGGAGTACTTCGGTGAACACCTCGACGGGTTCATCTTCACGCAAAATGGCTGGGTACAGAGCTACGGTTCCCGCTGCGTGAAGCCGCCGGTGGTTATCGGCGATGTCAGCCGCCCGGAAGCGATCACCGTTGAGTGGGCGAAGTTTGCCCAGTCGCTGACCGACAAACCGGTGAAAGGCATGCTGACCGGTCCGGTGACCATCCTGTGCTGGTCCTTCCCGCGTGAAGATGTCAGCCGCGAAACTATCGCTAAGCAGATTGCGCTGGCGCTGCGTGATGAAGTGGCGGATCTGGAGGCCGCCGGTATCGGTATCATCCAGATTGATGAACCGGCGCTGCGTGAAGGCCTGCCGCTCAAGCGTAGCGACTGGGATGCTTACCTGCGGTGGGGCGTGGAAGCCTTCCGGATCAATGCCGCGGTGGCGCGGGATGATACCCAGATCCACACCCATATGTGTTACTGCGAGTTCAACGACATCATGGATTCGATTGCCGCGCTGGATGCAGACGTGATTACCATCGAAACCTCGCGTTCTGACATGGAGCTGCTGGAGTCGTTTGAAGAGTTCGAATACCCGAATGAAATCGGGCCGGGCGTGTATGACATCCATTCACCGAACGTCCCGAGCGTGGAGTGGATTGAAGCGCTGCTGGCGAAAGCGGCGCAGCGTATCCCGGCGGAACGTCTGTGGGTTAACCCGGACTGCGGCCTGAAAACCCGCGGCTGGCCGGAAACCCGCGCCGCACTGGCCAATATGGTGAAAGCCGCGCAGAACCTGCGCCAGGCATAATTCTGTCACCCCCGTCCCGGAGGAGGCTCAGGCCTCCTCTTCTTTTGTCTTTTTTGTTCCGTACCGGCAAATGCACCGTTCAACCTGCGGAGTTTCCCCGTCTGGGCTACGCTTAGCTGCACTGAGCAAGCACTGATATTCCCGGGGGAGAATGATGACCAGGCTCGACGATCCGCAGCGGTCTTTATGTTTTGCTATTAATCTGGGGAACCCGGTTCTCGCCACGCTATTGCCGGATAACACCCCTGGCGGCATCACCGCCGAGTTAGCCAAAAAACTGGCCGCTGAATGCGGTTGCGAGGCGCGGTTTGTGACCTGGCCGACGGCCGGAAAAGTGGTTGAGGCGGCCCCACTGGATCAGTGGGATATTGCTTTCCTGGCAATTGATCCCGCGCGTGAAGACCAGCTGTGCTTCACCCCGCCCTATGTCACGATTGAAAGTTCATTGCTGGTCAGAAACGACAGCGATATCCACTCCGTACAAGAGATGGATCGCCCGGGCGTGACGATTAACGTCGGGAAAGGGGCGGCCTATGAACTGTATCTGATTCGAACGTTACGCCAGGCGACGATGCAGCAATACGCGACCTCCCAGGAGGCAATCCGCGCGTTTATCGCCGGGGAAGGGGACATGGTTGCCGGGATCCGTCAACCGCTTGCCAGCGTGGCGCGGGAATATCCGCAGTTTCACCTGTTGCCTGATAGCTTCAGCCAGATACAGCAAGCGATTTGCGTTCCCCGGAACAGGCTACAGCACTATGAATTTGTCTGTGGTTGCCTGGCGGCATGGATGAATGACGGAACGATCGCCGATATGATTAACCGCCATATCGGCAACCGTTAGCGGCTTACGCGCGCTTCCCGCCATACTGGGCAAACCACGCCAGCATGCGCTGCCAGCCGTCTTTGGCCGACTCTTCATGATAGCTGGCGCGATAATCGGCGTTAAAGGCGTGATCGGCTTGTGGGTAGACGATGATCTCCGCTTTGGCGTTGGCCGCGCGAAGCGCCTGGCGCATGGTTTCCACCGTATCCTGCGGAATGCTGGCGTCTTTGCCACCGTACAACCCCAGCACCGGCGCGTTGAGATCAACGGCGATATCCAGCGGATATTTCGCTGAGTTCAGGGTTTTCTGCCCGACCAGCTTCCCGTACCAGGCGACAGCGGCTTTCAGCTGCGGGTTGTGGGCGGCATAAAGCCAGGTAATGCGTCCACCCCAGCAGAAGCCGGTGATCAGCAGACGATGAGCATCGCCTCCGTGGCGTGCGGCCCAGCTGGCGACATGGTCGAGGTCGGCCAGCACCTGCGCATCCGGCACTTTGCTGACCAGTTCCTGGAACAGGGTGGGGATATCGGTATAGTCATTCGGATCGCCCTGGCGGAAGTAGAGCTCTGGTGCGATAGCCAGATACCCCTCCTGCGCCAGGCGGCGGCAAATGTCGCGGATATGTTCATGGACGCCGAAAATTTCCTGAACAACGATAACGACCGGGAGCAGGCCATCGGCATTCTTCGGACGAGCATGATACGCCGGCATGTGCTCTCCCTGGGTGGGGATCGACGTTTCGCCTGTGGTGATGCTCTCCTCCGAGGTATGAACGGCGGTAGAAGCGTGTGGTGTGGCTGCAGGCGCAAAGCCAGGTTGCTTGGTTGTGGTCATGGTATTCTCCGTACCCTTATTTATTAGCGCATCGATAACTATAGACGCTATCGACCGGACGTTAACAAAGCACAGTGCCTGAAACAGGCTATCTTTTGTTCAGACCCGCTGAATATAACTTGTTAATGTGACGACTATCACTTTTTGATGGAAAATCATTGCAATGATTTTTGTTCATGGTGATTTTTGTCACAAAATTAAGCAAATAGCTTCTGTACAGTACCGTTTTGCTTCTGCTGATAATTCGACCCACAGAGGAGTTTTTTATGTCTAAGTCTGATGTTTTTCATCTCGGCCTCACCAAAAACGATTTACAAGGGGCTACGCTGGCTATCGTCCCTGGCGATCCGGAGCGTGTGGAAAAGATCGCCGCGCTGATGGATAAGCCGGTCAAACTGGCATCTCATCGCGAATTTACCTCCTGGCGTGCTGAAC
The DNA here is from genome assembly GCF_009825425.1 of Klebsiella sp. Lac1. Taxonomy (NCBI): domain Bacteria; kingdom Pseudomonadati; phylum Pseudomonadota; class Gammaproteobacteria; order Enterobacterales; family Enterobacteriaceae; genus Klebsiella; species Klebsiella sp. Lac1. The sequence continues at coordinate 643,039 of NZ_VJZJ01000004.1, forward strand.
TGGATGGCAAGTCGGTCATTGTCTGCTCTACCGGTATCGGCGGCCCGTCAACGTCCATTGCCGTTGAAGAACTGGCGCAACTGGGGATTCGGACCTTCCTGCGTATCGGCACCACCGGTGCTATCCAGCCACACATTAACGTCGGCGACGTGCTGGTCACCACCGCATCCGTACGTCTCGACGGCGCGAGTCTGCACTTTGCGCCGATGGAATACCCGGCGGTGGCTGACTTTGCCTGCACCACTGCGCTGGTGGAAGCGGCAAAATCGATCGGGGCGACCACCCATATCGGCGTGACCGCATCGTCTGACACCTTCTACCCAGGCCAGGAGCGCTACGACACCTTCTCCGGTCGCGTGGTCAGCCGTTTTAAAGGTTCTATGGAAGAGTGGCAGTCCATGGGAGTCATGAACTACGAGATGGAGTCGGCGACCCTGCTGACCATGTGCGCCAGCCAGGGGCTGCGTGCCGGGATGGTCGCCGGAGTTATCGTCAACCGTACCCAGCAGGAAATTCCGAACGCGGAAACCATGAAGCAAACCGAAAGTCACGCGGTAAAAATCGTCGTGGAAGCGGCTCGCCGCCTGCTGTAATTCCTCGCTTCTCACCCCAGGGCCGGATCTTCCGGCCTTTGTTTTTTGCGCGGCGCCTCGCAGGAAATCGCTTTTAAACTGGACGTTTATACAGCACAATTCTATTTTTGTGTCGTAAGCTGTTGCCGCAGGGGGCGTTGTGGATATCTCGATTGTGATAAGTGCCGTTGTGGCGCTGGCCGTAGGGCTGGTCGCAGGATGGCTGGCGACCAAAGCCAAAGCTGACCAGGTGCGCGCCGATCTTATCGAGGAGCGTCGCGAACTGGATATCGAACTCAGCGCCGCGCGCCAGCAGCTGGTGCAGGAGGCCCACTGGCGCGATGAATGCGAGCTGCTGAATAACGAACTGCGCAGCCTGCGCGACATCAATAGCTCTCTGGAGGCCGATCTCCGCGAAGTCACCACCCGCCTTGAATCTACCCGGATACACGCCGAGGATAAAATTCGTCAGATGGCGAACAGCGAACAGCGTCTGAGCGAACAGTTTGAAAACCTCGCAAACCGCATTTTCGAACACAGCAACCGGCGCGTTGAGGAGCAGAACCGGCAGAGTTTGCATGGCCTGCTGACGCCGCTGCGTGAACAGCTGGACGGTTTCCGTCGCCAGGTGCAGGACAGTTTTGGCCAGGAGGCGCGTGAGCGGCATACCCTGGCTCATGAGATCCGCAATCTGCAGCAGCTGAACGCGCAGATGGCGCAGGAGGCGTTGAACCTGACCCGGGCGTTGAAAGGGGATAACAAAACGCAGGGTAACTGGGGCGAAGTGGTGTTAACCCGCGTGCTGGAAGCTTCCGGGCTACGTGAAGGGTATGAATACCAGACCCAGGTCAGTATCGAAACGGAAAGTCGTTCGCGCATGCAGCCCGATGTGATCGTCCGCCTGCCGCAGGGGAAGGACGTGGTCATTGATGCCAAAATGACGCTGGTTGCCTACGAACGCTATTTTAATGCCGAAGACGACTATACCCGCGAGGCGGCGTTGCAGGAGCATATCGCCTCGGTACGTAACCATATTCGCCTGCTCGGGCGTAAAGATTATCAGCAGCTGCCGGGCCTGCGTTCGCTCGACTATGTGCTGATGTTTATTCCCGTGGAGCCGGCTTTCCTGCTGGCTATCGACCGTCAGCCTGAGCTTATCAGCGAAGCGCTGAAGAACAACATTATGCTGGTCAGCCCGACGACGCTGCTGGTGGCGCTGCGCACGATTGCCAATCTCTGGCGCTATGAACATCAAAGTCGCAATGCGCAGAAAATCGCTGAGCGCGCAGGTCGGCTGTACGACAAAATGCGATTGTTCGTTGATGATATGTCCGCCATCGGGCAGAGCCTGGATAAAGCTCAGGATAACTATCGTCAGGCGATGAAAAAGCTGGCTTCCGGGCGCGGGAATCTGCTGGTACAGGCAGAAGCGTTCCGCGGTCTTGGCGTTGAAGTGAAGCGCGGGATTAATCCTGATTTAGTCGATCGGGCAACGGCTCATGACGATGAGTATCGTTCTGAAGAAGACCAAAAAGCGCTTGAAGATAACGAATTTACCGCCGATCCGGCCGATGAGGTGATGCCCGGCGAGCCCGCTACGCCGCGTTGAAGCGTATGGGAAATGCGCTGAATCTGTTACACTCGGTGAACATTTTCTTGATAAGCAGGCATTAAGATGGTTGAGGATTCACAAGAAACGACGCACTTTGGTTTTCAGACGGTAGCCAAAGAGCAGAAGGCGGACATGGTGGCGCATGTATTCCATTCTGTGGCCGCAAAATATGATGTTATGAATGATCTGATGTCGTTCGGGATTCATCGTTTGTGGAAGCGTTTCACCATCGATTGCAGCGGCGTGCGCCGTGGACAGACCGTTCTGGATCTGGCCGGCGGCACCGGCGACCTGACGGCGAAGTTCTCTCGCCTGGTGGGTGAAACGGGTCGCGTCATGCTGGCGGATATCAACGACTCCATGCTGAAAATGGGGCGCGAAAAGCTGCGCAACATCGGTATCGTCGGCAATGTTGAATACATCCAGGCTAACGCGGAAGCGCTGCCGTTTGCCGACAACACTTTTGACTGCATCACGATTTCGTTTGGTCTGCGTAACGTCACCGATAAAGACAAAGCGTTGCGTTCAATGTATCGCGTCCTGAAGCCGGGCGGTCGTCTGCTGGTGCTGGAGTTCTCGAAACCGATTATTGAGCCACTCAGCAAAGCCTATGACGCCTACTCTTTCCACGTGCTGCCGCGCGTAGGGGAACTGGTTGCCAAAGACGGTGAAAGCTATCGCTACCTGGCGGAGTCTATTCGCATGCACCCGAATCAGGAGACCCTGAAGGCCATGATGCAGGACGCCGGTTTTGAAAGCGTCGACTACTACAACCTGACGGCTGGTATCGTTGCGTTGCACCGCGGTTATAAGTTCTGACAGGGGGGATCGCATGCCTTTCAAACCACTGGTTACCGCTGGCATTGAAACCGCTCTCAACACCTTTCTCTGGCGCGACAAAGCGTTAAAACCTGCTCGCCAGCGTCTGCTGGGGAAGGTGCTGCGCGTTGAGCTGAAGGAGCTATCGACGCCGGTTGTGCTGGTCTTCGGCGAGCGTCAGGTGGATGTGCTGGGGGACTGGGAAGGCGATGCCGACTGTACCGTCATTACCCGCCTCAGCGTGCTGCCCCAACTGCGCAACCGTCAACAGCTCACCGCGCTTATTCGCAGCGGTGACCTGGAAGTGCAGGGCGATCTGCAGGTGGTGCAGAACACGGTGGCGCTATGTGACCTGGCGGAATTCGATCCTGCTGAACTGCTGGCGCCTTACACCGGCGATATCGTTGCGGAAGGGATCAGCAAGGTCTTTCGTTCCGGAGCGCGCTTTCTGCGGCACGGCGCCCGGCGTCAGCAGCGCTATGTCGCTGAGGCGCTGACCGAAGAGTGGCGTATGGCGCCAGGGCCGCTGGAAATGGCCTGGTTTGGCGAAGAAACCGCGGCTGTAGAACGCGCGCTTTCCGTACTGGAAAAACGGCTGGAAACGCTGGAGGGCAAATGACGCCAGGAGAATTACGGCGCCTGTATCTTATTATCCGCACCTTTTTGAGCTATGGGCTTGATGAGCTCATTCCCAAAATGCGTATCACGTTGCCGCTGCGTATCGGGCGGCGAATGCTGTTCTGGATGCCGAATCGTCATAAAAACCAACCCCTCGGTGAACGTCTGCGTCTTGCTCTGCAGGAGCTGGGGCCGGTGTGGATCAAGTTCGGCCAGATGCTCTCCACCCGCCGCGATCTGTTCCCGCCGCAAATTGCCGATCAGCTCGCGCTACTGCAGGATCGCGTGGCTCCCTTCGATGGTCGGCTGGCGAAACAGCAGATCGAACAGGCGATGGGCGGCCTCCCCGTAGAGGCCTGGTTTGACGATTTCTCGATTGAACCGCTGGCATCGGCTTCTATCGCGCAGGTCCATACCGCACGGCTGAAAGAGAACGGCAAAGAGGTCGTTATCAAGGTGATCCGCCCGGACATTGTGCCGGTGATTAAAGCGGACATGAAACTTATCTATCGTCTTGCGCGCTGGGTGCCGCGTTTACTGCCCGACGGGCGCCGCCTGCGCCCGCAGGAAGTGGTTCGCGAATACGAAAAAACGCTGCTGGACGAACTCAATCTGTTACGCGAATCGGCTAACGCCATTCAGCTGCGGCGTAACTTTGAAGACAGCCCGATGCTGTATGTACCGGAGGTCTACTCCGATTACTGTAGCGAAAACATGATGGTCATGGAGCGGATTTACGGGATCCCGGTTTCCGACGTGGAGGCGCTGGAGGCGCAGGGCACGAACATGAAGCTGCTGGCGGAACGCGGCGTGCAGGTCTTTTTCACCCAGGTGTTCCGCGACAGCTTCTTCCACGCGGATATGCATCCGGGCAATATTTTTGTCAGCTACAACCATCCGGAGAACCCCCAGTACATCGGGATTGACTGCGGCATCGTGGGGTCGCTGAACAAAGAGGATAAGCGCTACCTGGCGGAAAACTTCATCGCCTTCTTCAACCGCGACTATCGTAAAGTCGCCGAGCTGCACGTGGATTCCGGCTGGGTTCCTGCGGATACCAATGTTGAAGAGTTCGAGTTTGCTATTCGCACCGTTTGCGAACCGATCTTCGAGAAGCCGCTGGCTGAGATCTCGTTTGGCCATGTGCTGTTGAACCTGTTCAACACCGCCCGGCGCTTTAATATGGAAGTGCAGCCGCAGCTGGTGTTGCTGCAGAAGACATTACTTTACGTAGAAGGGGTAGGCCGCCAGCTCTATCCTCAGTTAGACTTGTGGAAAACGGCGAAACCTTTCCTTGAGTCGTGGATTAAAGATCAGGTCGGCATTCCGGCGCTGGTGCGTGCGTTTAAAGAAAAAGCGCCGTTCTGGATCGAAAGAATGCCGGAAATACCTGAACTGGTGTACCAGACTTTGCAGCAGAGCAAGCAGCTGCAGACCAGCGTGGATAGCATTGCGCGCGACTTCCAGGTGCGACATGTTCGCCAGGGGCAGTCCCGTTATCTGTTTGGTATAGGCGCGGTTCTGTTACTGAGTGGTACGCTGTTATTTATCCACCGCCCGGAATGGGGCATGATGCCAGGCTGGCTGATGGCCGCTGGCGCGGTGTCCTGGCTGATTGGCTGGCGGAAAACGCACTGATGGCAAGCGCCTTGATCGCAGCGCATTCGTTTTTGCGCGAAATCATGCGAGCGGCCTGACAGAGAGGCGGCCCGCGGGATGACGTGTATAATGCGTCCTAATAATTCATCATCTGTCATAGAGGAACGTGTATGGGTGGTATCAGTATTTGGCAGTTATTAATTGTCGTCGTCATTGTGGTTCTGCTTTTCGGGACGAAAAAGCTGAGCTCGCTGGGATCAGATTTGGGGGCATCGATCAAAGGCTTTAAAAAAGCCATGAGCGATGATGAAAAACCTGAAAATTCTGCTCCGGATGCAGATTTCACGGCGAAATCGATCGCCGATAAGCCGGATGATGCGAAAAAAGACGAGACAAAACGCCACGACAAAGAGCAGGTGTAATTCGTGTTCGATATCGGTTTTAGTGAACTACTGCTGGTGTTCGTCATTGGCCTCATTGTCCTGGGGCCACAGCGACTGCCTGTAGCGGTAAAAACGGTGGCCAGCTGGATTCGCACGTTACGATCGCTGGCGGCTACCGTACAAAATGAGATCACTCAGGAACTAAAACTGCAGGAGTTCCAGGAAAGCCTGAAGAAAGTGGAAAAGGCGAGCCTGGAGAACCTGACGCCGGAGCTGAAAGCGTCAATGGATGAGCTGCGTGAAGCCGCTGAATCGATGAAACGCTCTTATACCGCCCATGATCCTGAGAAAGCGAGCGACGAAGCAAACACGATTCATAACCCGGTAGTGAAGGGTAGTGAAGCGCAGCGCCAGAATATTACGCCGGCGACGGCTGAACATCAGGCCAGTGCGCCTGTGCATGCGCCGGAAGAGAGTGTTGCTGAAGCCTCCCCCGCTACGCAGCCGGAGCCTCTCCCGGCCGCCAAAGAAAAAGTGGCCGTCACCGCTTCCGATTCCTCCCCTGCATCGAGTGATAAACCGTAAAAATGGGCGTAGAAGATACTCAACCGCTAATTTCGCATTTGATTGAGCTGCGTAAGCGCCTGATCAATAGCATCATCGCGATACTGGTCATTTTTCTGGCGTTAGTGTACTTCGCCAACGACATCTATCAGCTGGTTTCCGCACCGCTTATCCGGCAGATGCCGGTGGGTGCAACGATGATCGCCACCGACGTGGCTTCCCCTTTCTTTACACCGATCAAACTGACCTTCATGGTCTCGGTGATTCTGTCGGTGCCGGTTATTCTTTACCAGGTCTGGGCGTTTGTTGCCCCGGCGTTGTATAAGCATGAGCGTCGGCTGGTGATGCCGCTGCTGGTTTCCAGTACGCTGCTGTTCTATATCGGTATGGCCTTTGCCTATTTTGTCGTTTTCCCGCTGGCGTTTGGCTTCCTGACGCACGCGGCGCCGGAGGGCGTGCAGGTCTCGACGGATATTCGCAGCTATCTCGATTTCGTCATGGCGTTGTTTATCGCCTTTGGCGTTTCGTTTGAAGTGCCGGTTGCGATCGTGCTGCTGTGCTGGATGGGCGTCACGACCCCGGACGATTTGCGTAAGAAGCGCCCGTACGTACTGGTGGGGGCATTCGTCGTCGGTATGCTGCTGACGCCACCGGATGTCTTCTCGCAAACGCTGCTGGCGATTCCGATGTACTGCTTGTTTGAGATTGGGGTTTTCTTCGCGCGTTTCTATACCGGAAAACGTCTGACGCGTGACGAGGATGCCGCCGCTGAAGAAGCGGGCAGCAAAGAAGAGTAACCAGCCGCCCGTCAGGGCGGTTGTCATATTGGAGAAGCGATGTTTGATATCGGCGTCAATCTGACCAGTCCACAGTTTTCCCGCGATCGCGATGAGGTCGTGGCACGCGCTCAGGCGGCGGGCGTGACCGGCATGCTGTTCACCGGGACTAACCTGCATGAAAGCGAGCAGGCCCGACAGCTGGCACATCGCTATACCCGCTGCTGGTCAACCGCCGGTGTGCATCCGCATGACAGCAGCAGCTGGACGGCGTCGGTGGCCGATTCCCTCTCTCAGCTGGCGCGCCAGCCGGAGGTTGTTGCTATCGGTGAATGTGGGCTGGACTTCAACCGCAACTTTTCAACCCCTCAGGAGCAAGAAGCCGCCTTCAGCGCGCAGCTGGCGCTGGCAGCCGAGCTGTCTATGCCGGTTTTTTTGCACTGCCGCGATGCCCATGAACGTTTTCTGACGCTCCTCACGCCCTGGCTGGATAAACTGCCTGGTGCGGTGCTGCACTGCTTCACCGGAACCCGCGAAGAAATGCGTGCCTGTGTGAACCACGGTTTGTATATTGGCATCACTGGCTGGGTCTGCGATGAGCGACGAGGGCTTGAGCTGCGCGAGCTGCTGCCGGATATCCCGGCACAACGCCTGTTGATTGAAACGGATGCCCCGTATCTGTTGCCCCGCGATCTTAGTCCGAAGCCCGCTTCCCGCCGGAACGAACCGGTATACCTGCCGCATATTGTGGCCAGTATTGCCGGATGGCGCGGGGAGGAGGCTCAGCGGCTGGAAGAGATCGCTGACGCGAATGTCAGAACGCTCTTTGGCATCCGTTTTTAAGCGTACCGTCAGATTTTATGAAAGTCGGTATTTTTGACGCTTTGCAGTACCTGTTTGTTAAGCAGATTCAGCAGCAGCATGGAGCGCGCTTCACCATCCGGTTCGCTAAAGATAGCCTGCAGGCCTTCAAACGCGCCGTCGGTAATCAAGACGAAGTCGCCTTCGTGCGGCGTTTCCGGGTCGGTGATACCTTCCGGCTTATAGATAGAGAGCTGGTGAATGACCGCGGACGGTACCGTGGCTGGCTGGGCGCCAAAACGAACGAAGCTGTTCACACCTCGCGTGGCGCTGATAGTCGTCGTGTGGATAATTTCCGGATCGAATTCGACAAACAGGTAATTGGGGAACAAAGGTTCACTCACCGTAGTGCGTTTGCCGCGGATGATTTTTTCCAGTGCGATCGTCGGCATCAGGCAATTCACTGCCTGTCGTTCGAGGTGTTCCTGGGCGCGCTGAAGCTGCCCACGTTTGCAATACAGTAAATACCAGGCTTGCATAATAACTCTTTCCACTCTATTAGCAGCAAGCATAACAAAAGCCTGGTGCGATCGCGAAAGCCAATATAAGTGAAATCAAAAATTCTATGTTCTTTCACTCTAATTTAACAAAAATACAGCATGGCGCTGGCGAACACCGTATAATCAGCCGCCTGTATAGAGGTTAATAATAACTCCATGAAATACCACGATCTACGCGACTTTCTGACATTGCTGGAGCAGCAGGGCGAACTGAAAAGAATATCCCTGCCGGTCGATCCGCACCTTGAGATCACCGAAATTGCCGATCGCACTTTACGTGCCGGCGGCCCGGCCCTGCTCTTCGAAAACCCGAAAGGCTACACCATGCCCGTGTTGTGCAATCTGTTTGGCACCCCGCGTCGCGTCGCCATGGGAATGGGGCAGGAGGATGTCAGCTCGCTGCGTGAAGTGGGTAAACTGTTGGCTTTTCTGAAAGAGCCGGAACCGCCGAAAGGCTTTCGCGATCTGTTCGATAAGCTGCCGCAGTTCAGGCAGGTATTGAATATGCCGACGAAGCGTCTGCGCGGAGCGCCTTGCCAGCAAAAAATCATTGAAGGCGACAGCGTTGATCTGACGCGTATTCCGATCATGACCTGCTGGCCGGAAGATGCTGCTCCGCTGATTACCTGGGGACTGACGGTCACGCGCGGTCCGCACAAAGAGCGGCAGAACCTGGGCATCTATCGCCAGCAGCTCATTGGTAAGAATAAGCTCATCATGCGCTGGCTCTCCCATCGCGGCGGCGCGCTGGATTTCCAGGAGTGGTGCGCGGCTCATCCGGGCGAACGTTTTCCGGTCTCCGTGGCGCTGGGCGCTGACCCGGCGACCATTCTTGGTGCCGTGACTCCGGTTCCCGATACGCTTTCAGAATATGCGTTTGCCGGCCTGCTACGCGGCACCAAAACCGAAGTGGTGAAGTGCGTTTCCAACGATCTTGAAGTACCGGCCAGCGCGGAAATTGTGCTGGAAGGGTATATTGAGCCCGGTGAAATGGCGCCGGAAGGGCCGTATGGCGATCATACCGGCTACTACAATGAAGTGGATAATTTCCCGGTATTTACGGTCACGCATATCACCCAGCGTGAAGATGCGATTTATCACTCAACGTATACCGGGCGCCCGCCAGATGAACCTGCGGTCCTGGGCGTCGCACTGAATGAAGTCTTCGTGCCGATCCTGCAAAAGCAGTTCCCGGAAATTGTTGATTTCTACCTGCCGCCGGAAGGGTGTTCCTATCGTCTGGCCGTGGTCACGATGAAGAAACAGTACGCTGGCCATGCAAAACGGGTGATGATGGGCGTCTGGTCGTTCCTGCGCCAGTTTATGTACACCAAGTTCGTGATCGTCTGCGATGATGACGTCAATGCGCGCGACTGGAACGACGTCATCTGGGCGATTACTACCCGTATGGACCCGGCTCGTGATACGGTACTGGTAGAAAATACGCCGATCGATTACCTGGATTTTGCCTCGCCGGTTTCCGGCCTGGGTTCAAAAATGGGGCTGGATGCCACAAATAAATGGCCAGGCGAAACCCAGCGTGAATGGGGTCGTCCTATTAAGAAAGATCCTGAGGTGACGGCACGTGTTGACGCCATCTGGGATGAGCTGGCTATCTTTAAATAACAGTAAGCGGGGCTAACGCCGCTGTTTTGCTCTATAGACCCGACAGAGGGGACGCATGACAACCTTAAGCTGTAAAGTGACCTCGGTGGAGGCAATTACCGATACCGTGTATCGCGTTCGATTAGTGCCGGAAGCGGCGTTTTCTTTCCGCGCTGGTCAATATTTGATGGTGGTAATGGACGAGCGCGACAAGCGTCCGTTCTCCATGGCTTCCACACCGGCGGAGCAGGAATGTATTGAACTGCATATTGGCGCCTCTGAGCTCAACCTGTATGCGATGGCGGTCATGGATCGCATTCTGAAAGAGCGCGAGATCGAGGTTGATATTCCGCATGGTGAAGCCTGGCTGCGTGAGGATGAAGATCGTCCGCTGATTCTTATCGCCGGAGGAACCGGGTTCTCCTATGTGCGTTCCATTCTGCTCACGGCGCTGGCCCGCAACCCGAACCGCGATATCGCAGTGTACTGGGGCGGTCGCGAAGCGAAACATCTCTACGATCTGGCTGAGCTGGAAGCGCTGAGCGTGGAACACCCGGGTCTGCGTGTTGAGCCGGTTGTGGAACAGCCGGAAGAAGAGTGGCGTGGGCGCTCTGGCACCGTGTTGACCGCGGTACTGCAGGACTATGGCACCCTGGCAGAGCATGATATTTATATTGCCGGCCGCTTCGAGATGGCAAAAATTGCCCGTGAGCTGTTCTGTAATGAGCGCAATGCCCGCGAAGATCGCCTGTTCGGCGATGCGTTTGCCTTTATCTGATTCTCACGCCCTTTTCTTCAGGGAGAGGGGCAGAGAACGACAGAAATAAAAAACCCGCCCCTGACAGGCGGGAAAAACGGCAACTAAACGCTTCTCTCTGCGCCAATGACGTCAATGGCGGTGAGATACCTCTGTAGGCCGGATAAGCGTTGCGCCCCGGGCAAAAGCCCGATGGCGCGTGGCTTATCCGGCCTGAGTTGTTGGTTTACACTCTCTCAAATACCGTGGCGATCCCCTGACCTAAACCAATACACATAGTGGCAAGACCGAACTGCGCGTCTTTGCGCTCCATCTGGTTAAGTAAGGTGGTACTGATGCGCGCGCCCGAGCAGCCAAGCGGGTGACCAAGGGCAATCGCGCCGCCGTTAAGATTGATCTTCTCGTCGATCTGCTCCATCAGGCCAAGATCTTTAATGCACGGCAGGATCTGCGCGGCAAAGGCCTCGTTCATTTCAAAAACGTCGATATCGCTGGTAGTCAGTCCGGCCTTTTTCAGCGCCAGCTTCGATGCCGGTACCGGACCATAGCCCATAATCGATGGATCACAGCCGACCACCGCCATGGAGCGCACGCGAGCGCGCGGTTTCAGCCCCAGCTCGCGGGCGCGGCTTTCGCTCATTAATAACATGGCGGCTGCGCCGTCGGAGAGCGCGGATGAGGTACCCGCCGTGACGGTGCCGCTCACCGGGTCGAAGGCGGGCCTTAACGCCGCCAGCGCTTCCACGGTGGTTTCCGGGCGGATCACCTCGTCATAGTTAAATGACTTCAGCACGCCGTCGGCATCATGGCCGCCTGTCGGAATGATTTCCGCTTGAAATGCGCCGGACTGCGTTGCCGCCCATGCACGAGCGTGGGAACGCGCGGCGAACTGGTCCTGCATCTCCCGGCTGATACCGTGCAGACGCGCCAGCATTTCGGCGGTCAGCCCCATCATCCCGGCGGCTTTTGCCACGTTACGGCTCAGACCCGGGTGAAAATCCACGCCGTGACTCATCGGGACGTGGCCCATATGCTCGACGCCGCCAATCAGGCAGACGCTGGCGTCGCCGGTCATGATCATCCGCGCCGCATCGTGCAGCGCCTGCATCGATGAACCGCACAGGCGGTTGACCGTCGTCGCCGGTACCGAATGCGGGATCTCTGCGAGCAGCGCGGCGTTACGCGCAATGTTGAAACCTTGCTCCAGCGTTTGCTGTACGCAGCCCCAGTAGATATCGTCAATCGCGGCCGGATCAAGCGACGGGTTACGCGACAGCAGGCTACGCATCAGGTGCGCGGAGAGATCTTCCGCGCGCACGTGGCGAAAGGCGCCGCCCTTCGAACGGCCCATCGGGGTGCGAACTGCATCAACAATGACAACCTGTTCCATTGTGACTCCTTAAGCCGTTTTCAGAGCGCCCGCCGGGCGGGCTGGTTCTACCGGGGGATAATAGGGTTCGTTATGGCGTGCTTTATTACGCAGCCCTTCCGGCACTTCGTACAGCGGGCCGAGGTGTTGATACTGCTGCGCCATATTGAGATATTTTGCGCTGCCCTGGGTATCCAGCCAGCGGAATGCGCCGCCGTGGAACGGAGGGAAAGCAAGACCATAAACCAGCGCCATATCCGCTTCCGCCGGGCTGGCGATAATGCCTTCCTCCAGGCAGCGGACCACTTCGTTGACCATCGGAATCATCATCCGGGCGATAATCTCATCGTCGCTGAACTCACGCTGTGGCTGGCTGACTTCCGCCAGCAGCGCGTCGACGGCCGGATCTTCTTCTTTCTTCGGTTTGCCTTTACTGTCTTCTTTATACCGCCAGAAGCCGAGAGCGTTTTTCTGGCCGAAACGGCTGGCGTCGAACAGCGCGTCGATCGCGTCGCGATAATCTTTCTGCATGCGCTGCGGGAAGCCGGCGGCCATTACCGCCTGCGCGTGGTGCGCGGTATCGATACCGACCACGTCGAGCAGGTATGCCGGGCCCATTGGCCAGCCGAACAGTTTCTCCATCACCTTATCGACTTTGCGGAAGTCCGCGCCGTCGCGAAGCAGTTGGCTGAATCCGGCAAAGTAGGGGAACAGCACGCGGTTGACGAAGAAGCCGGGGCAGTCGTTAACCACGATCGGCGTTTTGCCCATTTTGCTCGCCCAGGCCACGACTTTTGCGATGGTGTCATCTGAGGTTTTTTCCCCGCGAATCACTTCTACCAGCGGCATGCGATGCACCGGGTTAAAGAAGTGCATACCGCAGAAGTTTTCCGGCCGCTTCAGGACGCTGGCCAGTTCACCGATTGGAATCGTTGAGGTGTTAGAAGCCAGAACCGTATCCGGGCGGACTTTCTCTTCGGTTTCCGCCAGCACGGCCTTTTTCACTTTCGGATTCTCGACGACGGCTTCGACCACGACATCTACGCGCTCAAAGCCAGCATAATCGAGGGTCGGGTGAATCGTGCCAATAACGCCGGCCAGCTTCAGCCCATCGATTTTGCCGCGCTCAAGCTGCTTGTTGAGCAGCTTAGCGGCTTCGTTCATGCCCAGCGTCAGCGATTTGTCGTTGATATCCTTCATAAGCACCGGCACGCCTTTCCAGGCGGACTGGTAGGCGATACCGCCCCCCATGATCCCGGCACCCAGCACGGCGGCCTGTTTCGGCGTCTCAACGTTTTTGGTCAGCTTCTTCGCTTTGGCTTTGACATACTGATCGTTAAGGAAGATACCAACCAGCGCGCGCGCCTCTTTGGTGTGCGCCAGCGGGACAAAGCTTTGGTTTTCCAGATTCAGGGCTTCTTCGCGGCCGAAACGCGCGGCCGCTTCGATGGTTTTTACCGCCGTCATCGGCGCCGGATAGTGCTTCCCGGCGGTCTGCGCCACCATGCCTTTGGCGATGGTGAAGCTCATGGCCGCTTCAATTTTACTGAGCTTCAATGGCTCCAGCTTCGGCTGGCGCTGCGCTTTCCAGTCCAGCTCGCCGTTAATAGCCTGACGCAGAATAGCAAGCGCGCCATCGCGCAGCTTCTCTGGTTTGACGATGCCATCGATGAGGCCGATTTTCAGCGCCTGATCGGCATCGACATCTTTGCCTGCGGCGATGATTTCCAGCGCGCTATCGGCGCCGAGCAGACGCGGCATGCGCACTGAGCCGCCGAAGCCCGGCATAATGCCCAGTTTGGTTTCCGGCAGGCCGATACGCAGATCCGGCGTAGCCAGACGGTAGTCTGTCGCCAGCACGCACTCGCAGCCGCCGCCCAGCGCATAGCCGTTCACCGCTGAAATAGTCGGCACCGGTAAATCTTCCAGACGGTTAAAGACGCTGTTAGCAAAATGGAGCCACTGGCTCAACTGCTCCTGTGGTACCTGGAACAGGGACAGAAATTCGGTAATGTCGGCGCCGACGATGAAGGCTGCTTTTCCGGATCGCAGCAGCAACCCCTTAAGGTCGTGTTGTTTTTCGAGCACCTCCAGCGCCTCACCGAGGCTGGCTACGGTTGCGGTATCGAGCTTGTTCACCGAGCCGGGAGCATCGAACACCAGTTCGGCAATGCCATCGTCCAGCCAGTCGAGGTACAGGTTGTCGCCTTTGTAGAGCATGTCAGTCTCCTGAATCCAGCAATGTGATCTGGTCGTACCAGATGCAACGGAGTGTGGGATTTATGTTAAAGAATTGCAAACGAGTCTTTAAATAAATGCTGGCCTGATCACACCCGGCGGAAATCACCCTGCCTGGGGCCGATGTGCTAAGATGCGGGGAATCACATCTAATAAAAGCAAAGGATGAAAGATGGAATCACTAGCCGCGCTCTATAAAAATCATATCGTTACCCTACAAGAACGTACCCGTGATGCTTTGGCTCGTTTTAATCTTGATGCGTTGCTGATTCACTCCGGCGAGCTGATCAATGTCTTCCTGGACGACCATCCGTACCCGTTTAAGGTCAATCCGCAATTTAAATCCTGGGTCCCGGTGACGCAGGTGCCCAACTGCTGGCTGCTGGTTGATGGCGTCAACAAGCCGAAACTGTGGTTCTACCTGCCGGTCGATTACTGGCATAACGTTGAACCGCTGCCGACCTCGTTCTGGACGGAAGAGGTTGAAGTGATTGCCCTGCCGAAAGCCGACGGCATCGGTAGCCAGCTGCCTGCGGCGCGCGGCAATATCGCCTATATCGGGCCGGTGCCGGAGCGGGCGCTTGGTCTGGAGATTGCTGCCAGTCATATCAACCCGAAAGGGGTGATTGATTTCCTGCACTACTATCGTTCTTTTAAGACCGATTATGAGCTGGCCTGCATGCGCGAAGCGCAGAAGTCGGCGGTTAACGGGCATCGCGCGGCCCATGAGGCATTCCTCTCCGGAATGAGCGAATTCGATATCAACCAGGCGTATCTGACGGCTACCGGTCATCGCGACACCGATGTGCCTTACAGCAATATCGTGGCGCTTAACGAACACGCCTCTGTACTGCATTACACCAAACTGGATCATCGCGCGCCAGCAGAAGCGCGCAGCTTCTTACTGGATGCCGGGGCGGAATACAACGGCTACGCGGCAGACCTGACGCGTACCTGGGCGGCACATGGCGACAATGACTTTGCCCATTTGATTAAAGACGTTAACGATGAGCAGCTGGCTCTGATTAGCACGATGAAGGCGGGCAAAAGCTATGTGGATTACCACATCCAGTTCCACCAACGCATCGCTAAACTGTTGCGTAAGTACCAAATCGTGACCGACATGAGCGAAGAGGCCATGGTTGAAAACGATCTGACCGGGCCGTTTATGCCGCACGGTATCGGTCATCCGCTGGGCCTGCAGGTCCATGATGTGGCCGGTTTCATGCAGGATGATACCGGTACTCATCTGGCGGCGCCGTCGAAGTATCCGTATCTGCGCTGCACGCGTATTTTGCAGCCGCGTATGGTGCTGACCATCGAGCCGGGCATCTACTTTATTGAATCTCTGCTGGCGCCGTGGCGTGAAGGGCCGTTCAGCAAGCACTTCAACTGGCAAAAAATTGAAGCATTGAAGCCGTTTGGCGGCATCCGTATTGAAGATAACGTCGTCATCCACGAAAACAGTGTTGAAAATATGACGCGTGACCTGAAACTGGTGTAATGGAAAGTTGGTTGATACCGGCCGCGCCGGTGACCTTTGTCGAAGAGATTAAAAAAAGTCGTTTTATCACGCGGTTGGCGCATACCGATGGCGTGGTAGCGGCAAAGGCGTTTGTTGAGTCGGTCAGGGCGGAGCACCCTGACGCCCGTCATCATTGTGTGGCGTGGGTGGCCGGGCCACCCAATGACTCTCAACAGCTGGGCTTTTCCGACGATGGCGAACCAGCAGGCACCGCGGGTAAACCTATGCTGGCGCAGCTGATGGGCAGCGGCGTCGGCGAAATAACGGCCGTCGTGGTACGCTACTACGGCGGTATTTTGCTTGGAACCGGCGGTCTGGTTAAAGCGTATGGCGGTGGCGTTCATCAGGCCCTTGCCGGGCTGACAACGCAGCGCAAGACGCCGCTGACCGCATATACTTTGCAGTGTGAATATGGGCAGTTAGCCGGCATTGAAACGCTGTTGGCTCAGTTCTCAGGACAAATTGTCGATAGTGACTATCAGGCCTTCGTCAAGCTTCGTGTGGCGCTTCCGCAAGCTGAAGTGGTCTCTTTTTCGACAAAGCTGGCTGATTTTAGTCGTGGTTCGTTGCAATTACTGAAGATTGACGAATAATCCCCACCTGATTTTTTTGCATACCAAAGGAAGCGCCAGAGATGCATTTTCGCGCCATAACCCGAATCGTTGGACTGTTGGTCATTTTGTTTTCGGGGACGATGATCCTGCCGGGATTAGTGGCCCTGTTATACCGCGATGGCGCGGGGCGGGCGTTTACCCAGACCTTTTTTGTCGCGCTGGCGATAGGCTCTCTTCTATGGTGGCCGAACCGTCGTGAGAAGGGCGAACTGAAATCCCGCGAGGGTTTTCTGATTGTCGTACTCTTCTGGACCGTGCTGGGCAGCGTCGGTGCGCTACCGTTTATTTTCGCCGAACAGCCGAATCTGACGATAACGGATGCGTTTTTTGAGTCATTCTCGGGCCTGACCACAACGGGCGCTACCACCCTGGTGGGGCTGGACTCTTTACCTCATGCCATCCTCTTCTATCGACAGATGCTGCAGTGGTTTGGCGGTATGGGGATCATTGTGCTGGCGGTAGCAATACTGCCGATACTGGGCGTCGGCGGGATGCAGTTGTATCGGGCGGAAATGCCGGGACCACTGAAGGACAATAAGATGCGCCCGCGTATCGCCGAGACGGCCAAAACGCTGTGGCTTATCTACGTATTGTTGACGGTGGCCTGCGCGCTTGCGCTCTGGTTCGCGGGTATGCCGGCATTTGATGCCATCGGTCACAGCTTTTCGACTATCGCGATTGGCGGCTTCTCTACGCATGACGCCAGCGTAGGGTATTTTAACAGTCCAGCCATTAATACGATTATTGCGGTTTTCCTGCTGATCTCAGGCTGTAACTATGGCCTCCATTTTTCATTGCTCAGCGGCCGCAGTCTGAAGGTGTACTGGCGCGATCCTGAATTCCGCATGTTTATTGGTGTCCAACTGACGCTGGTGGTGATTTGTACGCTGGTGCTGTGGTTGCATGATGTGTACAGCTCGGCGCTGACGACGCTGAATCAGGCCTTCTTCCAGGTGGTTTCGATGGCGACGACGGCGGGCTTTACCACCGACAGCATCGCGCGCTGGCCGTTATTCCTGCCGGTGCTGCTATTGTGCTCGGCATTTATTGGCGGTTGTGCCGGGTCGACGGGCGGCGGTCTGAAAGTTATCCGCATATTGCTGTTGTTCAAGCAGGGGAACCGCGAACTCAAGCGGCTGGTGCATCCGAATGCGGTATATAGCATTAAGTTAGGTAACCGTGCGCTGCCGGAACGTATTCTGGAGGCGGTATGGGGATTCTTTTCTGCCTATGCGCTGGTGTTCATTATTAGCATGCTGGCTATCATCGCGACCGGAGTGGATGACTTTTCTGCTTTCGCCTCGGTTGTGGCAACGTTAAACAACCTCGGGCCAGGACTTGGCGTAGTGGCGGATAACTTCGCGACAATGAACCCGGTCGCGAAATGGATCTTGATTGCTAATATGCTGTTTGGTCGTCTGGAAGTGTTCACCTTACTGGTGCTCTTTACCCCCACTTTCTGGCGCGAATAACCGGAGTGCTTGTGAAAACGTTGATATTATTCTCCACCCGCGACGGGCAGACGCGTGAAATTGCCTCCTTTCTGGCCTCTGAGCTGAAAGAGCTGGGTATCGATGCGGATACGGTTAATCTCAACCGTACGGAAGAGGTTGAATGGCACCACTACGATCGCGTGGTGATTGGCGCCTCGATTCGTTACGGGCACTTTCATCCGGCGCTGGACCGTTTCGTGAAGAAACATCTGCAGTCGCTGAATGCGCTGCCGGGGGCATTTTTCTCGGTCAACCTCGTTGCGCGTAAGCCAGAGAAGCGCACGCCGCAGACCAATAGCTATACGCGTAAGTTTCTGCTGAATTCGCCATGGCAACCGCAGCGCAGCGCGGTGTTTGCCGGCGCGCTGCGCTACCCGCGCTATCGTTGGTACGATCGCTTCATGATTCGCCTGATAATGAAGATGACCGGCGGTGAAACGGATACCAGTAAAGAAGTCGTCTATACCGACTGGAAGCAGGTTGCCAATTTTGCGCAGGAAGTCGCACAAATGACGAGCAAATAGCACGTAAAATGGGCGTGATGGCGGGATTTTGAGCGGTTGAAAAGTTTTTTTAAAACAGGGCTTGTCAACGTCTCAGAACTCCCTATAATGCGCCTCCACTGACACGGAACAACGGCTTACAGGCCGCCGGGTCAGCAGGGTTTCTGCGGAAATCCTGCCAGAGAAAAGCAAAAATAAATGCTTGACTCTGAATGAGGAAAACGTATTATACGGGACCTCGCGACAGAGCGCTAAAGCGCGTCGCAACTGCTCTTTAACAATTTATCAGACAATCTGTGTGGGCACTCAAAGTGACATGGATTCTTAACGTCCTCGGACGAAAAATGAATACCAAGTCTCAGTGAGTGAACATACGTAATTCATTACGAAGTTTAATTCATGAGCATCAAACTTAAATTGAAGAGTTTGATCATGGCTCAGATTGAACGCTGGCGGCAGGCCTAACACATGCAAGTCGAACGGTAGCACAGAGAGCTTGCTC
>NZ_VJZJ01000005.1:0-121623 GCF_009825425.1 Klebsiella sp. Lac1
CGGCGAACGGCTCTCAAACGGGTGAAGGTAACAACCAGCGGAGCAGAGCAGCAGGTCCCCGCAAAACGTCAAAACCGCGGCCCCGGCAACTCAACGGGTGACGGTTTTAAAACCTCAAAGTCAGAAAAAGGAAAACACTCATGAATACCCGCATCGTTCATTCCATATCGTCCGTTCTGCGTACTGATGGCTTTGTGCGCAACATCCACGCCGCTAACCCGTTCGATGTTATCCGCGCCGATGTGGTGCTGGCACGCATCGAGAAAGAGGCGGGGCGCTGCTGCGGGATGCATTACGAGCTGTATCAGGCGCGCGTGCTGGGCGATGCGCTGGATTATCTGGGCGCGCTGCCGCTGAAAGACCGCCCGGCATTCATGGGTGCGGCGGCAAAACGTGGGTATCTGCTGACGTTAGCCGAAGAAGAGTGTGCGCAGGAAGCCCGCGATGTGCTGCTGAGTGAACTGGCGGCAAACGAGTAGACAACCCCGGATGGCGGCATGTAGCTGCCATCCCTTAACCCGAAGGAGAAAACCATGCACTTACATCTCACCGAATCCTCAGCCCGTCCGGGAATGCAGGTCACAACAGAAGCCGAGCGCGAATACTGGCTGAGTCGCCAGAAAGCAGCGGTGAAAGCGCCCGCTGAAATCGATGTTCACGCCTTCCATGATGCGCTGGGTCTGATGTACCCGCTCAACTGGTCAACGAGTGAGAGCGGTGGCTGGGAGACGTTCATGCTGCAGGAAATGGTCTGTGGTGACGTGACAGAGATTTATGCCCGCTACGGAGCCAGATATTTCCGGCTGCGGGATGTGTGCAACCTGAGCCATGCGCAGATTAAAACGCGCATTAAGGAGGAATTTAACCTGTTCCGGAAATGAAAAAAGCAGGGAAAACCCTGCTTTATCCACGCCGTAAAAGTCGCGGGAACGATTTTTTCGGCTTCACATACACGATATATGGAGGTCTGTATGACCCTGACTATTCTTTCACCTTCCACTGAGGCTGTAAAGCCCCGCCGTCACCAGCGCATTCTGCGCGATGACATCGCCGCGCGGGAGATTGACCCGGCGCTGAAAGCCTTCGGACGGCATATTGCCCGGAGCATTCGCAAGGGGCGCGGCGTCCATATCCCGGCGATGAACAACACCGCCTTCGGGCAGGTGCTCCGCACGCTTGAACTCAAACGCGCATGTAACTGATAAGGTGAGCCGCTCCTTCGGGAGCGGCAACAGCGGAGGTAATTGTATGTCGCAGCTGAGTTTTGCCGATGTGTTCAACATGGCCAGAGAAACCGCTGAGAATAGCCCTGTGATCCAGGTCAGGGCGCAGGTCGCGGAAGTGGTGCCTTCTGTTCAGCGTTTGATGAGTGAGCAGCACAGCCGGAGCCGGTTTATCCACGTGTTTAAAGACACGGGTCGCCATCTGGGACGCTGGGAGGTGTTCAGTGATTTTCTGTCACTGGCCGCCAGTGAACTGGATATGGCCCGGATAAGAGCGCCGGAAAGCATTGAGCACTGCCGGAAAATCTGCGCGCGTTATGAGGCGTCAGATATCGCGAAGATGCAGGAGATGTTCTGCATGATGGTGTGCGCACTGGAGGCTAAATTTCATGATTTCCTCGGCGCCATTTTCATGGTGCTTGAGCTGGGCGATAACTTTCGCGGGCAGTATTTTACCCCATATCCGGTCCAGTCCCTCATGGCCCGGATGCTGATGCCGGGCGTCAGGGACACTATCCGCCGGGAAGGGATAGCCACGGTCAGCGACCCGGCCTGTGGTGCCGCCGGGATGCTGATTGCGTATGCGGAGTGCCTGCTTGAGGCAGATATCAATCCTTCCATGCACATGTTCGGCAGCTGCATCGATATCGATCCGGTGGCGGCGGATATGGCATTCATCCAGCTGTATGTGCTGGGAATAGCCGCCGAAGTGGTGACGGGGAACACGCTGACGATGCAGATCCGGCGGGTAAGATACACCCCCGTGTATTATCTCAATGAGTTCGAAAAACGTCTGGCAGACCAGAACCGATACCGGGCTATGCTGGAGTTTATGCGCGGAATACCGGAGGCTGCGTAAATAACCGGAAGGGCAGGGGATAACCTGCCCGACTGCGGAAAAAAGGCCGCGCACCTGCGGTGCAGACTAATACCGGCTGCGCTACGCGCCGCCCGTATTAGTCCGTCGCGGGTTTCTCTCTTCATTAATATTTATTTGTCACTGTTATATTTCATCCGGCATCCTGCTGTTTATCTCTTCTGGTATTTACCCTTTGCGCTGAAAATAATAAAAACTGGTCCGGGCGTCGTCCCTGGCGGGACACGGCTGTCGTGAACAGAGCCAGCAAGCTGTCTCTGCCCGGCCCTTCGGTAAACCTCCGGGCAGCGGGCTTCCATCCTGACGCAAATTCAAAATTGCGCTTGCTGCATCCTTATCAGGATGCGCCGCTGTCACCGTGGCGATAAATACCCGCCACTCTGATGGCCGGAACGTGAATTCGATAAAGACCGAATTGGCGTTCCGGGTTGTGTGCATGCTCACCCCCGCGCTATATCGCCCGACATCATCTTTTCGCGGAGGGCGGCTTTTAGCATCAGCCGTGGCGAAAATAAAGGGGTATATAAACGCTTCGCGCCCCTTTATTTCCTCCCCGTCGGCTGCAAATTGCCCTTTGCCGCTCAGTGATGAAGTCGAACGATTTAATAAACCGCGAAGGAGAAGTTCAGCATGCACACAATTAACGTCAACACCAAGGTCAACACCGCCACTCGTGAATCAGACGAACAATTTAAAACAGACAAATATCTGCGTTATGCAGTGACCGATGGTGATGAGCGTCTGGATTTTATCCCGGCCCTCTTTTTTACGCCGTCAGCAGATAATATGGCGGCTAGCTGGTTACGCCAGCACTCCGATTACGACGGTGGTTTCTGGTCTTACTGGATCATTCCGCAGGGTGTCGGCGGAAATATCACGCCTAATCGCATCCAGTTCATCACTACGCAGACCGGGTATATCGCACCGGAAGGAAAACAGTCTTACAGGATGCGCATCCCCGGCAATTATTTTGACGGTGACGTCAGCGCCGATGCTGCAGGAATTATTGCTACACTAATGATAATGAACTGGCTGTCATGGCAAGTGGCTGATATGGGACCGGAATATGCCCGCGTCTGTAAATATCTTGTTTCCCGTCAGGATGCGCTGAAAGATTATCTCAGCATTATTCATCATCCCGAACGGCATTTAATCTGGCGGGCGATAGACTAATCATATACCTGAAAAAAAGACCTCATTCATGAGGTCTTTCGTTTTTAACCAGCCGGGATTGTCCGGCATTTTTATTTGCCTTGATGGCCCGGTAGATAGCTTCAATCTTTCTGGCATATGCCAGTCGTCGCATGGCCTGCCTGTCCGTTCTGCGGAATCCTGCGTTGTAGGCACCGACTGCCTCCCAGCTGACGCCCCACTTCTTAAACGCCAGCGCCAGATAATACGCACCGGTATAAATATTCAGGCAGGCATCCGTCAGAAGATGTTCCGGTTTAATACCGAACTCCGATAACCGGGCATGGTGCTGCGAATCGATTTGCATCAGTCCGGCACCGTAGCCCGATCCCGGATTTTTTCCGATGGCATTCACCACCCATTTAGACTCCTGCCATGAAATAGCCCGGAGCAGATCCGGATCTATTTGATAATCCCGACCCGCCATATCAAAACAATCCGTAGCCCATGCAGGCGTGGATATTAAAAGCAGGGCGGCAAACGCCAGTTTTTTTCTCAAAAGACTCCCTCCGGGCCGATTCCTGCAAATACGTTAACCCAGACCAGGGCCAGACTCAACAAATATGCACTCCTCACCACAAAATCACCACACACTACGCAAAATTAAAATTTTGCAGATTTGCATTTAAGAACAGTGGTTTAGTGTGAGTTAAATTAATTTATTTAATATAAGATTATACGATAGCGAATCGTCAATGAATTACCGACGATTCATTAACGAATCGCTAATGAATCGCTTACGATTCATAATATTAAATTCAGGTGGTTAAGGTGAATTGACTCTAGATTCAATTCGTGATGTGATTCGCCTGGTGAATTGCAAAAAAACAGTATGAATCTAGATTCGATTCACGATTCGAATCGTGGACGATTCATGCGTAATGGCTGGAGTTTATAAAATATGAAATCTGGATTTTTATAAGGAGTATGACGTGGCTAAAGTTCAGGCTTATGTCAGTGATGAGGTTGCTGATAAAATTAATGCGATTGTTGAGAAAAGACGTGTTGAAGGGGCAAAAGATAAGGACATCAGCTTTTCAAGCATATCAACAATGTTGCTGGAACTAGGCTTGCGTGTTTATGAAGCTCAGATGGAACGCAAAGAATCTGGTTTCAATCAGATGGCCTTCAACAAGGCCTTACTGGAAAGTGTGATTAAAACGCAATTTACAGTTAATAAAGTTCTCGGCATTGAATGCCTGAGTCCTCATGTCAGTGGAAATCCGAGATGGGAGTGGCCGGGACTTATTGAAAATATCCGGGATGATGTTCAGGAGGTTATGCTCCGATTTTTCCCTGACGAGGAGAGCGAAGACGAAGAGTAGAATAAGACTTTTCGTAGAAAGGTGATTGATTGTATAAATAGAGTGCTTTTTTATTCAAGGATGAATAATTGTTCTATTCATTGATGATTATTCAGAATAAAGATCTATGCTTATTTGGTGACTTTATTGAAAGTGAGTTTTATAATTCAGGTGTAGTTTAAAAATTGAGAAACATTAGCGTCAGAGGATGCACCCTCTGACGCTAACTATCCATAGAACCTTCTAAGGAGGCAACCTATGTGTGCGAAGGATCGTAGTCAAAACTCAGTATGCAGTCAAACGGAATTGGTGAATTCTTTATTCCATCTGGCTGATGTTTCGTCTTGTCCATGTCTCATTCGGGATTCATCGGGTATCATCGTCCATAGCAATCTATTGTTAACTTCAAAAATTTTAGAAGATATTAATATAAGTAAGGTTTTTTCTCTATTCTCACACTCTGATTTAAGATCTCTTAACGAGGAAGATGTCCGTGTAATTACATATGGAGGGGGGAAAATCGTTGATGGTGTTACGATCGGTAAATATAATTGTAGCATTTTAATTGAAGGTTTTTTTGTATGTGACAGGGTTTATACGAAGTGGACTTTTGTTAACATTAAAACTCTGGATTTTGATTTTTCCGATAAGTTGGTTTCCTTTAAAAATTCTTTTCTCGATCTTATATCTTCTTTGGCTAAGGAGAACGTTAATAAATGGTATGTGCTACATTTACACTCCTTCGGCTTTACTCATGGTCAGATCTCAAATCTTATTGGTATTAGTGAGAAAACATCGAGAAATTATTCCTTGGAAATACGAAGGGTATTAAAGGTTAGTAACCAGGATGAATTAATTTTACTTCAAATCTCATCATCACTTTACCATATACTCATTTCTAATATATCAAAGCCTCTTGCCCGAAAAGGGTTTTCTATAATCAAAGGACATTTCCGGTAAATGAATGTAAGTGGGATTTACTCAAAATCCCACCTTTATTTGTTTACTTTTGTTCTTGTCAATGTAAACTTTATTAAAGTTTATTAACTGTTTTTTTGGAGGACGATTGGAAAGAGCGGTTAGGAGTAACGCACGATCTGCGCCAGGAAAAAATGTGCTTCTGAAGCTGGATGAAGAGACTAATCGTCGGCTAATCAAAGCTAAAGACAGAAGCAGAAGAAGTAAAACGTCTGAGGCATATTTGCGATTGAAAGATCACCTTGAACGTTTCCCGGATTTTTATAATTCAGAAATCACTGAGCCAGGAGGTAAAAAGACATAATAAATTATGTAGTTTAAAGTTTTCTAGCTGTTTTAAATAATCATTCTTTTTAAAGGAAATAAATATGAATGCTGTATTAAGTGTTCAGGGAAATGCTTTCTCTGAAGAAACCAAACCGTCTTTTATGTCACGCGTTTTCAATAAAAAGACAGCGCTGAAAGTGACCAAGGCTGCGCTGCCGTTGGCTGTTCTGGCATCGTTCTTCCCGGACGTTGCTATGGCCACCACCACCGCAACAGACCTGATGAAATCCGGTGATACCACCGTGAAAGGCACCTTCGGCAAGTCTTCCAGCGTGGTCAAATGGGTTGTTCTGGCTGAAGTTATCGCGGGCGGCATCATGTATATGATGACCAAAAACGTGAAGTTCCTGTTTGGCTTCGCCATCATTTCGACCTTTATTACCGTCGGTATGTCGGTCGCAGGTTACTAACAGGATAAAGGTGATGACGGGAGACGAATTAAAGAAATACCGTTTCCCGGAAACACTGACAAACCAGAGCCGCTGGTTTGGCTTATATCTTGATGAACTTATCCCGGCCGTGATTTGTCTCGGCTGGGGTTTCTGGACCAGTAAGTTCTTATTTGGTATGGCCGCAGCGGCACTGGTTTTCTGGGGTATCAAGAAACTGAAAAAAGGGCGGGGCAGTTCCTGGCTACGCGACCTGATTTACTGGTATCTGCCAACCTCCCTTCTTAAAGGCTTCTTTCATGATGTTCCGGACTCCTGTTTCCGGCAGTGGATTAAATAATCGGGGAATTAACATATGGAACATGGAGCCAGGCTCAATACCACGCGCGTTATTGCGCTGGGTTATATCTGTCTGGGGACAGTCCTGGGCCTCAGTCTGACCACGAATATTATTCAGGGTATTAATAATTACCGCCTGCAGACCGAACAGAAAGTGGCTGTGACTCCCATGCTGTTCAATGCACCTTTCGCTGTTTCTCAGAATCAGGCGGACGCATCCTATCTTGAACAGTTAGGACTGAGTTTTATTGCGCTGCGTCTGAATGTCACCCCGGAAACGGTCGACGCCCAGCATGCCCAGCTGCTCCGGTATGTTTTTCCCGGGGCGCAGAACAGCCTCAAAATCCAGCTGGCAGAAGATGCTAAGCGGATAAAAGACAACAATGTGAATGCCTCTTTTTATATGACGTCTGTCCGTACGTACCCGGCTGAAAATCGGGTGGATATCCGCGGAGAACTGAAAACGTGGATAGGGGATTCTGCCCCCTACAGTGAAATTAAAAGTTACGTCCTGCAGTTTAATCGTGTGGATGGTGTCAGCTGGCTGGCGCGTTTTGGAGAAATAAATAATGAAAAAAATTAACCCGTTATTTCTCTCCGGTTGCCTGTTCTTTTCGCTACCTGCGATATCGGCCACCCTCAGCGGTACGCTGGCGCCGACCGTTGTTCCCCTGGCGAACGGCGGACAGGCAAACATCGCCGTGAGTAACACGGACCCCAACCTCTTCACCGTTCCCGGTGACCGTATCACCGCGATTAACAGTCTGGACGGCGGTCTGACAAACCAGGAGCAGACCGACAGCGGTGGCGCCATTCTGGCCACGGTCAGCAAAAAACCGTTCACGTTTATTGTGGAAACCGAGCGCGGACTGAACTTTTCCATCCGGGCGGTACCACGCGCCGGGGTTGGCCGGACTATCCAGCTGGTCTCCGAGCTCGTGGGGACACCGGGTCCCGCTAAATCATGGGAAGAATCCAGTCCGTATGAAGGCATTCTGGTTTCCCTGAACCGTGCTGTTCGCCAGGGCCAGATCCCTGATGAATACCAGGCTGTTCCTGTCACATCGGAATCACTGCAGGTGCCCGCTGGTCTTCGTGCGACAGCGGAAAAAGTCTGGACCGGGCATCACCTGAAAGTGGTGCGTTACAGCCTCGAAAATATCAGTTTTTCGCCCCGAATGATCCGCGAAAGCGATTTCTGGCAACCCGGCACCCGCGCCATCATGCTCAGCAGTCCTGCTGGTCAGCTGACCGGTGGTGGCCGGATGCAGGTCTGGATCACCACCTCTGAAGGGGGGCGCTGATGGCCAACTTCAATACGATCATCAAACGTAAGCAGTACCTGTGGCTGGGCCTCATTCTGGTCGGTGGCGCGGGCGCCATCGGGGGGGGAATGTATCTTTCTGACCTGAACCTGAGTTCGGAAGAAGAGGCCCCCGTGCAGGGAGAGCCTGCCCCGGATATGACAGGCGTGGTTGACAGTAATTTCAACAGCAAAGTGGAGCAGCATGCGACAACGGAGATGCAGGCCACTGCTGCGGACCTGAACAAGCGCTTTGGCGCACTGCAGGGCGAAGTGGACATACTGAGTAAGGGCCGTGCTGCCGATCAGGTTCGTATCGAGCAACTCAGCAATGAGAATGCCGCGATGCAGGAGCAACTGAGGACGCTGGGCGTCAGGCCATCCGTTCCCGGTGGAGAGCCGGCGCCGACCCCTCCCTCTCCGGCACCCGGGCCGGAAGGTGAACCGCAACCGGCAAATTATCCGCCACAGCCTGGTGGTGCGGTACCGCCGCCGACCGCTTTCTATCCGGGTAACGGTGCTGTGCAACCCCCGCAGGTCAGTTATCAGTCTGTACCGGTACCGAACCAGATCAACCGTAAAACGTTCATCTACAACAAAGGGAAAAAGGGCAGGGAGCTGCCGTATATCCCGTCAGGCAGTTTTGCGAAAAGCAGTCTGATCGAAGGCGCCGATGCGAATGCTTCCGTGACCGGGAATGAATCAACCGTACCGATGCAGTTACGCATCATCGGTCGGGTGGAAATGCCGAACAGTAAAACCTATGACCTGACCGGCTGCTTTGTCGGCCTGGAAGCCTGGGGGGATGTCTCCAGTGAGCGCGCCATTGTCCGGACCCGCAATATCAGCTGCATCAAAGGGGATAAAACCATCGACCAGCCGATTAACGGTCACGTCTCATTTATGGGCAAGAACGGTGTGAAAGGCGAGGTGGTGATGCGTAACGGCAAAATCCTCGGCTGGGCCTGGGGCGCAGGCTTTGTTGACGGGATTGGTCAGGGCATGGAGCGGGCTTCGCAACCTGCTGTTGGCCTGGGTGCAACGGCATCCGTTGGCGCCGGGGATGTGCTTAAGATGGGGATTGGCGGCGGGGCATCCAAAGCCGCACAGACCCTGAGTGAGTATTACATCAAACGCGCTGAACAGTATCACCCGGTCATCCCGATTGGTGCCGGTAACGAAGTCACGGTGGTGTTCCAGGACGGTTTCCAGCTGAAAACCATTGAAGAGCTGGAAGCGGAAAAGAACGGGCAACAACAGGCGCAGAACCAGGCACAACCTGAACAACCCGAGAGCAGGTCACAGCAATCCGGCGGGAACCTCAATGGTTTTAATACCGATGAGATGCTGAAGAAACTGGGCAAGCTTGACCCGCGCGAGTTCTCGCCAGGGGCTGCATCTCAGGGAGAAAACAATGGTTAAGTCTCTCATCACTCTCGTTCTGTCAACGCTGCGCTGGACTCACTGGCTGGTTCAGTATGCGGTGGTGTATCCGCTCGGTATGATGATGTTGCTGGTTGTCGTTGTGTTCTGGACTGGGCATAACACGCCCGGGCAGATGCTGGTGAAGACCATTGAATCGGTGCAACGCGAAGGATATGTCATTCACGACTGCACGGGGCCAGCTTCGCGTGAAGCACTTAATGGTGATGCGGTGAAGCCACTGCTGTCTCCGGTTTTACAGGAAGCCTGCACGACTGTCAGTACGGATGCGACAGGGTACGCAGCACATATCGACCAGGGTTACACAAAAAATATTCTCTGGCTCTGGCTGCTGATGGCGATGGTATTTACGGGGGGCTCGATAGTTATCGGGAGTACTCCCCGGACCGGAGTGACGGGATATTAATTTTTAATAAATAAACAGAGGACAGGTGAATATATGAAGGAATTAATACTGTTAATTCCTCTGGGCAGCGCTTTGCTTTTAACCGGGTGCGCGGGCACAGAGACGGAATTTGAATGTAATGCCACGACATCGGATACCTGTATGACGATGGAGCAGGCCAATGAAAAGGCGAAAGCAAAAGAGGAAAGTGCTTCGGCAAAGCCGGCTGCGGCAGGGTTGCCACAACTGGCTGAGGGTAATTTCAGAACAACGTCAGTTAATTCGTACCCGTTGCCGCCACAGCCCAACCTGACCCGGGCCAGAGTGGCCGTGGAAAAAGATCGAGCACGTGCAGTGTACCTAAATAATCCAACGGCAAAGAATGAAGCAGCATATTTCGAAACCGAGAAACGGAGCCAGTCTTTGCCGGTAGTAAAAATGTCTTTACCGGTGGTCGCGTCAACGTTTTCGTCACCGTCAACGCTGCCAGGTAATTATCCCCGGCCATTGAGAAAAGGGGAGGAGACAACGTCTTTGTGGATAGCGCCGTATGTAGATTCAGATGATGTTTATCACCAGCCCACAACGGTTGTATTTGTGGTTAAGCCATCGGCATGGGGCCAGCCCCGCATTAACTAATCAACAGCGCCGTTAATGGCGCTGTATATCTCTTTTTATTACTGGCTTTAAACGAGTGCCCTGTGCGTTGAAAGGGATGGGCGGTAGCGTACATAAATATTTTATGCTGAAAGGTAAATTGAAACCCATCTGTCTGGTTATAGCACTTATTTTGATGGTCCCTGGTGGATTGATTTTTTTATCAGTGCTCGGTGCTGTGAAAGAAGGAAGTCAGACATCTGATTTTACGGCGATTATATGGGTCTGTTTAATTATGGTGTTTACAGGCGTGGTTATGGTATTTAAATGGTTAGACAGTTAAATGATTAGGCAGAGGTGATAAAAAACATGTGGGATGACAGGATTATAAATTGCTTTTGTTTGGTTATGGTTGTGTTGGTGGGTGTAATGTTTTTTTTTAAATTAACACAACCCAGCAATGACGATTTAATTAAGGACGGTAAATACTGGTCAGCTGACTGCATTCTGAAGGAGGTTGATATTCCTACCGGTTTTTTAACTGGTAACATTAATCGACTGGATTGTTCCGGGGTCGTTGTTAATGTGGTGAAGGGAAAATACGACCAGGCAGTATCTGCGTATAACAAATCTAAAAATCAGAGGTGATGCAGGATGATTAACTTTAAAGATTTCACTGGTCTTAAAGAGAGTACATTCTTTATCTCTCAGGATGAAAAGCAAGCGACTATTGATATGAATGAATGGATTGAAAACAATACGGTTTCAATAATGTCGATTGAAACGATAGTGAAAGAATATCGATTTGTTTGTGTCAGGCTCTGGTACAAAGAGGAACGTTGAGGACGTGGTGCTGAACATCATAAAGATGAAAATATTGAAATCAAAGCCAGTGAGCCACCGAACGATACCAGGAGAAACTTGAAATGAACGCATTTTACTATGGTATCAATCTGGGATGGATAGCGGGAATATTTCTGGCGCTCTTTATTGTGGGGGGCATCCTGGCAGCATCAATGTGTGCAATCCCACAGAAGTATCAAAGCCGTTTTAACGCTGGGAACACCTTTATCTGGAGCTCACTGGCCGCCGTGGTGGGACTGGCTGGGATACTCCCCATCCTGATTATGACGGTATCAATGGATGACCTGGAAGCAGGTAAACACTGGCACACAGAATGCAAACTGATGGAAGTCAACATTCGGGATGGTGCCTTTTCAGAGCCTGTGAATAGACTGGATTGCGCCGGGGTTATCATCAATGTACCGTCCGAAAAATATTATCGTTATATCTCTGAATGGCAATTGTATAAGGCTAAAAATAAATGAAATCAGATGAGATGAGCTGGTTTAAACATGTTCTTAGTTTGTCTGTAATAATCATTTTTGCAGGTTTTTTGTTTTATCTTTATGACTCGGAATACAGAGGTGACAAAATAGCGACCGAAGAACAGTTGCTGGATATTTCTCATGAAATACCCTGTGCGGGAGAGGCTTTTTGGATGGTGCTTCGTAATAACCCGAAGCCGTTAACCCTTCGCTCAGCGAATAAAATAGCCTCAGAGTGTAACGAGAGGAATAAGCAACTTCAGGTATTAAGTAAAACCCGCTCCGATGAGGGGTGAATATATCCGTCAGTGGCAATTACATAAGGCTGGCGATAAATGAATTTACCCGGTTGGCATAATAATTATTAATGAGGTTTTTTAATTATGGCTTTGATTAAAAAGTATGGTTTTTTGCTTATTCCTGCGTTGTACTGGCTCATCTATCTGGGTGTCAGATTGACTTACAACGGACTGGCTGGAGAGTACACACCAGATTTCATTCAGAGTATACGCCATGACGGTGTGTTTATTATCTGCAGCTTACTGGTGTTTTATATTGCCTGTTTAAGAGTTGATGTCAGTGACGGAGAGCTTTCAGGGGTGCTCTTTTTGGCTGTTATTCTTTTTCATGTTGCTGCATTAATTATCTCGCTTCTTATCTGTTTATGGCAGGGGGCACTGTTGTCGGATGTTATTTTTATCTGGCAACTGGGCACCTCGATGATGATGTTAGTGTTCATCCCTGTACTCACTTTTAGATATGCTTAGTTATCCCATAAAAAATACAGCGTCTGACATGTCTGTTGTTTGCTGCTTCATCTCTTTTTTTATTATTTAAACGCTCATTAAGGAACGCTCACATGCGTAATAACCTGATGGATACCGTCGCTCAGGCCGTGAACTCGCTTGTGTCGGCACTACAGTTACCTGATGAATCTGCGAAAGCGAATGACACGCTGGGCAGCATGAATTTCCCCCAGTTTAGCCGGATTTTACCCTATCAGGATTATGATTCTGAAACAGGGCTTTTTATTAACACGAAAACGATCGGCTTTATGCTGGAAGCCCGACCCCTGCCGGGGGCAAACAAGGATATTGTCGGCACACTGGAGCATTTGTTGCGGACAAAAATCCCTCGTGGCGTGCCGTTCACTATTAATCTGGTGTCCAGTAAGCTCGTCGGGAACGACATTGAGTACGGGCTGCGTGAATTTAGCTGGAGCGGTAAGGAGGCGGAGAAGTTCAACGCCATTACCCGTGCCTATTATCTCCGCGCGGCAGAAACCCGCTTCCCTTTGCCGGAAAGCATGGATTTACCCCTGACCCTGCGGAACTATCGGGTCTTTATTTCCTGCTGTATCCCGAGAAAAAAGAAAAGCAAAGCACAGATAGTCGAGCTTGAGAACCAGGTCAAAATTATCCGCGCCTCACTGGGTGGCGCCTATATTCCCACGCGTGTTATGGACGGTGCCGCGCTGGTCGAACTGATGCGTGAAGTGATTAATCCTGATCCGGGGGAGATGTATCACAAACCCTATAAACTGGACCCGTATCAGGACCTCAACTATCAGTGTGTGGAAGACAGTTTTGACATGAAGGTCACGGCCGGGCACCTGAAGATCGGTCGTCTTGGTCACAACGGGAAAGAGACAGTCACCAGGGTGACCAGCTATCACCTTGAACGTGACCCGGAAATTGCCTTCCTCTGGACCAGTGCGGATAACTACGCCAATTTACTGAGCCCTGAGCTCTCCATCTCCTGTCCGTTTGTGATCACACTGACACTGATGGTGGAAGACCAGGTGAAGACCCAGAATGAAGCCAACCTGAAGTTCATGGACCTGGAGAAGAAAAGCAAAACCTCTTACGCCAAATACTTCCCGTCAGTGGAGAAAGAAGTCAAAGAATGGGGTGATATCCGCCAGCGTCTGGCGACCAACCAGACCAGCCTTGTGTCATATTTTTTCAATATCACCACCTATACCCAGGACAATGTTGAAGCCTCACTCACCACCGAACAGCAGGTGCTGAACAGTTTTCGTAAAGGCGGTTTCCAGCTGATCCCTGCCCGCTACCATCACCTGCGTAACTTTCTGGCCATGTTGCCCTTCAAATCCGGTGAGGGACTGTTCAGAGAGCTGCAGGCGGCCGGGGTGGTCAAACGGGCCGAAACGTTCCAGGTCGCCAATCTTCTGCCCGTGGTGGCCGACAGCCCGCTGGCCCCGGCCGGTCTGCTGGCGCCGACCTACCGCAACCAGCTGGCGTATATCGACCTTTTTTATGAAGGCATGGATAACACCAACTTCAATATGGCGGTCTGCGGCACCTCCGGGGCAGGTAAAACGGGGCTGATACAGCCGCTGATCCGCAGCGTGCTGGACTCCGGCGGTTTTGCCTGGGTGTTCGATATGGGGGATGGCTATAAGTCCCTGTGCGAAAACATGGGCGGGGTCTACCTCGATGGTGATTCGCTGAAGTTTAACCCGTTCGCCAATATTCTCGATGATGCCCACTTTGACCTCTCCGCGGAACGTATCCGTGACCAGATGTCAGTGATGGCCAGTCCGAACGGTAACCTGGATGAGGTCCACGAAGGCCTGCTGTTGCAGGCTGTGCAGGCGGCCTGGCTGAGCAAAGGGACGCATGCCCGCATCGATGATGTGGTGGCGTTCCTGCAGAGCGCCAAAGACAGTGAGGAATATGCCGACTCTCCGACCATCCGCAGCCGCCTGGACGAGATGATTATTCTCCTCGATCAGTACACGGTGAACGGGATTTACGGGGAGTACTTTAACTCGGACAAACCCACCCTGCGCGATGACGCCCGGATGGTGGTGCTGGAACTGGGGGGACTTGAATCGCGCCCGTCTCTGCTGATTGCCGTCATGTTCTCGCTGATTATCTATATCGAGAACCGGATGTACCAGTCCCCCCGGAGCCTGAAAAAGCTCAACGTCATTGACGAAGGCTGGAAACTGCTCGATTTCAAAAACGAAAAAGTGGGGCAGTTTATTGAGAAAGGGTACCGGACCGCGCGCCGGCATACCGGTGCCTACATCACCATCACCCAGAATATAGTCGACTTCGATTCTCCCACCGCATCCACCGCAGCCCGGGCGGCCTGGGGTAACTCCTCGTACAAGTCGATCCTCAAACAGTCAGCCAAAGAGTTCGCCAAATATAACCAGCTGTATCCGGATCAGTTCTCAAAGATGGAGCAGGACATGATTAACAGTTTCGGCTCTGCAAAAGAGCAGTGGTTCAGTTCTTTCATGCTGCAGGTGGAAGCGAACTGCTCCTGGCATCGTCTGTTCGTCGACCCGCTCAGCCGGGCCATGTATTCCTCCAAAGGCGCGGACTTTGAATTTATCCAGGCGCGTCGGAAGGAGGGTGTCGATATTCATGACGCGGTGTATGAGCTGGCCTGCCTTAACTTCCCGGCGGAAATGGCTGAGCTGGAAGCCCGCATCGCACGCGATAACGTAAGGAATACAGCCTGATGGAAAACAGTACAGAAAAACAGACAAGCACGACGTCCTCAACCTTCCGCCGGGTTTCCGTCATCGTTGCCCTGGTGCTCTTCACGCTGGCGACCAACGTCTTCCTCACGCGGGTGGTACTGGAGTACACCACGCCGCGGGTGGTGGCCTTTGATATGAAGAAAACGCTCGACAGTTTTATGGACAGTGTCAGTCAGAAACAGCTGTCAGAGGCGCAGTCCAAAGCGCTGTCGGAGCGGTTTAACAGTGCGCTGGAGCAGAGCCTGGCGGATTACCAGCTACAACATCATGTCCTCATCCTGGTCTCGCCGGCGGTGGTTCAGGGCGCTCCCGATGTGACCCGGACAATCCAGACGGACATCGCCCGCCGGATGAAAGGAGGCCGCGAATGATACGTCTTCGTCGTTACCTCCTAGCCAGTTGTCTGTTGTCGCCATTGACCTATGCCGCCGACCTCGGAACCTGGGGGGATTTATGGCCCGTCCGTGAGCAGGACATGCTGGAACTTATCACGCAGCGGCTGCAGGGACTGCAACAATCCGGCCAGTGGGATAAGACAATGGGCGAGTTTAAGCAGCGGGTGATCGAGAACAGCCAGCGCCCGGCCCCGGTGGAGGGGCTGCACAGAGCGGAGAAATATGCGCAACGCTGGTTTGACCCCAGCATTCGCCTGACGGAAGACCTGAAGGATAACGAAGGGCGGGTGTTTGCTCACCAGGGCGAGCTCATCAATCCCCTGAAAACCGTGCCCTTTATGCAGACCCTGTACTTTATCAACGGCGACGATCCTGACCAGATAGCCTGGATGAAACGCCAGGTGCCGGAAACGCTGATGAGCAAGATTATCCTGGTCCGGGGCAGCGTCCCTGACACCTCGGCTGCGCTGGACAGCCGGATTTATTTTGACCAGAACGGTGTGCTTTCAAAACGGTTCGGCCTGACCAGTGTGCCGGCGCGTATTACGCCGGCGCCCTCCGGTGAGCGGCTGAATATCGAAACCTTTCCTGTTAAATAAGGACGTTTCAGTGAAATCCCTGACCCTGTTTCTGAGTGCCCTGATGATGTGGGGATACAGCCTCAGTGCGGCTGCGGACCCCTCCTGCGAGGGACGTTTTGTTAACCCGATCACCGATGTCTGCTGGCAATGCATTTTTCCGATGTCCATCGGGAGTGTGTCGGTTGCGGCCGGAGGTGGCCCGGATACCGTGAATCCGGCCAGTCCGGTTCAGTACTGTCCCGCACCGCCCCCGATATTTGTTCGTATCGGTCTGGCGATTGGCTACTGGGAGCCGATGGCCATGACGGATGTCAGCCGTTCACCTGGCTGCATGGTGAACCTCGGGGGATTCAGTATCAATCTCGGCAAGACCGGGATGGGTACGGCTAAGAAGGATGACAGGCAGGTGAACGGGGCCTTCTATCACGTCCACTGGTACAAGTATCCGCTGACCTACTGGCTGAACATCATGACCTCAGCCGGGTGCCTGGAAGGAGGCGATATGGATATTGCCTATTTATCCGAAATCGACCCGACCTGGGTGGACAGCAGCCTGACCACCATTCTGAATCCGGAAGCGATTTTGTTTGCTAACCCGATCGCCCAGGGCGCCTGTGCGGCAGATGCGATTGCCAGTGCATTCAACAAACCACTCGATATTTTGTTCTGGTGCGCCGGCTCTCAGGGTTCGATGTACCCGTTTTCTGGCTGGGCCAGCAACGAGTCCAGTCCCCTGCAGTCATCGCTGTTACTCAGTGAGCGAATGGCCTACAAGCTTCACCGGCAGGGACAAATCATGGAGACCGTCGGCGCAGATGTGGCGGTCTGCTACGAATACCCGTCTCCGATCATCCCAAAAGAGCGGTGGCGCTATCAGATGGTGAATATGTATCCGGACAGCGGTCAGTGCCACCCTCTCGGGCGCAGTGTGATGCGCTGGGAGGCGGGCAGAAATCCACCCAACACGCGGAAAAACTACGGCTACCTGATGTGGCGTAAACGTAACTGTGTCTACCTCTGAATGGAGTCCCTGATGAAGTTAAAGAATGTATTAATGACGCTGGTTGTATTGTCAGGCCCAGTCGTCGCTGCCGGTAGCCCAGGCAGTCCGACTACGGCAGACAGGGAGTGGCTGAAACAGCAGGAAAACCTCAGTGAACAGTTACGTCAGCATCCGGACAAACAGCTGCAGCAGGAACTGGAAGCGCAGATTAACCGCAATCCCCTGGCACAGTCCGATCGTCAGTTTATTGACAACCTGGCCAGTCAACAAAAGGAGGCTAACCAGGAAAAACCGACTGAAGGGGCGCTGTACTTTGTCTCCTTCTCGATACCGGAAGAAGGTCTGAAGCGAATGCTTCACGAAACAAAGCAGTACAGCATTCCTGCCACGTTGCGAGGGCTGGTTAACAACGATATGAAAGCGACGACCGATGCGGTGATGAACCTGGTGAACGACGGGGTGACTGACGGTGTGCAAATCGACCCGACGCTGTATACGCAGTACAACATCCGTAGCGTGCCGGCCCTGGTGGTGCGCTGTCAGGCCGGCTTCGACGTGGTGCATGGCAATATCAGGCTGAAGCAGGCGCTGGAGAAGGTCGCAGAGAAAGGGGACTGCGCGCAGACGGCCCGACAGATGCTCGACCTGTCCTCAGGTGCCATCAGGAGCCAGCCATGAATGGAAAACCGTACCATTATATCGACAAGGATATCCGGTACCTGGTGGCCTGTATGAACGCCCATGAGTTCAGGACCTACGCATCCTGTCAGGGGTACGGGTTACCGGTTGATTCCATTATGCCTTATATCGCTTTCACCTCGTCTGTTGCGAAGGCCTCACGGCTCAGCCAGTGTCTGCGTGAAGATGCTGAATCAGGAGATCCTGTACTGAACTGGGGATGGGATATCACCGGCAGTTTTGATTCAACGTATTCCCTCTGTTTTCGGCTAAGCCCGACGAAGCCACATAACCACTTAAGCCGCTGGCGTCGGGGCTCTCTGCGAGGCGATTTCAATGTCATTGCGTGCTATGTGAAAAAACAAGGAGAGTTCTCATGAAAGAGGTTCCCCTCATTATTACTCTGCACGCTGCTGTGCTCGGGACATTTATCTGGTTTACGACGCCGGTCTGTGCCGACAGCAGTACGGATTACAAAGCCGGTTCGGATTTCGCAAAACAGGTTCAGGGAGGGGGGCTCGATGCCCTGAAAAACTTTAATGGTGAGCAGACCTTACCCGGTTATACCTCCCGACCCGACCAGACGAAATACTACGGTGGCGTGACAGCCAGCGGTGACAGTTCCCTGAAAAGAGACTCTGCCTCGGAGTTCAGCCAGAACGAGGCCGGACAAAGTATCACGGAGTCGTTCACCAACCGGCCCCCTGACAGTATTTCAGCGGATGCCCCCTTTATTCAGGCGGCACAGGACACCGAATCCCGGGCGGACAGCATTGTCGGCGATACCGGTCAGGCCTGTAAGGCACAGGTGGTTAATCGTAGCGAGTTCACGAACCATACGTGCGAGCGGGATTTGCAGGTGGAGAACTTCTGCACGCGGGAGGCGACGCTGAAAGACAACGCCACGACGCAAAAGGTCAGTCGTACCTACCAGCAGGCTGTCCCGATGAATTTCACCCGAAACAGCACCCGATGGAGCGGGACGCTGACCATCCCGTCGACAGGGCGGCTGCTCAGCGTGTCTGTTGACGGTGAACCTCTGCCGGTTCCCTGGATTTATGAATGTGACAACGAAGGAAAGGTCAGAGACAGTTGCAAGCTTGCAGTCAGTGAAAACATCAGCCTCTTTGATAAAACATTCCCTGTCGATGTGATGACCTGGCCGAATACGGTGACGACGTGCTCCGGGGGCCAGAACACACACTGTACAAGTCATTACTACGATGGCACCGGGAAAATTCATCAGTCTTTCAGCATGGACCGGAACGTTGTCGCCGGGCAGAGCTTTCCGGTAACGAAAACGTCGAAAACCCAGCCATCAGTGAATGTTAAATCCATTCAGGTGACGGTCATACTGGTCATGGAGGAGACGGAAACCGTATTTGCACCAGAGGTGGTCTGGGTTGAAAGCTGTCCGTTCAGCAAGGACGAAGGCACGAAAACAGGTGAAGAATGTATCAGCCCGGGCGGGACAAAAAACCTCAACCTGGGCGGGAAGGCGTATTCCTTCACAGAAGCATGCTGGAAATACAAGGACACCTGGCTCACACAGCCTGCGGATCATGGCTCCTGTGAGAGCCTGATGAACAATACAGCCTGCACGCTCTCTTCACGTCAGTGTGCCTTCACCGGTGAAGACGGGACCTGTCTGCATGAGTATGCCACGTACTCCTGCGAAACCCGGACCAGCGGTAAGCAGATGATCTGCGGCGGGGATGTATTCTGCCTTGATGGTGAATGCGATAAAGCGGTCAGCGGCACGAACAACGGCTTTGGACAGGCAGTTTCAGAGCTCGCGGCGCTGGCCGCTGCGGGTAAAGATGTTGCGGCGCTGAACGGGGTGGACGTCAGGGCATTCACCGGCAAGGCAAAATTCTGTAAGAAGTTCGCTGCAGGCTTCAGCAACTGCTGCAAGGACAGCGGATGGGGCCAGGATGTGGGCCTGGCACGCTGCAGCAGCGAAGAGAAGGCGCTGGCCAAAGCGAAAACCAACAAGCTGACAGTCAGTATTGGTGAGTTCTGCTCGAAGAAGGTACTGGGGATCTGTCTGGAGAAAAAACGCAGTTACTGCCAGTTTGACTCAAAACTGGCTCAGATAGTCCAGGAGCAAGGCCGTAACGGACAGCTGCATATTGGGTTCGGTGGTGCCAGCAGTCCGGACTGCCGGGGGATCACGGTAGCAGAACTGCAGGGCATTAACTTTAATCAGCTGGACTTCACGAACTTCATGGAGGACCTGATAAATAACCAGAAAATACCGGATAACAGTGAGCTGACTGATAAAACAAAACAACGCATAAAAGAACTTCTCACGCAGTCTTCAGCAAAATGATTTCTGAATAATTAAATTTAAAGGTGATAAAATGACAGCGTCATTTATGATGATATTTCAGCTGCTGACCTTGTTTTTAATTCCATTCATCCTTGCTGTGTTCATGTCAGGCCGCAGCCTGATCCTGATATTTTTCGGTGCTCTGACATCACAGGCAACAGTTGCTGTCGCGTTTTCTCTGCTCTCCAGTCGGGACGGGGCTGAGTGTATGGGGATGGGGGCACTGTCGCTTGTTTTTTATGTCATCACGTTGTCCCGTATTGAAAATAATAAGGATGGTTTAAATGAATAGACTGGTCAGGTCCGCCACGGTTTTGTTTTTTATTCTAATAATGCCATTTTCAAATGCCGCAAGCAGAGAGGAACTCGAGAAGCTGTATTCAATGCAGATGCCCGGCACTGTCATTCAGTGTAAGAGAACAGATGAAACGTTTTTTACAAAAATAAGAATGATTTCCCGGTATACGGTTACGGAGCAAAGTGAAAATAAAACAAAAATGGATGGGCGGGTTGCCATGTACGCCACCGGTCTGAAAACGTTACGATTTGAAGCTGAATTTAAAGCTACCCGGACAATGCTGGATACTCGTGATATGTGGGAGGTCGACCCCGACTCGCTGGTTATGAAAGTATCAGGTGAGGATGCAAAACGCTTTAAAAATAAGGGAGGGGTTGATTTTTTCAGGGATAATAGCAGGTTAAACTATGACGATCACTCTGATATTCGATTTACTACCTACCCCGATTATATTATCGGGGAGGATGACCCCGGATTCTTTACATCAAAAGGCGCAGAGGAATGTACCACTCGCTTTGCTGACAGTTTTCCCGCGGGGAAAGCCGGGCTGAAGGTGAAGGAGGATAACAGTAATAAGGAACACAACCATGAAAATTAACTTTCATAAATATCCTGCCGTCGATTTTCTGGTGAGATTACTGCTGACAATAATCATTATCTCCCCTGTGCTGTATTTCTCATGGGATGCCGTCAAAGGGACGTCAGGTAGTGATTATATTGAGAGTGTGGTTTTTATTCTCATGGTCGGTTTTTTCTGGCTGGTGAGTTACCTGTTTTTTTCTGCTCTGGCGGGACTGATAAAAACCAGTCGTAAGGAGAAAAAAAGATGACTCAGCCTATGCCACTATTTTTCACGATGTGACCAGGAGGGGGGCATGGAAGAGAAAAAATCATACGGGGTGGTGATGCTGTTTGTCGGCGTGTTTGTCGTCTTCCTGGTCTGTGTCATGTCGTACAGCCTGTGGCGCGATAAGCAGATTAATGCGTTTATGACCACCAACCGGGCCTGGGGTATTCAGTGTGACCGGGTTTCTCAGGCCGCGTGGGTGGTTAAAGGAGGGGAGCGGGTGAACCTGGAAATGAATTCGCTTCCCCTGTACTGCAGCGGGTATCGCTTTGAAGCCCGCAATGACGCAGGAAAAACACGGCGTCTTCTTGATAAGTACAGCGTCTATCAGCATCTGTCACGCCAGCCGCGTTAATTCATAAAAGGGTATTTACCATGCGAACAATACATGCCGCCATGCTGG
The DNA here is from genome assembly GCF_009825425.1 of Klebsiella sp. Lac1. NCBI lineage: Bacteria > Pseudomonadati > Pseudomonadota > Gammaproteobacteria > Enterobacterales > Enterobacteriaceae > Klebsiella > Klebsiella sp. Lac1. Next base: position 21,742 of record NZ_VJZJ01000005.1, read on the forward strand.
CGGGGTGCCTTTGCTGCACCCTGATGCCGGCTTACGCAAAAGACGCGGGCTGGCAGTGGTACAACGAGAAACTGAAGTCCCGGGAAGAAGAGCAACTGCCGGCACCAGCGGCCTCACCGCCGCAAATGGATATTCTGGAGAAACAGGCAGCTCTGCAACATGCAACGAAAAAAGCATTAGCGGAAGCCATCTTGTACCCCTCAGTGCCGGCTTTTGTGAAGTTCTTCCGTCTCCAGAACTACTGGACGCAGCAGGCTGGCCTGTTCTCGATGAGCGCAAAGAAAGCCATGCTGGAAAACCCGGAGCTCGATTACAACCTGCAGTACAGCCACTACAACGGCACTGTGAAAAACCAGCTGGCTGCCGACTATGCCGAACAGCGAAAGGCTATCGCCACTCTCGCACAGCACTACGGTGTGATGTTCTTCTACCGGGGGCGTGAGGCCATCGATGGACAGCTGGTCCAGGTGATTCAGAACTTTCGCGAGACTTACGGCCTGAGCGTGATACCGGTCTCTGTGGACGGCGTGGTGAATCCCCTGCTCCCTGACAGCCGGATGGACCAGGGCCAGTCACAGCAGCTCGGCGTGAAGTACTTCCCGGCGATGATGCTGGTCAACCCGAAAAGCGGGCAGGTGAAACCCCTCAGTTACGGCTTTATCAGTCAGGACGACCTGGCAAAACAGTTTCTCTATGTCTCCAGCGACTTTAAACCCAATTTTTAAGGAGAGTGTCATGCGAAAGATTCGTTTTCCCGATTTAGACATTACCGGGATGTGGGTGCTGGCCGTGGGCGTATTTTTCCATCTTATCGCCCGGCTGGTAAGGAAGCAGCCTGAGATGGCCATTCAGGCCGGAGAAATTCTGGGGTTAGGGATGGTTATTTTCGGCGGGTACAAAATTATCAACGCCCTGATTGCTGAGGCAGAAAAACAGGAGAAAGCCCGTGAAAAGCCATCTGAAGATAATTAGTACGGGCGCTCTGCTGCTGGCACTTTCTCCCGTGATTTACGCCGGTACACTCGATGAAGTGAAATCCCTCTGGGATCCGCAGGGCATAACTGGCGCCGCTCCGGCGGCATCCACTGGCGTACCTGCGTCTGAGAAGCCGGTCTCTCAGGTCCGCTTGTACCGGCTCAGCAACGGCAGACAGGTCAACCTCAGCGACTGGAAAGTGGTGTTGTTTATGCAGGGGCACTGCCCGTACTGCCACAAGTTTGACCCGGTCCTGAAGCAGTTATCAGGCCAGTATGGTTTCTCCGTGTTCTCTTACACCATTGACGGGCAGGGGGATGAAGCGTTTCCCGAAGCGCTGCCGGCACCGCCTGACGTGATGCAGACCTTTTTCCCGAATATCCCGGTGGCCACGCCGACCACGTTTCTGGTCAACGTGAACACCCTGGCGGCATACCCGATATTGCAGGGAGCCACGGATGCGCAGGGGTTTATGGCCAGAATGGATACCGTATTTCAGATGATGGGGGCGACAGGGAATGAGCAACATTAAAAGGGCCGCGCTGGCCGGAGGTTTTTTGCTGGGTATCTCTCTCCCGGCCGCCGCCGATGTGAACGGCGATATGAACAACTTTTTCAACAAGCTGGGGTTCGCGTCCAATACCAGCCAGCCTCAGGTCTGGCAGGGGCAGGCGGCGGGTTACGCCTCCGGTGGTTCGCTGTATGCCCGGACGCAGGTGAAAACGATCCAGCTGGTCAGCATGACCCTGCCGGATATTAATGCCGGTTGCGGCGGCATCGATGCATATCTGGGTTCGTTCTCTTTTATCAACAGCGAACAGCTGCAGCGCTTCGGCAAACAAATCATGTCCAACGCCGCGGGCTACTTCTTTGACCTGGCACTGCAGACCACTGTACCCGAAATCAAGACCGCAAAGGACTTCCTGCAGAAGATGGCCAGCGACATCAACAGCATGAACCTCAGCAGCTGCCAGGCCGCGCAGGGAATTGTCGGCGGGCTGTTTCCTCGAACCCAGGTCGCTCAGCAGAAGGTATGCCAGGATATCGCCGGCGAGAGCAATATCTTTTCGGACTGGGCCGCGTCCCGACAGGGCTGTTCGGTGGGCGGGCAGATGGACAAGGTGCAGGACAAAGCCAGCGACAAGGACAAGGAACGGGTCATGAAGAACATCAATGTCATGTGGAATGCCCTGTCCAAAAACCGCCTCTTCGACGATAACAAAGAGCTGAAAGAGTTTGTGATGACGCTGACCGGTACCCTGATTTTTGGCGAGAACAGTGAAATCACACCGCTGCCGGCACGGACCACGGATCAGGACCTGATTAAGGCGATGATGGAGGGAGGGACGGCTAAAATCTACCACTGCAATGATTCAGAAAAATGTCTCAAGGTGGTGGCCGATGCCAGCGTGACGATTTCAGACAAAAAGGCGCTGAAGAACCAGATCTCCGCTCTGCTGAGCAGTATCCAGAACAAAGCAGTAACGGATACCGCGCTGACAGAGCAGGAGAAAGGGTTTATCTCCAGCACCACCATCCCGGTCTTTAAATACCTGGTTGACCCGCAGATGCTCGGGGTCTCTAACTCGCTGCTGTACCAGCTGACGGACTATATCGGCTACGACATACTGCTGCAGTACATCCAGGAGCTGATCCAGCAGGCCCGTGCAATGGTCTCGACCGGTAACTACCCGCAGTCGACGATGGACATGATCCTCGAGAACCTGAACCAGGCGAGTGTGCAGATTGCCGCTTTTCAGTCCCGGATACAGGTGCAGCAGGACGCGCTGCTGGTCGTTGACCGGCAGATGAGCTACATGCGTCAGCAGGTATCCGCCCGCATGATGACCCGCTACCAGAACAACTATCACTTCGGAGGGAGCCTCTGATGCTGGAAATCTACACGATAGCCGGCGGCGACTGGTTTCGGGGCAACCTGAATGCCATTGCCGCTTTCATGAGTACCGGTACCTGGTCCTCCATTGAGAAAATGTGTATCGCCTTTTCCGTACTGATTGTCGCCAGCAGCTGGGTGAAAAAGCACAACGTCATGGATCTGGTCGGCTGGGTGTTTGCCCTGACGCTGGTCTCGATGCTGGTCGTCATTCGCAAACCGGTGCAGATTATCGACTACAGTAATGTCTCTCAGGTCTATCAGGTCGACAATGTCCCGATAGGCCTGGCGATTCCTGCCTCACTGACAACACGCGTCGGGAATGCGCTGGTACAGAGCTATGAGATGATTTTCTCCCTGCCCGACAGCGTGACGTACAGCAAGACAGGGATGCTGTTTGGCAGTAATTTAATCGCTAAAAGCACCGACTTTTTATCGCAGAACCCGGAGATCACCACGTTGTTCTCTGACTATGTGCAGAACTGCGTCATGGGCGATATTTTTCTCAACCATAAGTATTCCTTTGAGGAGCTGATGGAATCTGCTGACCCGTACTCGCTGATATTTTCTCAGCCGAGTCCACTTCGTCAGGTTCCTAATAACAGCTATAAGTTTCTGGAGAAAGACTATATTGGCACCACGTTTATCAGCTGTCAGGTGGCGGCAACGGAGCTGAAGCAACGGCTGGCTCTGGATACCCAGACGGGCGGGAAAACCTGGAACTACTATGTGCGCCAGCTCTTTGGCGGCAAACCCAACCCGGACCTGCTGTTCAGCCAGATGATCGGTGACAGCTATAACTTCTTCTACAGCTCGGGGCAGAGCGCGGGACAGATAATCCGCCAGAATGTCACCATGAATGCACTGCGCAGCGGTATTCAGAGCTACGCGGCCCGCAGTGGTGATACGGCCAGCCTGGTGAACATCGCCAACACCTCTTCGCTGGAGAAACAACGCCTGGCACAGGCGACAATGGGCCACCAGGCATTACGCTCCCTGCCGTTGATGCAGACGGTGGTGATGGGGATCATGATTGGCCTGTTTCCGATCATGGTGATGGCCGCCATGTTCAACATGATGACAATGCAGGTCATCAAGGGTTACTTTTATGCGCTGATGTGGCTGCAGTCCTGGCCTCTGCTGTACGCCATTCTGAACAGCGCGATGGCGTATTATGCGAAGCAAAATGGAGTACCGGTGGTCCTGTCTGAACTCTCTCAGGTTCAGCTCAAGAACTCCGATATTGCGACAACTGCGGGCTACATCTCGATGATGATCCCCCCCTTAACCTGGGCCATGATTAAAAGTATGGGGGCAGGGTTTTCCAGCGCGTACAGTCATTTTGCCTCGTCGGGCCTCAGCTCGACGTCGCAGGCCTCTTCCAGCGTCGTGGACGGGAATTACTCGTTTTCGAATATGCAAACGGACAATGTCAGCGGAAACAGCTGGAACACCAACAGTTCAACGGCATTTGGACAGATGTCCCGGCAACTGGGGAACGGAGGCATGGGTACACAGACCCGGGATGGTTCGATGGTCTGGGACAGCAGCGGTGCGATGTCAAAACTGCCGGTGGATATTAATGTTGGCCGTCAGATAGCCAGTGCACAGCAGCAGATGGCACGTGAATCTGACGTCCAGGCAGAGAGCTCTCTGCAGGGCTATAACAGCAGCGTGACCAGTGCCTGGAACAGCCTGAAGCAATTTGGCACAAATATGGGGACCAGCGCGTCAACCACCACGGGGGCAGATAATACCGAGTCGTCGCAGGATTCAATGGCGAAAAGCAAAATGTGGAACGCGGTTGTTTCAAATGCAAAAGCCAACAACATAAGTAACGAACAGTCGTTCCAGAACTTGATGGATGAATCGACAAGGGGCTCAATCACGGGTGAAGCTTACGGTGGGGTGAAATGGAGCTCGGGAGATCAGCTTGCCGGTAAACTGGGTAAATTGGCTACAGGAGCCAGTATCGATGGAGGTCTGAAAGTTGCAGCAAGTGGTACTGCGGGCACGGGTTCAACTGATACTGTAGGGCAATCCGGCCGCCACTCAGTAGATACCAGACATGATACCAGTAGCCAGGCGGCGAAAGATTTTAAAGAGGGGGCTGACTACATCACCAGCCATAAAACCAGTACATCAGGTAACACGACAGATAATAATGCAAGCTCCCGCGTGGACCAGTTCTCTGCGTCACTTTCCAGTGCGAAAAACAGCTACGACCAATATACAAACAGCCGTACTCGCAGCCATGAATTTAGCGAAATGGCTTCTCGAACAGAGAGTATGAGCGGCCAGATGAGTGAGAATCTGACGCAGCAGTTTGCAAACTTTGTCCAACAACGGTCTCCACAGAATGCAGAAGCTATCCTGACAAATACCAGTTCGCCGGAAGTGGCAGCACAACGAGAATCGCTGGCCCGTGAATTTGTTAAGGCACAGGTAGAGCCTAAGGTTGATGGCGCCTATCAGGATGCGAGAGGCACAATCGGTCAGGGAATGCCTACTGTGTCAGGAGGTGGAGGGGCTGGTACCGTAGAAGCCGATTATAACCAGCACAGTGGCAGTATTGATGGAATGACGCATAATGCTGGAATCAAGGGTAATGTGGGTCAGACAGTGGGATCGATGGTGTCTCAAAACAAACAGGCACACGAGGAAAGCCGTCAGGGAATTCAGCAGCAGGGGGATGATGTGAAAACACAGCAGACCGGTCTGGAAAACCACCACAAAAAAGAAGGAAATAATTTTAGTGAGCAATATAATAAAGAGATAAGTTCTCAACGAGACACGTTGATAAGTGATACAACGGAAAAACTCAGGGAGAATGCCTTAAAGAGATCAAAAGATCTTGAAGATAAGCTCCCTTAGGATTTGGGGATAGAAGATGATAACTGAGAAAATTATTCAAAAAGAATTGGGCGTTTTAGTTAAAGTGCTAAGTTATAGTGGTTTGAAGTCGGTATCGTTTTGGAAAAGTGTATGGCCAGGGCTTATGCTTTGCAGTTGGTTTGTTTTTTGGCCGCTAATGTTTTTTAGTGGTCGATTATATTCACCTTTTAATATTAGTGAGGAGCGACTCGGAGTCGTCGTGTCTATAGGAACTTCTTTTGTTTTAGGATTGTTATCTTTAATTTTTATTGGTAGCGCTCGTTCTTTATATTTGTCTGCTCCGTACAGCTTTAGAATTAACTCGAAAATGTATTTTTTTCTCTCCAAGAAAATAAAAAGATACGCTGCCGTGTTTTCTTTTTGGTATGCTGTGCTTGTTGTCTTTTGTGCTTTATTTAATCTAAGTACGATATGTTTTTTGTCTGCAATCATTGCTTCAGTGATTGGTTTCTCTGTGTACATGAATATAGATTTTAATCGATATAAAATAAATGAGTTGGCATATATTTTAACACCATGTAAACGTGTTGGCGAAAGTATAATATCAACCAGTAGTAGTTTTGATGGCATAAAAATAGATGAGCATAATCCAGCAACAGGTCTTCCAATGAATGGTGGTGTTGATGTTGCGGGGAATCCATATGGTTACAGTAGACATGAGTAAGCTTTGAGTTGTAGTTTAAGTAAATGTGGTTTACTCGGCTGCTTATAAATTAAGCTGTCATTTGTATTTGTATTTGTATTTGTATTTGTATTTGTGTTTTATGTGGGTGTTGCATTAATTGTCATTAGTTCACAGCACTCGCATGCTTATCCTAGATGTAAAATGAAAACTCTCAGGCCTATTAATTATGGTAGTTTATTAATAGGCTAAGAGTTTCTTTGGGTTATTATTGATTGTTCAAACCGTAATAAATTTATACCTTTCCCTTAAAATTCCTTTATAGTGAATGCGCATTCCGAAGAAATAAGAGAATGTGTATTCACTTATATTGATTATGTCTCAAGGATTCAGGATGAAACTAAATAAAATCATGGCTGTAATGGTCATCAGTTCAGCACTGGTGCTTTCCGGTTGTAGCGCAATGGGTACAGCAATTAAAAAGCGTAATCTGGATGTAAAAACACAGATGAGCGAAACAATCTGGCTGGAGCCGTCAAATAATAAGACCGTTTATCTGCAAATCAAAAATACCTCTGATAAAGATATGAGCGGGCTCCAGTCGAAAATCACCAGTACCGTCACAGCAAAAGGCTACCAGGTCGTCACTAATCCCGATACCGCGGGTTACTGGATTCAGGCAAATGTCCTGAAGGCCGATAAAATGGACCTGCGTGAAACCCAGGGCTGGCTAAGCCGGGGTTATGAAGGTGCGGCAACAGCGGCTGCGCTGGGTGCAGGGATCACCGCCTATAATTCCAGTTCAGCCGGCGCGACCCTCGGTGTCGGTCTGGCAGCTGGACTGGTAGGCATGGCGGCTGATGCGATGGTGGAAGACGTGAACTACACGATGATCACCGATGTTCAGATCTCCGAACGGGCCAAAACCCAGGTACAGACGGATAATGTCGCGGTATTACGCCAGGGTACCTCCGGTGCGAAAGTGCAAACCAGCACCGAAACCGGTAATCAGCATAAATACCAGACGCGCGTTGTCTCCAGTGCGAACAAAGTTAATCTCAAGTTCCCGGAAGCACAGCCTGTTCTGGAAGACCAGCTGGCTAAATCTATCGCGAATATTCTGTAAGTTTGCCACCTCACGGCCCGGGTATACCGGGCCAGACTGACATCGCCTCCCTGGCCTGTCAGGTTAATTCGACATTTAATCAGCTTATTCCTCCTCAGAACGGTGAGCAGTTGCACAATTTATTTGTGCATCTGTGAGGCGTTGCCGCCATCGGCGGAGTTATTTCATCTTTTTTAATTTAGAGGTTATATATGGCAACATCTGAATCTGCCAGATCTGTTGATACGCATGAATTGATGCCGAGTGATTTTTATCCGCACCCCTCAGAGGGTGGCGCTTATTCCTCATCGCAACAGAGTGTCCCGACTTTCGTTGATGACTATGTTGTGTATTTCGGCGGTGCATTTGTTATTGTGTTCTTTGTTTTGATAATATTATTCTTGTCCCGAAAAAATACTTCTTTACACACGAAAAGTAAGCGTGATGCTTTGCCTGTCAATCCCGATAAAAAGCCTGAAGGATGGAGCCAGCCAGAATATTTCCAGCTCTCCTTATGTGTGGAAGGGCCGGCAGACGCTGATGATTCCGTCTTTTCTTCTCTCGCCTCTCGTGTTGTCCGCGAAGCTGAAAATCTGTATATCCCCGGCGTCAATCGCCGCGACAGCTCTGACGGTGAGTTTGCCTGGTCTGTGCAGACTAAATTTCCTTCTGACAAGCTGTGCGGCTCCTGGCTTTCTCCGGGGACAGGCTGGTTTGAACGTCCGGATATCATTGAACGTCCCGTGAAATGGCTCTGCGTCTGCCTGCAATATACGGCTGAAACATCGCCATCCGCACTCCATTCCCTTGTTGATGAGGCCGGACGGCAGGTAGCGAAATCGTACCTCAAAGGCGGACATTGTCACGGCTCTGAGGGCTATACCTTCTGCATACGTAGCTTCTGAATGATTGCAGCGGATGAGGACCCGCAACAATGCTGTGATGACATTTTCTGTAGTGATGTATTTCCTTTGATTCATCTGTTCCCCCCCGGCTGTATTAATTTAATGACGGATTATTGCCATGAGTTTTAATGCCAAAGATATGACGCAAGGCGGTCAGATTGCCAATATGCGCTTTCGCATGTTTGGCCAGATTGCCAATATTATATTCTATGTGCTTTTTATTATTTTCTGGGTGTTGTGCGGGTTGATACTGATGTACCGGCTCAGCTGGCAAACTTTCGTTAACGGCTGCGTCTACTGGTGGTGTACGACACTGGCGCCCATGCGCGATATTATTCGCTCCCAGCCGGTCTATACGATTAACTATTATGGGAAATCGCTGGAATATAATTCGGAGCAAATCCTTGCCGATAAATATACCATCTGGTGCGGTGAGCAGCTCTGGACCAGCTTCGTTTTTGCCGCCATAGTGTCGTTGACCGTCTGTATTGTGACGTTCTTTGTCGCCAGTTGGGTGCTGGGGCGCCAGGGGAAACAGCAAAGCGAAGATGAGAATACCGGGGGCCGCCAGCTATCCGATAAACCAAAAGAAGTGGCCCGCCAGATGAAACGCGATGGGGTGGCCTCCGATATTAAAATTGGCGATCTGCCTATTCTTAAACACTCTGAAATCCAGAACTTCTGTCTTCACGGTACGGTTGGCTCAGGTAAATCCGAAGTCATCCGCCGGCTGCTGAATTACGTGCGTGCACGCGGTGATATGGCCATTATTTACGACCGCTCCTGTGAGTTCGTCAAAAGCTATTACGACCCGTCACTGGATAAAATCCTTAACCCACTGGATTCCCGCTGTGCAGCCTGGGATATATGGCGCGAATGCCTGACACTACCGGATTTTGATAACGTCTCTAATACGCTGATTCCGATGGGCACTAAAGAGGACCCGTTCTGGCAGGGCTCCGGCCGCACCATATTTTCCGAAGGTGCGTACCTGATGCGCGAGGATAAAGACCGTAGCTACGAAAAGCTGGTTGATACCATGCTGTCCATCAAAATCGACAAGCTGCGCGCGTACCTGAAAAACACGCCGGCCGCCAACCTGGTTGAGGAGAAAATTGAGAAAACGGCCATCTCCATTCGTGCCGTACTGACCAACTACGTTAAAGCCATTCGCTATCTGCAGGGGATCGAGAAAAACGGTGAGCCGTTCACTATCCGCGACTGGATGCGGGGCGTACGTGAGGACCAGCCCAACGGCTGGTTGTTTATCTCCTCCAACGCTGACACGCATGCGTCACTGAAGCCGGTTATCTCGATGTGGTTGTCTATCGCCATCCGCGGCCTGCTGGGGATGGGTGAGAACCGTAACCGGCGCGTGTGGATTTTTGCGGATGAGCTCCCCACGTTGCACAAGCTGCCGGACCTGGTCGAGATCCTGCCGGAAGCGCGTAAGTTCGGCGGCTGTTATGTGTTTGGTATCCAGTCTTATGCCCAGCTGGAAGATATTTACGGCGTGAAGCCCGCGGCGACGCTGTTCGACGTGATGAACACCCGTGCCTTTTTCCGCTCCCCGAGTAAAGAGATTGCTGAGTTTGCCGCCGGCGAAATCGGTGAGAAAGAAATCCTCAAGGCCAGCGAGCAGTACTCTTACGGTGCAGACCCGGTGCGTGACGGCGTGTCGACCGGCAAGGAAAAAGAGCGGGAAACGCTGGTCAGTTACTCCGACATCCAGACGCTGCCTGACCTGTCCTGCTATGTCACCTTGCCGGGCCCGTATCCGGCGGTGAAGCTGGCTCTGAAATACAAATCCCGGCCGAAAATTGCCGAGGGATTTATTCTCCGTAACCTCGATACGCGGACGGACGCCAGACTGGATACCCTGCTGGAAGCCCGCGAAGCGGAAAGCAGTCATGCCCGGACGCTGTTTACGCCAGATGCACCGGCGCCTGAGCTGGCGGAGAAAGACGAAAAAGTCGGGAATCCGCCTGAGCAGAGTCAGCCTGCGGAAAGCAGCGGAACGCCTGCGACGGTAAAAGTACCGTCAACGGCGAAAACGCCGGAAGCCGATGAATCCGGTCAATCACCTGAAGTTTCTAATCCTGCTGCACTGCTCACGAAAGTGGTGACTGTTCCGTTAACCCGCCCCAGGCCTGCTGCAGCGACGGGCACGGCTGCAGTGGCATCCGCTACCGATGTTCGTGCTACACCTGCAGGAGGGACAGAGCAGGCGCTCGAGACGCAGCCTGCAGAGCAGGGACAGGACATGCTGCCTCCTGGTGTGAACGAATACGGCGAAATCGATGATATGCACGCCTGGGACGAGTGGCAGTCGGGAGAGCAGACACAGCGTGACATGCAGCGACGTGAAGAGGTCAATATCAATCACAGCCACCGCCGCGATGAGCAGGATGATATCGAGATTGGAGGGAACTTCTGATGCTGAGTTTCAGCCAGGTTAAATCGGCGGGCAGTGCCGGTAACTACTACACAGAGAAAGACAATTACTACGTCATCGGCAGCATGGAGGAGCGCTGGCAGGGAAAAGGCGCGGAAGCTCTGGGGCTGGAGGGGAAGGTAGATAAGCAGGTCTTTACAGAGCTGCTGCAGGGAAAACTCCCTGACGGCAGCGACCTGACCCGGATGCAGGATGGCGTCAATAAGCACCGACCCGGTTACGACCTGACGTTCTCGGCACCGAAGAGTGTATCGATGCTGGCCATGCTGGGTGGAGATAAGCGTCTTATCGACGCCCATAACCGGGCAGTCACCGTGGCACTGAATCAGGTTGAATCCCTGGCATCAACACGGGTACAGAAAGACGGCGTGTCGGAAACAGTCCTGACCAACAATCTGATTATCGCCCGGTTTAACCACGATACGTCGCGCGCGCAGGAGCCACAGATACACACGCACAGCGTGGTTATCAATGCGACGCAGAACGGAGATAAATGGCAGACGCTGGGCAGCGATACCGTCGGTAAAACCGGGTTTTCCGAAAACATACTGGCCAACCGCATCGCTTTCGGAAAGATATACCAGAGCACTCTCCGGGCCGATGTTGAGTCGATGGGTTACAAGACAGTGGATGCGGGTAAGCATGGCATGTGGGAGATGGAGGGCGTGCCGGTTGAGTCTTTTTCCACGCGCAGTCAGGAGCTCAGGGAGGCAGCCGGACCTGATGCCTCCCTGAAGTCCCGGGATGTGGCCGCGCTCGATACCCGCAAGTCGAAGGAAGCTATCGACCCGGCAGAGAAGATGGTGGAGTGGATGAACACGCTGAAGGAGACCGGGTTCGACATCCGGGGCTATCGTGAAGCCGCCGATACTCGGGCAAAGGAACTGGCCAGCGCGCCTGCTGCGCCGGTGAAAACGGACGTCCCCGATATCAGCGATGTGGTGACGAAGGCGATTGCCGGTCTCAGCGACCGCAAGGTGCAGTTCACGTATGCCGACCTGCTGGCCCGCACGGTCAGCCAGCTGGAAGCCAAACCCGGTGTGTTCGAGCAGGCGAGGACCGGTATCGATGCGGCGATCGAACGCGAGCAGTTGATCCCGCTCGACCGCGAGAAAGGCCTCTTTACCTCAAACATCCATGTCCTGGACGAATTATCCGTTAAAGCGCTGAGCCAGGAGATCCAGCGCCAGAATCATGTTTCCGTTACGCCAGATACCGCTGTTGTGCGCCAGTCACCGTTCAGCGATGCCGTCAGTGTGCTGGCCCAGGACCGGCCAACAATGGGGATTGTCTCCGGCCAGGGCGGCGCGGCTGGCCAGCGTGAGCGGGTGGCTGAGTTAACCCTGATGGCCCGGGAGCAAGGGCGAGATGTGCACATCATTGCGGCTGACAACCGATCGCGGGAGTTTCTGTCTGCGGATGCGCGGCTGGCAGGGGAAACGGTGACCGGGAAATCTGCCCTGCAGGACGGAACCGCCTTCATCCCGGGCGGGACACTTATCGTTGACCAGGCGGAGAAGATGAGCCTGAAGGAAACGTTGTCCATGCTGGATGGCGCCATGCGTCATAACGTTCAGGTCCTGCTCTCCGACAGTGGGAAGCGCAGCGGTACCGGCAGCGCGCTGACAGTACTGAAAGAGAGCGGGGTAAATACTTATCGCTGGCAGGGCGGAAAGCAGGCGACTGCGGACATCATCAGTGAGCCGGAAAAGGGCGCGCGTTACAGCCGCCTGGCGCAGGAGTTTGCCGCCAGCGTACGCGAAGGGCAGGAAAGCGTGGCGCAAATCAGCGGGAGCCGTGAACAGGGCATACTGAACGGGCTCATCCGGGAAACGCTCAAAAGTGAGGGCGTACTGGGTGAGAAGGATATGACGGTCACCGCGCTGACGCCGGTCTGGCTGGACAGCAAAAGTCGCGGTGTCCGGGACTACTACCGGGAAGGGATGGTGATGGAGCGCTGGGACCCGGAAACCCGACAGCATGACCGCTTTGTGATCGATCGGGTGACCGCCAGCAGCAATATGCTGACCCTCAGGGACAAAGAGGGGGAACGTCTGGACATGAAGGTTTCTGCCGTCGACAGCCAGTGGACGTTATTCCGGGCCGACAAACTGACGGTGGCTGAAGGTGAACGTCTGGCCGTGCTGGGGAAGATACCCGACACGCGCCTGAAAGGCGGCGAGAGCGTCACGGTGCTGAAGGCGGAGGAAGGGCAGCTGACGGTGCAGCGTCCCGGACAGAAAACCACCCAGTCGCTTTCTGTAGGCAGCAGCCCGTTCGACGGTATCAAGGTCGGGCACGGATGGGTGGAAAGTCCTGGCCGCTCGGTCAGCGAAACGGCGACGGTCTTTGCCTCGGTGACGCAACGTGAGCTGGATAACGCCACGCTGAACCAGCTGGCGCAGAGCGGGAGCCACATCCGGCTGTACTCGGCGCAGGGTACTGCCCGCACGACAGAGAAGCTGGCCCGGCATACCGCCTTCAGTGTGGTGTCTGAGCAGCTGAAGGCCCGTTCAGGCGAGACAGACCTGGATGCAGCCATCGCATCACAGAAAGCCGGGCTGCACACCCCCGCAGAGCAGGTCATTCACCTTTCCATTCCTTTACTGGAAAGTGAGGAGCTGACCTTCACGCGCCCGCAACTGTTGGCCACCGCGCTGGAAACCGGCGGAGGTAAGGTTCCGATGACGGAGATAGACGCGACCATTCAGTCGCAGATTCAGGCCGGCAGTCTGCTGAATGTGCCGGTGGCCCCAGGCCACGGCAATGACCTGCTGATTTCCCGCCAGACCTGGGATGCCGAGAAAAGCATTCTGACAAAGGTGCTGGAAGGAAAAGAGGCCGTTGCACCCCTGATGGACAATGTACCGGGAAGCCTGATGACGGACCTGACGTCAGGGCAGCGTGCTTCCACCCGGATGATACTGGAGACCACGGACCGGTTCACGGTGGTTCAGGGCTATGCCGGGGTGGGGAAAACCACCCAGTTCCGGGCCGTGACGGGGGCCATCAGTCTGCTGCCGGAAGCGACCCGGCCTCGGGTCATCGGTCTCGGTCCGACACACCGTGCGGTCGGGGAAATGCAGAGCGCCGGCGTGGATGCGCAGACTACCGCCTCGTTCCTGCATGACACGCAGCTCCTGCAGCGTAATGGCCAGACACCGGATTTCAGCAACACGTTGTTCCTGCTCGACGAGAGCTCAATGGTGGGGCTGGCCGATACCGCGAAGGCGCTCTCCCTGATTGCGGCCGGGGGAGGACGGGCGGTGCTCAGCGGCGATACCGACCAGCTGCAGTCCATTGCACCGGGCCAGCCGTTCCGGCTGATGCAGCAGCGCAGCGCCGCCGACGTCGCCATTATGAAAGAGATTGTGCGCCAGGTACCTGAGTTGCGACCGGCGGTCTACAGCCTGATTGACCGGGACGTGAACCGCGCGCTGGCGACGATTGAGCAGGTTACACCGGAACAGGTGCCGCGAAAAGACGGGGCCTGGGTGCCCGAAAACTCCGTGGTGGAATTCACCCCCGCACAGGAGGAGGCGATACAGAAAGCGCTGAACAAGGGTGAAAGTGTGCCGGCAGGTCAGCCCACCACGCTGTATGAGGCACTGGTGAAGGACTATGCCGACCGTACCCCGGAGGCGCAGTCACAGACGCTGATTATCACCCATCTGAATGATGACCGGCGGGTGCTGAACAGTCTGATTCATGACGCGAGGCGGGACAATGGTGAAGTGGGCAGAGAGGAAGTCACTCTGCCGGTACTGGTGACGAGCAACATCCGTGACGGAGAGCTGCGCAGACTGTCGACCTGGACGGCTCATAAGGGAGCCGTTGCCCTGGTCGATAATGTCTACCACCGTATCGGGAGCGTGGATAAGGAGAACCAGCTTATCACGCTGATGGATGGTGAAGGGAAAGAACGGCTTATTTCACCCCGGGAGGCGTTGGCTGAAGGTGTCACGCTCTACCGTGAGCAAGAGATTACAGTGTCTCAGGGGGACAAAATGCGCTTCAGCAAGAGTGACACGGAACGCGGCTATGTGGCCAACAGTGTGTGGGAGGTGAAATCCGTTTCAGGTGACAGTGTCACGCTGTCTGACGGCAAAAGCACCCGCACGCTGAACCCGAAGGCTGATCAAGCGCAGCAACATATCGACCTTGCCTACGCCATCACCGCGCATGGTGCGCAGGGGGCCAGTGAACCGTTTGCCATCGCACTGGAGGGCGTGGCCGGTGGCCGGGAACGGATGGCCAGCTTTGAATCCGCCTATGTCGGGTTATCACGTATGAAACAACATGTCCAGGTGTATACCGACAACCGTGAGGGCTGGATAAAGGCCATAAATAATTCACCAGAGAAAGCGACAGCCCACGATATTCTGGAGCCGCGTAACGACCGGGCCGTGAAAACGGCCGGCCAGCTGTTCAGCCGGGCACGAGCGCTGGATGAGGCGGCTGCAGGCCGGGCCGCCCTGCAGCAGTCCGGTCTGGCGCGCGGGCAGTCCCCGGGAAAATTCATTTCACCGGGCAAAAAGTACCCGCAGCCGCACGTGGCGCTGCCGGCGTTCGACAAAAACGGGAAAGACGCCGGCATCTGGCTCAGCCCGCTGACGGATAACGACGGACGTCTGCAGGTGATCGGCGGTGAGGGGCGCATCATGGGCAATGAAGATGCCCGCTTTGTGGCGCTGCAGAACAGTCGCAACGGCGAAAGTCTGCTGGCCGGGAATATGGGCGAAGGCGTCAGGATCGCACGCGATAACCCCGACAGCGGGGTGGTGGTCCGGCTTGCCGGAGATGACCGCCCCTGGAACCCGGAGGCCATCACCGGCGGTCGCATCTGGGCTGATCCCCTGCCGAATCCTCCGATCAATGATACCGGTACTGACATCCCGCTCCCGCCAGAGGTTCTGGCACAGCGGGCCGCAGAAGAGGCACAGCGCCGGGAGATGGAAAGACAGACGGAGCAGGCGACCCGGGAAGTGTCCGGAGAGGAGAAGAAAGCGGGCGAGCCGGGCGAGCGGATAAAAGAGGTTATCGGGGACGTCATTCGGGGTCTCGAACGTGACCGGCCAGGAGAGGAGAAAACGGTGCTGCCGGACGATCCGCAGACCCGGCGTCAGGAAGCGGCCGTTCAGCAGGTGGTATCAGAGAGCCTGCAGCGGGACCGTCTGCAGCAGATGGAGCGGGATATGGTTCGTGATCTCAATCGTGAGAAAACGCTTGGGGGCGACTGACGCGCCGGCGGCTTGTCTGCCCCGGCATTCTCCCCGATTAAAATCGGGTACCCTGCCGGGGCGCTGATAAAAGGAAAGGAATATGACAATGTACGAAACCCGCCTCAATGCCGTCGATCGCTGGCTGCAGGGGCTGCTGACCTGGACGCCTGGACAGACGGATATCATCAAAACGGTGGCGCTGGTGCTGATGATTGTCGATCACACCGGTTTGCTGCTGGCCGGGAATAATGAACTCATGCGTCTTCTGGGGAGAGGCTGCTTTCCCCTGTTTGGTCTGGTCTGGGGAATGAACCTGGCGCGCCACGGGGCCATCCGCCAGACACAGCTGAACAGCCTGTGGTGCTGGGCGCTGATCGCCCAGGGCTCCTTTATTCTCATCGGGTACCCGTGGTACATGGGGAATATCCTGTTTAGCTTTGCGGTCACCGGCCAGGCGCTGCGCTGGTTCAGTCTGCAGACCCGCAATGATATTCTGCTGGCGATCGCCATTGTAGTGGCCTGGCTCCCCTTATCTGCCGACAGCTACGGTCTGGCCGGGGTCTTCATGCTGATCAACAGCTGGCGGCTTTGTCGGGCGAAAGAGCCTGTAGAACGGATCGGGTATGCCGTGCTGTGGGCTGTCATGGTACTACTGATGAATGCCCATGATATTACCCAGGCCATTGCCAGCCTGATGGTCGCTTTGCTGGCCCTGGCGGTCTGTTCTGACCTCGGTCGTTCTGTTCCGCGCTTCTGGCCGCGGCACTTTTTTGTGATGTTTTATGCCGTGCATCTGGCGGTGCTGGGGATAGTGGCGACGATGTAAAAAAAAACCGGACAGAGGTCCGGGGAGCGGGAACAGTATCCGTAAGTGTGACAAAGGGAACATCATCGCTGTGACCAGTGCAGCCTGAGATGAAACGATGATGCCGTTAGCGTATCGTATACCCCAGACCTGAAGCTTTAATTGATATGGCCCCTTATGAGTGAAGAAAAACGTCCGGTACTGAGCCTGAAACGCAAACCAGCCACAGATAATGCAGGAGCGAACAACAACACGGGCACCCCTGATGTTGTGGTGCGCCGCAAAAAAGTGGTGGTGGTGTCGACCCCGCCCGCCTGGAAGGTCAAAAAAGAGAAGCTTGAGAAAAAGGCCGCTGAAGCCGCAGCGCGAAAAACTGTGCCGGTCATGGCCAAAGCCTTAAAGGTACCGCCTCCGGTCCGGTATCTCCGCTTACTGCCTCCGGAACAGGCCATCATGACTCTGAAGGCATTCTGGCCACAGTTGTTCGACGGTGACTCACCCCGTCTGCTGGCGACGGGGATGCGTGAACAGCTGTTTGCCGATATCGCGGGGCGCGACCTGCCGCTGTCGCATAAACAGGTGATTAAGTGCCTGAAAAGCCTGACCCGGTCGGCAGGTTATCTGTCCCGGATGCGGGAAGGTGCCTCCCGCTATGACCTGCAGGGGAATGTGGTGGCTACGGTCACTGCTGATGAAGCGCACTACGCCAGTGAGCGCATGATGAAAGAGCTGTTACGCGCTGAACGAAAGATGAGTCAGACCGTTTAATTCTTTTCAGTTCGCTCAGATTAAATATCAGTACGTCCACAGCTAATGGGTATCACATCCATTAGCTGAATGGTATTCGTCACAAATAAGAGAGTCAATAATATGAAAACCCTTATTATATCCATGCTTAACCTGTTAAAGGAATAAAAATGAAATTCAAATTCGGATTGTATTTTCTGCTCCCGTTTATTTCGGCTGTCGCTTTTAATACCAGTTTTGCTCAGAATAATGAACCAGATAAAACGTTTTCCGCCGCCCAGGAAAAAAGAATCGGGGAAATCGCAGCGGATTATCTGCGTGCTCATCCTGAAATACTGATTCAGATGAGTGAGAAACTTCAGCAGGAGCAGGAGGCGAAACAGACCCGCGGTCTTAAATCCACTGCACTGGAACAGCAGGCTAACATTCTGGGTAATAAAAATATCCCCTCCTGGGGTCCCGGGGACGGAAAGGTGATGGTGGTTGAATTCTTTGACTACCAGTGCATCTGGTGCAGCCGGTTCGCACCCGAACTGGAGAAGGTCATCGGGAGCAACACGGACGTGCGTTACTTCTTTATGGAGTGGCCGGTGTTTGGTAGCCGGTGGCCTGCATCATTGCTGGCGGCGAAAACCGGCCTGCAGGTCTGGAAAGAAAAGGGCTCGGAGGCTTACAGGAGCTATCACAATGCGGTTTATGGTACAGGACTGAATGAAGGGAAACTGACGCAGGAGATTATCGAAAAGGTTTCTGGTCATATTAAATTTAAGCAGAATACGATTGATGAGATAAATACCACACTGAAAAATATTAATGATATCGCCACGGCGACGGGATTAACCGGAACGCCAGGTATTATTGTGATGCCGGTGAAGGGCGCGACGGAAGAAAACGTCACGGTCTTTTCCGGAATGACTGAAGCACAGAATGTTCAGGCGGCTATAAATAAATCCCGACAATAACAAGTTACTGTTGTCTCTTCTGAATGGAAGAGGATGTCTCTTAAAACAAAAAGGCACACTGCTGTATGTTGTTCGTCGTACTAACGGACTGGTATTCTGGCAGTCGGTCCCGGTGGAGTCTGGAGAGTTATGTCTGAGAATATCATTGCGCTGGTTGATTATGAAAATATCGGAACGCTTGAAAATGTAATGTTGTCGCGTTATGAACGTCTTATTTTGTTTACCGGGTCTCAGCAGGAGTTTATTCGTTTTCCGTCCGTAACACATGCCGGTAATATATCGGTCAGTGTGTTTCAGGCGCCCTGCGTGTCGAAAAATAATGTCGATTTCCACCTGGTACTTGAGCTGGGACGACTCAGCGTCACCGCTCCGGAAGATACGATGTTTCATGTTATATCGAATGATAAAGGGTATGACAGCGTGATTGCATTGCTCTGCAGGACAGGGCGACGATGTTGTCGTATACCCTCACCACGTTCAGCAGAGAAGGCGAAAACGGTGTCTGCGCTCATCAGCAACGATGAGGTGCTACGCCTGACCGATAAAATACAGTCATTGAGTAAAAAGTCTGCGGTAAACCGACCTGTAAGCACCTCGTCACTGATGAATTATATTAAATGTCATTCCGGTAACATCAGAAATACAGCGATTTTAAATCAGGTCAGGGACGAATTAATCAGGCGAGGCGTGATTGCCGTTTATGAAAAAACGGTGGTCTGGCGCTAATGAAATAAATAAGCAGGTTGTGATTATCTTTCTTGTCTAAAAAGTATTCTTGTCTAAAAAGGAATGAGTATGTTCAGCTATTTCATGCTGCGCACTGAGCAGCAGTTATTTTGTTATTTATACGGGGGCGCGCTGGCACTGTCTCTGCAACTCTTATTTTCTCCCTCTTTTCCGGGAAATGGATTTATCCTGGTATCACTGCCCGTTGCACTATTCTGGGCCGGGCTGGCCCTGTATACGCGGCACATCGACCAGATGAGGAAGCCTGATGTCTCGCCGCTCGTCAGTATCCGTGACGGCATCCAGGTGGTGGCCATGCTTCCGCGGCATGAGAAAGCGCGGCTTGAATGGAAGATTCTGCAGGATGATGAGGTGTACCGCCGTCAGATGCACGCTCTTTTAAACCTGATGCAACGGGTTATCAGTCGGGGATTTCTGTATGCGCCGGCAGTGATACTGGCGGGCGCTGGCGTGCTTGTCTGGGGGGTTCCGCAGGCCGGTGTCCGGCTGGTGACCGCCCTTCGGAATATGTCCCCCGGAGAGCTTATGCATCAGACCGGCTTCATCATTCGCTATGTGCTGATGATTTCTGCCATATCGGTCCTGATAGCAGACATTGTGGCCGGTCAGGGTCTGCCAAATGCCTTCCGGCGCGCGTTGCTGGATCGGTTGCCGGCAGAGGCCTGGCGTATCCCCAGAGGGACAGAACGATGAGGAGACTGCGCAGTAAACACATCGGAAAAAATATGTCCACAAAGGAAGAAGCAACATGGCAAAGATATTAATGATGACAGGCAGTGCCGTTGTTGTGCTGAGTCTGCTGGGGTTCCTGGTGCTGTTTCTGAAGGAACGTGCAACAGGGAAGACATCCCCGGTCCTACAAGCGCTGAAAGCGGCGGGTATTCGTACCGGAGAGGCTGAACAGAGACTGTGTCGCCAGCGGGTCTGGATGGGTAATGACACGCTGATGACGCCCCGGGAACAACATTTTTTCCGGGCATTGCTGAAACATACCGACCGGAAACACTGGCTGCTGTGCCCGCAGGTGCGAGTGGCGGATATCGCCAGCCTGGCACCCCATATCAGGCCCCGCTCCCGGACCTGGTGGCAGCTGTTCCGGATGGTGTCACAGTGGCACTGCGATGTGGTGGTGGTGGATATCAGGACCTTTGCCATTGTGGCCGCCATCGAGCTGGATGATGCGTCGCATCTGAAAAAACACCGGGTTCGCCGGGATATCCTGCTGGAAGAAGTACTCAGGCAGGCGGGCATTCCGCTGCTGAGAGACCGGGATGCTGAAAAGCTGGTCAGACAGATCAGGGAATTTTTAATACGTCGGGAAACTGAAACTATCACCACACCATTGACGGTGGTCAGGGGAGAATACAAAGGATGAAAAGGAAAATAGCAGTAATAAACAGAACCCGTGTCCGCACAGGATTTGTGGCCGGAGTCCTCAGCCTGAGCCTGTTAGCGCTGGCGCCGGCAGTCGACGCCGCGACCATCGAGACAGGTTTTTCTCCGGAAGGCACAGCCCTGCAGTTGGTCCTGAAGACCCTCGATTCCGCGCAGCAGGAAATCCGGCTGATGGGGTATTCCTTCACCTCCCCGGAGGTGGTTCGCTCACTCATCGCGGCGAAACAACGTGGGGTGGATGTCCGCGTGGTGCTGGACCAGAAGGCGAATAGCGGAAAAGCCAGCGTAGCCGCCCTGAACCTGCTGGCCAGCGCGGGCATTCCGGTTCGTACGGTCAGCGCCTACAAGATTTTGCACGACAAAGTGATCGTCGCGGACAGGCGCAATACAGAGGCCGGCTCGTTCAATTTCAGCCGTGCCGCTGACCGTTCGAATTCAGAGAATGTGCTGGTTGTATGGGATGACTCGGCTGTTGCCCGGCGCTACCTGCAGCACTGGTCGTCTCGCTGGTCACAGGGAACGGACTGGAAACAGACATACTGACATCGCCATAAACGATCCCCGGACGTAAACCGTGCGCCAACGCGGGTTACGTCCATAAAGTAAGTCGCTGAATTCTGATATCTGTAGTATTCTCTGCAAACGATCCTTTTTTAGATCTTTGAGGAGGCAGAGATGTCACAGGTCGTAAGCGCGGTTACTTCCTCAACGAAAGCAAAACGCAGTTACCGAAAAGGCAGTCCGAGGAGTGCTGTAGAACGTCAGCAGAGTCATCTTGCCAGAAAGAAAGAAACGCATAAGGAAATGCGGGTGTACGTCACAAGCGAAATTAAAGATGAATTTCGACTGATGTGTGAAACCAAAGGCGTGACCCAATCAGAGATGATTGAAAAGCTCATAAAAGAGGCAGTTAACCAGCATGGTTGCCTTGTTAAGGATTGACGTTCTTGTGAGTTTCGACGGTAGGTGCTAGATTACTGATCGTTTGGTATTTTATGGCTGGCCACGCCGTAAGGTGGCAGGGAACTGGTTCTGATGAGGTGTCTACCCGGAGCCGGAAAAGACAAAACCCCGATAATCTTCGCTAAGTTTGGCGACTGAGAAGATTACCGGGGCCTTCATAAACTGCATAGAAGCTGTTGCTCTATGCAGGGAGT
Source organism: Klebsiella sp. Lac1 (assembly GCF_009825425.1). Classification (NCBI taxonomy): domain Bacteria; kingdom Pseudomonadati; phylum Pseudomonadota; class Gammaproteobacteria; order Enterobacterales; family Enterobacteriaceae; genus Klebsiella; species Klebsiella sp. Lac1. The sequence goes on from NZ_VJZJ01000005.1 coordinate 43,628, forward strand.
ATAGTTTTATGCTCAGAAAACTGCAATACCCGTTTCTGTGCCATTTGCTCCTTCCGTGCAACATAAGCGCGGGATGGTGTGACTGAACAGCACAATCCGCAACACTGGAGTCAGCTGGATACGGAAGAACAGATCCGTTTCTGGCAGGGCGTTGAAGATGGCCACGTTGAATCTTTTCTGGTTTCCCCGGAAAAGAAGCGTACCCGTCGTCGTCGTGGTGAGCACTCCACCAAACCCAAATGCGAAAACCCGTCCTGGTTCCGGCCATCTCACTATAAGGCGCTCGGTGGCCAGCTTGGCCACGCCTATAACCGTCTGGTGAAGAAAGATCCGCTCACGGGGCAACACAGCCTGCGCATGCATATGTCCCTGCACCCATTCTATGTCCGGGAACGTCAGCGCGCCGGGCGAAAATATGCTTTCCGTCCTGAAAAACAGCGTCTCCTCGATGCGCTGTGGCCGGTGCTGGTCAGCTTCTGTGATGCCGGTAAACACACGGTAGGGATGTGCGTGTCCAGGCTGGCCAGAGAGCTCAGTCCGAAAGACGGCAAAGGTAAAGTCATTCCGGAAACTGAAGTGACCATTCGCCGGGTTTCGGCGCTGATAGCCGAGCAGGTCCGCTTTGGTGTCCTGGGGGTGTCAGAAGAAACCGCCTGGGATCGGGAGTCCCGTAAACGTCTGCCAAAGTACGTGTGGATCACCGCCGCCGGCTTCAGGATGCTGGGCGTTGATTTGATGAAGCTGCAGGAGCAGCAGCAGAAGAAACTGCGCGAAAGCGAGGAACGTCAGGCACTCATTAAAGAGGGCATGTTAGGCGAGCATGAGGATATTTCTGTCCATAAGGCGCGTAAGCGCTGGTATGAGCAGCGTAGTCGTGAGGCCCTGCAGTATCGTCGTGCACAAGGCGCGGCACGCAAACGCGCCAACCGCCTGGCCAGAATGCCCCGGGACCGCCAGGTCTATGAGATGACCTGCTGGCTGAAGAAGACGCTGCCGGCAGACGAGCTCTATGGCTATTCTGAGAACAAGCTTGAGCAGCTGGCGGTACAGCATCTCTATCAGCTGGAACTCTCGCTGAGCCATCCAGCGCCGCATTAGTCCGGCCAGCCAAAATTTGTAAAAAAATAGCCCCTCCGGGGCTTTTTGTGCTGGTATTTTTTGGCCATTTTTGTCTTTCCTTCCTTTTCCCGCCTGAGTTTTTCTCTTTCCCTGATGATTTCGCCGGCATGCTGGCCATCAAACGCCCCCACGTGATCAGTTATCCACAAAAATCCGCAAATAGATAAATGAGAGAATCTGCAAATAAATAACAGGAAACCCGCAATACAGTCTTAACCCAGTATTTTTATCCCCTGCATTGCAAGCAGCAGGGAGATCTTTTGTCTCTGAACACCATTGTGAATAAATCAAAAAGGCCTTCGCTTACAGCGGCCGCAAGCGTCCACGTCGCTCAGAACCAGAAGTGCCTCCCGCCGCTATGCGGCGGGCATAGGCACAACACATAATTTAGTTACATCATCCGGTTAGATTCCCCGTGAACCGCACCAGCGCAATCCTCAGCACCGCACATACCACTCAGAACACCGCAGAAACCTCGCCTCCCACCACCGGAGAACGCTGACGCTTCAACAACATATGTGCCCCCTCCCCACCACTGAAAAGCGCCGCCGCCCCCGGCCGAAGGCCGGGGAACAACATCGCTTTTAATGATGAGTGTTGTAACTACTCTTCTTCATCGCTGTGGGTGGAGCTGCGGTCAGTTGTCTGGTACACGCTCGTAAGCGGCCCTACCGGCCCGCTAACGCGGAGATACGCCACGACTACGGCCCTTGCCTTGTCGTGACCACTCCGACCGCGCACAAAAGCTCCTGAGTTATTTTTAGCGGGTATGGCTTAACAGGGTAAGGGATGGGATAGGCAGAACCTTTCAAAACGGTAACCGGCTTCGCCGGGCGACGGCGCCACTTACCGACGGAGCCTTGTTCAAATTCATCTGGCGCCTCCATGCCGCAAAGCGGCATTCAGAAGACAGGCTGCGCACTGCTCGCGTCGCCTCCGAACGGAAATACCGTGGTTTTCACCGATCTTGCCAGCTACCCCAAGCAAAACGGACTTGCCAAAGCATTGAGGGAAATTGGCCGTATAGAACGAAAGCTGTTTATGCTCGACTGGTTCCGCGATCCGGCACTTCGTCGGCGGGTACAGGCTGGATTGAATAAAGGGGAGGCCCGTAACGCACTGGCGTGTGCGGTATTCCTGCACCGACTGGGGGAAATCAGGGACCGCAAACCGGAAAATCAGAGCTATCGCGCCAGCGGACTGACGGCAGCTATCTCGCTGTGGAACACCGTCTATATGGAAAGAACGATCGATGCCCTGAAGCGTAAAGGAGTGAAGAGCAACGAGCAACTGCTGTCGCATTTGTCGCCGTTAGGCTGGGAGCACATCAATATGACAGGCGATTATATCTGGATAAGCAACCGGCTTCCGGTAAGTTTCGTCGGCTGAGGCCAGCTAAAGTCGAAAGGTCAAAAAATAGCCTTAGCGTACAATAATTTTCGATATCCAAACTGCCCCCAGAGAAACGGAGTGGGTTTCACCAATGAATTCGCAGCCTACGATGATCGTTTTATCCCGAGTCTGAGGAAACTGGCTGATGCGGCAAAAAGCGGGGGGGCGCTGGCAATCCTGCAACTGTTTCACGCCGGTAATAAAGCGGTTCCCGAACTCATCCCAGATGGAGAGCTCGTCAGCGCCAGTGCCCTGGCCGCTCCGGCTGGCCCTTTTAATCGCGGGGAACAAGCCAGCCGGGCGTTGGGTCATGACGAAATTTCTGGTGTGATCCATGACTTCGGCGAAGCCACTCGCCGCGCAATTGAGGCCGGTTTTGATGGTGTTGAATTGCACGGCGCGCATGGTTTTCTTATCCAGAACTTCTTCTCCCCCTGGTTTAACCAGCGTACTGACGAATGGGGTGGTTCATTAGCAAACCGGATGCGTTTTCCGCTGGAGGTCGTTCGGGAAGTCCGGCGGGTTATTGAAACTCATGCCAGGAAACCCTTTTTATTGCGTTACCGGGGCTTTGTTGAATAAATCGAACTTTTGCTGAGTTGAAGGATCAGATCACGTATCTTCCCGACAACGCAGACCGTTCCGTGGCAAAGCAAAAGTTCAAAATCACCAACTGGCCCACCTACAATAAAGCCCTCATCAACCGTGGCTCCATAACTTTCTGGCTGGATGATGAAGCTATTCAGGCCTGGTATGAGTCAGCAACACCTTCTTCACGAGGCAGACCTCAGCGCTATTCTGACCTTGCCATCACGACTGTGCTGGTCATTAAACGCGTATTCAGGCTGACCCTGCGCGCTGCGCAGGGCTTTATTGATTCCATTTTTTCTCTGATGAACGTTCCGCTACGCTGCCCGGATTACAGCTGTGTCAGCAGGCGGGCAAAGTCGGTTAATGTCAGTTTCAAAACGCCCACCCGGGGTGAAATCGCACACCTGGTAATTGATTCCACCGGGCTGAAGGTCTTCGGTGAAGGCGAGTGGAAAGTCAAAAAGCATGGCCAGGAACGCCGCCGTATCTGGCGTAAGCTGCATCTCGCCGTTGACAGTAAAACACATGAAATCATCTGCGCTGACCTGTCGCTGAACAATGTGACGGACTCAGAAGCCTTCCCGGGTCTTATCCGGCAGACTCACAGAAAAATCAGGGCAGCATCGGCAGACGGCGCTTACGACACCCGGCTCTGTCACGATGAACTGCGGCGTAAGAAAATCAGCGCGCTTATCCCTCCCCGAAAAGGTGCGGGTTACTGGCCCGGTGAATATGCAGACCGTAACCGTGCAGTGGCTAATCAGCGAATGACCGGGAGTAATGCGCGGTGGAAATGGACAACAGATTACAACCGTCGCTCGATAGCGGAAACGGCGATGTACCGGGTAAAACAGCTGTTCGGGGGTTCACTGACGCTGCGTGACTACGATGGTCAGGTTGCGGAGGCTATGGCCCTGGTACGAGCGCTGAACAAAATGACGAAAGCAGGTATGCCTGAAAGCGTGCGTATTGCCTGAAAACACAACCCGCTACGGGGGAGACTTACCCGAAATCTGATTTATTCAACAAAGCCATAAAAAAATAAAACATACGCCTGATGACAGCTCAATCATTCTGGGTTGCAACTTCATGGCAGCATTTACCTCCACCAGACGGCCTGACAGGCGGATTGCGGCGGCAGGAAACGCCCTAAAGTACAAAATCTGCGGCTGGCCTCACAGTTTTCGCGACTCTGCAGGAGAATATCGAGAGGCTGGGCCATACTGAAAATAGCAGAGCATAAACCTTACTCTTCATGGCGATTAAAAGGGAGGAATATGCAGGCAATACACCACGTAGAAAAGTTTCATCCAAAAGATTTTGATTTTATTGCATTAAGTCTGGCCCAGATGAACTCACAAGGGCGGAAAGTGGACGTTGAACAGGTCACCGGCAGTATGAATGATGCATGTAAATCCCGGTTCCTCGACAGCTACCGCTACCATCTCAATCTATTTGTCGAAAAATCACCAAGTTGACACAACAGGCCGGATAGCATAATCCGGCCTGTTCATTATTGTGTTCCGGCAACATCTCTGTGAAGGCAGATAACACCCCCAGATGGGGTTCACGACTTTGCAGAAAAAGTATTTTTCCACCCTGCTCCTCATTACCAGTAAGAGACGTTGTCAGTCGCTGATGCACGTATCGGTGTATACCCCTGCAAATCACATATCTTTTTTCCGCATGCTGGTTCCCCGGTCAGCAGACTTATCTATGGTGATAAAAATTACTAATGAGACATGCGAAATAAAAAATTAATTTTATGACTTAAATTCGCTGTATTCGGGCATCACCTAAAACCCCTGAAATGTTATCAAATGGTTAAATAATATGATTTAAAACCACCATTAATTAACATTTTATTTTGTCTTCCCCCATCAATCCCTCATTATTTAACACAAAATCAACATAAAAAATCATGAATTTTAACATTAATGTGCATAACTCACAATTACGTAATCCTGACTTCCTGAGCTATTCCCTTTACCGGTAATCTTTCCATGACATCCACCCCCTACAGTTCAGAAAGGCAAAAATATGAAACTTAAAATTGCATTGCTTAGCGTAGCTATGTCTTCAGCATATATTTTTTCCGGTTCAGTATTCGCAGCAGAGAAATATGAAATTGCCTTGGTTGCAAAAGTCAATGGTATCCCATGGTTTAACCGGATGGGGATTGGCGTAAAGGAAGCTGCCGATAAACTCAATGTTAATGCCTATCAGACAGGGCCAGCAACCCCGGATCCGGCTCAACAAGTTAAAGTCATTGAGGACCTTATTGCTAAAAATGTTAATGCAATTATCGTTGTACCAAATGATGCAACGGTTCTGGAGCCTGTATTAAAAAAAGCCCGGGATAAAGGTATTGTTGTGTTGTCTCATGAGTCCCCTGATAAGCAGATAGCTCAATGGGATGTGGAAACTATTGATAGCGAAAAATATGCTCAGGCCAATATAGATGAACTTGCAAAAGATATGGGTGGAAAAGGTGGATATGTGATTTACGTTGGTTCACTGACTGTACCACTGCATAATAACTGGGCCGACCTTGCGATTAAGTATCAGAAAGAAAAATATCCTGACATGCATGAAGTGACATCCCGTTTACGGCTTTGTTGAATAAATCAGATTTCGGGTAAGTCTCCCCCGTAGCGGGTTGTGTTTTCAGGCAATACGCACGCTTTCAGGCATACCTGCTTTCGTCATTTTGTTCAGCGCTCGTACCAGGGCCATAGCCTCCGCAACCTGACCATCGTAGTCACGCAGCGTCAGTGAACCCCCGAACAGCTGTTTTACCCGGTACATCGCCGTTTCCGCTATCGAGCGACGGTTGTAATCTGTTGTCCATTTCCACCGCGCATTACTCCCGGTCATTCGCTGATTAGCCACTGCACGGTTACGGTCTGCATATTCACCGGGCCAGTAACCCGCACCTTTTCGGGGAGGGATAAGCGCGCTGATTTTCTTACGCCGCAGTTCATCGTGACAGAGCCGGGTGTCGTAAGCGCCGTCTGCCGATGCTGCCCTGATTTTTCTGTGAGTCTGCCGGATAAGACCCGGGAAGGCTTCTGAGTCCGTCACATTGTTCAGCGACAGGTCAGCGCAGATGATTTCATGTGTTTTACTGTCAACGGCGAGATGCAGCTTACGCCAGATACGGCGGCGTTCCTGGCCATGCTTTTTGACTTTCCACTCGCCTTCACCGAAGACCTTCAGCCCGGTGGAATCAATTACCAGGTGTGCGATTTCACCCCGGGTGGGCGTTTTGAAACTGACATTAACCGACTTTGCCCGCCTGCTGACACAGCTGTAATCCGGGCAGCGTAGCGGAACGTTCATCAGAGAAAAAATGGAATCAATAAAGCCCTGCGCAGCGCGCAGGGTCAGCCTGAATACGCGTTTAATGACCAGCACAGTCGTGATGGCAAGGTCAGAATAGCGCTGAGGTCTGCCTCGTGAAGAAGGTGTTGCTGACTCATACCAGGCCTGAATAGCTTCATCATCCAGCCAGAAAGTTATGGAGCCACGGTTGATGAGGGCTTTATTGTAGGTGGGCCAGTTGGTGATTTTGAACTTTTGCTTTGCCACGGAACGGTCTGCGTTGTCGGGAAGATGCGTGATCTGATCCTTCAACTCAGCAAAAGTTCGATTTATTCAACAAAGCCTTTTTTTATATACGATCTGACGAATTCAGCAGAAGGAAACTCATCATTCGTGACGAAATAAAAATTAGTTTCCCCATTAATATAGAAATGAGTGTTTACTCACAGAAAGAAAATCAGGAGTAATTATTCTGAAGACAGATAATACAGAAGTCGTACAGCGCATTTAACTCACTTCTCAGGAGGTTAATCACTCTCTATTTGTGGACAACCGACATGTCTTAAGGCTCTGGAATAACGTGTTGATATTTCGATGCGTAGCATGCAGCGGAATATTACCGGATCAATAAAGCAGGAAGAGGCGTTTTAATTCTTTCCGCAGGATGATAGTAGGGTGACTGCCATGTCTGATTATAATGAAAAAAGTGCGATCTCCGCACTTCTCGCAGGTCATTGTTCCGATCCATTTTCCGTGCTTGGCATGCACTCAACCGATGCGGGTCTGGAAGTGCGCGCATTATTACCCGATGCCACCGATGTATGGGTGATTGAACCGAAAACCGGGCGCAAAGTCGGTAAACTCGAATGCCTCGACACACGCGGGTTCTTTAGCGGCGTTCTGCCGCGCCGGAAAAATCCTTTTCGTTACCAGCTGGCCGTCACCTGGCACGGTCAGCAAAACCTGATTGACGACCCCTATCGCTTTGGCCCGCTGCTGCAGGAGCTTGATGCCTGGCTGCTCGCTGAAGGGACTCATCTGCGGCCCTACGAGACGCTGGGAGCCCATGCCGACACCATGGACGGCGTCACCGGGACGCGTTTTTCCGTCTGGGCGCCGAACGCCCGTCGTGTGTCGGTGGTCGGACAGTTCAACTACTGGGACGGCCGCCGCCACCCGATGCGTCTGCGCAAAGAGTCCGGCATCTGGGAGCTGTTTGTCCCCGGCGCGCATAACGGCCAGCTGTATAAGTTCGAGCTGATTGACGCCCACGGCCACCTGCGGGTGAAATCCGACCCGTATGCCTTTGAGGCACAGATGCGCCCGGAAAGCGCGTCGCTTATCTGCGGCATGCCGGAAAAGGTCGAACAGCCACAGTCCCGTCAGCAGGCCAACCAGTTTGATGCACCGATTTCGATTTATGAAGTGCACCTTGGCTCGTGGCGCCGCCACGCCGATAACCATTTCTGGCTCAGCTACCGCGAGCTGGCGGACCAGCTGGTGCCTTACGCGAAGTGGATGGGCTTCACCCATCTGGAGCTGCTGCCGGTAAACGAACATCCGTTCGACGGCAGCTGGGGCTATCAGCCCACCGGGCTGTACGCGCCGACCCGCCGTTTTGGTACCCGTGAAGACTTCCGCTACTTCCTGAATGCTGCCCATGCCGCGGGTCTGAACGTGATCCTCGACTGGGTGCCGGGCCACTTCCCGTCGGATGACTTTGCGCTGGCATCGTTCGACGGCACCGCGTTGTATGAACACAGCGACCCGCGAGAAGGTTATCACCAGGACTGGAATACGCTGATCTACAACTACGGTCGCCGTGAAGTCAGCAACTTTCTGGTCGGGAACGCGCTGTACTGGATTGAACGCTTCGGGATCGACGCCCTGCGCGTGGATGCGGTTGCGTCAATGATCTACCGCGACTACAGCCGCAAAGAGGGGGAGTGGGTGCCCAATGAGTACGGCGGCCGGGAAAACCTCGAAGCGATTGAATTTCTGCGCAATACCAACCGTGTGCTCGGTGAGCAGACGCCGGGAGCGGTCACGATGGCGGAGGAGTCCACCGACTTCGCCGGGGTTACACGACCGTCTTCGACGGGCGGTCTTGGCTTCTGGTTCAAATGGAACCTCGGCTGGATGCATGACACCCTCGACTATATGCAGCTCGATCCCATCTATCGTCGTTATCATCACGACAAGATGACCTTCGGGATGCTCTACAACTACACCGAAAACTTCGTGTTGCCGCTGTCACACGATGAAGTGGTTCACGGCAAAAAATCGATTCTTGACCGGATGCCTGGCGATGCCTGGCAGAAGTTCGCCAACCTGCGCGCCTACTACGGCTGGCTGTTTGCCTTCCCCGGTAAAAAGCTGCTGTTTATGGGCAACGAGTTTGCCCAGGGGCGGGAGTGGAACCACGACGCCAGCCTCGACTGGCATCTGCTGGAAGGGGGCGACAACTGGCATCACGGGGTGCAGCGTCTGGTGCGCGATCTGAACCATACCTATCGCCACCATAAGGCACTGCACGAACTGGATTTTGACCCCTACGGCTTTGAATGGCTTGTTGTGGATGACCATGAACGGTCGGTGTTTATCTTTGTCCGTCGCGATAAAGCCGGGAACGAGATAATCGTGGCGAGCAACTTCACGCCAGTACCGCGTCACGGCTATCGCTTCGGGATTAACCAGCCGGGGCGCTGGCGTGAAGAGCTGAACACCGACTCGATGCACTACCACGGGAGCAACACCGGCAACGGCGGCTGCGTGGCAAGCGAGGCGATCGCCAGCCACGGTCGGGAGCATTCGCTGTCGGTGACTCTGCCGCCGCTGGCGACAATCTGGCTGGTACGGGAATCTGCAGGGCAATAAAACGCGCAGCTGATTTATTGCAGCTGACTTATTACCGGAGGTGATCACTTCTGAATTATTTTGCAGAAGAGTGAGGCTTTTTCTTCATTATTTTCTTTTATGGCTTTTATTTAATAGCAGGACATTATTATGAGTAAACTTGAATATACTGACAACTTAATGCTGTCGCGCCAGTTACCGCTTAAATCCGTGGCCCTGATCCTCGCCGGCGGACGTGGCACACGATTAAAAGACCTGACCACTATTCGCGCAAAACCTGCGGTGCATTTCGGCGGTAAATTCAGAATTATTGATTTTGCTTTATCGAATTGTATTAACTCCGGAATAAGACGTATCGGGGTCATTACACAATATCAGTCCCATTCACTGGTGCAGCATATTCAACGCGGCTGGGCATTCTTTAACGAAGAAATGAATGAGTTCGTGGATTTATTACCGGCGCAGCAGCGGGTGCATGGTGAGAACTGGTATCGGGGGACGGCGGATGCCGTGACCCAGAATCTGGATATTATCCGCCGCTATGATGCGGAATATGTCGTTATTCTGGCCGGGGACCATATCTATAAACAAGATTATTCGCGGATGCTGCTCGATCACGTTGAAAAAGGGGCGCGCTGTACCGTGGCCTGCCTGCCGGTCCCGGTTGAAGAGGCAAGCGCTTTTGGCGTCATGGCCGTGGATGAGAATGACAAAATCATTGAATTTGTTGAAAAACCGGCTAATCCGCCCACCATTCCTGGCGATGAAACCCGCTCGCTTGCCAGTATGGGCATTTATGTGTTTGATGCGGAATATCTCTACCAGCTGCTGGAAGACGACGATCGGGATGAACACTCCACCCATGATTTTGGCAAAGATATTATTCCCAGGATAACGGCGGCAGGTGAAGCGTATGCGCATCCGTTCCCGCGCTCCTGCGTTCAGTCGGATAATAATGCCGAGCCATACTGGCGCGATGTCGGAACCCTGGAGGCGTACTGGAAAGCGAATCTGGATTTAGCCTCAGTAGTGCCAGAGCTGGACGTTTATGACCGTAACTGGCCTATCCGTACCTATGTCGAATCGCTGCCCAGCGCCAAATTTGTTCAGGACCGTTCCGGCAGTCATGGCATGACCATGAATTCTCTGGTCTCCGGCGGCTGTATTATTTCTGGCTCGGTGGTGGTGCAGTCGGTTCTATTTTCCAGAGTTCGGATTAACTCGTTCTGTAATATTGATTCGTCGGTTTTATTACCGGGCGTCTGGGTCGGTCGCTCCTGCAGGATAAGACGCTGCGTGATCGACCGGGGATGCGTTATTCCGGAGGGGACGGTGATTGGCGAAAATGCCGTTGAGGATGCGCGACGCTTTTATCGTTCGGAAGAAGGCATCGTTCTGGTTACCAAAGAAATGCTGAACCGACTTGAACTATGAAGCCGTTGGCGGAAATAAAAGCTGCCGCAGCTGTGATTGCCGTCATTGGCATCGCGTCGCCTTCATGCCTGAATAATTAAGGAGCATCCATGCGAGTTTTACATGTAGGAGCGGAGATGTTCCCTCTGTTGAAAACGGGGGGGCTGGCTGATGTGACCGGTGCTCTCCCGGCGGCGCAAATAGCCGAGGGCGTGGATACCCGCGTGCTGCTGCCGGGGTTTCCCGCGATCCGCGACGGAGTAGGGGAACCGCAGGTGGTGGCCAGCAGGGAGACCTTCGCCGGGCCGATGACGCTGTTGTTTGGCGACTTTAACGGCGTGGGCATCTATCTGATTGATGCCCCGCATCTCTATGACCGACCGGGTAATCCTTATCATGACCCGCAGATGCAGGATTATCCCGATAACGTCCTGCGTTTCGCGCTGTTGAGTTGGGTCGCGGCTGAGCTTGCTGGCGGTCTGGATCCGTTCTGGCGGCCTGAAATCGTCCACGCCCATGACTGGCATGCGGGCCTCACGCCGGCTTATCTGGCCGCCCGCGGCAACCCCGCCAGGTCAGTGTTTACGGTGCACAACATTGCCTATCAGGGCTTGTTCCTCGCCCGGCATATGGCGGAGATCGCTTTACCGTGGTCATTCTTCCAGATGCATGGGGTGGAGTTTAAAGGACAGATCTCCTTCCTTAAGGCGGGCCTCTATTTCGCTGACCATATCACCACCGTCAGCCCGACGTATGCCCGTGAAATTACCGAACCGCAGTACGCGTTCGGTCTGGAAGAGTTGCTGCGGCAACGTCAGCGGGAAGGGCGACTGTCGGGGATCCTTAACGGCGTCGACGAAAGCATCTGGGATCCGCGCCGCGATCCGCTGCTGGCTGCGCCTTACGACCGGAACTCGCTGGCTGAGAAAGCGAAGAACAAGCAGCAGCTGCAGACGACGCTGGGGCTGAAGGAGGACGGCCGGGCGCTGTTGTTCACCGTCGTGAGCCGGCTCACCAGCCAGAAGGGGCTGGATCTGCTCCTTGGCGCACTGCCGGGAATCATTGCGCAGGGAGGGCAGCTGGCGCTACTGGGATCCGGCGACCCGGATTTGCAGGCCCGTTTTCTTGCCGCTGCGGCGCAATACTCCGGGCAGGTGAGTATCCGGATCGGTTACGACGAGGCGCTGTCGCATCAGATGATTGGCGGCGCCGACGTCATCCTGGTGCCCAGCCGTTTTGAACCCTGCGGTCTGACCCAGCTCTATGGCCTTCGCTACGGCACATTGCCGCTGGTTCGTCGCACCGGCGGACTGGCGGATACCGTCGCCGACTGTTCGCTCGAAAACCTTGCTGACGGGATCGCGAGCGGATTTGTGTTTACCGACAGCGAGACTGAATCACTATTACATGCCATCCACCGGGCCTTTGTCCTGTGGTCCCGTCCATCGCTGTGGCGGTACGTGCAACGTCAGGCAATGAGCATGGATTTTAGCTGGCAAATTGCCGCTAAGTCTTTCCACCAGTTGTATCAGCGTATTATTTAATTGCTACGGATAAGAAAAATGGAACCACGCTTAAGTTATATTTCACCCAGTCTGAATGAAGAAGCGCTACAGCATGCTATCGCTTATAAGCTCATGTTTATTCTTGGTAAAGAGCCCTCACTTGCCAATAAACATGAATGGCTCAACGCCACGCTGTTCGCCGTTCGCGATCGGCTGGTAGAACGTTGGCTGCGGGCGCATCGGGCGCGGATCTCGCAGCAGGCCCGGCAGGTTTATTATCTGTCGATGGAGTTTCTCATCGGCCGAACCCTCTCTAATGCCTTACTGTCGCTGGGCATCTATGAGGATGTGAAAACGGCTCTGGCAGGGATGGGGCTGGATCTGGAAGAGCTGATTGATGAGGAGAACGATCCGGGGCTGGGCAACGGCGGTCTCGGTCGTCTGGCGGCCTGTTTTCTCGATTCCCTGGCCACACTGGGGCTGCCAGGCCGCGGCTATGGTATCCGCTACGACTACGGTATGTTCAAGCAAAACATCATCGACGGCCGGCAGATGGAGTCACCGGACTACTGGCTGGAGTACGGTAACCCGTGGGAATTCGAGCGCCATAAAACCCGCTATACCGTGCGCTTTGGCGGACGTGTTCAACATGAGGGCAAAAACTCACGCTGGCTGGAAACCGAAGAAATTATTGCCGTGGCCTACGATCAGATTATCCCGGGTTATGACACCGATGCCACCAACACCCTGCGTTTGTGGAGTGCCCAGGCCAGCAGTGAAATTAATCTCGGTAAATTTAACCAGGGGGACTATTTCGCCGCCGTGGAGGATAAGAACCACTCTGAGAACGTTTCCCGCGTGCTTTACCCGGACGACTCGACCTATTCCGGGCGTGAACTGCGCCTGCGTCAGGAGTATTTCCTTGTTTCGGCGACGGTACAGGACATCCTCACCCGTCATTACCAGCTGTATCAAACCTATGACAACCTGGCGGATAAAATTGCTATCCACCTCAATGACACCCATCCGGTGCTGTCGATCCCGGAGCTGATGCGTCTGCTGATTGACGAACACCGCTTCAGCTGGGATGACGCGTTTGAGGTGACCTGTCGGGTCTTCTCCTACACCAACCATACCCTGATGAGCGAAGCGCTGGAGACCTGGCCTGTCGATATGCTGGGGAAAATCCTGCCGCGCCATTTGCAGATTATCTTCGAGATTAATGACTATTTTCTGAAAACGATGCAGGAGCACTATCCCGATGATATGGCGTTGCTGAGCCGGACCTCGATTATTGATGAGTCCAATGGTCGCCGCGTGCGGATGGCCTGGCTGGCGGTAGTGGTCAGTCACAAGGTTAACGGCGTGTCGGAACTGCACTCCCGGCTGATGGTGGAGTCGCTATTTGCCGATTTCGCCAGAATCTTTCCGCGCCGCTTCACCAACGTGACTAACGGCGTCACGCCGCGCCGCTGGCTGGCTGCCGCTAACCCGTCCCTTGCCGCGGTTCTGGACCGCCATATCGGCCAGACCTGGCGAACGGATTTAAGCCAGCTGAGCGAAATGGGGGAATATCAGGATTATCCGCTGGTTAACCAGGCCGTCAGCGCCGCCAAACTGGCGAATAAACAGCGTCTGGCCGATTATATCGCCCGTCAGCTGGGCGTGGTGGTGAACCCGAACGCGCTGTTTGATGTGCAAATTAAACGGATCCACGAATATAAACGCCAGCTGATGAATGTGCTGCATGTGATCACCCGCTACAACCGTATCAAGGCGGACCCGCAGGCCGAATGGGTGCCGCGAGTGGTGATTTTCGCCGGCAAAGCCGCGTCCGCTTACCACACGGCAAAACAGATCATCCATCTGATAAACGACGTCGCCAAAGTCATCAACAGCGATCCGCAGATTGGCGACAGACTAAAGGTGGTGTTCATTCCCAACTACAGCGTCAGTCTGGCGCAGATGATCATTCCGGCCGCGGACCTTTCTGAGCAGATTTCGCTGGCAGGGACTGAAGCCTCCGGGACCAGTAATATGAAGTTCGCCCTCAACGGTGCGCTGACCATTGGCACGCTGGACGGCGCCAACGTTGAGATGTTGGAGCACGTGGGTGAGGACAATATCTTTATCTTCGGTAATACCGCTGCAGAGGTCGAGGCGCTGCGCAGCAACGGTTATCAGCCGCGTGATTACTACGACCAGGATCAAGAGCTGCGCCAGGCGCTGACCCAGATGGGGACCGGGGTGTTCAGCCCACAGGAGCCGGGCCGCTATCGCGGTCTGCTGGATTCGCTGATCAACTTTGGCGACCACTATCAGGTGCTGGCCGATTACCGCAGCTATGTTGACTGTCAGGACAAGGTGGATGCGCTCTACCGAACCCCGGAAGAGTGGACCGCCAAAGCGATGCTCAACATAACCCACATGGGCTATTTTTCATCGGACCGTACGGTGCGGGAGTATGCGCAAAAGATCTGGTATATCGACAAAACGCAACTCTGAGCGCGTACTGACAACCAGGAAACGCCGGGGCGGGTGGCAGGAGACCGGCCCCGTCGATGAGCGACCCGGCAGCAACACATAAATAAGCCTGACGGATATGACAGGAGAGAAAAATGACGGACAGTAAACGCGCAGGGGAGCCTGCACAACAGAGTGATTTGATTAACGTCGCTCAGCTGACCGCGCAGTACTACGTACTGAGGCCGGAAGCGGGCAACGCGGAGCATGCGGTGAAGTTTGGTACCTCTGGCCATCGTGGCAGTGCAGGGCGCCATAACTTCAATGAGCAGCATATTCTGGCGATCGCGCAGGCGATTGCGGAAGACCGCGCCAGGAACGGGATTACCGGTCCCTGCTACGTGGGTAAAGATACCCACGCGCTCTCCGAACCGGCCTTTATTTCCGTACTGGAAGTGCTGGCGGCCAACGGCGTTGATGTTATCGTGCAGGAACACAACGGTTTCACCCCGACGCCGGCCATTTCCAATGCCATCCTGGTGCACAACAAAAAAGGTGGTCCGCTGGCAGACGGCATCGTGATCACGCCGTCTCATAACCCGCCGGAAGATGGCGGTATTAAGTACAACCCGCCGAACGGCGGCCCGGCGGATACCAACGTCACCAAAGTGGTAGAGAATCGCGCTAACGAACTGCTGGCCTCGGGTCTGCAGGGCGTCAGGCGCATCTCCCTCGATGCGGCACTGGCATCCGGTCATGTTAAAAAGCAGGATCTGGTACAGCCGTTTATCGAAGGGCTGGCGGATATCGTCGACATGGCGGCAATTCAGAAAGCCGGCCTCAAGCTCGGGATCGATCCGCTGGGCGGGTCCGGTATCGAATACTGGAAACGTATTGCCGGGCACTACAAGCTCGACCTGACTATCGTCAACGATCACGTCGATCAAACCTTCCGCTTTATGCATCTGGATAAAGACGGCGCCATTCGCATGGACTGCTCATCTGAGTGCGCAATGGCGGGCCTGCTGGCGCTGCGCGATAAGTTTGACCTGGCTTTTGCTAACGATCCAGATTATGACCGTCACGGCATCGTCACGCCGGCAGGGCTGATGAACCCGAACCACTATCTGGCGGTGGCGATTAACTACCTGTTCCAGCATCGCCCGCAGTGGGGCCAGGATGTGGCGGTGGGCAAGACGCTGGTCTCTTCCGCGATGATCGACCGTGTGGTGAACGACCTCGGCCGCAGGCTGGTTGAAGTGCCGGTGGGCTTTAAATGGTTTGTTGACGGCCTGTTCGACGGCAGCTTCGGCTTCGGCGGAGAAGAGAGCGCGGGCGCCTCGTTCCTGCGTTTTGACGGAACGCCGTGGTCGACCGACAAAGACGGGATCATCATGTGCCTGCTGGCGGCGGAAATCACCGCCGTCACCGGTAAAAACCCGCAGGAGCACTACGACGAACTGGCCGCCCGCTTCGGCGCGCCGAGCTATAACCGGCTGCAGGCTTCGGCCACTTCCGCACAGAAAGCGGTGCTGTCGAAGCTGTCGCCGGAAATGGTCAGGGCCAGTCAGCTGGCGGGTGACCCGATCACTGCGCGTCTGACCGCCGCGCCGGGCAACGGCGCATCGATTGGTGGCCTGAAAGTGATGACCGACAACGGCTGGTTCGCCGCCCGACCGTCAGGTACGGAAGACGCTTACAAGATCTACTGCGAGAGCTTCCTCGGGGAAGCACATCGCAAGCAGATCGAGAAAGAAGCGGTGGAAATCGTGAATAGCGTGCTAGCGGCGCACCAGTAGAGCAGTTGACGTACTCCGCTGAGCCGGAGTACGTCATAGTTACCCGGCGACACCAATACAGGCACCACTTTGTCAGAACATAAGGAACGGGACGCTTCGCAAAAGGTATTGCTGCGGGGACTATATGAATATCTATGTTATTACCAATAATAATTTCATGCTTGTAGGTCTGAAATGTATGTTCAGCGACAACAGCCTCTCCGTCAACAGGGTTGTGTTTTCACGGGTCAGCGATATTGCCTTCAGCAACAGCGATGTGGTGATTGTGGAGTCAGAGCTGAACACCGGCGATGCCGAACGTCTCAAGTACCTACACATTTCACCGGTCAATCTTATCTTTTTATTAAAACCGGCGTCAGGAATGAGCGGGACAGGGCGTGAAGCGGTATGCATTGACACTGAATTAAGCGGTAATGAATATCTCATGATGAGGCAGGCGTTTAAAAAAATGGGGATCAATCTGAAGAGGGACAAGTTGTCATTTACCAAAAGAGAAACACATGTTATCAATATGATTTTAAATGGTTATTCGATAGATGAAATTTCCCGTAGCCTGCTGATCTCCAAAAAAACGGTTCAGTCTTTTGTCGGTATTGTTTTGCATAAACTGAATACCACCAAAATAAGTGGAATATACCGCAAAAAAAATCTCATCATCGACAGTTTTGCCAGGAGGAGCCTGCATCGTTAGGATGCCCTATAAACTAATGATCTGCTTATGGAAAGTCACTATTTCATATATTAAGTTTCAACTAAATTTGTTATAAATTATTTTATGTTGTTATGTTGAACGGGGTTTGATTATTGGTATGCTTCAGAAAAAATAAACATACATCATGGGTGCTAACATGATGAAAATATATGAAACTATAGTCATCAAATGATTTAAGCATACAATAAATAATATAGGATTATATCCTCTATCTGTGAATGGTGGGCGGCAGAGGAAAAACGGGATATATATTTATGCATTTCATCTTTTTATTATAAAAAACTGTTATGTAAATTCTGTAGCGGGAGGGGGTATGTTTAGTGAAGACGCACACTATGAATTTCTAAAAAGATATTACAGAGCGGAGTTTTTTGAAGGAAGAAATGGTTCCATTTGGGGAATAAATTATTCTTACAATTTGGCAAGGGTGGGTATGAATATGCTTGAAAGATATGGCTATGGGATAATATTAAAGCATGAATCTATCACTGGTGAAACCATTTACTATGATCGTAGTCTGACGATACTATTTGGTGACAGAATTACACAGGCCCTGGGAGGTAAGTATTGCAACAGAGAAATGAGAGAATAATGATTTAATATATTTTTTAATCGCTCGTTAAACATTGGAACTTTTCTCAGAACGTGACTGCAATGTCTTCAACGCATCTAACATGTCGTCGCCGTTCAGTGAGCGCTGCGATTATTTCTCTGTTGGTTTTCTGCGCCGCCGCAAAGAGCCATCACCGGCAGGGATCGCCTGTGAACGGTTGTTATCGCGTTTATCCTGAACATCAATCTAAATTGAAATGTCCGCATGTAGGTTATGTTTCAGCCTTTGCCGAAGATGTCTTTACTCCGGGTCTGAAGTTGCTGCAGGGCTTCCAGCATGTCGTTATGGTCCAGACTTCGTTGTGATTTCTTGCCGGGTTGTTTCTTTCTGCGTGAGGTCTGGCCGTCCAGTGATGGCAGGGCCTGTGAGCGGGTGTTGTCCCGTTTGTCCTGAACCAGCTTTATCATTTCCAGGGCACGTCCCAGACGCTTGTTGTCGATGATGGCGCCCTGGTCCAGTTCTCCCAGTCGGTCGTAAGTGGTAAAGGGCAGGGAAGTGCCGCTGGCCCGGAGCTCAATGTCACCATCCGGGTATTGCCATACCTCGATGTACTTCCCCTGAAAACGCCGGTTTTCTTCATTATCTTCAAGCAGATAAAGCTTTTTATCATACTGTAATGTCAGGTTTTTCGAGACCTTACGCTGCTCGCGCCAGGTGAATGTCGCCTGCAGGTTTTCGCCATTATCCAGCTGGCGATGTACGTCAAAATCGTGACGTGGCGGCTTTGCAAACCGACGGTTGTAATCTTCCATGAACTCATCAGCAAAGGCGTTTGCAGCCTCAGGTGTGCTGATACCGCGGAGCCGCAGTTCCTTGACCAGGCGGTCCTGTAATGTCAGATGAGCCCGTTCAACACGCCCCTTGGCTGAACTGGTGTTGGCACAGATACCAGTGATATTCAGCTCGTTCATGGCACGACCAAACTGAGTCTGGCCATCTCCGCCGGTGGCCTGCTTGTTGTTGATCCTGAAGACGCTGGCTTTGTCGCTGTAGAATGCCAGAGGCTTACCGTAGCGCTCCAGATATCCCCGGGTGGCTTCAAAATAGGTGAACGTGGACTCCGAACTGACGAACAGAAGCTGCATCAACCGACTTGTTGCATCATCAACGTAAACGAGCAGCGTGCAGGCCGGACCACGGTCCTCGAACCAGCGATGTTCACTGCCATCAATCTGGATGAGTTCGCCGGTGCAGGCCCGACGTGGGCGTGGCTGATGCACACGAGGTGGCCGTAACTTACGAGGGATCCATAAACCATCCCGGGTCATAAGCTTACGTAGGGGTTTGACGGTCAATGATGTAAAAAACCACGCCAAGACGATAACTTTCTGTTTTTAATGAATTAACATAAGCCTCTGTGTTAGTGAGGTTTTTCCCGATGATACCCTTGATAAACTAAGTCACAGTCCCCATATTATTAATGGGAATATAACTAATAATTGCGGGGGATTTATGGCTAGAGATTTAAATATTTTTATTAGTCATTCGTGGGGGAGTCACGACGAATTAGGGGTCGGTTCCGGCTGAGGGCGAAATGACACCCTAAGCGTTAGCTCTGTGTCGTTGCACGATGTCAGCGACGGTATTCTTGCTGATACCGAGCTCGCGTGCGATCCAGCGATAGCTGCGTCCCTCGGCCCTCATCGCAACCACCTTAGGCAAAAGTCGGTCTGATTTTGGTCGCACTCCGGCCTGACGACCAAGCCTCTTACCACGTGCCTTCGCAACAGCAAGGCCTGACTTGACCCGCTCGCTGATGAGATCCCGCTCAAACTCCGCAATGCCGGAAAGAAACGTCGCCAGCATTCGTCCATACGGCGACGAAAGATCGAACGCCATTCCATTCATGGCTATCACGGAAACCTTCCAGTTCTCCAGTTCACGTAGCGTATTGAGCAGATCGAGCGTCGAGCGCCCCCACCGGGAAAGCTCAGTGACCAGGATTGCATCAATTTGTCTGGACTGGGCAAGCGCCAGGACTTTCTTTCGCTCGGCCCGGTCGAGTTTAGTTCCTGAACCTGTTTCCTTAAATATTCCCACCACGTCGTAGCCGGCACGGCCGGCGAAGGCTCGCAGATCAAATTCCTGGCGTTCACAAGACTGATCCGCTGTTGAAACCCGGCAGTAAATGGCGGCACGATGTCCCAATTGAACCCTCCTGGATTTTTGTATCGGAACGCCCTGATTTATATGGGCTGGCTGTTGTCCAAAACAGACTATACTTCAAAAGGGACGAATTTGTATGTCACGACGCCATATTTTCACCGAACGGCAGCGAGCAGCGCTGTTCGATCTGCCCACGGACGAACTGTCGCTACTGAAGTTCTACACGCTGGGCGATGATGACCTGGAAAACATTAGGCAGCGCCGCAGACCGGAAAACAGGATTGGCTTTGCCCTGCAACTTTGTGCCTTACGATATCCGGGCCGTGCACTGGCTCCTGGTGAGATGATCCCGCGTGAAGGGCACTGTTGCAAAGTTAGCGATGAGGCAGCCTTTTGTCTTATTCAAAGGCCTTACATTTCAAAAACTCTGCTTACCAGGCGCATTTCGCTCAGGGGATCACCATAATAAAATGCTGAGGCCTGGCCTTTGCGTAGTGCACGCATCACCTCAATACCTTTGATGGTGGCGTAAGCCGTCTTCATGGATTTAAATCCCAGCGTGGCGCCGATTATCCGTTTCAGTTTGCCATGATCGCATTCAATCACGTTGTTCCGGTACTTAATCTGTCGGTGTTCAACGTCAGACGGGCACCGGCCTTCGCGTTTGAGCAGAGCAAGCGCGCGACCATAGGCGGGCGCTTTATCCGTGTTGATGAATCGCGGGATCTGCCACTTCTTCACGTTGTTGAGGATTTTACCCAGAAACCGGTATGCAGCTTTGCTGTTACGACGGGAGGAGAGATAAAAATCGACAGTGCGGCCCCGGCTGTCGACGGCCCGGTACAGATACGCCCAGCGGCCATTGACCTTCACGTAGGTTTCATCCATGTGCCACGGGCAAAGATCGGAAGGGTTACGCCAGTACCAGCGCAGCCGTTTTTCCATTTCAGGCGCATAACGCTGAACCCAGCGGTAAATCGTGGAGTGATCGACATTCACTCCGCGTTCAGCCAGCATCTCCTGCAGCTCACGGTAACTGATGCCGTATTTGCAGTACCAGCGTACGGCCCACAGAATGATGTCACGCTGAAAATGCCGGCCTTTGAATGGGTTCATGTGCAGCTCCATCAGCAAAAGGGGATGATAAGTTTATCACCACCGACTATTTGCAACAGTGCCTTGCCGGTTACCTTAAGCTGGGCAGCCTGATGCGCTACGTATCCCGCTCGGTGGTTACCGGCTTTGTTAACGCGCTGGCCATTCTGATATTCATGGCGCAACTGCCGGAGCTTACTAACGTCACCTGGCACGTGTACGCCCTGACCGCCGCCGGCCTTGGCATCATCTATCTCTTTCCGTATATCAACAAAACCCTCCCCTCGCCGCTGGTCTGCATTCTTGTGCTTACCGCCATTTCCATGTGGCTGCACCTGGACGTGCGCACCGTGGGCGATATGGGCAAACTGCCGGACAGCCTGCCGGTGTTCCTGATACCCGACATTCCACTGAACCTGGACACGCTGCTGGTTATCCTGCCGTACTCCGCCGGTCTCGCCGTGGTGGGCCTGCTGGAGTCGATGATGACCGCCACCATTGTGGACGACATGACCGATACGCCGAGCGACAAGAACCGCGAGTGCAAAGCGCAGGGCGTGGCCAATATCTGTACTTCATTTATCGGCGGGATGGCTGGCTGCGCCATGATTGGTCAGTCGGTGATTAACGTGAAATCCGGCGGCCGGGGGCGGCTTTCCACGCTGACCGCGGGCGTGGTGCTGCTGCTGATGGTAGTGTTCCTGCGTCAGTGGGTGTCACAGATCCCCATGGCGGCGCTGGTCGCGGTGATGATCATGGTATCCATCGGAACGTTCTCCTAGCAGTCGATTGGCAACCTGCGCACGCATCCTCTTTCAACCAGCGTGGTAATGCTGGCCACTGTTGTGGTGGTTGTGGTTACGCATAACCTGGCGTTCGGCGTGCTGACCGGGGTACTGATTGCCTCACTGAACTTCGCCACCAAGGTAGCCCGCTTTATGGCGGTCTCATCTGAGCTGAAAGATGGCACCCGCACCTACACCGTGACCGGGCAGGTTTTCTTTGCCTCCTCCGACCGGTTTACCGGCCACTTTGACTTCCGCGAGGCAGTGGAGCGCGTGGTGATTGACGTGACGCACGCCCACTTCTGGGACATCACTTCCGTGAGCGCGCTGGACCGGGTGGTAATCAAGTTCCGCCGTGAGGGCACGGAGGTGGAGATTAAGGGTATGAATGAAGCAACCCGCACACTCATTGACCGCTTCGGCGTGCATGACAAGCCTGAAGAAGTCGAAAAACTGATGAGCGGTCATTAATCCACAGGAGAATGCATCATGAAGAACACCGTTATTGCCTGCGTTGACGGTTCTCCGTCAACCCGTTCGGTCTGTGAGTATGCGGCCTGGGCGGCCGCCAGGCTTGAAGCGCCACTTGCTCTGCTTCACGTGCTGGAAAAAAATGCGTCTCCCGCCGTGTCAGACCTGACCGGCACTATAGGCATTGACAGCCGCGAGCAGCTGACCCGTGAACTGGTCCGCATCGAGGGGGAACGCAGCCGGCTGCTGATGTCCCGGGGAACGGCCATGCTGGCAGGTTGCGCTGAACTGGTTAAACAGAAGGGCTATCCGGATGCGCAGGTGCTGCAGAAGCACGGCGCGCTGGACGAAATACTGGCCGAACTTGGCGATGCCCGCCTGATGGTGCTGGGGCGCCGGGGCGCAGAGAGCACGGTGGGCAGCCATCTTGAAAGCGTTATCAGGCTGCAGAAACGGCCGGTGTTGGTCGTGCCGGAAGATTTTTCAGCGCCCTCGCGCTTGATGTTTGCGTATGACGGCAGCGAGGCGAGCAGTGAAAACCTGAAGCGCCTGACCGTCAGTCCACTGCTGAACGGCCTGCTCTGTCATCTGGTTATGGTCAATGGTGATACCTCCGCCCTGCAGGACGCACAGGCCATTTTGCAGCAGGCCGGTATCACAACAGAAGCCTGTCAGCTGGAAGACGCATCCGTGACCGGTGCGCTGTGTCGGTATGCGGATGAGAATGGCATCAACCTCACGGTGATGGGGGCTTACGGCCACTCCCGGCTGCGACGGTACTTTATCGGCAGCCACACCACGGAAATGCTGTCAGAAACCCGCCAGCCCCTGCTGATGCTGCGATGAATCTGTTGTACCGGATAATCACTTGATAAACCCTACGCGCGAGGGCAGAATCACCGTAAGGTGATGGCGTTCCACCTTCCCCAACCGCTCCCTCAGAGGCGCTGATGACGCCTGATATCACTCTCCATTAACCGGGAGTATGTCAGGCCATCGTGAATTTATAGCCGCATACTCCCTCTGAAAATGAGGCAATTCCGTGAAGTCACTTCTGGCCGTAATTATCGGCGGCTCTGCCGGCTGCATTATCCGCTGGCTGCTTGCCGTACGCCTGAACGCCCTGTTTCCCAGCCTGCCGACGGGCACGCTGGTTGTTAACCTCGTTGGTGGGTTTATCATCGGTGCCGCAATGGCCTGGTTTCTTCGCCATCCCCATATTGACCTGGCGTGGAGGCTGCTCGTCATCACCGGACTGTGTGGCGGGATGACCACGTTCTCCACGTTTTCAGCTGAGGTCTTCACGCTGCTGCAGGCCGGCAATTACGGCTGGGCCTTTACCTCACTGCTGGTACACGTGACGGGGTCCATCATGATGACCGCCCTTGGTTTTTTCCTTGTTACCGCACTGATGTAATGCTGATGAAAAAAAGCGCGGCAACCATACTGCCGTGCCAGCCAGTTAAAAGGCTTCTGTCAGCGCTCATCTGAGGTCAGCAGTTTCAGTCCCGTAATCCCGGACAGAATGAGAAAAAAACAGAAGATCCGCAGCGCACTGCGGTCTTCGCCCAGCATGGTGATGCCATAAGCGCCCATACCCAGCGCCCCGATCCCCACCCATACCGCATAAGCCGTCCCCACGGGAATAGTCCGGGTGGCCAGCGACAGAAGGTACATGCTCAGGCAAATGAAAACCGCGCAAAAAACACCTGGCCATAACCGGGTGAACCCGTCGGTCCGCGGAATGGCCGCCGCGTAAAAGATCTCACAGCATCCGGCAAGCAATAAATATATCCAGCCCAAAACTTCTGGCCTCAGTGTTAACGAAATGCGCCATTTTGACCTGTGGTATGTCTTTTCTGACAGCCATTCGTCACCGGCATGGACGGATAATTATCCATCAGCTGCTGTTCAGGCTTTTCAGGATAATGCGGCTCAGAGCAGCATCTGTCTGCAAACGGTGTCCTGTGTAATCATTTTCCATCACTACCCGTGTCAGTTTACGTTGCCAGCTCTTACTGACAGATACTATTTACTGACACGCGGCGGATAGTAAATTTCAGCCATGTTCTGGAAACAGACTGAGCAAATTTCTCAGAATGGAAACGCACCCTAGCCCCGCCAAGGCTTCGCTTTACGATAATTTACCTGAAG
Source organism: Klebsiella sp. Lac1 (assembly GCF_009825425.1). Classification (NCBI taxonomy): domain Bacteria; kingdom Pseudomonadati; phylum Pseudomonadota; class Gammaproteobacteria; order Enterobacterales; family Enterobacteriaceae; genus Klebsiella; species Klebsiella sp. Lac1. The sequence goes on from NZ_VJZJ01000005.1 coordinate 68,026, forward strand.
GCGGCCATTTACCTGACGGTGCATGATAAAATGTAACCACAGACCGACCGAATTTAACTTATTAATTTAATTATCTAAATTTCTTACATCAGTCAATCAGGCTGTGCATTGCATTTTTGGAGTGCACAGTCTCTGGGTTGCCTGATTCACAATTCGTAAGTCAACATCTCAGGGGGAGATTAAGTGACAGAAAACCCAATCGGATTAACCAGAAAAGTTATCAAGCCCGTTTCTAATTTTTTCAGTTCACCTGTAGCGGGCGGTATTGTGCTTATTATTGCTTCGGCAGCCGCTATCATCGTGGCCAATTCGCCCCTCAGGGAAGGTTATGAAACACTCCTGAAATACAAAACAGCAGGCCTGTCCGTTGAGCACTGGATAAACGATGCCCTGATGGCCGTATTCTTTATGATGGTCGGGCTGGAAATCAAGCGTGAGCTTGTCACCGGCCAGTTAGCCACCTGGAGCCAGCGTGCGTTGCCGGGCTTTGCCGCACTGGGTGGTCTGGCCGTACCTGCCCTGATTTACGTGGGGTTTAATGCCGGTCATGACGAAACCCTTTCCGGCTGGGCCATCCCGGCGGCCACGGATATTGCTTTTGCGCTCGGTGTACTCGCCTTACTGGGCAGTCGTGTGCCAGTCTCGCTAAAAATTTTCCTGTCGGCGCTGGCTATTCTGGATGACATGGGGGCGGTGGCTATCATCGCGCTCTTCTATACCAGCAACATTTCGCTTCTGATGCTGGGTGGTGCAGCGGCAATGGTTGCTCTGCTGTTTAGCCTGAACCGTGCCGGCGTGACGCGCCTGCTGCCCTATCTGCTGACGGGGGGAGTACTGTGGTTTTTCATGCTTCAGTCAGGCGTGCATGCCACCGTCGCGGGTATCCTGCTGGCGTTCTTTATCCCGCTGCGAACCAGGAATGCGGCTGATGAAGTGCCTCTGGACAGGCTTGAGCATGCCATCAACCCCTGGGTCACGTTTATGATACTGCCGCTGTTTGGCTTCGCCAATGCGGGCGTCGCGTTGTCGGGCATGACGATGAATGACCTGTTGTCGCCGGTTCCGGTAGGCGTGGCGCTGGGCCTGTTTTTGGGTAAACAGGCAGGTATCTTTGGCCTGTCGCTACTGGCCGTCAGCCTGGGCCTGGCGAAACGACCAGAGAAAAGTACCTGGTTACAGGTTTATGGTGTCTCGGTACTGTGTGGGATTGGTTTTACCATGAGCCTGTTTATCGGCAATCTGGCCTTTACAGGCAGCCCTCTGCTCGTTGATGAGGTCAAGGTGGGGGTTCTGGCAGGGTCCATACTGGCCGCTCTGGCCGGTATTTTGATACTGCGCTTTGCGCCTTCTAAGCAAGTCAGGTAACGTATTATCTACAGGAAAATCCCCGTGATAACGGGGGTTTTTTCACACTGTCAGTGTATATTCTGAAGAGAAAATTGAAATTATTTAATTTTATTATAAATAATTACCTTTCTATCTTTCACATTTTACAGGCGGAGCCCTGTTCAGATAAGTCAGGATGAACGCTGGCATATCAGTTAAAATATTATGTTATTCAAATAAATAGTCGGCTAACGTGGTTTTTTACACGACTGGCCCTCTAACCCCGTAATGAGCGACCCGGCCTTATGTTTGATTTTGCCACCGCGTGGCTGCTTCAGAATAAGGTCCTGCTGCCCGGAGCAACCACACTTGTACGTCTCGTCAGTGAAATACGCGAACGGGCAAATCAGCGGCTGTGGAAGAAACTGGCCGCGTTGCCGGACAGCTGGCAGACCGCCCGCGTGACGGAGCTTCTGGACATTCCTGAGGGGCAGCGTACTTCACCGCTGGAGCAACTGAAAAAGGGACCGGTCACCGTCAGCGGCCCGGCATTTACCGAAGCGCTGGAGCGGTATATCCGGCTGCGAAACCTGGAATTTTCCCGACTGAATTTTACCGGTCTGCCTGCTATACAACTGCGTAATTTGGCCCGTTACGCAGGCATGGCGTCGGTAAAATATATCGCGCGAATGCCACAGCAGAGAAAACTGGCCGTACTCACAGCATTCGTTAAAGCGCAGGAGACTGCGGCGCTGGATGAGGCCGTTGATGTGCTCGATATGCTGATACTGGATATCACTCGTGCGGCGAAGAAAACGGGGCAGAAAAAACGGCTCAGGACGCTTAAAGATCTTGATCGTGCTGCGCTAATATTGGCGCGGGCATGTTCATTGTTGCTGGATGAACAGGCTGACGATGCTGAACTGAGGGAGACCATATTCAACAGCATACCGAAAAGCAGGCTGGCAGAATCCGTCTGCAAGGTAAATGAGCTGGCCCGGCCTCAGAACAACAATTTCCATGACGAAATGGTGGAGCAGTACGGGCGGGTAAAGCGCTTTCTTCCGGCGGTATTGCGCGACCTGCATTTCCAGGCAGCGCCAGCCGGAGAACATACGTTGTCCGCCATTCATTATCTGACCGAACTGAACTGCTCGAAAAAGCGCATCCTGGACAATGCGCCTGAACATATTATTACCGGCCCCTGGAAACGCCTGGTATACGATGCGGAGGGCCGGATACAGCGTGCCGGTTACTCGCTTTGTCTGCTGGAGCGCCTTCAGGATGCACTACGTCGAAGGGACATCTGGCTCGAAAACAGCGATCGCTGGGGAAATCCCCGCGAGAAGCTGTTGCAGGGGGAAGAATGGCAGGCTCAGCGGGTCCCCGTTTGCCGGGCGCTGGGACATCCCACTGATGGACATAAAGGCGTGCAACAGTTGGCGGTCCAGCTAGATGAAACCTGGAAAACCGTCGCATCCCGCTTTGAAGGAAATGCGGAGGTTCATATTTGCCATGACGGTAAACATCCTTCCCTGACTATCAGCAGCCTGGAGAAACTGGAGGAGCCAACATCGTTGCATCGTCTCAACAGTCGGGTAAGGCTGCTACTCCCGCCAGTAGATTTGACGGAACTGTTGCTTGAAATAGATGCCAGAACGGGATTTACACGTGAGTTTACGCATGTCAGTGAATCCGGGGCCCGGGCACAGGATCTGCACATCAGCCTGTGCGCGGTCCTGATGGCAGAGGCCTGCAATATCGGGCTGGAACCGCTGATAAAGCACAATATACCGGCGCTGACGCGCCACCGGCTTAGCTGGGTAAAACAGAATTACCTCCGGGCAGAAACGCTGGTCAGCGCCAATGCCCGCCTGGTTGATTTTCAGTCCACACTGGAGCTTGCTGGCCGCTGGGGTGGTGGCGAAGTGGCTTCAGCTGATGGCATGCGCTTTGTCACGCCGGTGAAAACCGTCAATTCAGGACCTAACAGAAAATATTTTGGTTCCGGACGTGGCATCACCTGGTACAACTTCGTCTCTGATCAGTACTCTGGATTCCACGGCATCGTTGTCCCCGGCACATTACGAGATTCCATTTTTGTGCTGGAAGGCCTTCTGGAGCAGCAGACAGGGCTGAATCCGGTTGAGATCATGACAGACACAGCCGGTACCAGCGACATTATTTTTGGCCTCTTCTGGCTGCTGGGATACCAGTTTTCCCCCCGGCTTGCCGATGCCGGTGAAGCGGTATTCTGGCGAGTGGATAAATCGGCAAATTACGGTGCACTGGACGAACTGGCACGTGGTTGTGCCGATCTGTCGAAAGCCGAGGATCAGTGGGATGAGATGATGCGAACCGCCGGTTCGCTGAAACTGGGCACCATTCATGCTTCAGAACTCATTCGCTCTTTGCTGAAAAGCTCGCGCCCATCAGGGCTGGCACAGGCGATCATGGAAGTGGGGCGCGTCAACAAGACGCTGTACCTTCTTAATTATATTGATGATGAGGATTATCGTCGGCGGATCCTGACGCAGCTAAACCGGGGGGAAGGCCGCCATGCTGTGGCGAGGGCGATCTGCTACGGGCAGCGCGGTGAGATCAGAAAGCGCTATCGTGAAGGTCAGGAAGATCAGCTGGGGGCACTGGGCCTGGTCACTAACGCAGTGGTACTGTGGAACACACTTTATATGCAGGAAGCCCTGAGCTGGATACGCAGTAATGGAGAAGAAATCGGGGTTGAAGATATCGCCCGGTTGTCCCCACTGATGCACGGGCATATCAATATGCTGGGGCATTATACGTTTACGCTACCGGAGGATATTTTGAAGGGGGAACTGAGAGAACTAAATTTCAATTTAAACAATGAATTAACTTCTTAGCGTACGTTTTCGTTCCATTGGCTCTCAAACCCCTTTAATGGTGCCGGAGTCTGTGAAGGTGAAAGCCTGAACGGGCAAAACTGAAAGGTTTATAGCCGTCCTTCGGGGCGGCTTTTTTTCGGCAAAATTAGGGTTTTACCGAATAATGCAGAGTTTTAAGGTGAGAATTTGCAGACTTGGCGTTTTACCGAACATAGATACTCCCTAGGCTGATAGGTGCATTAGTTATCACCCTACCTGAACATATTGTAAAAGATGTCAGTCTCCAGTGACTTGTGTACTATCAACTGACAAGACTCTTACACGCAACGCAGGGGGATGGAGTTTTATGCTTAGAAAAATAATCAGGGGTAGCGGATTCACTCAGTCAGAAGAAAAACTGATAGAGTTCGCTGATGATGCTTTTTTTGGTCTTTGGTCTTATCCTAATGTTTATAGCGATGAGGGTTACTCTAAAAATAAAATTGGGAAAGAAGTTAGTGACTTATTAGTTATTTTTGATAAAGATATAATAATTTTTTCCGATAAAGCTATTACATACAATAAAAACAAAGATCCTAAGGTTGCATGGCAGAGATGGTTTAAAAAATCAGTCATACAGTCTTGCACACAGTTATTTGGCGCAGAGAAGTTTATAAAAGATCATCCCGAAAGACTTTTTGTTGACAAAGAATGCTCAGTTAACCTCCCCATTAAAATAGATAATTCTTTTAATTTTCATTTGGTGGCCGTCACTAATAATATTTCAGATCCGGCGATCTCGTACTTTGACAAAATAGAAAAAGGCAGCTCTGCTACTTTAGTTAACATATTTCCTTTAAACGCCCATCAATGTCTAGAAAATCCATTTTGTGTCGGAGACGTTTATCCTGATAAGACTTTTGTCCATATACTTGATGAGACTGCCCTAAAACTACTGTTAACCGAGTTAAACACAGCAACTGATTTCATTGGCTACCTTAACGAAAAAGAGAGGGTTGTAAGAGAAAGAACATTATTGGTCAGCGCTGGGGAAGAAGAGACTCTTGCTGCTTACATTATGGGTGATAAAACCATAATATCAAAAGAAATTATTGGAAACGATCAAGGGATGACCATACCGGAAGGTGAATGGAAAAACTATAAAACCACTTTCAATTATCAATATCAGCTCTCAATGAAAAAGGGTAGCGTTTTCTGGGATAACCTAATCCACAACTTCTCGACAAGTATATTGTCAGCTAACGTTGGTTTTTTTAGTGAAATTGAATTTTCTACACATGAATTAGGTGTTAGAGAATTAGCCAAAGAAAGTAGGCAATCTAGATATTACCTTTCAAAGAACTTTAAAGAGAAATTAAAAACAACTCAGCCTCATCTAAGAACGTCAAGAATGGTCGAATCAATCGATGAGCCTGGAAAGTTTTACTTATTCCTTTTTTTTCCTAACGATAGCAAGTTGAGTTACTCTGATTACAGAATTCAACGTATATCTTATATAAATGCTTATGCTGAGGTTGCCTTTAATAAATACAGACATATTAAAAAATTAATTACTATTGCAACAGAGCCGCAAAATACAGAAGGAAGATCTGAAGACCTAATATATAGCATATCCCCAGAGAAATTTACCAAAGAGCAAAATGAAAAAGCCAAAAGATTATCAAGAGAATACAAAATACTAAGTGATTTTTTACCTACTAAAACGACAAAGAGCGATAACTTTAAATCAGTTATATCAAAAGGTGAAAAAATAGGGCGGAATACACCTTGTCCATGTGGCTCCGGTGTTAAATTTAAAAAGTGCCATGGTGCGAATAATTAGCATTATTGTATGTATAACGGTAATGGCGCGGCAGAGAAACCGGCGCGTTCTGCCCTAGTGTTGGCCTGCGGGTTCCCCCGCACCCGCTGTATGTAGTATCGGCAGCATCTGAGAAAACCACTACATGTAGTTATCAGCGCCACAACGGCGCGGGGACGAGTGCGGTTCGGAAAAATTGGGGTTTTACCGAATCCGGCAAAAGATTGCTTCCTATAACGTCCGCTTCTGGCACACAGCAGCCGTTAAGATGTAAGGCCTTACGCCAACTAAATCTAATGGGACAGATTTAGTTGGTGATGGTCAAGTAATCTGCAAACGGTCACCAAGTAATCTGCAAACGGTCACCAAGTAAAATGCAAATGGGTAGTCAAGTCCGATGCAATTACGCACCCGGCAAGGTGGGCCGATTCCCACACGACAGCAGCGCCCGGCAAGGTGGGCGGATTTCCACACGGCAGCGGCGCCCGGCAAGGTGGGCGGATTTCCACACGGCAGCAGCGCCCGGCAAGGTGGGCGGATTTCCACACGGCAGCGGCGCCCGGCAAGGTGGGCGGATTTCCACACGGCAGCGGCGCCCGGCAAGGTGGGCCTATTCCCACACGGCAGCGGCGCCCGGCAAGGAGGGCCGATTCCCACACAGCACCGGCGCGCGGCAAGGTGGGCCGATTCCCACACGACAGCAGCGCCCGGCAAGGTGGGCGGATTTCCACACAGCACCGGCGCGCGGCAAGGTGGGCCGATTCCCACACGGCAGCGGCGCCCGGCAAGGTGGGCCGATTCCCACACGGCAGCGGCGCCCGGCAAGATGGGCGGATTTCCACACAGCACCGGCGCCCGGCAAGGTGGGCCGATTCCCACACGGCAGCGGCGCCCGGCAAGGTGGGCCGATTCCCACACGGCAGCGGCGCCCGGCAAGATGGGCGGATTCCCACACGGCAGCGGCGCCCGGCAAGATGGGCGGATTTCCACACGGCAGCGGCGCCCGGCAAGGTGGGCCGATTCCCACACGACAGCGGCGCCCGGCAAGATGGGCGGATTCCCATATCGACATGTATGTAGCTTGTGTTATCCGTGGATTGTGCAGCTCAGCGGGTCGCTTGTCGTATGGCGTAGTGTCCCCCGTAACCGGCCGCGTGCGGCCGCTAACGCGCAGTACGGCGCCGCGACCCGAAGGCGGGCCGCCGTTCCCGCGCGCAGGCGCGCGGCGCCCACTGCGCACCCCCGTGGGGGACGTACGGCAGCTGTGTGGCGGTGAGCGGGATTAGGGCTTTGCAGGGAGGGGGCTGGGTCGGGCGATACGTTCAGCATTGCGGTTTCCGGCGATTTGCGGCCGGTGCCCGTTTAACTCCGGCGTGGTCGCCTTCCATGCCCTGACGGCATAAGAAAATAAAACCGCCATGCTGCGGTCATTCATGATTTTGTGGTGTAGCGATAAATAGTCATGCGAGAAACGTTGAAGCGCTTAGCAAGGCACTGTTGCAAATAGTCGGTGGTGATAAACTTATCATCCCCTTTTGCTGATGGAGCTGCACATGAACCCATTCAAAGGCCGGCATTTTCAGCGTGACATCATTCTGTGGGCCGTACGCTGGTACTGCAAATACGGCATCAGTTACCGTGAGCTGCAGGAGATGCTGGCTGAACGCGGAGTGAATGTCGATCACTCCACGATTTACCGCTGGGTTCAGCGTTATGCGCCTGAAATGGAAAAACGGCTGCGCTGGTACTGGCGTAACCCTTCCGATCTTTGCCCGTGGCACATGGATGAAACCTACGTGAAGGTCAATGGCCGCTGGGCGTATCTGTACCGGGCCGTCGACAGCCGGGGCCGCACTGTCGATTTTTATCTCTCCTCCCGTCGTAACAGCAAAGCTGCATACCGGTTTCTGGGTAAAATCCTCAACAACGTGAAGAAGTGGCAGATCCCGCGATTCATCAACACGGATAAAGCGCCCGCCTATGGTCGCGCGCTTGCTCTGCTCAAACGCGAAGGCCGGTGCCCGTCTGACGTTGAACACCGACAGATTAAGTACCGGAACAACGTGATTGAATGCGATCATGGCAAACTGAAACGGATAATCGGCGCCACGCTGGGATTTAAATCCATGAAGACGGCTTACGCCACCATCAAAGGTATTGAGGTGATGCGTGCATTACGCAAAGGCCAGGCCTCAGCATTTTATTATGGTGATCCCCTGGGCGAAATGCGCCTGGTAAGCAGAGTTTTTGAAATGTAAGGCCTTTGAATAAGACAAAAGGCTGCCTCATCGCTAACTTTGCAACAGTGCCCGGCAGAGTCGGGTTGTCGTTGTCACTGGAAGAAATTATAGCGGCCGTCGGCGCCCGCGCCGATGGGAGCGGGATCAACGCGATATCCGGCCGGTAGATCACGCTGGTGATGGTCAAGCCGAAGCCCTGTTCGACCATCGTCAGCAGGGTTTCTCGGCTGACTTGTTGGATCGAGAGTTGAACCGCTCCGTCTCCGGCGCCCACCATGCGCCGGAGTATGCCAGCGAGCTCACGCCCAGCGCCATCCGAGCGAACGAGGAAGACTTCGTCACAAACGTCCTCCCACGACAGCTGTGGCCGTGCTGCCAACTCGTGAAGCGGGGACAATGCCACGAACAGATCTGGTTCGCAGAGACGTCGAACTTGGAACTGAGGGCTCTTGCTCGCACTCAGGCTGATTGCTGCGTCCAGTAATCCGCGCTTCACCCCCAAAGTGTTTTCTTCTGAAGTGCCTTCCTCAAGCTTTACCTCGATCGTCGGATGTCTATTTCTGAATGCCGAGAGAATGTTGATGATCGGGCACGCCGGGAACGCTTCAAGCATTCCAAACCTCACGAGCCCGGTCTTGAGTTTCCGCGCGGAGCGGATCTCCGTTGCGGCGTTACGAAGGTAGCGCGCTCCCACCACCGCTTGTTGAAGGAAGCGCTCACCTTCTGGAGTCAGCCCTGCCCCCGCTCGCGTACGCTTGAAGAGAGAAAAGCCAAGTTGGCGCTCAAACAGCTGCACACGTCGGCTGACGGTGGATTGCGATATCGATAGGCGCTCCGCCGCTCGGCGGAAGCTGCCGGCCTCGGCGACCTGAACGGCGTACTTCAGGTATCGGAGATCAAGAGTCAGGTCGGGCATGAGACCCGTCCGATCATACCGGCGGTCTCATCGGCGAACCGCCTGCGCCCGGTGAGCGGCACCCATGCACGTCCACTTTCATCGAGCCCACCCCCGCTAGCGCCTGGGGAACGAGCACGTCCGTTGATCTCAGATGTGGAATCCGAGCTGAGCCCCTCAATGAGCATGACCATGTCCGAATCTGTCATAGATGCATGCGGCGGTCATACATTTTCACACGCTTGAAGTCTATGCGCGAAGCATATATTCTTGCGGTATGGAGCCTGAGGTCGCCAAGTACCATTTAGGTGCACTCGCGTTGGCCGTTGCAGACAGCATCGCCAGTGTCTCGGCCTCGTTTTCACCAAGCGGCCCGGGGACCGCCGTGATGGTGTTACTCAGCATGGAGCCCGGACTGCCGATCAGCGTTTTGGCTACCTCGATCGGGCTTTCTCATGCCGGGACGGTGCGATTGATCGATAGGCTCGAGCGCGAACAGTTGGTGGAACGACGAAGACAAATCACCGACAGGCGGGCGCGCTTCATTCACCTCACCAATTCGGGGAAGAAGATAACGGACGCCTTGCTCAAGGCACGGGAGCAGGTGATCTCCGAATGTATTTCGCCCCTGTCGCCCAATGACCTCGACATTCTAGGCATGCTGTCGGAGCGGCTCCTTGTGGCAAACGGCTTCGACAAAGATGGCTCGGTCAGCCTTTGCCATCTGTGCGGCTACAGCAGGATCGCGCCTTCCCGTGGTAAAGCTAAGCCGGGGCGCTCGCCACGCTGGAACGTCGCATCAGAAGGCTGACGATATGATCAGGCAGGCTTGAAATAATGGGATCGTTTGCGCTCGAACTTCTTCTATGCGTACTTGCCTTCGGGTTCGGATATGCGGCGAACCAAGGCGGAACCTGTTTAGTGGTGGCCGCTCATGAGTTACACAGAAGACAGCCGCCGAAAATGTTCGTCGGATTTCTCGCAGCGTCGGCAGCGGCAGGCCTGGTTGCGGTCCCGATAGTCTGGACGGGAACACTGGGCGCAACACTCGCACCCTCGACCAGCATCAATTTCCTCCTGCTCATCGGCGCCATCGCCTTCGGCCTCGGCGCACTCATTAATGACACATGCCTGCTCGGATCGCTGGCGCGGCTTGGGGATGGGGAGATGCGACTTCTAGCTCTACCCTTGGGATTAACGATTGGTATCTTGGCTGCCGACCATGGCAGGTTCGGCTACGATTCAACATGGCCAAGCTTAATCTCCAAACCGAGCGCAACAGGCCTCGTTACTCTCCTAGCCTTCCTAGTTGTGCTCGTGCTGGCACTCGTTTTCGTTTCCACGAAGAGCGTTCTGCGAACAAAGCCGGGTTGGTCGTTCGGCGCTTCGATGATTGGACTCGGTATCACTGGCGGACTTCTATATGCACTCTCGCCGGCCTGGACCTTCGCAGACGTGATTCAACGCGCCCTTCCTCTCAGAATGTCCCCGGCCGGCGAGGTCGCGCTCACTGCGGTGATCTCTTCGATCGCAGGCGCCCTAACCGCCTCCTTTCGCCAAGGCAATCTGCGTCTCCAACTGCCGACAGCCAATGGCATTCTGCGATCTGTCGTCGGCGGCACATTGATGGGTATCGGCATCGCGCTCATACCCGGCGGGAATGATGGGTTGATCCTCGCAGCGGTTCCGACTCTTTCACCTGGTGGGATAGTCGCCTACCTTCTGATGACGACGACAATCGTCTTCGGATTTGCAGCGCGTGGTAAGTTATTCCGGCGCTGCCTTTCACGGCCATGATAAGGGCAACAGAGGACTTGCCCTCCTGACATGAGCATTTATCCCGACCGGGAATATCGGCTGACTAGCTCGTATGCCTTTGCAGGCCCTTGGACCATGATGACCACTTCAAAGGCCGCCGGCCCCAGAATCCTGTAGGTTGCATGGTAGGTGTCGTCTCCGCAGGCATAGACGCCACTCGCTTCCAACCCGGTATCCGTCCGCGAGAAACTCAAGCTGAGGAACTGCGTCCCGATATGAGGTCCGTCTGCGAACTCGACGACAACACTGTCCTCGCTCAAGCGATAGCGATACTGCCGGCACGCGGAGAATACTCTGCCATCTGCCAGTGAGAGAATGCCGCTCTCTCGATAAGCGAGCGCGCCTTCGCCGATCGCTGCTACGATTTCGGTGGGCATGGTTATCTCGTCCAGGGCCGCGTCCATCCGTACAGGCTGGACGTTTGCCAACGGGCTATAGGCCCACCCGGAGCGCCAGCCCCATCAAGTCAAAATCCCGCAAAGGTCGCGCGTTTGCTGGGTAAAGGCATCGCCGATGAGGATGGCTTCGTGAGGCAGCGAAGCGCGAGCCAGCCGCTCGACATATCTCGCTTATTAGTATATGGTATATGCGTCGCGCATATACTGCAACGCCTGCCCGAAGCACGTAGACGACGTTCGTGACGTTCCCACGGGACCACTGTTGAGGAATTTTAGATGAGCATTTTCGACCGTTATGAATTTCTTGTCCCCGAGCACGGTCGGAGGGATCTTGGCCTGCTTAGATGGGCTCTCGTGATCGTATTTCTGTGGTTCGGCGCGATGAAGTTCACAGCGTACGAGGCCTATGGTATCGCCCCGTTTATCGAACACAGCCCGATCATGAATTGGCTCGGCATGTTCGGGACGCAGGGGCAAAGCTATTTCATCGGCGTTATCGAGTTATCGACCGGTCTCGTTCTGATCCTTGGTGCATTTCGTCCACTCTTCTCTGCGCTAGGCGCACTAATGTCAGCAGCGACCTATCTGATCACGCTGACCTTTTTCATCACCACTCCAGGTGTCGCGGAGCAGACTGCCGGCGGCTTTCCTGCGATTTCGGCTGCACCAGGGCAGTTTCTACTGAAGGACGCAGTTCTGCTAGCGGCGTCCCTCGTGCTGCTGCGTGCTTCGGTCCGCCACAGAGGGGCGCTTGTGCTCTCGTGACTGTGGTCCTCTCGTGACGGCGGGCGTGCAAATCCTGCAGAACCTCCGCGGGGCATGGATGCTCCGTCGCGATATCGAGCCCGGAGGCGCTCAGCTGCATGGCGACGCGGTCTTCGCCCGTTTCGCCGCAATCCCCGACGTCGTGGAGCACGGACTGTTCCTCAATGGGATTGATACAATCGTGATCGCGCGCGGTGACACGATGGAAGTGCGACGCCGGGGGCAAGCTAGGTCTCGCTGATCTGCACCTGCGCGGCCTGGATGACAGCGCTGACGCGGAGTGATTCTCGGGCGCGACCTACGGCGATTCCGAGCGAAAAGGCTTGCCCTATAGCCGCCAGGTATCAACGGTTCCGCGGCCTTAACGAGCCGGACCCGTTTTTTTCGGCGCGCTCGATCAGTCGAAATCCTCCGAAACCCTTCTAAAACAGGACATTTTCCACAAGCCGCGCGGAGGAAGAGGACCACGGTATGGCTTGCTGTCTATGCTCCGCGCACATATAGATGTGGCAATGGATGGACCTCGAGATCGAAACATTTTCGGGGCGTTCGCACTCATGATCAGCGACGACATCGTTCGCGCTAGTTCATCGCGGGCGCCGGAAGCTGGACCCGCCGCCTCAGCGCTGGCGTTGCTCGCGCACAAGCCCGGGCTCTCGATCCGTATGCTTGCGATCGGGGTGGGCCTTTCACATGCTGGAACTGTTCGCCTGGTGGATAGATTGGTAAGCGAGGGATTGATCGAGCGTAGGGAGCATTCGACAGACGGGCGCGCGCGATCCCTCTATCTTACTCCAACTGGCAAGGTCGCGAGCGACGAGGTCCTGGCCTCGCGCGATCAAGTGATTGCCGAAGGGCTATCGATCCTTAATCCAGACGAACTGAAAACCTTATCGGACATCGCTGAACGCGTTCTCCGAAATCGCTTGGAAAACCTCGAGCAGTCATACCGCATCTGCCGCTTGTGCTGCTACGAGGGCTGCACGAACTGCCCCGTCGATGCCGAATTGCATGAGCGAGGTGTGGACCGCGAGAAGAACGACGACGCGTAGGAGACTCGCAATTGCGGCAGCTCAACGCTGCTCAGATGGCGGGGCTTCATAATGTCAGCGAGCCTACCATCAGCCGCATTCTTTTGGCTACGCGTCAAGCCGGCCGATCGGGCATGGCGGTCTCATTCTAATATGTCGGTGATCGCCCCACTTTTAGCCGCTCAATTGATCGGAACGCGGTTTCGGAAGCGGCCGTTCAAACCACTCGCTGCATTCCCATTTCTCTATGTCCGATAGGTAGTTTCGGGGAAAAGCAGTCGGGAACAGGTTTCGGGAACGCATGCTCCGGCAGGAGCGCAGCGCGCGTCCCAAACGCGTTTTCCCGGTAGAGCTTCCCAATCGGCAAAGTGCGGGCCACCTCAGACTGCGAACGCGAAAAACCGCCTGGCTGGTCACTCAAGGCAGGGTAACGACGATTTTCGCTGCGGATACACCCGCCTTCAGGGCTTCCAAGGCAGCCTGGAGCATTTCAAGGCCCTGGCCCACGATCTTCGCCGGAGGGGCGGGGACGAACGTGCGCGCCGCGAGAGCCTGCGGCAGGAATTCGCGGTAGATCATTGGACCAACCTCGTCATCCTTGAGGCTCGTCCCGGAGATGTGCGTCGCCTCGACTCCAAATGAACGCTCGTCGGGCGGGGCCAGCGTCGCTGCCACCCGGCGCGAGCCCTCGCATCTCGCAACTACGGCAAAACAGTCTTTCATGTGACCGGTCGCGTGAAGCGTTCCAGCGAGACTGCGCCCGCGCATTGCCTCAATCACGTCTTCCACGATGGCTGGACTCGAGTGGTCAAGAACCTCGCTTGCACCCAGCTCCTTCAACAGGCCGACGTTGCGCGCCGAAGCGGTGGCGACGCACCTGTAGCCCGACGCCACCGCGAGCTGGATGGCGTTGCAGCCAACGCTCGACGATCCACCCCAGACCAGAACGACCTCTGGACGCGCGGTCGGCGAGTGTAACGGTGGCGCGAGAGCCAACTGTGTCCGTCCGTAGAGCCCGCTTGCGGCGGTGCCAAGGCCAAGCGGGAGGACTGCCGCATCAGCGAAGGCAATGTTGTTGGGGATCGGCGCCGCCATGTGGTCCAGCACGATCGTGTGGTGCTGGAACGCACCCTGCGCAGGTTGATTTACGGTTGTCCCGACCGCCTGTCCGATGACTCGATCGCCGACCTTGAACCGCTCGACCGCGCCACCGACCGCCGCGACCTCACCGGAGACGTCGCTGCCGAGAATCGCGGGATAGTCGAGCCATGGCAAAAGCGCGACGTCCTGCAGAATCCAGTCGAGTGGGTTGATCGCGATGGCCGCGTTGCGGATCAATATCTCGTTCGCCGCCAGATGCGGCAGAGCGGTGACACCGATCCTCAGTGGCTGCCCCGGCGCTTTCTGCCAGGCGGCCTGATTAGTCACGGTTTCGGTCATCATCAACTCTTTCTGTCAAGTATTACAGCTGGGCGTTCGTCTGAGCGGTCCAACCGCCAGGTCGGGCGCACGAAGTGGCAGCTATAGCCCCCAGGATAGCGCACCAGGTATTCTTGGTGCTCTGGCTCCGCCTCCCAAAAGGGTTCTTCTGGGTTGATCTCCGACACGACCGGGCCTGGCCAGCTTCCTGATGCCTCGATTTCCGCGATGGTTGTGAGGGCGACTTCCTTCTGCACTTCGGTGGTGTAGAAAATCGCCGATCGATAGCTCGGACCGACATCGCTGCCTTGTTGCTCGTAGGTCGTGGGGTCATGTATCTGGAAGAAGAGTTCCAAGAGCGAGCGATAGGCGAGAACGGAAGGGTCGAAGGTCACTTCCACTGCTTCCGCATGGCCGTAATGTCTCGCGTAGGTCGGATCAGGCATTTCTCCGCCTGTGTAACCGACACGCGTCGAAATGACTCCCCTGGCTCGGCGCAGCAAATCCTCCATGCCCCAGAAGCAGCCGCCTGCGAGAATTGCTCGCTCTGTCGCGGCCGCCCTATTGCCGGTAGGCGATTGGCTCACAGTCCGTTCGCCCTCCTCCGTGTGCGCCACGGTCAAGCCAGCCTCGCGGGATCCGCAGCCTGACTGGCGCTCAAGAGCTCGGTCTGCACGTCCGAACCCCGGATGAGACTCAGATCGACGGGACACCGATCAGCGATCGCGAGGATCCGAGCGCGCTGATCATCACTCAGCGGCCCATCGAGGACAATGGTGCGGGTGAACCGGTCGGGTGGCATCATGTCCGGCACCTTCTCGTGCTGCACGGTCGTGCTCGCCCGTTCGAGCGGAAAGCCCTTGCGGTTCGCATAGAGACGCATCGTCATCACCGTGCAGGCTGCGAGGCCGGCAGATACGAGTTCGTAGGGAGATAGTCCGGTCCCGAGGCCACCGACCGATGCTGGCTCGTCGGCGAACAGAGTGTGCTCGCCGCTGCGGACCTTGAGCTGGAACGTCCCTGCAAGAGTTTCGGTGGAGACGACGCCCTCCGCAACCTCGACCTGCGGAAGATCCGCGCTGAGTGGTGGGAGAAAGCGGCTCGCCCAAACCGCCACCATGGCCGCGGCGTAGTTCGCGTCCGCGACGTCGGTGAGAAGGTGATCCGCGTTGTCGAGCGAGATGAAGCTTTTAGGGTGCCTGGACGCGACGAAGATGCGCGACGCGTGGTCGATGCCGACCACCTGATCCAGCGGAGAGTGCATGACCAGCACCGGCCGTCGCAGGGAGGCAATGGCCTTCTCGACGTCGATCCCCTCAACCGCCTCAAGGAACCCTCGGCGAATGAGGAAGGGCCTACCGGCAATCTCCACCGAGGCCTCGCCCTCGCTCGCGATGGTGTCCAGATCATTCGGTCCGAAGAGGCGCAAGATATGCTGAAGGTCGGCCGGCGCACCAATCGTCGCTACCGCCGCAATATCAGGCATGTCGGCGGCGGCTACGATCGCAGCGGTGCCACCCAGGCTGTGCCCGACGAGGAGGGACGGTGACATGCCCGCCGCCGCCATCGCATTTGCGGCGGCCCGAAGGTCCTCGACGTCCGACGCGAAGTTCACAGGTTCTCCCGTCCCACCGCCGATCCCGGTCCCGGCGAAATCGAACCTCAAGACCCCGATGCCCGCACGCGACAGCGCGCGCGAGATGTGAACAGCGGCGCGACTGTCTTTCCCGCACGTGAAGCAGTGGGCGAAGATCGCCCAGCCCCGCGGCGTCCCTTCCGGCGGTTCGAGGTGCCCGGACAGCGGAGAGCCAGCCCCACTGACAAACGTAAATGATCTTCCTGCCATGTCCATCAAACCTCCAGCACGCGGCTTGGCGGTTGCGCTCTCAGAACCTTCGACGGAGCTGAGCGGAGCGCACCGCCAACCGGTAATCGTCATCTCAGGCTATCATTTATATGTCTGGCGCATATAGACAAGCCCCTATATCATGATTATATGCGCCAAGCATACTTCTGCGACCTGCGTTCCAAAGGCGGTCTCACGGAAGAGGTATCAGTCAGGCGCGTGGGCCAAAGGACTATGGAACTCAATCAAGTCAGCTATTTCATCAACTTGGCCGAGACGCTGAATTTCACAGCGGCCGCTCGCTTGAGCGGTGTGTCACAGCCAAGTCTGACCCGCGCGATCCGCCGCTTGGAAGATGAGCTTGGCGGGCCGCTGATCTATCGCGACGGGAAGAACAGCCGCCTGACTGGCCTTGGCCATGACGTCGAGGCAGAATTCCGGCGCATGGTGGTCGCGATGAAGAGCGTTCGCAATCACTCGGAGCACTGGGCGATGGGGGGGCACCGCGTGCTGGATGTCGCCGTCGCGCCCACCGTCGGACCAAAGGAATTTACGGCATTCTTCGAGAGCGCATTGGCGGAGATGCCATCCATCGAAATCAAGCTGCACTCGCTCCAGTCGAACGAGGACACATCGGAGGTGCTTTCAGGAAAATACCACGCGTGCATCATGCCGCGTGAAACAAGACCGGAACGCAAGCTGGATGTGCATCCTCTATTTCGGGAGCGCTTCGTGCTCGGCTGTTCTGCAAACCATCCCTTGGCTGCCAACGAGATCGTGCGCGGCGAAGACCTGCTCGAGTTTCCTTTCGTCGATCGCCTGAAATGCGAGTTTCGCGATCGGATCCTCGATCACTTCGCGCGACGGGACTTGCTCATGCGACCTCGCTTTCGATCAGATCGCGAGGACTGGGTGCAACGGGTCGTCGCTGACGGCCACGCCATATGCATTCTTCCGGAACGATCGCCGACCGTGCAAGGCCTCGTCACTCGGCCGATCGACGGATTTGTCTTGGAGCGCGAAGTCGTGATCGCGACAGTATCCGGCTCCACGGCAACGGTCGAGATACGGAACATCGCGCAGCTGGCAGCCCGGTATGAGTGGAACTGAATCACGACGTGAAGAGCTTCGGCGCTATGGAAACTATACGCGCAGCGTATTGGATAAATCTGGGGCGCATGCTATAGTCGGCGCAATGACTGCAAAGATAAATGACAGTGTGTCGAGCTCTCTAGATTAATTATTGGAGACTATCATGAAGTTTGAGAAGTCACAGGCAGCAGTTGACCGCCTGACCCCCGAGCAACGCCGGATTACCCAGGATTCGGGGACCGAAAGGCCCTTCACGGGTGAGCACAACGACAACAAGGAGCCTGGCATCTACGTCGACATAGTGTCGGGAGAGCCGCTGTTCGCTTCAACGGACAAGTTCGATTCGGGTACTGGCTGGCCCAGCTTCACCAAGCCGATCGTTCCGGCAAACGTGAACGAGGTGCGGGACAGTGCACACGGCATGGTCCGGACGGAGGTCAGGTCGGTACACGCCGACAGCCATCTGGGCCACGTTTTCCCGGACGGTCCTTCCGACCGCGGCGGTCTGCGCTACTGCATCAACTCTGCGTCCCTTCGCTTCATCCCGCGCGACGAGATGGAGTCCGAGGGATACGGTGAATATCTCGATCAAGTAGAGGAGGCTTAACATGCATCAGCGCGCTGTTCTCGCAGGAGGATGTTTCTGGGGCATGCAGGATCTGATCCGCAAGCGGCCCGGCATCATCTCGACCCGTGTGGGTTACACGGGCGGCGATATTCCGAACGCCACGTATCGTAATCACGGCACGCATGCCGAGGGGATCGAGATTGTCTTCGACCCGACAGTGACGAGCTACCGGCACATCCTGGAATTCTTCTTCCAGATCCACGATCCGACGACGCTGAACCGCCAGGGCAATGATCGTGGGCTCTCCTACCGGTCGGGCATCTATTATGTCGACGAGGAGCAGAAGCGCGTCGCCGAGGATACGATCGCCGATGTGGATGCCTCGGGGCTGTGGGATGGCAAAGTGGTGACCGAGGTCCAGCCGGTCGGCGAGTTCTGGGAGGCCGAGCCCGATCACCAGGATTATCTGGAGAAGCGGCCGGGCGGCTACACCTGCCACTTCGTCCGTCCCGACTGGGTTCTTCCAAAGCGGCATGAGGCCGGCGATGTGAGCCCTGCGGCCGGGGCTGCAGCGGAATAGGCTTCGCTGCCGTTAGTGCCGCGCCGATCCGGTTCGCAACCTCCGACGACCGCGTCAATCGACGCGGTCGTCGAACCCGGCCTTGAAGCAGATCATTCCATTCAGCCGCCGTCGCAGTGCCAGGATCCAGATATGACAGACCTCTCCTCCTTTCCCATCACGCAGCGCTGGCCAGCATCTTATCCGGATCGCTTGCAACTATACGCGGCCCCCACGCCCAACGGCGTCAAGGTCTCGATGATGCTGGAGGAGACTGGCCTGCCGTATGAGCCCCACTTCGTCGACATCTCGAACAACGAGTCGAAGGATCCAGCGTTCGTGTCGTTGAATCCCAACGGCCGCATACCCGCGATCATCGATCCGGCTGGCCCTGACGGCCAGCCCATTGGCATATGGGAAACCGGTGCGATCCTCATCTATCTGGCCGACAAGACGGGGCAGCTCATCTCAACAACACCCGCCCAGCGGTACGAGACTCTGGCCTGGGTGTTCTTTCAGGTGTCGGGCGTTGGGCCGACCTTCGGACAGCTAGGCTTTTTCCTGCGATTTGCCGGCAAGGACTATGAGGACAAGCGACCTCGGCAGCGCTTTGTTGATGAATCCAGGCGTCTTCTCGGGGTCCTGGATCACCGGCTGGAGGGCCGCGAATGGATTGTCGATGATTACTCGATCGCGGACATTGCGACGTTTGGCTGGGTGAATGCGCTGGTCGAATTCTACGCAGCGGGCGACATCCTCGGCCTAAGCAGCTATTCGAACGTGCAGGCATGGCTCGAACGCGGGCTGGCGCGACCGGCTGTACAGCGTGGCCTGCGAATTCCTGCGAGGCCTGCATGACCATTATCGCCGCATATTATTACAACGAAGGTAAGCGAGTCCGTGAAATCAGGCTCGATGAGCACGTCGAACTAAACGAGAATCGCTCGGGCTTCTGCTGGATCGCGCTTAGCGAGCCCACCGCAGACGAACTCAGCGCGATCCAGACGACGTATAACCTCCATCCTTTGGCGATCGACAACGCCATGCACCCGCTGTGCCCGCCCAAGCTCGAGGTCTACAACGATGAGTTGTACGTCGTCGCCCAGACCGCCGAGCTGGTCGGCGACCGGATCAGCTACGGCAAGATGGCGATCTTCACCGGTCACAATCACCTTATCACCGTGCGGCACGGCAATGCCGGAGCGCTGGGCAAACTTCGGGAGCAACTCGAGGCATCGCCGACGCAGTTCGGCAAGGGTGTCGACTATGTGCTGCACGCGATCTTGCACCGAGTGGTCGACCAGTATCTGCCCATCTTCGAAATGATCGAGGACGACGTCCTGGCGATGGAGCGACGGTCGCTGCACGATTTCCTCGGGCCAGAAGAGGTGGCGCGAATCTTCGAACTAAGGTCCGAACTCACGCGGTTCCAGCGCACGCTCGGGGCTATGGCCGAGCTGGTGCGAAAGCTCGTTCGCGGCCACTTTCCCTGCATCAGCGCCGAAATGACACCATATTTCCACGACGTCGCGGACCATGTCCACCGCGTGCAGTCCATGGTCGACGGCCTCCTGCTTGTCCTGTCCACGGTCTTCGAGGCCAGCAGCCTTCTGGAAGCGCAAAGGATCGGTGTGGTCACTCGCCAGCTCGCGGCCTGGGCGGCGATCTTGACGGTCCCGACGGCGATCGCCGGAATATATGGCATGAACTTCAAGCACATGCCGGAACTGGACACGCCATATGGCTACTTCGTCGTGCTCGGAGTGATAGCGGTGTTCTGCCTTCTCCTGTTCATGCGCTTCAAGAAGGCCAAGTGGCTATGAGTAACGCACTTCGCGAGCTTCTCCGTCCGCCGAGTCACAGCGCGCTTTGTGCGCGAGCGTGTCCAATCCAGTTCAAGATGAAGGTGCTTCCATGACCTCCCAGGTGACCGACGTTCTAGAAGCAGTCCAGTCATTCATCGCCAAAGGCTATGACCGCGAATACCGCGTCAAGGACGGCAATCTCGTCGATCTCGAACTAGGGTCAACCCTCGATGCATGCAGCATTCGCGTCGATGCGGCGTTGCGCCTCGAGAGCGGGGACGACGGCGAAGATGCCTCCAACATCTACGCGATCACCGATCCGGCGACAGAGCATAAAGGCCTGTTGATCGACGCCTTCGACGTGTTCCACGAAATCTGCCCCCGCGACTTGTCCGAGCGCCTTGTGGCGCATCGGGAAACAGCACCGGCAGGTGACCAGGACGCGCCGAGCAAGCACGGACTACGGAAAGTCTACAAGAGCGAGTTTCACAGCGATCCCGAGCGTTACGTTCTGCGCGAGGGCTTTCCAGACTTCCCGCCATGCCCTTTCGGCCAATCCTTCAGCATCCTCGGCTTCGATACCGCCGAGCAGGAATATGTCTGGCTCGTCACGAGCATCATTCGAGATCCTCGGCTGATCAGGGTTCCATACCAGGGCGAAGACGTCATCAGCGACGAATAGCGGTGTCGCTTAGCCGGAAAGGCTGGCCTTCCTGGCCCACACATCTGCAGGCTGAACTTTAAGAACATCGAAAATTAGGAGGTGATTATGGACTGGAACAAGGACCACATACGAGAAACTATGCTCTTGCTGGAGACAGCAGCGTTGCACAGCGCTCGCGAAAACTACCTGGACTATGTCTCTACCGCTCGGCTCGATCGGAGCGAACCGATCGAAAACGACGAACTAGCTCAGGCCGAGGTCGCGAGCGACTTCGCTGAAGCGCTCGATGACACGCTCCATGACTACGCCAATAAACTCGAAAAGCTCAGGACGATCGATTTCGGCCCCAAGTTGGCCGTCAACGAAGGCGCTGTCGTCAAGCTGTCCGGCCGCCACTTTGTGATCGCGGTGTCAACGAGCAAGTTTACCTGTCAGGGGCGTGAGCTCATGGGCATTTCCACGATGGCGCCGATCTTCGAAGCGATCGAGGGTGCCCGAGCCGGGGAGACCGTGCAGTTCAACGGCCGGGACCTCACCGTAGAAGACGTGGAATAAAGCCCTCCACCGCAGCCGGCGCGCTAGTGCCGAACGCCCTGCATCTCTTTCTGCATGCATACGGCCACTTGCAGCCGCGTTGACCTGGCTCATCAAAGGCAAACTCATGACAACACCTTCATTCTTCATCACCCCCGGATACGGGACGCGCCTGCATGACGCGCTTCATTATTCTCAGGCAATGCGCATTGGTGACCGCGTGGAGATCTCCGGACAGGGCGGATGGAACGACGATCTCGTCATTCCGGAGTCGATTGAGGAAGAGATCGAGCAGGCGTTCAAGAACGTGGAACGGACGCTCGCGACCGCCGGAGCACGCTGGCCGCATGTGGTCCACGTCAATTCCTATCACGTCGGTGGATTCCCTCCCGTGATCAACGAAACAATGGCCAAGCTGTATCGCCACTACATGCCCGACCGCGCTCCAATCTGGACGCAGTTGGGAATCGAAGCGCTGGGGCTTCCAACCATGCGTATCGAAATTCGCGTAACAGCTATCATCGCCTGACCCCGCGGTTCGTGCAGGCGCCGTGCCGCGCTAATCCCGCACGCCCTGCGCCCGCTTCTCCATGCATATCATCGTATCGAGAGATCCGGTTATCATCGGCGTGCTCGGAGAACGGGGGGCCGCCTTGGCCTGGTTGGCGCGCCTCGGCTGCCTGCGGGCGATGGCCAGCACTGCCAGGAGCGTGAGCAACGCCGCCGCATAAAGGAACAGGCCGCCAGGGCCGACGATATTCATTGCAGCTGCTCCTATTAGGGGGCCAGCGGCTGTCCCGATCCCGTTGAGCAACAGAAGCCCGCGCGCGGTGCCGAGTAGCCGACCGGCCGGAAGATCGTCGTTTGCGACGGCGAGACACAACGAATAAATCGGGATGCCAAAGCCGCCGAACAGCGCACCTGCCGCAAGGAGCAGCGGCAGAGGCGCTTCCACCGCCAACGCTACGCCGATGGCAGACGCTGCGGACGCCAGCGCCGCACCGGCGATGACAAGATTCCGGGGCACTCGATCCGAAAGCCAACCGAGTGGCCAATGGAAGGCGAGCGTTCCACCAAGAACCGCAGCCATGAAGGCGGAGATACCGCCCACATCGAGGCCGATGCTCTGGGCGAAGTTCGCGCCCATGCCCCAGAAACCACCGATAGCCAGGCCGGCCAGGAAAGCGCCAGCCGCAGCGAGAGGTGATACGAGGACGAGGTCCCTGAACGCGACCCATTCCTGTTCCACCTGGGCCGGCGGATGACTGGGCAGCAAGGTGATCGGAACCACCGCCGCTGATATCAGCAGCGACACGATGAGGAACAATGTCACGTCGGCGGGCGGTGCGATGTTGAGTAACGCCTGCCCGATTGCCCATGAGCCCATAGAGGGGTCGGTTCCGGCTGAGGGCGAAATGACACCCTAAGCTTTCGGTTCCTTGGGCCAAAGATATTCGCCAGTCAGTAGAATGTGCGCCCAGCCCAATGGGGATATGTGGGGAAGAAATTCAGGGGGAACATCCAACCCTTCGTTCCGCCGCTCCGTGACGGCATGACCAAGATGGACGGTATTCCAGTAAATGATCACCGCAGTCAATAAATTGAGCCCAGCGATTCGGTAGTGCTGCCCCTCTGTCGTGCGATCGCGAATTTCCCCCTGCCTCCCGATACGGAGCGCATTTTTGAGCGCATGGTGGGCCTCTCCCTTGTTAAGACCGATCTGAGCACGCCGCTGCATGTCCGTATCCAGGATCCACTCAATAATGAAAAGGGTCCGTTCAATACGACCAACTTCACGAAGCGCAACTGCAAGGTTGTTTTGTCGTGGGTAAGAAGCGAGCTTGCGCAGGAGTTGGCTGGGCCTGATTTTGCCAGCGGTCATCGTCGCGGCACAACGGAAAATATCAGGCCAGTTCGCAACGATAAGATCCTCCCGGGCTTTTCCACCTACCAACTTGCGTAACTCCCTGGGGGTCGTATCGGGATTAAATACGTACAACCGCTTCGATGGCAGATCCCTGATTCGCAGAACGAGATTGTAGCCGAGCAGGCTACTGGCTCCGAACAAATGGTCGGTGAATCCTGCTGTATCGGCATACTGTTCGCGAACATGGCGACCGACCTCGTTCATCAGTAGTCCATCGAGAATATACGGTGCCTCGCTCACGGTCGCCGGGATCGACTGACAAGCGAATGGCGCGAACTGGTCGCTTACGTGAGTATACGCTTTGAGGCCGGGAACAGAACCATATTTGGCATTGACCATGTTCATGACTTCGCCATGCCGCGCTGTCGGGAAAAACTGACCATCGCTCGATGCTGACGTGCCCATCCCCCAGACGCGTGACATCGGCAGTTTACCCTGCGCGGCCACCACAATTGCCAATGCCTGGTTCATGGCTTCGCTTTCAACATGCCAGCGGGCAAGGCGTGAGAGCTGCCAGTAATCATGCGTGTTTGTAGCTTCCGCCATCTTACGCAGGCCCAGATTGAGCCCTTCAGCGAGCAGGACGTTGAGCAGACCGATCCGGTCGCGACATGGAGCCCCGGTTCTCAGATGGGTAAACGCATCTGTGAAACCAAGGGCTGCATCAACTTCAAGCAGCATGTCGGTAATCCGAACGGACGGCATTCGGCGATACAGATCCAGTATGAGTGCCTCGGCACCATCCGGCACGTCTGCTGTCAACCTGTCGATCCGCAACGTTCCAACTTCTATGCTACCGTGCGGAATAGTGCCGTTACGGGCAGCCCGGGCCAGCCGCTTAAGAGCGATCGTGAGTCGCGCCTTTCTGTCTGCCAGCCAATCCTGTGGGTTGGAAGGCACGGCCAGTTTTGCATTTTCCTGCGCCGCGATCATCGGCACCAGTACCTGCTTGAGGTCACCATAGCGGCGCGAATGAGCGAGCCAGACATCTCCGGAACGAAAAGCATCCCGGAGGTGAAAGAGTACCGCCACTTCCCAAAGACGGGTATCTCCTTTTTCCTGAGCTCGTAAATGACGGTTCCATTTGGAGCTGGGCCGCAGGAAACGCCTTTCTGGCGATGCAACATCTTTCATCTCTCCGATCGACAAAGCTGCTGCTACCAATGGTCCGGCGACCGGCGCGGCTTCGAGCTTCAGACAGCGCAACATGCGGGGCGCATAACGACGAAAGCGATGGTATCCCTGCCCGACATATGCAAGAGGCTCATCGGCTAGCGTGTTGCTGAGTTGAGTCCCTGTCGCTACCAGTTGAGCGAGCCGGTCCCATGCAACCGAACTGGCGACAGCCATCTCCAGCGGGGTTCCGTCACTGCGGGCCTCAAGCAACGAAGCTCCCAGCGCGGTGAAGGTACGGATCGTATCCGTGAGTATGGCTTTAGAGCCGGAAATTGTTTCGTCATGCTGGCGCTTCGCTTCCCGCCAGGTTTTTCCTACGATCCTGTCATGGGTTTCGACTATGGCATCAGCAATCGCCGCTTCCCACTCCACAACACAGACGGCAAGGATCGCCCAGCGGCGGTCCGAAGTGATGTCACGCAAACCGTCGGTGAAGTAGCGTTCACCCTGCCGACGCAGCCGGGCAATGCGATGGGCAGGTATGCTGGCCAAAGCACTATGATTGATATTCAGGGTACGCAGAAATTCGAGCCTGTCGAGCAAACGGTTAGCAGCAGCCGAGTTGTTACCAACCTCGAAGTTGCGAAGCCAGATGAAACGACTGATATTGCCGGCGAGCATTTCACTCAGAAGTTTGTCCAGGTGATCGCGAACATCCGCTGTTAAATTTTCCGCAATCCGCGTTTCAATCCGCCGCTCAGCGGCGACCAGAGCATCCGCGCACAAGCGCTCGATTGTCGATACTGCGGGCAGAATGGTGGAAGTTTCCCGACACCGCACAATAAAACGATGAGCAAGATCCTCGTTTGATCTGGCATCTTCGGCCTGGCCGAAAGTCCACTCCCGCAGATCACGGGCACCACGGCCCGTGAAGGTCTTGTAGCCGTAAATTTCGCGCAGCGTGTCCATGTGCTGCTGACGGGTTTGGCGCCGTGTGGCATAAGTGAGAAGGGCACTGTTGCAAATAGTCGGTGGTGATAAACTTATCATCCCCTTTTGCTGATGGAGCTGCACATGAACCCATTCAAAGGCCGGCATTTTCAGCGTGACATCATTCTGTGGGCCGTACGCTGGTACTGCAAATACGGCATCAGTTACCGTGAGCTGCAGGAGATGCTGGCTGAACGCGGAGTGAATGTCGATCACTCCACGATTTACCGCTGGGTTCAGCGTTATGCGCCTGAAATGGAAAAACGGCTGCGCTGGTACTGGCGTAACCCTTCCGATCTTTGCCCGTGGCACATGGATGAAACCTACGTGAAGGTCAATGGCCGCTGGGCGTATCTGTACCGGGCCGTCGACAGCCGGGGCCGCACTGTCGATTTTTATCTCTCCTCCCGTCGTAACAGCAAAGCTGCATACCGGTTTCTGGGTAAAATCCTCAACAACGTGAAGAAGTGGCAGATCCCGCGATTCATCAACACGGATAAAGCGCCCGCCTATGGTCGCGCGCTTGCTCTGCTCAAACGCGAAGGCCGGTGCCCGTCTGACGTTGAACACCGACAGATTAAGTACCGGAACAACGTGATTGAATGCGATCATGGCAAACTGAAACGGATAATCGGCGCCACGCTGGGATTTAAATCCATGAAGACGGCTTACGCCACCATCAAAGGTATTGAGGTGATGCGTGCACTACGCAAAGGCCAGGCCTCAGCATTTTATTATGGTGATCCCCTGGGCGAAATGCGCCTGGTAAGCAGAGTTTTTGAAATGTAAGGCCTTTGAATAAGACAAAAGGCTGCCTCATCGCTAACTTTGCAACAGTGCCCACCGTTGAACGTCACATCCGGGGCAAATGGGCCTGCGACAGCTGCGAGACGTTGATCCAGGCACCGGTGCCACCGCAGGTGATCGACAAAGGCATCCCCACCGCTGGCCTGCTGGCCCAGGTGCTGGTGGCCAAGTATGCCGACCATCTGCCGCTGTACCGTCAGGAACGCATGTTCGGCCGTGCCGGCCTGGAAATCCCGCGCTCCACCCTGGCCGAATGGGTGGGTGCCTGTGGTGTGCAGTTGCAGCCGCTGGTGGATGCGTTGAGAAATACTCTGCTGGAACACAGTGTTCTGCATGCCGATGAAACCCCGGTCAGCATGCTGGCCCCGGGCAAGAAGAAAACCCACAAGGCCTACGTCTGGGCCTACTGCACCACACCGTTTGCCGACCTGAAGGCAGCTATTTACGACTTCGCACCCAGCCGTGCAGGCGAACACGCCCGAACCTTCCTGGGTGACTGGCGGGGCAAGCTGGTCTGTGATGATTACGCTGGCTACAAGGCCGGGTTCGGCAACGGCATTACCGAAATCGGCTGTATGGCCCACGCCCGGCGCAAGTTCTATGACCTGCACGAGGCCAACAAGAGCGAATTGGCGGCCAAGGCCTTGGAATACATCGGTGGACTCTACGAGATCGAGCGGGAAACCAAAGATCTGCCACCGGATATGCGGCGGGAAATCCGGCAAACCAAAGCCAAACCCCTTGCCGATGCGCTGCATCAGTGGATGCTGGCCCATCGCCAGAAAGTGCCGGATGGCTCCGGCACGGCCAAAGCCCTGGATTACAGCCTCAAACGTTGGGAAGCGCTGACGCGCTACCTGGACGATGGCGCTGTGCCCATCGACAACAACTGGGTGGAAAACCAGATCCGACCCTGGGCGCTGGGGCGCAGCAATTGGCTGTTTGCGGGTTCACTGCGCAGTGGTCAACGTGCGGCTGCGGTCATGACCCTAATACAGTCAGCGAAGCTGAATCGGCATGATCCCTATGCCTACCTGAAGGATGTGCTGACTCGCCTGCCGACACAGAAGAACAACGCCATCGACGAGCTATTGCCCCACAACTGGAAACCGGCCATACCTAACAAGGTGTAGGCCGGACGTGTATGGAGAGCCTTCTTCGAAAGCTGGACAAGGTGCCAACTCTAGACGGCAGGATATGCCCTGGGAGATCGATGAGAGAAAGAGGAGGCCATAAGTAGAAAATTTCCCAAGCGACTGGTGGCTCGCTAGGCATACGTGTCGTGTTACTCCTAAGTTATTAGACACACTAGATTTTCCGGGCTTTGCTGGGCTGCGGGTGTCGCAGGTGTATGCCGCACGGAGATCGCAGTTAAACCTGATACTAGGCCGGCTCATGCACTAGCCGGATGTCGATTTCTCTGTCGACATACTTCCACTCCACCGAGGCCCGGAGTTCGGCCAAAAGCCTGTTAAAGCCCGGCTCATCAGACGGGGAATATTCGAACCACGTCAAGAAGTCGAAGGGTTCGCTCTCGCCCAGGTCCCGACAATGGTGGAGACGACGGGCCACAGCAGGGAGATATTGGAGCCCAATGTGAATGTGACGGGACTGCTCCTCAAAAATCTTCCGGCGTTCGTCTTGAGCCAGTCCCCACCATGAGGGGTTTTTCCGGATAGGGATCAGGGCGGCACAGGTGGCCTCTGCTCGACCCAAACTTGGCTGCTTCGCCACGAGACGATCCTTCTCTTCACGCACGACATAACGCTCGTTACTCGTTATCCCGCGAAGAAGCCATTTGGTGCCCAAAGGCTGCGGCGAAACAGAGCCAGCGGCTACGTCGAGCCGGGGGATTCCAGGGAGAGGGGCTCCCGCCACGGCATCCATCCGAACAACGCGCCAAACACCCGTTTCTCCACCAGCGAACGTAAATAATCGTGTATTCATCAGTTTCCTCTCAGGCCTTTCGCCTATTTCTCAGCCAACGCAAAACCGGCATTGCCCGGCGCAACCACTGAAACAAATATAAAAGGTTCGGGGCCAGAGTTCATTGCACCATGTACCTGCCCAGGTTTTGCGATCGCAATATCTCCAGCTTTAAGATGAGTGACTATGCCGTTACCTTGATGATATTCGGCTTCACCTGAGATAACCGTCCAAGTATCTTGGCCGTGAGGATGTACATGGGAAGCTATTTCCTGCCCAGGGTGGGCGTGCCAAACAACGACGACAGAGTCATTGGTTTCCAGAACAACCGAACGAATCGGTTCGCCGTTAGACGGACGAACATATTCATCCACCGAAAAAATCCGCGATTCAGTTTCTGCTCTCATGTTCACACCCATTTAAAACTGATTGGACACGTACTCTAAACGCAACTGCGCCTGGACAGCACATGAAGATATGTACCTAAGCGCCCTTCGGGAAAACTATGCTCTGGCGCACAGAGACCGTCAATACTCCGTCGTGGGTAGGCATGACATAACGGGAGGAGACGGGCGACGCTTTGGTCATATGTACATGAGAAGGTGGCTCGCCCGCTCGGCAGGGTTGTTGTCGATGGGCAGGTGTCCCCCTTTCGATGTAGCGGATCAGCTTTAACCAGTTGCTCGCAAGGCAATTGATTGCTTGCCCAAGGCACTTTGACGACGTGACCTGGGGAGGGGTTTTGTCCAGCCTAGCTTTCAGTTGCTCCAGGAAAGCCTGGCTTTGCGACTGGCGCGTCTGGTATCGCTGGGCATCGCCCGCCTCTTCCATGTCGCGCTCGATGCCGTAGAGCTTGTTGATAAGAGTCAGTGCCATCTCCGCTCGGCCGATCTTGCCCTTGGATTGAGTTTTCTGATGAACTTGCGCCGCGCATGCCCAGCAACCTATACGCTCGACGCCTTTCTGCCTCCAGGAGGCGCTGCGGCACCTCCTGGGTACGGCTAGCGGTGTAATTGAACAGGATGACCGGAAGATTTGGTGGGCCACCGCGATCTCCTCAGTAGCTATAGCCAAACAGGTTGGGTATGAGAAGTTCAAGGGGGGGCGAGCAAAGCCCCCGTTCCAATTGATTCTCTATTCCACACAAATGGCGATATAAGCCGGCGGGTGATGACGACCCTGGAAGCTCTGGCATCGAGAGTGGATGTCTACTCCATCGACGAGGCGTTTCTGGATCTGACCGGAATCGACCGGGTGGTAAGCTTCGAGCCTTTTGGTCGGCAGGCGATTTGGCTCAAGGTGGAATCACCGGACGGTTACGATACAACGGTCAACGCTTGCGCCTGCTGTCGATTGACACCCCGGAAACCTACAAGCCCAGGTGCGACGCCGAGCTGACGAAGGGCCGCGAGGCAACCGCACGCCTCCGCGAACTGGTTGCCAACGCTCAGCGCATCGAGGTTGTCGATTCCGGCCAAGCCGACAAGTACGACCGCCGCCTTGTTCACCTGCTGATCGACGGGCGGGACGTGGGGCAAACCCTCATGGCCGAGGGGTTAGCCGTTGAGTGGAGGCCCGGCCCGAATGCGTGGAGGGAACGCCGTCGCCACTGGTGCGGATACTGATCGCTTTTCAGCTTGAGCCAGGAGCGCCCCGCCGCAGTGATCGGCACTTGTGTCGATCCGAGGAGGCGCAAGAGCCACAAGCCCCTGATAGGACCACGTAACGCGGCCATGCCACTAGAGCACGGCCGCTTTTTTCTTTTAAAAACAAAAATATAAAAAAATCCTGTTGCTTGAGCCGGTGGTATTGTGGGCAACTGCCGACCTGTTGGCAGGGTGGGGGCAACCGCTCGCGGTTGTCCCTGGCCTGTCAATGGGGAACCGCGAAGCGGTTAGGCAGGTATCCGGCTTGCCGGATTGTCCATAATTCCACGGGCTGTTTTCCCCAGGGCTACACGTTTTATATATGTTTTTTTTGTTTTAAAGAGTTTTAGGGAATCAGAAGGCAAAATTTACCTTCATTATCAGTTGCTTATAGAACCCCTCGGTGGGTAATAGACGGTTTCCGGTGGGTAATAGACGGGGTTGGGTGGGTAAACGACGGAACCGGGTGGGTAATAGACGGACTATCCACAGGCTGGATCGCCGGATCGATCCCCTCCCGTCTATTACACACCCGCCTTGCGCAAACCCTGACCAGTAGTCGCCTCGCGCTCCGTCTATTACACACCGCCGCGCTTAGTATTCGCCTGGGTCCAGTGGGGGGAGAACCCCGGAGCTGCTGACGACTTCCCCGCGTTGCGGACGCTCGACCGTCTCGCCGGGTTTCAGCGGATAGCGCCGCAGCACTCGCCCGTATTCTTCGCTCGCCGGCACTGTTGCAAATAGTCGGTGGTGATAAACTTATCATCCCCTTTTGCTGATGGAGCTGCACATGAACCCATTCAAAGGCCGGCATTTTCAGCGTGACATCATTCTGTGGGCCGTACGCTGGTACTGCAAATACGGCATCAGTTACCGTGAGCTGCAGGAGATGCTGGCTGAACGCGGAGTGAATGTCGATCACTCCACGATTTACCGCTGGGTTCAGCGTTATGCGCCTGAAATGGAAAAACGGCTGCGCTGGTACTGGCGTAACCCTTCCGATCTTTGCCCGTGGCACATGGATGAAACCTACGTGAAGGTCAATGGCCGCTGGGCGTATCTGTACCGGGCCGTCGACAGCCGGGGCCGCACTGTCGATTTTTATCTCTCCTCCCGTCGTAACAGCAAAGCTGCATACCGGTTTCTGGGTAAAATCCTCAACAACGTGAAGAAGTGGCAGATCCCGCGATTCATCAACACGGATAAAGCGCCCGCCTATGGTCGCGCGCTTGCTCTGCTCAAACGCGAAGGCCGGTGCCCGTCTGACGTTGAACACCGACAGATTAAGTACCGGAACAACGTGATTGAATGCGATCATGGCAAACTGAAACGGATAATCGGCGCCACGCTGGGATTTAAATCCATGAAGACGGCTTACGCCACCATCAAAGGTATTGAGGTGATGCGTGCACTACGCAAAGGCCAGGCCTCAGCATTTTATTATGGTGATCCCCTGGGCGAAATGCGCCTGGTAAGCAGAGTTTTTGAAATGTAAGGCCTTTGAATAAGACAAAAGGCTGCCTCATCGCTAACTTTGCAACAGTGCCCATTACGTTCCGGTGATATCTGGGTAAAAGGATCGCGCCGCTACAAAAATTTTGATGATTATCTCATCCCGACTGCTGAGTTTGAGAAATCCCGACATAATGACCAGTTACAGTTGGCCGTTCAGACCGATAGCCAGGCATACCTTCAGGCCCGTATGACTCTTCTTGCATCTCGGCTGGAAGAAGTTAACGCGATGGCGCTTGCCGGTGATTTGCCCGATGTAGATATCTCAGATAAAGGCGTAAAAATCACTCCACTGGAGAACAGCGTTCCTTCAGGTGTTTCGCCCTTTGCAGATTTGGTCTATGGCATGCTTCCCCATCCGAAAATTACGGAGATACTGGAAGAAGTTGATAGCTGGACGGGATTTACGCGTCACTTCGCGCACCTCAAAAATAATAACGTCAGACCAAAAGACGGAAGACTGTTGCTGACCACCATTCTGGCTGACGGCATCAACCTTGGGCTGACAAAAATGGCGGAATCCTGCCCTGGGGCCACAAGATCGTCACTCGAAGGTATTCAGGCATGGTACATCAGGGATGAAACTTATTCAGCGGCACTGGCCGAGCTGGTCAACGCACAGAAAGAGCGGCCTCTGGCCGCATTCTGGGGCGACGGGACAACATCGTCGTCAGACGGGCAGAACTTTCGGGTAGGCAGTCACGGACGTTATGCCGGTCAGGTCAATCTTAAATATGGTCAGGAGCCGGGCGTGCAGATTTATACGCATATCTCAGACCAATACAGCCCGTTCTACGCCAAAGTGATCAGCCGGGTGCGCGACTCAACCCACGTGCTTGATGGCCTGCTGTACCATGAAAGCGATCTGGAAATTACCGAGCATTACACCGATACCGCAGGCTTCACTGAACATGTTTTCGCCCTGATGCACCTGCTGGGATTCGCTTTTGCGCCAAGGATCCGTGATCTTCATGACAAGCGGCTGTTTATTCATGGAAAGGCCGAGCGCTATCCGGGGCTTCAGTCTGTCATATCAACAACCTGCCTAAATATCAAAGACATTGAGTCGCACTGGGATGAGGTATTGCGCCTGGCAACCTCGATTAAGCAGGGGACAGTCACCGCATCACTGATGATGAAAAAGTTAGCCAGTTACCCAAAACAGAATGGACTTGCCAAAGCGCTGAGAGAGATTGGCCGCATCGAACGGACACTATTTATGCTGGACTGGTTCCGTGATCCCGGTCTGCGCCGACGCGTGCAGGCGGGGCTGAATAAGGGTGAGGCCCGTAATGCCCTTGCGCGAGCGGTCTTTTTGCACCGTCTGGGTGAAATAAGGGATCGTGGGCTGGAGAATCAGAGTTATCGCGCCAGCGGGCTGACATTACTGACAGCAGCGATCACGTTGTGGAACACGGTATATATAGAAAGAGCTATTGAGTCACTAAAACGAAAGGGTATCCCGATAAATGAGCAACTGGTCTCTCATCTTTCTCCCCTGGGCTGGGAACATATCAATCTGAGTGGAGATTACGTCTGGCGTAATAATCTTAAGCTGGGATCCGGAAAATACCGCTCATTACGTACAGTCGATACCGCTTTGTACAAAAAACAGTCTTAGCGTGGGATAATTAATGAGATGGTCACTCCCTCCTTCCCGGTACTATGCTGAGGACAGGCTTTCATTCGGAGAACTATCATGGAAAACATTGCGCTCATTGGTATCGATCTGGGTAAAAACTCTTTCCATATTCATTGCCAGGATCGTCGCGGGAAGGCTGTTTACCGTAAAAAATTTACCCGGCCAAAGTTGATCGAATTTTTGGCGACATGCCCCGCTACAACCATCGCAATGGAAGCCTGTGGCGGTTCTCACTTTATGGCACGCAAGTTGGAAGAGTTGGGGCATTCCCCAAAGCTGATATCACCACAATTTGTCCGCCCGTTCGTTAAAAGCAATAAAAACGACTTTGTCGACGCCGAAGCTATTTGTGAAGCTGCATCGCGTCCGTCTATGCGTTTTGTGCAGCCCAGAACGGAATCTCAGCAGGCAATGCGGGCTCTGCATCGTGTCCGTGAATCCCTGGTTCAGGATAAGGTAAAAACAACCAATCAAATGCATGCTTTTCTGCTGGAATTTGGCATTAGCGTTCCCCGAGGAGCTGCCGTTATTAGCCGACTGAGTACCCTTCTTGAGGACAGTAGTTTGCCTCTTTATCTCAGCCAGTTACTGCTGAAATTACAACAGCATTATCACTATCTTGTTGAGCAGATTAAAGATCTGGAATCTCAGTTGAAACGAAAGTTGGACGAAGATGAGGTTGGACAGCGCTTGCTGAGTATTCCCTGCGTTGGAACGCTGACTGCCAGTACTATTTCAACTGAGATTGGCGACGGGAAGCAGTACGCCAGCAGCCGTGACTTTGCGGCGGCAACAGGGCTGGTACCCCGACAGTACAGCACGGGAGGTCGGACGACATTGTTAGGGATTAGCAAGCGGGGCAACAAAAAGATCCGAACTTTGTTGGTTCAGTGTGCCAGGGTATTCATACAAAAACTGGAACACCAGTCTGGCAAGTTGGCCGACTGGGTCAGGGAGTTGTTGTGTCGGAAAAGCAACTTTGTCGTCACCTGTGCTCTGGCAAACAAGCTGGCCAGAATAGCATGGGCACTAACCGCAAGACAGCAAACTTATGAAGCATAACGGCAGAAATACACCGGTTTAAAGAATTACTGATCTGGTTTTGCGAATACTGATATTGATGATACTAACGGCCCACCGGCCTGTTGAGGAACCTGTAAAACGGAAAGGCTCATTGAAGCCGTATATTTTCTGGAGGTTCATCAGGCGCGGAACTCATCAAGGCGCGGGAATAAAATCCCATTCAGACGCCGGATAGATTCAAGCAAGCCAACTTGTCGTCAAAATCGGTGTTGCAAAAACGGGAGTGACCATAGATTCGTTTTCCAAGCGGACCCCAATTAACACTTGCCAACCTATCTACTGGTTGGTATATTTGATTTTAACAACACGACACACAAACAAAAACACACAACAGAACATCAGGAGCGTCATCATGAAAAACATCATCAAAACCACCCTTGCCATCATCGCCCTGTCCGCCAGCGCACTGAGCTATGCCGCCAGCCCGCAAATGGTTTCCCGCAGCGAAGCAGCATCGCTGCAAAAAATTGGGGTGGTCTCTTCCGGTGGCTTCACCACCCTGGATGACCTGGTGGCCTCACTGGATATGAAAGCCGCTGATGCCGGGGCCACACACTACCGCATCACCAGTGCCACCGGTATGAATAAACTTTCCGGTACCGCTGTCCTGTATCGTTGAATACCCGTTACCCTCGCAACTGCGCCCGGAACCCTTCTGGTTTCCGGGCGCAGTTGTGTCTGAATAACAGGCACCCGCAGGTGCCAGGAGAACATTATGTCCACCCATGACAGTCTGATTGAACTGACTGATACCCTTATCCAGCAGAACGGCTACCAGGGCTTCAGCTATGCTGATCTCGCTGACGGTCTGGGAATACGGAAGGCCAGTATCCATTACCATTTTCAGACCAAAACCGACCTCGGGCTTGCCTATTGTGAATACAAGGAGGCCAGCCTGCTGAAACTGGAAGCTGCCCTGTTACAGCTGCCACCGGGTAAAGCCCGTCTGCAGGGTTATATGGACGCATTTCTCAAATGCGCCGACAGCGGCCAGATGTGTGGCATTCACGCCATGCTGTCCGACAGCGCCCTGTTTGAAGAACCTCTTCAGAAAGCCACCTCACGACTGGCACAAACCGACCTGCGCATCCTGACCAGTGTGCTGGTTTCGGGTCGTGAAAGCGGTGAACTGGCTTTTACTGCTGAGCCGGCTGACGTGGCCATTATCATCGGCAGCGCCATTAAAGGGGCCCTGATGCTCAATCGGATCCCTCCTCATGATGCCTGTTCCCGCACCATGAGCGCGCTTATTCAGCTACTCTCCCGCCCGTAAAGCCACGCCTGTGGCTGCCCCGGTTTAACCGGGGCAGCCAGCACTCAAAAAAATCACCGCTGACAACGCCTGTATTCCGGGGGCCTCAGAAGACATTAAGACTTTCCTTGCGTTTAATTTCCAGTTACCCCTTGCCAATCTATCTACTGGTAGGTAGAATAAATATTAACAACACGACAACACAATAAAACAGACATGCAGGGGGCATCATCATGAAAGCACTTATCAACGACGTTATCGCTGTCTTCACCCGTAAAGCCCATGGACCGGTCATCATCAAATCCGATCTTACTGAGGAAGAAAAAGCAGCTCTGGTACCGGTCCGTACACTCTCTGTTGGCTGGGTGTCTTCCGTGGATGAGCTGGAGCGGGAGGTTATCCGCGAAGCCCTTGAACATGGCGCTGCCGCTTATCTGATTTCTGAGCTTGAGCAGGCCCGTTTCGTTCATGCCCGCGCCACGCTGTTTGCATAAACACAAAACGAAAATAAAAGGACACACACCATGAAAAATAACGTCGAGACACAACTGCGCCGGTTACTTCGTAAAACGTCAGGCCTGGACATTATGGTTCTGCGGCTGTCAGTGATTTTCATCTTCGCCCTGTTTGGCACCTACAAATGGTTTGCCTTCGAGGCCAATGCCCTTCACCACCTGCTGCCAGGCACCTGGCTCGGTGCGCTGTATCCGGCTCTCGGCGTTCAGGGGCTCAGCTACGCACTCGGCGTGGTGGAAAATATCACCCTTCTGGCCCTGATTGCCGGATTTTTCCGGCCGGCAGTGGGTGCAGCAGGCGCCCTGATGGTGGCAGGCACCGGCATCGTCACCCTGAGCCTTCTGCCGCAGCTGGGTCGCATTGACAGCTTCATTATCAAGGATGTTCTTCTGATTGGGGCTGGACTGGTGCTGTTGCGTCATGACCTGCGACGGACACTGATTAACCGGAGGGCGAAGCAACTCAGCGCCGTGCACAAACCCCGCTCGTCTGACGCATTGTCAGCCATGGGGTGACCCTGAATTACGCAGCAGCCTGATATTTCTGGCCAGCAAATATGACACCACTCCCGGGTTCATGGTGAGAGGCATGGAAGCCGCCTTTCGGGCGGGGATCACTCCCCGCTACTTTTTAGAGCGCTACCTGGAAAATAAGTCGCTCCCCGCCAACCCGGACTTTGAAAAACACTATCTGGATCTTATTCATGAGCAGGACCCGTCCCGGTGAGTGAGATTTGTCAGGAGAGCGATATGAACAAACCGTATAAAAAAGACCCACAGACCATTCAGGCACTGACGGAACTGCAGTTCAGCGTCACCCAGAAAAGCGCCACTGAGCGCCCGTTTACCGGAGAATATGACGACCACTTTGAGGACGGACTGTACGTGGATATCGTCTCCGGTGAGCCACTGTTCTCGTCGAAGGACAAATTTGATTCGGGCTGTGGCTGGCCGGCATTCAGCAAACCAGTGGAAAACAACGTCCGCAACCTGAGCGACCTCAGTCACGGCATGGTGCGTACTGAAGTGCGTTCCCATCACGGTGACAGCCATCTGGGACACGTCTTCCCTGACGGGCCACAGGATACCGGTGGATTACGTTACTGCATTAACTCGGCTTCACTGCGTTTTATCCCGAAAGGCGCTCTGGAAACAGAAGGATACGGTGAATTTCTTCCCCTGTTTGAGAAAGGAGATAAGCATGAAAACTGATGTGGCAATCCTTGCCGGTGGTTGTTTCTGGGGTGTCCAGGAGCTGATCCGCAAACTCAATGGCGTGGTCAGCACCGAAGTGGGCTATACCGGCGGACGTAATGATAACCCGACATACCAGCACCACCCAGGACATGCGGAGGCGGTGAAGGTGGTGTATTCCCCGGATAAACTGAGCTACCGAAAACTACTGGAATATTTCTTTAGTATTCACAACCCTACAACAATACTTCGTCAGGGTAATGACGTCGGCTCAAGCTACCGCTCAGCCATCTTTTTCACCACAGAGGAGCAAAAGCAGCAGGCAAACCAGCTTATCCGTGAAATAGATGATTCAGGAGTCTGGCCCGGAGTCGTGGTGACAGAAGTAGAGCAGGCCGGTGAGTTCTGGTCTGCAGAGCCAGAGCATCAGGATTACCTGCAGCATAATCCCAACGGCTATACCTGCCATTTTGAACGACCTGACTGGACGCTTCCGGGATAAGTCACCGTCGCAGACTCGCAGCATTCAGCCCCGCCCATGTGCGGGGCTTTTTTGTTCATATGCAGAAACGAGAATGGGATCACAAACAAATTTCTTTAGTCCATTTCTTGCATACAAAACAATCAACATCCTGATTTTAAGGGGCATATTAGAAAAAAGATGAGGATGATTAGGGTCAAAGGGACAAAGGGACAATGTTTAGAATTATGCTGACCGTTATCGCAGGATCGTTATTTTACGGACTCTCGGCCAGTCTGTGTTTTGCCGGGCTTTTTCGCATACACGCCCCCAGTGCCTGCACAGCCTTCTGTCTGACTTATAACCCAACAGCCGGCTATGTCATGCTGGTTACCGGTATGACACTGTTTATCGTATTTTTGCTCAGCCTTTTCCGGACAACAAAAGCCCCTATTTAACATAAAGGCTTCATTGTACGCACCGCTAGGGGTCGTCTCAGAAAACGAATCTATGGTCACTCCCGTTTTTGCAACACCGATTTTGACGACAAGTTGGCTTGCTTGAATCTATCCGGCGTCTGAATGGGATTTTATTCCCGCGCCTTGATGAGTTCCGCGCCTGATGAACCTCCAGAAAATATACGGCTTCAATGAGCCTTTCCGTTTTACAGGTTCCTCAACAGGCCGGTGGGCCGTTAGTATCATCAATATCAGTATTCGCAAAACCAGATGAATGATTGTTTAAACTGGTGTATTTCTGCCTTTATGCTTCGTAAGTTTGCTGTCGCGCCGTCAGTGCCCAGGCTATTCTGGCCAGCTTGTTTGCCAGAGCACAGGTGACGACAAAGTTGCTTTTCCGACACAACAACTCCCTGACCCAGTCGGCCAACTTGCCAGACTGGTGTTCCAGTTTTTGTATGAATACCCTGGCACACTGAACCAACAAAGTTCGGATCTTTTTGTTGCCCCGCTTGCTAATCCCTAACAATGTCGTCCGACCTCCCGTGCTGTACTGTCGGGGTACCAGCCCTGTTGCCGCCGCAAAGTCACGGCTGCTGGCGTACTGCTTCCCGTCGCCAATCTCAGTTGAAATAGTACTGGCAGTCAGCGTTCCAACGCAGGGAATACTCAGCAAGCGCTGTCCAACCTCATCTTCGTCCAACTTTCGTTTCAACTGAGATTCCAGATCTTTAATCTGCTCAACAAGATAGTGATAATGCTGTTGTAATTTCAGCAGTAACTGGCTGAGATAAAGAGGCAAACTACTGTCCTCAAGAAGGGTACTCAGTCGACTAATAACGGCAGCACCTCGCGGAACGCTGATACCAAATTCCAGCAGAAAAGCATGCATTTGATTGGTTGTTTTTACCTTATCCTGAACCAGGGATTCACGGACACGATGCAGAGCCCGCATTGCCTGCTGAGATTCCGTTCTGGGCTGCACAAAACGCATAGACGGACGCGATGCAGCTTCACAAATAGCTTCGGCGTCGACAAAGTCGTTTTTATTGCTTTTAACGAACGGGCGGACAAATTGTGGTGATATCAGCTTTGGGGAATGCCCCAACCCTTCCAACTTGCGTGCCATAAAGTGAGAACCGCCACAGGCTTCCATTGCGATGGTTGTAGCGGGGCATGTCGCCAAAAATTCGATCAACTTTGGCCGGGTAAATTTTTTACGGTAAACAGCCTTCCCGCGACGATCCTGGCAATGAATATGGAAAGAGTTTTTACCCAGATCGATACCAATGAGCGCAATGTTTTCCATGATAGTTCTCCGAATGAAAGCCTGTCCTCAGCATAGTACCGGGAAGGAGGGAGTGACCATCTCATTAATTATCCCACGCTAAGACTATATTTTGTACAGCAGTGGAGAAGGATGAGAGACCAGCAGTTCATTAACAGGGACTCCTTTTTGCTTAAGCGGCTCAATGGTTCTTTCTATATAAACCGTATTCCAGAGTGTTATCGCCGCCGTATGTAGTGTCAGCGCCGGTGGCGTGGTAACGCTGATCCTCCCACCCCCAGATCCCTGATTTCATTCAGCCGGTGCATGAAGGATGCTCGCCCAAGGGCCTCACCCTTATTCAGCCCCGCCTGTATGCATCGGCCTAAGCCTTTATCGCAAAATCAGTCCAGCATAAACAGCGTCCGATCTCTGCAGAAAATCGCCCTCTGCGCTACGAGTTTGAACGCATTTACTCTGTTTATAGGTAACATTCGCTCCACGATATAATGATATCGGCAACGTATTCAGCATCCTGAGCATGAGTCAGAAGGTGATCCGCCTTACCCAACGAAATGAAACTCTTGGGATGCTTTGCTGCTTTGAATATTTTTTCGGCCTGCTCAATTAACACAGTATCATCTTCAGTCGCATGAAAAATAAGCAGAGGCTTGTTCATGGCGAACACCTTATGAGCGATTTTGTGTTCCTGAATATTGTCCAGCATCTGTTTCTTTAAGGTAAATACCCGCCCGGCCAGCTCAACGGGATAGGCTCCATGCTGGTTAATGTTTTCAACATCATCCTTAAAAAGACGTTTTACGTGTGTCAGTTCTCCGGGTGATCCTATGGTGACAACGGCCTTTGCCTCAGGAACTTCGCCGGCAATAGACAGAATGGCCGATCCCCCCAGGCTATGGCCGATGAGCAAAGAAGGCGCTTCGTACTGTCGGCGGAGATAATCTACCGCGCAAAGCAGGTCCGAAATATTGGATGAGAAGTTGGTGTTGGAAAAATCCCCTTCGCTGTTTCCCAGACCAGTAAAATCAAACCGGAGAACGGCGATAGCATTCTCTGTCAGTTTCCGCGCAATACGCGCCGCGCCTTTGAGGTCTTTGCCACACGTAAAACAATGAGCTAACAGCGCAAACGCTTTAGGATTTTCAGGAAGTTCAAGCAATCCGGCCAGTTCTTCACCAGCCGCATTTTTGAACGTAAATTTTAGTTTTTTCATAGGATATTCCAGGTCTTAAACTGATTTCATATGTTTGATCGCAGGGAAAAATAATCTTCTGCTCTGCATCTGGCATTACGCGTTTTCCTTCCTCTACTGGGGATGTGAAACAGAATTCATTCCGAATGCCTGTCCTCACCTTCCAGTTTGAAAGCTGATTATTGCTTCCTGTTCGGTGATCACTTACGCTATGCTACCAACTAGATGGTAGTTTACAAGAATTTTATGAGGTCTCACTGAATGGCCAATTGCGCGCTCATTCTTAAAATATCCCTGGCAATGCTGGCGTTTGCTGCAAACTCTATTCTGTGCCGTCTGGCCCTGCAGGGAGGCCACATTGATCCCCTTTCATTCAGCAGCCTCAGGCTGGCCAGTGGTGCACTCGTCCTGTCACCTTTCTTGTTTTATCACGCAAAAACTACATTATCGCTGTGGCGTCCGCTGAGCGGATTTTACCTCATGGTGTACGCAGTGCTCTTCTCTGTCGCCTATATCCATCTCGATACCGGGGCAGGTGCGCTGTTACTTTTTGGTGCCGTACAGTTTGCGATGGTGATCCACGGATTATTTAAAGGGGAATCACTCTCCGTTATGCGGGCTTGCGGTTTAGTTATTGCTCTGGCAGGAATTGCTGCCCTGCTGTTACCCGGGGCGAAGGCACCGCCGCTTTACAGTGCACTTATGATGATCGTTGCCGGATTAGCCTGGGCCGCCTATTCCGTCAGGGGGAGGGCGGGCCAGGCGGCCGGGGCTTCAACGGCGGCAAATTTTGTACTCGCCACGCCGATGGCTCTCGCTCTTTCGTTGCTGTTTATGAAGCAGGGTCACTATGATGCTGCGGGCATTGCTTTGTCATTGCTGTCCGGTGCCGCCGCCTCAGCCGGTGCATATGTATTGTGGTATACCCTTTTACCCTCTCTCGGCTCTATCACCGCCAGTACCCTTCAGCTCAGCGTTCCCTGTCTGGCAATGCTAGGGGGTGTGGTATTCCTGGATGAATCACTGACGGTCAGAACGATATTTTCTGCCCTGGCGGTGCTGACTGGCATTGTGATGGTGACACGCGAGAAATCCCCCCGTCAGTCGATGACAAAGGCGAGAGAACCTTAATAACGCAATTAATTCATGCAGTTGTGATGATTCTCTTATGTTAATCACACGAGCCAGTTTTCCCGCTCCGGCATCAGACTGACAGTAATACTGAGGTCGACGTTTCTGACTACACCTAAGGCAGGTTTATGAAATGAAATATGATTTTGATGAGTACGTAAGCAGAGAGAAAACAGACAGTCTCACCGTGGACGGCTGGCGGGAATACCTGTTTTCGGGACAGTCCGAATTTGCAATGCGGTATCCGGCAGAAGGGCTAATTGTAACGGCTCGCAATCGAAATCCTTCGGGCTCGCAATCAGCGCAATTTTCGGCTCAGATTAAGTGACAATGAAAATCCTCACAGGCTCACATTAAGTGATAATGAGCTCGCGTTTATCTTTTCCGGCTCGCCATTCATTGCCTCGGGCTCACAATAAATGCAAATGAAAATTCTCCCATTGCGTCACCAGTAGATAATTTATTGCTTCTTATGCTGGCGAAACAGGGCTGTCAAGACCCTTTCAATCATCTCTTTCACCA
The DNA here is from genome assembly GCF_009825425.1 of Klebsiella sp. Lac1. Taxonomy (NCBI): domain Bacteria; kingdom Pseudomonadati; phylum Pseudomonadota; class Gammaproteobacteria; order Enterobacterales; family Enterobacteriaceae; genus Klebsiella; species Klebsiella sp. Lac1. The sequence continues at coordinate 110,312 of NZ_VJZJ01000005.1, forward strand.
CCTCAGATTTCGGACGCTCCAGCGCCGTCAACGCCAACCCTTTTTCCAGTGTGATAATAAAACAGGCAAACGCTTCAGGAGCAAGGTAAGCAGGCAGCTCTCCACATTGCTGCGCCTCTCGCGCTTCGTTTTCCAGCCACTGGGTAAATGCCTGCCTTTCATCGCGTAATTGTGCGGCAAGGCCTCCTTCATCAATCTGGAAAGCCAGTGCGGAAAAGGTCATGGCGCACCCCAACGGTTTACCGTCACAACTGAACAACGTAAAGGCGTCATGAAGAAAATGACGCATCCGTTGTTCGAAAGTTTGTGTTTGATCCTGCAGACACTGTTCCAGCCCCCCCAACCAGTGCTGGCGGTAATACATAAGCGCCGCCGCATACATCCCCTCTTTGTTACCGAAGGCCAGATACAGCGATGGAGGTTTCATTCCGGTTACATGGGTCAGGTCTGCTATCGAGGTTGAGGCATATCCCTTTTGCGCAAAAACCTGAAATAACGCCTCCGCCAGCTTATCTGATGAGATGAGTTTTGGCCTGCCAGTTTTTTTCTTTTCAATCATGGAGATAGCCTTATCTTTTAACTTAATCATTATGTTCATAGTATCATGTTTTATAGTTATCGCTAAAAAACAATTGCATCACTGAAATATTTACCTTATATTTTTTATTGATCACTACAAAATACGAACGGGATAGGCGTATGAGAAAGTTCATTATTGCTGCAATATTGAGTCTGAGCATCCTGCCCGTGCTGACACAGGCATCAACCGAAATCAACAATTCTCACCAGTGCGAATTGCTTCGCCTTGGGAGCATCAGTGTTTCAGGTGGCACGATTGATGAGTTGACTAGCAAGCTTGCAGCAAAAGCAGAAAAATCAGGCGCCGATTATTTCCGCATCACTTATTTAAATACCAATGCCCATGGATATGCCACTGCAACGCTATACGACAATGCAGGCGCTTAGCTGCAACATAAATTTGACAAGTTAATCTGTTACATAAGGGATGTGTGGCTACAGAACCCTTATGGCTTTTTACATACGCAAAGGAAAATATTATGAAAACAAACATTAAAGCGCTGTTTTTTGCTTCGCACCTGGCTTTATTTGGCGTGGGTTTCGGTGTCGGTATCTATGTACTGCCTATCCTCACCGCTGAGAAAAACTCCAGTGCTGATGAAATTAAGGAAGTTAAAAATAATGCCCGCTACACGGGGGCATTTTTTAAAAACCAAAAAGGGAGTAATGCTGTTCACTGGGTTGATGGAAAGCTGTATGTCTCCGATCAAGAAATCGCATTTGAAGGTAGCATTGCTCCAGGTCCGGATTACAAGATCTATCTGACCAAAACCCAGGCTGATGATCGTAATTCATTTTTAAAAATAAAAGAAGAATCATTATATATAGGTGATTTGAAAAACTACGGCAACTTCAAAAAGAACCTGCCAAATGGTGTCAATATTGATGAATACACCACTGTGCAAATCTGGTGCGAAAAATTCGAGCAATTTATTGGTTCAGCCCAATACAGGTAGTGGGGTAAAACACGGGTTACTGGAGTTATTTTCGCAAACAGATCATGACGCTCTCTGTGTGACTGGCGCAATGATCACCGGATACGCTCGCAATTAAGGCTATCGGACCTTAAGACTCTGTCAAAATAGATAAACTGGAATATCCATTTACCCATATGGGGTCGTCTGGCGTACTGCAATTCAGTCAGCAAATCTCATGGAGTAAAATCGTATTTTATGGGTGCACCCAAAGCATACAGTTTGGTGAGACAGTTTTTCTGTCTCATTTGGATTGTTTTTGTCTCATCTGCATGTTACGTTTTCCTCATCTAGAGTCTAACGAGACATTTTTCATAACAATGGCTTTTTACGGTTATGCCCGGGTTTCAACCAACGACCAGGATCTGGATTTGCAAATACAGACGCTTCGCGCCGCTGGCTGCGAAATCATCCGTTCAGAAAAAGCGAGCGGGACCAGCCGCGATGGACGAACTGAGCTGCAACTGTTGCTGGATTTTCTGCGTAAGGGAGACACGCTGATTGTCACGCGAGTCGATCGCCTGGCCCGTAGCATTAAAGATTTGCAGGATATCGTGTATGCCCTGAATCAGCAGGGCATTACCCTCAAGGCAACAGAACAACCTGTGGATACGCGCACCGCAGCAGGTAAGGCGTTTCTGGATATGCTGGGTGTCTTCGCTGAGTTTGAAACCAACCTGCGCCGTGAACGCCAGTTGGAAGGTATCGCTGCCGCAAAAGCCCGCGGGGTTTATCAGGGGCGCAAACCGCGCATCGATCCTGTTGAGGTCCGTCGGTTGTACGTTGAAGAGAAAATGGGCGCAACGGCGATTTCTCGCCAACTGGGGATCGGTCGAGCCTCGGTCTATCGTGTGCTGGACCGCGATGAGCAGCCGGCGTAAGGCCATTCCAACCGATTCTTTGTTGCAACTGCGACAACGGCTTGACCGTCTGCCACCAAAAAGTCCGGAACGCGCGGCCCAGATCACCGCGATGGCGCTACTCTATTGCATTTCCGTCACCACCGTCTATCGTACACTCCGTGCCTTCCAGAAACCTCACATTGCACACCGGCGTGATCACGGGAAACCCCGGATACTGCCGCCGTCCGAACTCGAATATTATTGTGAACTGATCGCTGCATTGAAATTACGTACCACCAATAAAGCCGGTCGTCATCTGTCCACGACGCGTGCCATTCAGTTGCTCGAAGAACATGGTGTGGAAACGACTCAGGGGCTGGTTAAACTTCCAAAGGGGTTGTTGCGCAGGCCAACGGTTAACCGCTATTTGTCCCTGTTCCGACTCGATCACTCACGTCTGTTACGGGAGCCACCGGCAGCGCGGTTCCAGGCTGAGTGCAGTAATGACTGCTGGCAGTTCGATATGTCGCCCTCTGATCTCAAATATATCGAATGTCCTGAGTGGATTGATCCGGCCCGTGGACAACCTACCCTGATGTTATTCAGCGTGGTGGACGATCGCAGCGGGGTTAATTACCAGGAATACCGCTGTGTGTATGGCGAAGATGCGGAGTCTGCCTTGCGTTTTCTGTTTAATGCCATGGCGCCTAAAAGTCATCCGGAGATGTCTCTCCAGGGGCGACCGAAAATGCTGTACCTCGATAATGGCCCGGTGGCGAAAAGCCATGTCTTCCAGAATGTGATGCAGGCGCTGCAGATTGACTGGCAGACACATATGCCGGCAGGCAAGGATGGCACCCGCACCACAGCCCGGTCAAAAGGCAAGGTTGAGCGCCCGTTCCGTTCCGTCAAAGAAGCCCACGAAACGCTGTATCATTTTCATAAGCCGGAGACTGAACAGCAGGCGAATGAATGGCTCTGGAACTACCTGATACGCTATAACGCACAACGACATCGCAGCGAAAAGCATTCCCGTGAGGAAGATTGGCTGATGCATTTGCCACCAAAGGGAGTGCAGGACATGTGCACCTGGGAACAGTACTGTCGCTTTGCCCGGGAGCCGGAGTCTCGCAAGGTGGGTATCGATGCCCGCATAACGATTGACGGGACAGCTTACGAAGTCGAACCCGACATGGCGGGTGAAACTGTTATCCTGCTGTGGGGCCTCTTTGATGACGAAATGTTCGTGGAGTTTGACGGTGAAAAGTGGGGGCCTTATTTTCCTGTTTCCGGCCCGATACCTCTGCACCGCTATCGGGCATTCAAACGCGGAAAAGCAGCGGTGCGGGCAGACCGTATCCAGTCATTGGCTCGGCAACTGAACTTACCTATCAGCGCCCTGTCCGGTTGTGACCTCAAACTGGTGGCCGATAGCGTTCAGAGCACGCGGGTGTTGCCACATCAACCCTTCGAGTCCACAGCGTTTGAATACTGTTTTCCTACCCCGGTGGCAGCGAAGCTGGCTATTGCGGCTGATCTGGCCACACCGCTGGCGAAATTATCGGATGAAGACAAGGCGTTTATCGACCAAGTACTGACAGACACGCTGATCCGCAGTGAGGTATTTGCCCGGGTCAGGGAGTATTTCCGCAACACCCAATCAGGAGAGGATCATGCGGGTTGAGGTAATGGAACATTATGGACTGGCGCAACCAATCGATCAGGCCGGTTACTATGAGACGGCTCACCATAAGCAGCTTATCAAGGATATCCGCGGTGCTATCCACGAAGGCCGGTTAATTGCCGTTTGTGGTGTGGTTGGCAGCGACAAGACAGTCACTCTGCGGCGTTTGCAGCAGCGTCTCAGGGAGGAAAATAAAATTACCGTAGCTCGCTCCCTGTCGATTGAAAAGCACAATATTAAACTGGCCACGCTCATCAACGCGCTCTTTTACGATTTGACGCAGGATAAACAGGTTCAGATCCCCAAACAGGGCGAACGACGCGAGCGTGAGTTACAGGAACTGGTCAAAAAAGGAAAGCGGCCAGTGGCATTGTTTGTTGATGAAGCGCATGACCTGAACGGGCATACACTGATCGGACTCAAAAGGCTGATGGAAGTTGTGGAGGACGGTGGCGGCCGGCTGTCGGTTGTTCTGGCCGGTCACCCCAAACTGCGCAATGACCTGCGACGCCCGACTATGGAGGAGATCGGTTATCGCACGGATATCTTTACGCTGGATGGGATCACCGGTAGCCAACGGGAATATATTCAGTGGCTACTGAAAACCAGTATGGGGAAAGGCAAGCCGGAAGACATTCTGACCGCCGACGCCCTCGACCTGCTGGCGATGAAACTACGTACCCCACTTCAGGTTCAACTACATCTGACGCTGGCCCTGGAGGCCGGTTATCAGACGGGAGAAAAGCCGATAACCGCCGCCCTGGTTGAATCGGTACTTTCCCGCCAGCTTGACGATTTGGAGCCGACATTAACGCGTCATGGTTATCGACTGAAAGACATGGTGGAGCAGTTTGATGCCAAACCGGCAGAAATCAGGGCCATGTTCAACCATCAGCTCGACCCTGCTCGAACAGCAGAACTGCGGGACAGGATGCTGGCGGTGGGGCTCCCGATATGACGAATTTCATTTGCAGTTATTGTGAGCCGAAGGAAATGGAATGCGAGCCGAAAAAGATAAACGCGAGCTCATTGTCACTTAATGTGAGCCCGGGAGGATTTTCATTGTCACTTAATCTGAGCCGAAAATTGCGCTGATTGCGAGCCCGGGGGATTTCGATTGCGAGCCGTTACAGCTAATCAACCTCTGGGTTGCTGACATGGCTTTTGCCACACCAGAGCCGATTCTTCAGGCCATCAGAGACCGTCTGGATAGAAAAATACTCGGCTACACTAAAATCTACGACGAAGAATACTATGAGATCTTTGGCAGCTGGTGTGAGCGACAATATGGTCACCGTTTCAAAACGGAAGACATTGTGCTGTCTCCGGGCATTATTCCCGCGCTGAACCGTCTCGTCCCGCTTCTGACCGACATGGATGACAGTATTCTTATTATGACGCCTTCATATGGCCCGTTTAAAAAGGCGGGTGAATACAGTCAGCGTCGCGTGGTGTACTCGGCGTTAAAAAAATCAGCAGGCGGCTGGGAACCTGACTGGGAAGACTTTGCACGCAAAGCCAGTCAGGCCGATTTACGTGTGAAAATTCTTTTCCTGTGTAATCCGCATAACCCGACCGGACGAGTCTGGCGGCCTGATGAACTTAAGCGGATTATTGAAATTTGCCTGGCCAATGACATCTGGGTGATATCTGACGAAATTCACTGCGACCTGTCCCGAAGCGGTATCGGTCATACACCGGCCGCCTCTCTTTTCCCTGATTCTACACGCATTATTACCTGCATGTCCTCGAGTAAAACATTCAATCTGGCCGGGAATTTGTTGGCAAATATCATTATTCCGGATCCCGGTGTCAGAAGCGAGTGGCGTCTCAGACACGACGAGTTCATCTCTCCACTGAGCCTGGCAGCAAACAAAGCGGCGTGGAGTGAATGTGATGACTGGCTTGTCCATCTGAGGGAATATATTGACGGCAATTTCCAGTACCTGCACGACTATCTCAAAAGCTATTTACCCGAAACCAGGTTCTCGATCCCCGAAGGGACATATCTGGCCTGGATAGATATTAGCCGCTACCTGCCCGACACCGCAGGTGAGGATTTATCGCTGTATTTTGCCCGGGAGTCAGGGGTCCTTCTTGAAGGGGGCTTGCTGTTTGTCGACAATGGGGACGGATATATCCGGTTAAATCTGGCCTGCCCACGGAGTATGCTGACAGCAGGGATGAAAAGAATTTCACAGGTACTGCGGATACCGGCTCCTCATCGTGTATAACCCCTTTCTCTCTGGCCGTTTTGTCCTGTCAGGATGTCGTCAGAACCCGGCATAACACCCTGTGCCGGGAACACAAAAGGCACGGATGAACAGGTCGTGAATATTCTTAGTGAAGCCTGCTGATGACATGTCTGGCGACAAAAAAATGCCGCCCTTAAGGGGCGGCTTATGCCAGCGTCACGGGGTTATCGTCTGACCGCCATGATGCCCGCATCGACATCCCAGATAGCGCCCGTCACCCATGAGGTTTTGTCAGACAACAGGAAGAGAATAGTGTTTGCCACATCTTCGGCAGTTCCGACGCGTCCCAGCGGGTGGAAATCGTTCAGCGACTTCATAGCATCTGCGATATCCGCTTTGTCCATGAAGCCTTCGTATATCGGCGTATGAACAATCCCGGGAGACACCGCGTTGACACGAATACCCGCGCTGGCCAGCTCAATCGCCAGATTACGCGTCAGGGCATGCAGACCCGCTTTTGCCATTGAATAGGCCGAGGCCGGCGAGTCACCCAGTGCAGCCTGAGCACCAATCGAACCGACGTTGACGATAGACCCTTCGAGCTTCGCGGCGAGCATGTTCTTCACGACATCCTGTGTAATAAAGAACGTGGCTCGGTTCAGCGAAAGATACATGTCATAATCGGCAAAGCTGTGCTCGGTAAATCCTTTGGGCATGAAGATACCGGCGGCATTCACCATCAGGCTGATATCGTGATGGTGAGCATTAATTTCCTGACGGATAGTTTCCATACCTTCTTCGGTCATCAGGTTCGCCGCGATGACCGCAACCGGTCCCAGAGGGCTCAGTTCTTTTTGCACCGCTTCGGCTTTGTCTTTTTTATTCCCGGTCAGCACGACACTGCCGCCCGCTTCCAGTACCATGCGTGCCACGGCCAGGCCCATGCCGCTGGTACCGCCGACGACGAGCAGTTTTTTACCTTTGAAAAAAGTGTTCATTTTCTGACTCCATTACTGGTGGGTAAGACGTTGCCGGCAGCGTGAAACTGCCGGCGGTTGACGGATTAAATACTGCAGCCATCCGTTCCGCAGGTCTGACCCGCAGTGGCTGAAAATTCGGTTTGCTGTTCATCCCAGACCTGACGCAGGGCATTCAAAAAGTTATCTGCTGCCTGAGCCCCGCTGATGGCATATTTTTCGTTCATCACAAAAACCGGAACGCCGCTGAGGCCAATAGACTGTGCGTGGGCTTCATCGTCGGAAACGGTGGCGCGAAAATCGTCATTTTCCAGGGCGGCTTCAGCGTCAGCTTTCGGCATACCGGCTTCTACGGCCATGGCAACGAGCTGCTGACGGTCAAAGAGAGAGCGACCTTCGGTGATACTGCCATGATAAAAACGTTCTTCCACCGTGTCCGCAATTCCGGCCTTACGCGCGGCAACCAGCAGGGTGTGTGCATCTTCTGTATCACCAAACATCATGCCGTCGAAGTTGTAGATCAGACCTTCAGATTTACCGGCGGTGCCCACCTGATTCATCATCAGCTCCGCTGAATGCTGACTGCCCAGCTTTTTAACGATGGCATCCTTAAAAGGCATCGCGGGAGTACCACCGGCCAGACGGTAGCTGTGATGGCGGATCACCACCTGGTCGCGAAATTCAAAGCGATTCAGACCCTGTTCAAATCTTTTTTTAGCAATCCAGCACCACGGGCAGACCAAATCTGACCAGATATCGATGGTAAGGGTGGGTTTCAGCGTTTGCATAATGATTCCTCAAAGACGTTGGGCGGTCGGTTCTCACTTATCAGAGAACCGCGACCGTATGGGATTTATTGCGCCTGCCAGACCGGGTAATCGGTATAGCCTTTTTCCGGGGAACCACTGACGCCGTAGTAGGTGGCGCGGTCACTTTCTGCCAGTGGCCAGCCGTTTTGCATTCTTTCAACCAGATCCGGGTTAGCGATGTAGGGCACACCAAATGCCACCAGATCCAGCTCATCATCTTCCAGAGCCTGCTCTGCGATATCACGGGTAAAACCGCCGGCAGCGATGATGGTGCCTTTAAACGTGTTGCGAAAACGGCGGCGGAAGCCTTCCGGAAGTGGCGCTTTGGTGTACACCGGCTGATAGTAAAGGTGTACGTAGGCCAGTTCCCGCTGACCGAGCGCGTCGGTGATGGCTGACCAGGTTTGCTCTTCACCTTCATACGGCGCGAGGTCATAAATGCGGCCGAACGGTGACAGGCGCACGGCAACGTGGCTGTTACCCACGGCTTCCGCCACGGCGTCAATGGTCTCCAGCAGGAAACGCTGACGATTTTCCACCGAGCCGCCGTATTCGTCGGTGCGGGTGTTCAGTTCGCTACTGAGGAACTGGTCAAAGATGAATCCGTTTGCCGCCATGATTTCCACGCCGTCAAAGCCGGCTTCCATCGCCAGGCGTGCGGAGTGCACGAAGTCTGCAGTGATGCGTTTAACTTCATGCGTTTCCAGCGCGCGTGGCTGGCTTGGTACAACCGGGCCCGGTTCTCCGGATTCGGTCAGCGCAAAAACGGTGGTATTGACCGCCTGAACGGTGCCCGCTGAAACCGGCGCTATGTGGCCTGGCTGAAGAGAGACGTGAGACATACGGCCGACGTGCCAGAGCTGCGCGAAAATACGGCCACCTTTGGCGTGAACCGCTTGTGTCACTTTACGCCAGCCCTGGACGTGTTCGTCGTTGTAGATACCAGGGGTATAAAGGTAACCCCGGCCTTCTTCTGAAACCGGCATCCCTTCGGTGATGAGCAGGCCAGCAGAAGCACGCTGTGCATAGTACAAAGCCACGACCTCATCCGGCACGTCATTCATGGTGCGGGTGCGGGTCATCGGTGCCATGACTACACGGTTTTTTAACGCCAGGCCAGACAGATTGTAGGGGGTGAAAAGCTTACTCATCGTATACCTCACAAAAAACAAAAAGGAGTATCCCGGCAGGGATTTGCACAGCCCGGCAGTATCATCGACTGGACGTCGCGCACTGGAGTTGCATAAACATCTGATGGGTGGCAATATGCCAACCATCTAGTAGGTAGGTCAATGGGTGTGTCGTATTTTTTTGTCATAACGCAGCCATTCCTGAATTGTCACTCATTTTGCGAGGTCATCACCATGCGTACATTAACAGCTTATAACGAAGATAATTTCCGCCAGATAGAGCAGTACAAAGGAATATCGGTGGTACGTTTCTCTGCACCCTGGTGTCCGCCCTGTCAGGCCAGCGAAGAAATGTTCAGTCAGTTTGCAGACCGGCTCGATAGAGATATTCAGGTGGGGAAAGTCAATGTAGATCAGGCGCCGGTGCTGACAACCAAATACGAGATCTGGGGGCTGCCGTCTGTGCTGATATTTCATGAAGGGCAATTAGTTAAACGCATACCGGGTGTGAAACCTGCATCGGTATATGCTCAGGCTATTGCGGACATAAAAAAAGGGCAGTAATGCCCTTTTAACGTGGAATTTATTAATGCTTAACCGCGTGCCTGACCGACGGCATCCAGAGTGCGGGCTGAATGAATGACCGCCGCGCCAGCGTTGAGGTTAATCGCCACGCCCAGCGCTTCAGCAATTTCAGCGTCGGTTGCACCGGCTTTCACAGCGGCGTCGGCGTGAAAAGCAATACAGCCGTCGCAGCGGGTTGTGACTGCGCACGCCAGGGCAATGAGTTCACGCACTTTTGCGCCCAAAAGGTCAGTTTTGTTACCTGCGTTGCCCAGGGCAACCACGCCTTTCATGGTCTCGGGGGTCAGTTTGCCCAACTCGCCTAAACGTTGCATTAACTCTGAGCGATAGTTGTTCCAGTCCAGCATAGTGTCATTCTCCTGAATGAGGGGTATTAAGAAGCAGTTTTATATACTTAAGGCTGTTGGCGAAGACTTCGGGTCTGGCCGTTGCATGCGCCACTACGCTTGAGCCTTCACAGACATTAATGATCATCAAAGCAATATCTGATGGTTCGGCATGGGATGAAAACTCACCTGACTCCATGCCCGCCCTGACGACTTTTGTGAGCCACTCGATTTGCATATCGAAATAAAGTGATGTCTGTACAGTAATTGCCTGAGGCAGATTGGCGGTCTCTGCTGACAACGCACAACACAGTGGCAGTAGCGAAGCTTTATGGCTTTGCGCGAAGATATCGATGTAAGCCGCAATTCTTCTCTCCGCGCTTTTCTCAGTCGCCTCTATCTGCTCAAATACGCGTTGTGTATCAGAGAACGCCTGTATTACCACCTGCTCACCCAGAATATCTTTGGTCGGGAAATGGTGATGAATACTGGCCTTGGTGATACCCACTATTTTTGATAAATCAGCATAGCTGAATACTGAATACCCTTTTTCGCGCATCAGGTGTTCTGCTTCGCTGAGCAGCCGTTCCCGTGTCATGGTTGTCATAATTACTCCATATAATCTACTAGTTGATAGATTATATTGTTGCTATTTTTCCGTAGCAAGTTGTATCACTGACTCAGTATCGTGCAGAGCTGAACGTCACTGCCATCCTGCATTCTGAATGGCAGCATTACATCTCTGACATCACGCCAGGCGTGTAATCATTTCAACCGGATTAGCCAGAGTATCGTGGATTGGCGAATTCTTTTGCATTTCGCTGACCAGCGCTTCTAACTCCTCGCGACTGGCGGTCTTGCTCGTAAGGTGAACATCGACGCGAATAGATTTCGCACCTTTACGCACGTTGCTGTCCAGCCCAAGGAAGCCGTTGAGGTTGATATCGAAATTAAGATCCAGCTCGATACCGTCCAGGTCGATCCCTTTTTCAGCAGCCATCATGGTAAGGGTGGCGGTATAACAGCCAGCCAGCGCCTGCATGATGTATTCAGTCGGGCTCATGCCGGTATCGGTGCCGAGTAAACCTGCGGGTTCATCACCGATATTAGAAGGCACTGTTGCAAATAGTCGGTGGTGATAAACTTATCATCCCCTTTTGCTGATGGAGCTGCACATGAACCCATTCAAAGGCCGGCATTTTCAGCGTGAC
>NZ_VJZJ01000006.1:0-24591 GCF_009825425.1 Klebsiella sp. Lac1
TCATGATATGCCTCCCGGTAGTTTAAACGGACCAGTGAAGCTTACCATAGCGCGGACATCTGAATTGAGCCACAGGCGGACATTACTATTGAGCCATTACAGTATTAGTGCGCTTAATGCGTTTTATGTTAAATATCAGTCAATTACATTGAGATCGCAAAGCTTGCAGCGACATATCAGTGTCGCTGCAACAACCCGACCTTTGCGATGAAAAAACGGATTACGGATAGATCACAATAGGGCATTTCCTCAATAACCACCTCAAACTTCATTTCTATAGTCTGAAATCAAGAGCGGCATTTTTGACCCTCTGATATGTTTCGTTATCTGGTGCGGCGGGTATTTTCGCTCGTGTAATCGCTGAAATGGCTGCTTTACACAATTTTGCATCACCCTCTTTTGCTGTCGCACTGTTCACTGAACCATCAGGCTGAAGATAGATACGAATAGAGCAGGTTTTTCCTTTATACGCATCGGGTTCGTACATTTCGGCAACAATGGCATTCCGTATTTGTGCTGCATATACGACTATTTTTGAATGCTCCGGGGGAAATGTTGGAGACCCTAGGTTACCTAAAAGATCATCAACTTCCGCTGATTTATCGTTGCCGGGCATTACCCTGACGTTTGTTTTTTGAGTATGGTTTGAACAGGCTGTTATAAGTAGCACCAGGGTGAGTATGGGGGCTGAGAACGCTCTTAAATTCATGTGAAACTCCAGTTTTTATCTCCAGGTAACCATTCGCTTAGTCCTTTTACTGGAGTTCAGAGAGAATTTTATCTGGAGAAACACTACCCAGGAAAGTATGCACAGACGGCTCCAGCACTACCATAGCAGGAGTTACTGTAACGCCCAGTCTATCAGCAAGTTCAGATTGTTTAATCACCAGATTTTTACATTTTTCTGAGCTATCATTGTCTGGCAAAAAACCGGCCATCGCATTTTGAAAACTTTTCTGACGATCTGATGCACACCATACTCGTCCCATATCTTCAATGACTGAGTCTTTGATGGATGATGGAACCACCGTCAGAAATGACATAGTCAGCCCTGCATCAGTGTATTTCTTGATGTTTTTTACAACATAGCTGCAATAAACACATTGATTATCTACAAAAACTAATATTTTATATTTTTCCACTCCAGACTGAAACGTAATCGGCTGCAATTCAGTTAAGGAGCGAGAGATATCCTCATAGGCCATCTGTGGCGTTGTGTCTAAAACAGGAGCAGTTGTAGCCCCAACACTGAAGCTGGCTATCGTAAAAACACCTGCGGCTAATGATTTAAGAAAAAAACTCATAATCCCTGTTCCCTATTCAGTATTAATTTCAGGTTGTTGATGCCTGGTTCATGCCAGATTTGAATATTTTTATCATCTGTAAAAAACAATAGTTCCTGTTTATGCGACTCCATCATTGATCCGCGAGGGTGCTATAGTGTGTCCAGATACCATACGCGCTCTTTTTTCCACTGCCTATAGAGCGTAACGGTAATGAAGCGGAAAAATTTTCGGATGAATGCTGGGAGAAGGGTTTGCGGCTGGATAAAAGCCCGTCTGTGCACTATCAACTTCTGATGGAAACCATCCGCTGGACGCTTATCCCGCAGCAAAAGTAAAGTCCTCCGTCGCTCTCCCTTACGGTACTGATCTTTCCACTCATTTGGCATGTCCTGGAGAGCAGCTATCTTGCATGTCACACTATAGGGGGTTAGTTTGGATATCGAAAATTATTGTACGTCAAGGTCAATAATTGACCATCATTAACAATTTCCTTTGTGCTAATGGCAAGATTATGAAAAAGACTTTACTGATAGCCGCCATAGTGGCGGCAGGTATTACGTTCGCAATGGCCGACGATGGCCAGCCCGCTGGTCGACTGTACAAAATTGGCGAGCACACCGTAGAAATAGATGCGGATTGCATGATCCTCTCGGTTGACGGCTCCCCCGCTACGCTAAACGCGTCCGTATCCGGGCATATGGATTTTAATTTAGCCAACGGCGGCATTGCAGAATCGGAACCACGGCCAAACCGTCATACCTGCAAAGTGTATGCGGGGAGTGATGTGCGAACAATTCACATAAAAGAACAAACTCAATGAAAAAGACTTTCCTGATCGCAGTCGCTGGTAGCGGCAAATATTGCACCAGTACATGCGATTAGCGAAAGCTATCGCGACGCTTGAGTGGGCAACTGAGTCGTGCAGCGTCATGAGATGGCGGTAGCCGCCGAACAGATGTCTCAGCAACAACAGCACGAAATACACCACTACCCATACCGCTGTTTTCATCACTGCCCTCTGTTATATAATTTGTCTGTAACGAAAATGGCATTCAGGCGTTCAGGTCCGTGCCGTTCTGCTTCAGATAATCACTGATGCTCAGACCGGACAAGCGAATGTTATCCGAAATCTCCCTGAACTGCTCCTCCCAGCCGTCCTGCAGCTCCTTGATTGCCGCGATCTGGAAAGCAACACTGAAAGGCGTTCTGCCCAGTTTCTCGGAAAGCCAGAAAAGATGACTGCCAATTTCTTCGTCCGGTACCGAATCGAGCGCATCACTCAGTAAGGTTTTTTCGTCTTCCTGCCAGGGATGACCGGCTCGCGGAAAACGCGGATCAGACTGGCGGTCTTTTTTCTCCCTTTTTTCCCGTCTGGCAACGGTCGGCGCATCGCCTTTTTTCAAGCCGACGCGCGCTTTCATGGCGCCGATGGCGGCGACGGCCAGTACCAGCGTTTCACGCTCCTGGCGCGTGAGCAGGCTGTCCTCGCAAATCAGGGTGTTCAGGTTATCGATCAGCTTATTCAGCCCGGGTTCAGTGACTTTCATTTTATGCTCATATTCCTTGTGTGGTGGCGATCAGTCCCGGCTCTCATTCACCTGGACGGTGACCGGCAGGCCTGCATCAAAACAGGCCTGATACCAGCTGGCCACCTGCAGGGGATCGCCCTCTTTTATCCGGCGTATGCCACCGGCATCCGTCAGCTGCAGGCAGGTGGTACCGTCCAGACGGATCACGTAGGCCGCTTCCCTGATGGTGTAATGGCCGTCATCCAGCTGCAGCTCCACCGCGTCACCGGCAGTCGTCTGGCGTAACGGCAGACGCCGGACGTCGGTCAGTCGTTGTCGTGCCTTTTCAGCCTCGCGTGCTTCCTGGTAGAGCGGTTCTGCAATGCCGCGACCGGCCTGCGTCAGCTCGACGGCCAGCTGCAGGTTCGGGGCGCGCAGGGTGCGCAGCCAGCCCGCGGCTTCCATGCGCCGGCAGGAGGCGCGCAGGTTCGGCCCGTACACCGGGGCGTCCCCGCCCTGCTCCAGCACCCGCTCAATATCCCGCGTCGCCACCGGCCCCGGACGTTTCGCACCGAGGGCGGCCAGCACAATCAGCACCCGCCGCTGCAGCGGCGACGGACGTCGGGATTTTTCCCGCATCATTGTCCCTCGTTCCTCTGAGAAATGAGCGTTTTTAACCGTTTATAGTCTGCTTCGACCCGAGTGGTGGCCAGGCCCGTGTGTCCGCGCAGCGCCAGGAGATACCAGAAGCGGAGGATGTCATGAGCCTTGTTCACTTCCCAGACATAATGGGTGCCATCCCTGCGAAAATCGCATTGCTTTATTTCCTCTTCTGCCATCTGCGTCATTTGCTCATAGCTGAGCGAAAACATCATTTCTTCATCCATCCTGCACGCTCCGTCTGATAATGTCCGGTTAAGTAGAAAATCATATCATGTATGATTTCTTGCTAATAATTCAAATATCATATCAGATATTATTATGTGTTTAATGCTAACTATCACATTCAGTATGATTTTATGTATGTGGTTTGATTATCATATCCTTTGCGCGTTTCCCTCCGCGCAGATCCGAAAAGATGCTGTCCCGGATCTTCACCCCTCTGCGTCGTTTTTGTCCGGTCATGCCTGCGGATTTATCAGATGCAATACACTGTATTTAAACTGTTATTTTTCCATTACGCGGCACCCGCGCTGTTCAGCGCGGGCGGGTGTCACCGCGCCAGTAAACACCGCTTTGCTTCTTTCCTGACCGTGGTACACTTCCGGAAACTGCGGAATAACAGAAAAGTCGGATCAGGTCGGAATGGGCATCCGGTAATTTAACGGCGTGGTTATATGGCTGCTTATTATTTCAGTGTTTGAAATTAACTGTTGTGAAAGTCACTTTCTCAACAGAGTGGCACTCATCTGACGATGATTGAGGTGTGGTAAAATTGCACGGCTAACTATTCAACTGAGGAAAGGACATGTTTACTGCATTCAATGAGAGAAATGATTTCAGTTATGCTTTTGAAAAAACCCGTAACGCGATTTCTTCACCTGGTGAAAGTAATACTTATGCTGCTACAAATCTCGGCCTCGACATTCTGGTCCGCAAGTATGAACTGTTCCGCAAGGAACTGGATGCGGCCGGCGAACTGGGCGACTGGGAATATGATCTCGATACCTACAGCCACTGTATTACGGTGCTGAAGCGCTACTTCACCGGTAATTCATCCGGGCTGACAGAACGTGATGCCCGGATTTACAGTCATTACCTGCAGACTGAGCACAAAGGGTTTGTGAAGCTTGCTGAAGAGCTGGCTGCCGGCCGCTGAATACAGACAGAAGGTGTGATTTCACATTAAGGAACAATCATGTCAGATGTCATGACAGATTCAGAACAAGTTAAAGCAGTTGTGCAGGGGTTTTCTGCATGGATGCCGGTGATATCAACCCTAGCCGGTGGTGTACTGGCTGGCGGCGTGGCTTTACTGGTGAGCAGGGTGAATCACCGTTACGCCCGGGAACGAGAAGCGACTGCGGCAGCGGAGCGACTGCGCCATGAGCAGCAACTGTCTGAGGATAAACAGCAGAAAGAACTTCTTTACATCACCACGGAGCTGGTCTTCCACCTTGAACGTTTCGCTGAGCACTGTGCAAGAGTTGCCACGGATGCCGGTTATGAAGATCGTGACGGTATTACCCGGTTTTCAGTGGTACCGGAAGACCTCAGTCTTAGTGCTATCTCAGGTGACTGGCGAGTCCTGCCCCGCCATCTTATGTACCGTATCCGCGAGTTGCCCGTATTGCAGAACGGTGCTGACAGGGCTGTCAGTTCAGCAGCTGAACATGATGATCCACCTGACTATTCTGATACGTTTTATGAGCGTCGCTATCAGTATGCCTGGCTTGGACTGAAAACAATTATTCTTTCCCGGCGGCTGAGAAACCTCGCACAACTCCCTGCAACCCGCCTCGATGCAACGCCCTGGTCGGCACAGCCTGCTCTCTGGTCGATCTGGCGGCAGGAGCGTAAACGTCGGGCCAAGATAACTATCCTTAATCAGCGCGCGATAGCAGCGTTTCATATCCGGAAACAGTCCGGTAATAATGATTCAGCCCCTGCAGGAACACCATCATGATAATGTCATCCCTTCCGGCTGTTTCTCACCAGGGACATTCCTTACAGCTGCCAGTGGCCATCGATTATCCCGCGGCCCTCGCCCTGCGCCAGATGGCCCTTGTTCAGGACGAACTGCCGAAATACCTGCTGGCGCCGGAAATCAGCGCCCTGCTCCACTATGTGCCCGATCTGCATCGCAAGATGCTGCTGGCGACGCTCTGGAACACCGGCGCGCGCATTAACGAAGCGCTGGCGCTGACGCGGGGGGATTTTTCACTGGCACCGCCGTATCCGTTTGTGCAGCTGGCCACGCTCAAACAGCGTGCGGAAAAAGCGGCGAGAACGGCCGGGAGAGCGCCCGCCGGCAATCAGGCCCATCGTCTGGTTCCGCTATCCGATCACCAGTACGTCAGCCAGCTGCAGATGATGGTGGCCACGCTGAAAATTCCTCTCGAGCGTCGCAACAAGCGGACCGGCCGAACCGAGAAGGCCCGCATCTGGGAGATTACCGACCGTACCGTACGCACCTGGCTGAATGAAGCCGTTGATGCAGCTGCTGCTGATGGCGTCACATTCTCGATACCGGTGACACCGCACACGTTCCGGCACAGTTACGCCATGCACATGCTGTATGCCGGCATTCCGCTGAAGGTCCTGCAGAGCCTGATGGGCCACAAGTCAGTGAGCTCAACGGAGGTCTACACGAAGGTGTTTGCGCTCGATGTGGCGGCACGTCACCGGGTTCAGTTCCAGATGCCGGGGGCCGAGGCGGTGGCGATGCTGAAAGAACGAATTTAACGGCTACAGGCTGACGCGCAGCAGGCTTGTCCAACCCCTTGTCTGTCCAGAAGCGAGTTCTGAACAGACAAGGGGTTCAGAATGAAATGCCGGGTAGGTATTTTGCCTCACCCGGGCAGTAAACGCGTTCTCAGGAGGGAAGAATCAGTGGCGGATCTGCGCCAGGTCGTCTTCAGTCAGACCGGTCATTTTCATCACGGTACTGCGGTCAATGCCGCTCCTGAGCATGGTACGGGCAACTTCCAGCTTGCCTTCCAGTTTGCCTTCCAGTTTTCCTTCATTGCGGCCTTTTTCAATACCACGTTGTTCACCTAGTTGGATGCCCTGCTCGAGCCCCTGCTCGATTCCCTGCTGGATACCCTTCTCAATACCTTTCTGCTCAAGCTGCTGTGCGATGGTCATAAGTGCGTCCCCGTGTTGCGGCACACGCAGTGCCAGTTCGCGTACAAAGGCTTCGGCGTCGGCTGTTTCGCCTGCCTGCACGATATAGTGTACCAGTGATATGACCTGGGATGAAGACAGGTATCCGGCCAGCAAAATGGGCGCCAGACGGTCAACCAGTTCAGCGAGGTCGCGCTGATGAATATGTTTCTGCAGTAAAGTCAGGGCGGCCATACTGCGGTGGCCGGCGATGTCATCATCCGGAATAACGGTCACATCAACCAGCGGGAAAGCGTTGCTGTAGAGGTTGCCTGCCAGCACGGGGTCGTCAAACTCATCCAGCCAGCGGGTGGAGTACGGATAGGGGCTGCGTTTACCTGTATAGAAAAGGACCGGTATCACCAGGGGCAACTTCTTATGGCCCGCTTCCAGATGGCGCTGCATGGCGGCTACTGCGTAACGTATAAGGCGAAACGCCATGTGCCTGTCCGGCGACGACTGGTGCTCAATAAGCACGTGAACGTAGCCGTCGCCGCCGGCGGTTTTCAGGCTATAGAGAACGTCGCTGAAATACTGGCGGAGGTCATCCTCAACAAACGAGCCGGATTCCAGCTTCAGCGTCGTGAGGTCACAGATGGCACGCAGTTCTGCCGGGAGGTGCAGCTCCATAAAATCCCGGGCTATTTCCGGCTGCGTCAGGAACTGCCTGAATGTCGCATCGTGGGGTGTGGGCGTGGTGGTTTTCTTTTTCATCGGTCCATGCTCTGAAAATAACGTTGTCATAATATCACAGGCAAAAAATGCTAACATTCGCGTGGAGGGGACTTTCTGTTTCTTCCGAGGGGGGCAGTGCCGGGGTGGTTCTGTCCCCCTCTCCTCTTCCCTGGCATACCATTCACTCTACAGTTACAGACGTCTCTGAAGATATTTAAGTGGTCTTGCCGTTTATGGCCTCACATATCTGGTCACATCAGTCCGGAGGCGGAGGAAGCTCCCGGTATCGTTGACGTATACCCTAATGTTACATATTGGCGAGCGATCTAGGATTGGTTAATAAAAAAGCCAGGGAATCCTGGCTCTTGGGTGAGCTGGTTGTTAGAAGAACCAGCGAATTAACTCTAAAAGCACAATGAGCGCTTTCAGAGTCTGGATGACTTTTGTAAGAGTCTCCATTTTCTCTCCTTTTCTGGAGAGTAGAACACCGAATGAACCCTTCCACTCTGTCATTCGGTTTTTAATCTTTAATGTCAGTTAAAGATAGTTCCACTCAGGTAATGGTACTGACTCAGCACCACCTGTTAGTCAGCCAGAGTCTAATCAATGTGTTAGCTGGCTCTTGTAAATCAGATTGATCAGAGTAAAGAGTGGGGGGTATCATTCAACCGTCAGTTAAAGATAGTTCCATTCCAGATCTGAGTACCAGCTTAGTTTTGGATGTAAAAAAGCCCGATCACCAGTCGGGCTTTTTTACATCTAAACCCGCCTGAAGTCTTATCATCCGCTGCCTTGACCCCAATTATGGGTTAATTTATTACTGTAACGCATTCCTAATAATCGCGATTTTATTGATTCAGAACAAAGTAAAAATGTCAGAGTACAAGTGAAGGGCGCTTGCGCTAAATGTAAATTTATACGATTAAAAAAAGATCATTTTTACTACTAACAGTTATTCCTGTTCTTAGTCATTCATCTGAACGAGCTCTTGAAACAGTCATCGTCTGGTCGCATTAAACCGTAAGCGGAGGAAGAACCCATAACCTAATGTTATCGTTCGAAGCGGTAGGCTATGAGATCTCAAACCTCAACATTTAGTTTTATACTCATTTGAGCTTTTGAGCTTTTGAGCTTTTGAGCTTTTGAGCTTTTGAGTTTATGTGTGTTTTTGCTTTTGCTCATATTAATATAATGGTAGACTCAAAAACTCATAGGAGTAATTGAGTAAAAACACAAGTGGGGTTATGAGTATGAAGGTTGTTTCTTTCCTTAATCCGAAGGGTGGCTCAGGTAAAACCACCGCAGTTATTAACGTTAGTACAGCAATGGCTCGTGCAGGATACAACATCGCCGTTGTGGATACAGATCCACAGATGAGTCTGACTAACTGGAGTAAATCAGGCAAAGCCGCATTTGATGTGTTCACGGCTGCGTCTGAGAAAGATGTTTATGGCATCAGGAAAGATCTTGCTGAATACGACTTCGCCATAGTTGATGGCGCCGGTTCGCTTTCTGTAATTACTTCTGCTGCAGTAATGGTCAGCGATTTAGTTATCATTCCGGTTACTCCCAGCCCACTTGATTTTTCCGCAGCGGGAAGCGTTGTCACAGTCCTTGAAGCTCAGGCATATAGCCGGAAAGTAGAAGCTCGTTTTCTCATAACTCGAAAAATCGAGCAGGCAACCATGCTAAATGTTTTAAAAGAAAGCATTAAAGACACTGGTGTCAAACCATTCCGAACGGCAATTACTCAACGCCAAATTTATGTTAAGTCAATTCTGGATGGTGACAGTGTATTTGAATCTAATGATGGGGCCGCTAAAGGTGAAGTGGAAATCCTTACAAAAGAAATAGTTAAAGTTTTTGAGTAATTACACTTTTACTTATAAACTCAAATGAGTAAATGAAAAGGGGGAGTCTATGGCTCTTGAAAAGGCCCATAGTGGTAGTAAAAAAATGACCTTTGGTGAGAATAGAGATCTTGAAAGAGTGGTCGCTACTCCAGCTTCATCAGGTAAGAGCAAGCGTGTTAACGTCAATTTTGATGAGGTGAAACATACCAGATTTAAAGCTGCTTGCGCGAGAAATGGAACTTCAATAACGGATGTGATTAGCAAGCTTGTAGATGACTGGCTTAAAGAAAATGAATAATTGAGATCTAAGCAGTGATAGAATTTCACTGCTTAAATGAAGTCAATGCCGGGTGATGCCGCTGACGTCTTGTTCGGGCAGTAAAGCGTGTCCAGTGGGTGTCATCAGTTTCTCTGTTGCCAGATTGCCGTAATAAGGCTCGTTGATGGCGAACGGCGACGTTTTAATGAAAGCCGAGATATGCCGGCAGTACTGGTGCTCTCCGCGCAGCTTCTCTGCTGCGCGTTCTGCATGCTGGCAGACGGCCTGACGCATGGCTTCATACGTTGTGACGCGTTCTCCGAAAGAACGACTGCAGACAATCTGCTGTTTGGGCGGGGGCGCTTCTTCCAGCGAGATGCACGGCTCTCCGTTCAGTTCACGAACCGTTCTCTCCAGTACCACATTGAAGTTTTTCCGGATGAAGGTCGGATTCGCGCGCGCCAGCTGCAGCGCGTTGGTGATACCCATTGTCCCCAGCGTCTTCGAAATTCTCCGGCCCACGCCCCAGATTTCTTCCACCGGCTGCAGTGAGAGCAGTTTCTCCGTCCGGCGGGGATTGCCCGGGGTCAGGGCCAGCACGCCACCAAATTGCGGCCATTCTTTTGAAGCCCACTGGGCTGACTTCGCCTGCGTTTTGGTAGGGCCCATACCGACACCGATGGTGAGTCCCGTACCGTTGCCAACATGGACACGCAGCTGCTGGCCGAAGTCTTCAAAGTCAATGCAGCTGTTGATGCCCCGGATATCCAGAAACATTTCATCGATTGAATACTGTTCCACGCGTGGCGCCAGCTCTTCCAGATGAGTCATCACCCTGGCGGACATCGAGGCGTACAGCTCATAGTTACTGGAGAACACGTGCAGCTTCTCAGGGAACTGCGCGTCCTTCAGCCGGAACCACGGCACCCCCATTTGAATACCAAGACGTTTCGCTTCTTTTGAGCGGGCGATAACGCAGCCGTCGTTGTTGCTCAGTACGACAACCGGTTTACCCCGCAGGTCAGGGCGAAACACCTTCTCGCAGCTGGCATAGAACGAATTGACGTCGGCCAGGGCAAACATCAGTCCGCGCCGCGCGTCTTATGGATAAACGCGGTCACCACACCAAAAATCTGCAGCGTCTCCGGGTCAGGGTGAAGGGCAGGGTAGGCCGGGTTCATGGGCTGCAGTACAGGACGGGGCGTCAGCAGAAGCCGTTTGACGGTAAATTCTCCCTCCATTTCGGCGATGACAATGTCCCCGTGCACCGGCTTCTCTGCCTTGTCGACGACCATCAGGTCGCCTGAGTTCAGGCCAATATCGGTCATCGAGTTGCCGATAGCCCGGACAAAATAGGTGGAGGCCCGGTGCCGGATGCAGTACTCGTTCAGGTCCAGCTCCGCTTCCGTGTAATCTGCCGCCGGTGAAGGAAAACCGGCGGCGCAACGCTCGGTAAAAAGGGGGAGGGTCATGACCCCGGGTTCCAGGGAGGCAGCAATAAACTTCATCTTTAGCGTCTCATTAACTGTGTTTATATACAGTAATTATTTTGCCGCCTTCATTTTTTTGCAAGCCTCTTTACGCAGCCCCGGGCTAAAACATTGCTGTGGTTACGAAAAAAAACGACTGACTGTAAAAACGTATGTCAGAGCGTGCGCTGCGCTGATATCGTGTAATATACAGAAAACAAATGAGTTTTTACCCGAGGAGGTGTTTATGTCGCCTGGATTCAGAAAGGCTCTCCGCTTTGCCGGCGTCCCCGTCGACAGCAGCGAACCGGTACGCAGGCAGTACGGCAGTCGCATGATTGGTATCGTGACGGTATGCCTGCTTCCGCTCCTGGTGTTCGACGTCCCGCTGTGGGTTTTCGTGCTCTCCCAGGTTATCTGGGGCGCGGGCGTGTATATCGGCCTCTCCGTGGCCGGAGACAAATCCCGGAACCGCTGATGCTTTGTCGCTGATTGTACGAAAAAAACACAGGCGTGATGACGCCTGTGCTCCCGCGCTTCTCCGCTGTCTGCCTTCAGGTTATCCACAATCTTAAACCCCGCGTTTGTGGACAGGTATGTCCATACTCCTCTTTCCCCTGATGTCGCTGAAGGCCTGCCACCCGCTGCCAGTGTCTCGCGTCCGGTCGGGTACGGGACGGGCGGCTTTTCCGCTCAGGCCCGGCGTCGTTGAGAGTGTACGCCAGTCCCTCGCCCTTTTAAGGAACGCCCTTCAAGCCGCTTTCGCGGCATATCCTTACCGTCGAAAAGACTGACGGCTGCGGTATTCCACGGTCGGCCTGACCCGTGACCGGACGCGATGAACAGGCAGCGTGCGGCAGGGAACGGTATCGCGGTGATACCTCCTGTCCCCTCTGACTACAGGAGTGCTGCCATGTCCAGATTCATTCTCGGGAACTGTATTGATGTGATGCGCGGATTCCCCGACCGTGCCGTGGACCTTATTGTGACCGATCCGCCTTACCTCGTCGGTTTTAAGGACCGCCAGGGCAGACAGATTGCCGGGGATGTGACGGACGAATGGCTGCAACCGGCCACGCTGGAGATGTACCGCGTCCTTAAAAAAGACGCCCTGATGGTCAGTTTCTACGGCTGGAACCGTGTGGACCGCTTTATGGCCGCATGGAAGGCGGCGGGGTTCTATGCCGTGGGCCAGCTTGTGTTCACCAAAACCTATGCTTCCAACCGCCGTAATGCGAAAGACCGTCGCGGATTCGTGGACTACCGCCATGAAGGGGCTTATGTCCTTGCCAAAGGCCGCCCGGTGCCACCCCTCAGACCGCTGCCGGATGTGATGCCTTTCCCGTATACCGGCAACCCTCTGCACCCAAACCAGAAACCGGTGGAGGCGCTACAGCCGCTGATTGAGTCATTCAGCACCCCTGGCGCGATTGTTCTCGACCCGTTTGCGGGGAGTGCCTCGACCTGCGTCGCCGCATACCGCGCCGGACGCCGCTATATCGGCATTGAAATGCTGGCGCAGTACCACCGGGCCGGAGCCGAACGACTGGCCGCCATGCGCCGGGCCGTCAACACCCCGGCGGCGAACGATGAATGGCTTCCGGAGGCGGCGTGATGAACTACAGCGGACACGAAGCCCTGCGCCGCGATATAGCCGGGCTGGCCAACAACATCTGCGACCTGAAAACCACCCTCAAAGTGCTGGAAGAAACGTATCACTACCGGCACGACGGACTGGCGGAGCGGCTTGCCGGTATCAGCCTGCGGCGTCTCAGCGTCCTGATGGATGAGGCGTTCAGTATAGCCCTGTTACTCGATGAATCTTTCAGAGACTGAATCCCGGGCGGCGAGGCCACCCCACCGAATCACGGAGACAACATCATGCTGTATGGCACCCGTAAAGAACTGAACAAGAAACTCAAACGCATGTTTGGAAACGAAGAACGCTACGCCCTGCTGGTCTGGACGAAAGAAGACGTGATGGCCCAGGCCTGGAACATGACGGAGGCCGAGGCTCACACCCTGCTTGAGCTTATCGGCCGCACGGGAACCGGGGAGCACACCGAAGAAGGCGTGTCATTCCGCACCGTGCAGGCGCTGTACGCCGGGATTCGCCCGGGCATTCCCCGCGTGAGCGTCCCCGTCGATACGCTGCATCGCATCACGGACATTGCCGCACAGGCGATTAACGGAGAAGACGAGCATTCGCCGTCCCTGACGGTCGATCACTACCCGAGTGTCGCTGACGCTCAGGCAGAAATCGCCTGGCTGAAACGCGAAATCGCCGCTTAACCCGACCGCCCCGCTGAACGGCGGGGCGATATCACGCGAACTGAGACGACAATGATGAAAAATGAAACCCTTAACGCCCTTATCCTGCGCCACGGAGACCGGATGCTGCGTCAGTCTGGCTGGCCCGACGCCATTGATATGGCGCCCGTCGCACCCGGAACCGTACCCGGCTGGCTCGCCGCCTGCGGCTCTCTCAGCGGTACGCAAATCCTCACGCTGACAGAACAGCTTTGCCAGCCGCTGACGTATGGCCGGGCAGCGTTGTTGCTCGCCAGCGCCCGGCGGCTGGCGGGAACCCCGGCGCGTCTGCATCTCTTTCCGGTGCAGGCATATCCGCATCCGGAGCGGCTGGCTGACTGTCAGGTTATCCGCCTGCCTTACGCTCAGGAGTGGCTGACGGCAGCGGAATGTGACGATCTGCTGGCCTTCCTGAAAGCCTCCCTCACGCAGATAACGGAAATCGTGCGCCGGGATACGAAACGTATTGCTGCCGCGCTGGTGCCGTCCGCCGTCCCGCGCCTGATGGACAGGCGTTTCGGGGACTGGCGGTTGCTGGCCGACGAGTATGACCATGAAAACTGGCTGGACGCAGGCGAGACCGACAGGCTGGATCAGGTCCTTGATGCCATTCTGGTTCGCAGTGCGCGATTCTGCCCGGTCCTGCTCACCCTGGTAAATGAGCGGGAGGAAAACATGGAGGGCGCAGGGGTTATTACAGACCTGCTGCGTTTTCCGGGCGATCCGGTTCGCCGCTGGCTTGATCGCCGCGTATTGCGGGACGTGGTGAGAGAGGCCCGCGGCGTCAGCGCTCTGGTGTGACAGGCCCTTTCTGTGGGGGAGGGGAAACCTCCCCTTGTCTGCCTGCCGGCGCAGGAGGAACCGTGCGATAAGGATGTCCCCGTGCCGGCTCCGCGTTTACCCGGCCCGGCCTCCGGGCCTCTGGGATAAAAACCCGCCTCTGTTATCGCCGTGTCGTGTGCGGGCTGTGCCGTGCCTTCACTTTAGCCCGGCCGCTGCAGATGCAAGGGTGCGCTGACGCCGTCATCCTCGCCCGGTCGCAGTGTTTTTAATGAGTCTCGCCGTTCTTCCCGTCGTTTTCTCGCTCAGATTTCGCTCCAAAACCGTCCAGACCGGCTTCGCGCTTTATCTGCGCTGCGGCCTCCGGTGTCGCCCCTGCATCTTCCGCTTTTCGCCGGGCTGTCGTGTCGGCACGGCACCGCCCGGTGTCGCAGTCCATGTGATTACGGAGGTTTTACCATGCAGTCTGTGAAAGCACGCCCCGTCCTGAATGTTGAAGAGTGTGACCGCCTGTCTTTTATGCCCTACATGTTCGGCAATGATTTTATGCTCGCTGAATTGCAGGTGTATGCACTGGCAAAAAAATGGATGCCCGAATATGAAGTCGAATTCTGGCACTTTATCCGGCTGCCTGAGGGCGGCGGTTACATGATGCCCGATTGTGGCCGCGTCCATATGGTCAGCACGGAAAGCTGGTTTGACCGCATTGTGAGCGCCGACGCGGCGGGCATTATTCTGACATCCCTGGCCGTTAACCGTCGTCTGGCGGCAAATCATGACAGCGGCAACCCGGCCCTGACTCACGTTTACATGCTGCGTGATGCCCAGCTCTGGAATCACATCACCCTTCACCCGGAATGCAACGCCATTTACGCCGCGCTGGACTGATTAACGACCGGGGCGGCCATGCCGCCCCGCAGGGAGACGAAAAAATGCATTCATCAATTACGGTTCCGGCGGTCTATGTGGGTACGTATCACCAGTACAACTGCGGCAGCATTTTCGGCAAATGGTTTGATTTAACCGATTTCGACGACGAAGACGCATTCTATGACGCCTGCCGGACGCTGCACGCCGGCGAGGAAGACCCCGAGCTGATGTTTCAGGATATCGAGGGCATTCCGTCACAGTTTGCCTCTGAATCCTCTGTTAAGTGGGCGTTTATTGAGGCCTTCCGGCAGGCGCAGGACGACGGGCGCCCCGCCGCGTTTGTGGCCTGGGCAGAGTATACCGGCGAGTGCGACTATGACGCCTTTGATGACGCGTACTACGGCGAAGCGGAAAGTGAGGAAGATTTTGCTTATGGCTTTGTGGAGGACAACGGCCTGTTAAACGAGGTGCCCGAATCATTGCGCATGTATTTCGATTATGAGGCATACGCGCGGGATTTATTCAGCAGCGGGTATGTGCTCCATGACGGTTATGTCTTCAGAAACTGAATGATGTCCGGCGGGGAAGCCCGCCGGTTAAGGAAAACACGTATGAAACTTGCACCACAAAGCCGTGAGATCCTGCGCCAGTACAAAGCCCTGATAAATGCCCGCCGCCGGGATGCCGGGCAGCGGGAACTGACCACCGCCCAGGTAATGGACGAAATCTGCTATTACATGACCTGTCAGTGTGCCGTCTACATCGGCGGACACTTCATCTTACAGGGCGGTAAAGGACAGTAATCAGTAAGTTCGATGACAGGCGTCCGGGCCGGAGGACGCCTGTCTGCCCGCGCCCAAAACCCTGGCAGGCTGCGCCTGCCGGAGAGAAACGTCGCCGCGCCTCCGGCGCCGCTCGCTCTCTTCTCCGTTCTCAGTCGCTGAAGTCTGTGAATGCGCGTATTATCCACAATAGCTTTCTGGAAAACGTTGCAGGTGCAGATTTGTCAAAATGGAATATCGCCTCATTCTCAAAAGACGAGCAGGATAAAGTCTCTGTCGATAAAGCGGCCGCCGCTGTTGCATGGCAGGAACGCATGAACAAGCCTGTTGTTCACGAACTCGTTGAACGGGAGCAGCCTGAACATCTGCGCGAATATTTTCGTGAACGGCTCCGCGTACATCGACTGAACAGTCAGCAGCTGCCCCGCGCCAATGCGCCCGAATACCAGAAGCCGGAAGACGGTGGCAGTGAGAGTAAGCCTTAATTTTTTTCCCAGGGAGGGACTGCGGTGCGTATGTCTGCTTTATTTGCTCTGACGTCTGTGTTCAGCGCGTTGAATCTTGTATTTATGCCATTCCATCCCGTCATGATGTTATGGGCTTTCGGCCTCTCTGTCGCCTTCATTATTGTCAATATAATTGCCGACAGACTGCGTCTGTGGTCCGGTATTGCATGGGGAATGGCTGCCGCCGTAATAGTCGCTTTTATGCTTAACGGCGCACAGCCCGATGAAGAAAACCGGGTACTCATCAGTTCATTCGCATGTATTGTCTCAGCATGGTATGCCGTGATTCAGTTCAGAAAAGAGAAGAAAGAGTCTCTGTCCTGACCGGTATTCTTTCTGTCTCTGTCTCTGCCTCTTCCGCTGCCTCTTCCTCATTTACTTTTCACACAATCTGCCACAGGGCCACCTTCGGCTCCCGACCCGCTGGCGCGGTTCAGTCGTCGAGCCACACTCCGCTAACCGCGAAAGGATGCGGTAAGCTCCGCCGAACCCGCCAGGCGGTTTCGGGCTATCGCTAGTGTCTGATGTCTGAGGTCAACGGCAGGCTTGCAGCATCCCTGTCAGGATGCGCCGCCCCTTTTACGCGCCGTCACCTGCGCTTTTCGCACCCCGGCAAACGGCCGCCGGGCTGTAAGGCGCAACGCCGTTTCGCGCCCGCGCGTTTCGTCGTTGCGGCGGGTTCCTGCTCATTCCTTGCCTGGTTTTTTCACCCCTTTAAGTCCATTCGCCGGGGCTGAGACAAGCACAGTCGCTGTCAGCCGTCCAGGGTAAATGACACGCGGTAAACCGCGCCCTGGACATCTGCCATCGCCGGTGCTCGTTTACGCCCTTGCGGCGAACGGCTCTCAAACGGGTGAAGGTAACAACCAGCGGAGCAGAGCAGCAGGTCCCCGCAAAACGTCAAAACCGCGGCCCCGGCAACTCAACGGGTGATGGTTTTTAAAGGCAAAACAACAGAGTAAGGAGATTCATCATGGCAGCACGTGGCGTTAATAAAGTCATTCTGGTCGGACATCTGGGACAGGACCCGGACGTGCGTTATATGCCCAACGGCGGCGCAGTGGCAAGCCTGACGCTGGCCACGTCCGAAACATGGCGTGATAAGCAGACGGGAGAGATGCGCGAAAACACCGAATGGCACCGTGTTGTCATGTTCGGCAAGCTCGCGGAAGTGGCGGGAGAATACCTGCGTAAAGGCGCGCAGGTCTACATCGAGGGCCAGATGCGTACCCGTAGCTGGCAGGACGATACCGGCGCCACGCGCTACGTCACCGAGGTGCTGGTCGGGCAGAGCGGCACCATGCAGATGCTCGGCGGTCGTCGTGGAAATGGTGAGCCTGAGAGCGCCGCGCCGCAGCAGCCCGCGCAGCCGCAGAGTTCAGCCGCTCCGGCACAATCTGCTGACGCTCCGGCTAAATCCCCGAAAGCGAAGGGCGGTAAAAAAGGCCGTCAGAGCGCCGCCCCGTCTCAGCTTCCTCCTCAGCCGTTCCCGGATGATTACCCGCTGACCGATGACGATGCGCCCTTTTAAACCATGATGAACACGCCCCGCTCAGGCGGGGCAGTTAAAGGAGAAACACATGAATCACAACGTTAAACCTCCGCTGGGATCCCTGTCAGATGGCACGTTTACCCGCGAGCAGGCCAGAGCGGTCGCGGCGCAGTATCAGAATGTGGCGATTGAGGATGACCAGGGGACGCATTTTCGCCTCGTCGTCCGTCATCAGGATGACGGCAGCATGGTCTGGCGTGTCTGGAATTTTGAACCGGGCGGTGAGTTCCTGATGAACCGTTATATCCGGGACTACGGAGTACGCAAAACGCAGTAAGCCTTAAGAGGTGCCGGGCAGATGGGTCTGCCCGGCAGACATTAACTAATATCGGAGAGAAATCAATCATGTCAGTGACCGAGTCTAAAGCAAAAACCCCCGCGAAAACCAGCAAAAAAGTGGTAAAACCTGCCGAATCCGCCGCCCTGAAAGCCGCGCTTGAGGCCGCACAGATTGAGATGGTGCCGCTGTCGGCGCTGGTCAAATCCCCGCTGAACGTCCGCACCATCCCGTATCCGCCGGAGAGCGTCCGGGGAATGGCTGACTCCATTCTCGCGGTCGGCCTCATTCAGAATCTGGTGGTTCACACGCTGCCGGACGGCCTGTCGGGCGTCGCAGCGGGCGGTCGTCGTCTGGCGGCCCTGCAGCTTTTACAACGCGAGCAGCGCATCGATGCCGGGCATCAGGTCATCGTGAAGCGTGTCAGCGACGAACTGGCAGTAGTGGCTTCGATGGTCGAGAACAACAACCGGGTGGCGATGCACCCGGCAGAGCAAATCAGCGGTTTCCGCACGCTGTCTGAGCAGGGCAAGACCCCGGCGCAAATCGGGGACCAGCTGGGGTACAGTTCGCGCCACGTCCAGCGCATGCTGAAGCTCGCCAGCCTTGCCCCGGAACTGATTGCCCTGCTGGCAGAGAACACGCTCGATGTGGAGCAGTGTCAGGCGCTCAGTCTGGAAAGTGACCCGGCGCGTCAGGTGGAGATTTACCAGCGCGTGAAGGCGCAGCACAGCTACGCTCCGGCTCACATGCTGAAACGCGCCATCACGGACACCGAAATATCGGTTCGCGACGCCCGATTTATGTTTGTCGGGCGCGAAGCGTATGAGGCCGCAGGGGGCGAAGTGCGCGAGGACCTGTTCAGCGCGCAGGAGGGCGACGGAACGGCAGACGGGGTACTGGTCGGGCGTCTGGTGCAGGAGAAGCTGGAGTCCGCCGCGCTGGCTGTTGAAATGCAGGAGGGCTGGTCATGGTCACTGGCACGGGAAGGGGCGGTGCGGAATTACGGTGACGACCGCGAGCATTATCTGGTCCTGCCGGAGCCGGAGGGTGAACTCAGCGCTGACGAGCAGCGGCGTCTCGATGAACTGTACGCCACGCAGGAAGCCACAGAAACATTTGAGGATGAAGCCGCCATTCAGGTGCTGATTGACGAGATTGAATATGCCGCATCGGTCCGGGCATGGACACCGGAGCAGAAAGCGGCCTGTGGCGTGGTGGTCAGCCTGTGTGATGGTGAGCTTCGTATCCAGCGCGGTGTGCAGAAGAAGGTGCAGGAGGTGGTCGCTGACGGACAGGAAAGTACGGGCGCTCAGGCCTCCCTGCATGTGGTCGCCAGCAGTACCCCGGATGTGGCAGAGGGTATCAGTGTGCCGCTTCTGAAAAAAATGTCCTCCGAAAGAACGCTGGCGGTACAGGCGGAACTGGTCCGGCAGCCACAGAAAGCCGTGGCCCTGATGGTCTGGCGGCTGTGCAGTTGCGTGTTCCACTACTGTATCACCACCCGGCACCCGTTTGTCCTGCGTCTTGAGGTCCACCACAGCGGCCTCACCAGCGAAGCCCCGACCGGAGAAAACGGTCAGGCATGGCAGTCTCTGATGCAGGAGAAAGCACGTCTGGAGGCGCTGCTGCCGGAGGGCTGGAAGACGGATTTCACCACCTTCTTTGCCCTCGACGGACAGACCCTCATGTCGCTGATGGCCTTCTGTACTGCCTGTTCCGTGGATGGTGTCCAGACCCGCGAACACGGACATACCAGCCGCAGTGACCTTGACGGTGTCGAGGCTGCGCTCGGGTTCCACCTGCGCGACTGGTGGCAGCCAACAGCAGATAACTTCCTCGGGTTACTCAGCAAAAATCAGATTGTGGCGGCGCTGAACGACGCCGGACTGACCGGAGCCGCCTCGGATGCTGAAAAAATGAAGAAGGGCGATGCCGCCACTCACGCCGAACAGTGGCTCTCCGGGACCCGATGGGTGCCGGGATGGATGCAGTCCCCGGATGCCGCAACGCCGGACGATGCACAAACCACACCTGACACTGACGAACCGACTTCCCACGCTGCCTGATAACGGAGACGCCGCCCTGCGGGGCGGCGATAAGGAGACTATGATGCGCAATGTTATTACCCCCGATGTCCTGAAAACCATGATCCCACAGGAATACGAAGACTGGCGCGAAGGAGGGGAGGATTTGCGCCGCGAACTGACCCATGCCGTGATGCGTGACCTGAACTGCCCGGATAACTGGGACATGAACGGGGAGTACCGCAGCGAGTTCGGGGGCTTTTTCCCGGTACAGATCCGCTTCACGCCTTCACACGGTAACTATCATCTCGCCGTGTGCAGTCCCGGTGATATCTCTCCGGCCTGGATGGTGGTGTTTGTCCCCGCCAGTGGTCGTCCGTTCTCGGTTATCAGCACCCTGTCTGACTGGTCGCCGGAAGCGATCAGCCACACGCTGAGTCTGGTTGCCCGGCTCGATACCGATGGCTACAGTCAGGCCAGCATCATCAGCATGCTGGTCATGGAGGGCGCGCAGTGAACGCATCAACAACGTCTCTGGTGACCCTGAAGCCAGCCCGACAGGCAGCGCTGCAGGCGGTCCTGTCCGTGGAGGAATCCCGCCGTCTCGGTGCGCGTCTGCCCGCCATGCCATACGTGCGCACCTTCCTGCGTCTGCTGACCGGGAACAGCCGCATGAACACGACCGTGGCACAGCGCATTCCCGGCCTCAACTGGGACCCGAAGCATCGCCTGAGCAGCCTCAAACAGGTGGAGGAGGCGCTTGATGAACTGATTGCCAGCCACGGGGAGTGCTGCCCGCTGCCGCTGCCGGTGGATGTCCAGGCTGAACTGTTCCCGGAGGTGCTGCACACCCGGACTGAACGCCGGTTGCAGCGCAGAAACATCGCGTTCACCCGCAGGATGCGCCGGGAAGAACGGACGCTGGCGCATCACTGGCGGCTGCGGCAGAACCTGCTGGGGCAGGCCGTCACGGAGCTGAACTTTCAGTCCCCGGAGACGGTCAGCAGCTGGTACCGCCGGTGGGCCGAAGAGTTTGACGCGCGCGAGCTGGAGCCGGCTTTCTGGCACTGGCGGTCGCGGTTTGCCTCGCTGGCGTCCCTGGACTGGCTGCGTGACGCGAAGGAACCGCTGTACGGTGTCATTCATGAAATCGGCTTCATTGTGCGTGACACCCCGGAGGCTGTGCGTCAGGCAGAGCGCTGGCAGGTGCCGAACAAGCTCACAGACCGGAGGCGGGGATGAGGTGGCGTTACTCCCTGCGCTGGAAATTACCATCACCGTGTCCCGGTCCGCATGAACTGGCATCCGAAGTGGTGGAGGCCGGACAGCCTGCGCCCGAATCCATTATGTCGCTCTGGGTGGCGGGCGCCGGGTATGCGGTGTGCGTGGATTTTCCCGATGAGCGGCAGATTAAGCGCTGGAGCGATGAGCGCAAAGCCGCTGCGCGTCGAAGGAATCTTGAGCGGCGGGTCAACAAAATAGCGCCTCTGTTTGCTGATGAGCTGATAGATCGGGAGCTTGAGAGGCGACCAGACTATTTCCGGGGAAAATCTCAGACCTGAATCTGGTTAAGCACGGTTGAGGCGTGCATCGATGTGGAGCCTGCGACATCTGACAGACAAAGTGCACAAAGTCGGATAGAGAGAGGAGCGCTGACGCGCCCCTCTTTTTCCTGGCACTTCATTATCGCCCTCAAATCCTTTGCCTCTCTGATATTGCTTTCTGACAGCGTGAGTATCGCTGTTTCTTTCTGGCAGGCCTGACCAGGGGACACCTTCGGCTCCCGACCGCTACGCGTCCGGTCGTCGAGCCACACTCCGCTAACCGCGAAATGACGCGGTAAGCTCCGCCGAACCCGCTCGCGGTTTCGGGCCTGCCGGCTAGTGTCTGATGTCTGACGTCAACGGCAGGCTTGCAGCATCCTTGTCAGGATGCGCCGCCCTTTTACGCGCCGTGACCTGCACTCCCTGCATCCCGGCAAAAAAAACGCCGGGACGTAAGGCGCAACGCCGTTTCGCTCGTCGCGCCCCGTCGTTGCCGGGGTGCCTGCCCTGGTGCTCCGTGCGCCTTTCACCGTTTAAGCCCCTTCGCCCGGGAATATCCCGCCACAAACCGCCTGGCTGTCCAGTACCGCTGATGCTCTCCGGCGACATTTTTTGCCGAAAACCCGACAAATAATGTCGCCTCCGTACCGGACATCTGCACCGGCCCGTGTCTGTTCTTTCCCGTTGCGGCGAAGGTTCTCAAACGGGTGAGGTTCACAACCCGGAAACAACCGGCAGCCACCCCACGAAACGTCAACACCGCGACGAATGAAACTCAACGGGTGATGTTCTTTAAAAATCAGGAGGAAAAAAATGCAGACACAGGCGATGCGTGTTTATCAGATCACATTTACCGGACGCGATGCAAAAGGCGTTATTCCGATGTTTACCCGCGTGAAAGCCATGACCGGAAAGGGCGCGATTAAGGCGTTTATTGAGCGTTACAAACCTGTTCAGGGCTGGTTTCTGGGCGATCCCGAAGACATTACCGACAACGTGCAAAAGGAGGCAGAAGAAGCAGAGAGCAAAACGCAGAGATGAAAAAAGCCGGGTAAACCCGGCTTGTTCCACGCCGCAGAAATCGCAGCAACGATTTTTTGCGGCTTCATTAACTACCAAAGGAAGTTAACTCAATGATCCTTTCTATTGTTTCACCGTCTGACGGCGCTGTAAAGCCCCGCCGTCATTCCCGCATCCCCCGCGTCGATATTCCCGCACCGGAAATTGACCCCACGCTCAGGGCATTCGGGCGGCATATCGCAAAAAGCATACGCAAGGGGCGTGGTGTTCACATCCCCGCGATGAAAAACGCCGATTTTGGTCAGGTGCTCCGCACCCTCGAACTGACACGCGCATTTAACTAACCAGGTGAGCCGCTCCGAAAGGGGCGGCAACAGCAGAAGGAGGACATCATGAATCACACCACCACACAGGCTGTCAGCGTCGACATTACCCCCCATAGCGGCGCGGGAGAGGTCATCCCGTCTTTGCCCGTCGAGCGCATTGTGGCGCAGCGTAACAGTGGCGTGGCGGCTTTTCTGGAAGCCATAAGGCTGCTACGTGACGCGCAGAAACTCATTTTTGAAGCATCCGGGCGCGGGTGGATCTCAGGCATGACCGAAATCATCGAACGCAGCCTGTCAGCCGACTGCAGCACCACGCGGGAAGCCGCCTTAAAACGCAGTATCTGCCGTTATGCCGATCGCGACATCTGGACGCGCCTGATGAATGACACGGGCATGTTTACGCTGATGAGCGAGGCGCAGCGCAAGGAGTGGGACACGCAGCTCTACAGCGACGACTGCCCCGAAATCACACTCGACAACGTGATCGCCACGTTCCGGGCGCTTAACGCCAGCAAGGGAGAAACGTTTGAGCAGGGCGTGATTGACGTGTTCCGCAACCTCTCATGGGACTATAAAACGCATAACCCGTGCTTTCTGGGAAAAAAAATTATCATTGATGGTGTCCTGGATAATCATCGCGGGCTGTATTTTTCCGTGCGCACGTATGCACAGAACCGCATCGATGACCTTGCCCGCCCGTTCTGGATCCTCGACGGAAAGACCATACCCGACAATCGCGTCTCCGAGGGGGCAAACCTGAGCGCGTTTATCAGTCAGGGCGGTGCGAAGAGCGTGGGGGAGGTGTTTACGTGCGAGTATTTCACAGTACGCACATACAAAAAAGGCTCCGCGCACGTCACCTTTACCCGGCCCGACCTGGTGGAGAAGGTGAACGACATTATCGCGCGGCACTATCCGGGGGCGCTGCCGCCGGTGGTCTGATGCACTGGCGGGGGACTCGTTCCCCCGTCACTGTCTGACCGCCCGCCGAAAACCTGCCTGCGGCGCGTGGCAGGGCTGCGCTGACGCGCCGCCACGGCCACTCTGTCACAGATTTGGTATCTCTGTTTCGGGCTGACTCTGGCTGTTCTGCTGATATCTTCCCCTGTTCCATTCTCTCTTCTGCTGTTTCTTTCTGACAGGCCAGACCCGGGGACACCTTCGGCTCCCGACCGCTGCGCGTCCGGTCGTCGAGCCACACTCCGCTAACCGCGAAAGGACGCGGTAAGCTCCGCCGAACCCGCCAGGCGGTTTCGGGCCTGCCGGCTAGTGTCTGATGTCTGACGTCAACGGCAGGCTTGCAGCATCCGTTCCGGATGCGCCGCCCCTTTTACGCGCCGTCACCTGCGCTTTTCGCACCCCGGCAAACTGACGCCGGGCTGTAAGGGGCAACGCCGTTTTCGCTGCCGCTTCTCCGACGTTGCGGCGGGTTCCTGCTCTTTCCTTACCTGGTGCCGTTTCACCCCTTTGAGTCCTTTCGCCGGGGCTGAGACAAGCACAACCCGTCTTGCCGTCCATGCACTGCTGGCGCACGGCCATAAAAACTTTTTGCCTGAATCCGCAAAAACTTTTCACGTCCGGCATGGACGGCTTCACCGGGCCGTGCTCGTTTACGCCCTTGCGGCGAACGGCTCTCAAACGGGTGAAGGTAACAACCAGCGGAGCAGAGCAGCAGGTCCCCGCAAAACGTCAAAACCGCGGCCCCGGCAACTCAACGGGTGA
>NZ_VJZJ01000007.1:0-5518 GCF_009825425.1 Klebsiella sp. Lac1
TCCGGGTTGGACTCAAGACGATAGTTACCGGATAAGGCGCAGCGGTCGGACTGAACGGGGGGTTCGTGCATACAGTCCAGCTTGGAGCGAACTGCCTACCCGGAACTGAGTGTCAGGCGTGGAATGAGATAAACGCGGCCATAACAGCGGAATGACACCGGTAAACCGAAAGGCAGGAACAGGAGAGCGCACGAGGGAGCCATCAGGGGGAAACGCCTGGTATCTTTAAGTCCTGTCGGGTTTCGCCGCCACTGATTTGAGCGTCAGATTTCGTGATGCTTGTCAGGGGGGCGGAGCCTATGGAAAAACGGCTTCGCCGCGGCCTTATCGTTTCCCTGTTCAGTTTCTTCCTGGCATCTACCAGGAAATTTCCGCCCCATTCGTAAGCCCGCACCGCTCGCCGCAGCCGAACGACCGAGCGTAGCGAGTCAGTGAGCGAGGAAGCGGAATATATCCTGTCTCATATATTCCGCTTACGCTCCGCTGCTGCATTTTTCTCCTGCCACATGAAGCACTTCACTGATTCCCGCACCCGTGCCAACATAGTAAGCCAGTATACACTCCGCTAGCGCTACGTGACTGGTTCAGGGCTGCGCCCCGAAACCCGCTAAAAGCCACTGACGCGCCTGCGGCTTGTCCAACCCCGCGCCGACCGGGAAAGGCTTTCCCGTCCGTCACGGCGTTATCAGGAGGCGATTCTGGCAGATAAACGCAACAAGATGCTCACGATGTGGGTGACGGAAGACGAACACCGGCGGTTGCTTGAGCGGTGCGACGGAAAACAACTGGCGGCGTGGATGCGCCAGACCTGCCTTGATGAGAAACCGACACGCGCCGGCAGGCTTCCCTCGATTTCGCCCGCGCTGCTGCGTCAGCTTGCTGGCATGGGCAATAACCTGAACCAGATCGCCCGGAAAGTGAACGCCGGTGGTGCCGGTCATGACCGGGTGCAGATCGTGGCAGCGCTGATGGCGATCGATGCCGGTCTGGAACGGTTGCGGCATGCCGTACTGGAAAAAGGGCCGGACGATGATTGTTAAATTCCATCCCCGGGGTCGCGGCGGGGGCGCCGGTCCTGTGGATTATCTTCTGGGTAAAGACCGGCAGCGTGAAGGTGCCAGCGTCCTGCAGGGGAAGCCGGAAGAAGTCCGGGAGCTGATTGATGCGTCGCCGTATGTGAAAAAATATACCTCGGGGGTGCTGTCATTCGCGGAGGCGGACCTGCCGCCGGGTCAGCGTGAAAAACTGATGGCCAGCTTTGAGCGGGTTCTGATGCCCGGACTCGATAAAGATCAGTACAGCATTCTGTGGGTGGAACACGCAGACAAGGGTCGTCTTGAGCTGAATTTTCTGATCCCCAATACCGAATTACTGACGGGGAAACGCCTCCAGCCGTATTACGATCGTGCCGACCGGCCGCGCATCGATGCGTGGCAGACAGTGGTCAACGGCAGGCTGGGGCTACATGATCCGAACGACCCGGAGAACCGGCGGGCGCTGGTCACGCCGTCAGGACTGCCAGAAACGAAGCAGGAAGCCGCAGAGACGATTACACGGGGTTTGCTGATGTTAGCCTCATCAGGAGAGCTGAAAACGCGTGATGACGTCACAGGGGCGCTCACAGCGGCCGGTTTTGAGGTGGTCAGAACCACAAAAAACAGTATCAGCATTGCCGACCCGGACGGGGGGCGAAATATCCGACTGAGGGGAGCCATTTATGAGCAGTCTTTTAACGGCCTCGAGGGACTTCGAGGAGAAATCGAAAGCACAGCAGCAGCTTACCGAAGAGAGGCTGAAAGCCGCATTCAGCAAGCACGAGAACGTTGTCAAATCGGAACTGAACGCAAGCGCGAAGAGAATCAACGACGCCATCAGCGCCCACGAACAGGGGATGAACGCGGCGATGCAGTCGAACCGGCTGAGCGTGCTGCGAATGGTCGGGCGGACGTGGCTGACCATCACCATGGTGTCAGGGCTGCTGTTCGCCAGCCTGAGCGGGGTGCTGTGGTACCAGGGGAACCGGATAGCGGCGAACCTGGCGGAAATCAGGCAGCAGAGAGATACGCTGTCGAAACTGCAGATGCAGACGTGGGGCGTGACCTATCTGGAGAACCGCAACGGACGGTTTCTGGTGCTGCCGGAGGGGATGAAAGCCGAAACGGGCCGGACGGTGGACAACAAGACGCGGAACGCGGTGAAGCTGGTACGGGAGTAGAGCAGAATGACGGAACTGGAAAAACAATTGCTGAGCGCGTTAGAGCAGCTACAGCAGGACTACTCGAGAAGGCTGGACGAGTGGGAGAGCGCCTTCGAGGAATGGCGGAAGATGTCTGGTCTTATGCAACGGGAGAACGCGGCGCTGAGCGAGCGCGTGTCGGGCTTGAGCAGGCAGGTGCAGAGTTTGAGCGAGCAGCTGCGCCGGTTATCGACAGGCTGAATGAGATTGAGCAACAGCGATACGGGCAAAGAACGGAAAAGGAACCAGAGAAGACAGCAGATCTGGTACCGGAACGGCAACGCACATTATCTCATGGTGACAGGGAGTATGGAGACTGATAAACGCCCGTCTCAGGTGGCCTGAGCGTGACGGGGATCATGGCCATTTTCTGCGATTTCAGCACACAGAGAGTCTTTTTTAACCGAAATCACCGGCTATGCAGTGATGTGAATAAGTGATGCATATGCGTAAAATAAATCAGGTGCGTTTCTGGTGGTTTTCGGTGTACTTGCCACCACCTTTTGCCCGTCAGCCATCAGAAACGCCCTGAGGCCGTTTTCGCGGTGCGCGTAAGAAGGG
Source organism: Klebsiella sp. Lac1 (assembly GCF_009825425.1). Classification (NCBI taxonomy): domain Bacteria; kingdom Pseudomonadati; phylum Pseudomonadota; class Gammaproteobacteria; order Enterobacterales; family Enterobacteriaceae; genus Klebsiella; species Klebsiella sp. Lac1. The sequence continues at coordinate 2,798 of NZ_VJZJ01000007.1, forward strand.
ATTATGGTAAATTCGAGCTATCGGTAGGAATAAAAAAGCCGCCTTTCTGGCGGCTTTCACCAAATTAAATTTATGCCATCTTTTTATTAATTTATGATTTCTAGGTCACCACCTAGCATGGTTTCTTCTATGATTAGATCAATATACTGCTCTGATATTTCACACATCACAAATTTTCTACCTAAATCAATTGCTGCTTTTGCTGTTGTTCCTGAACCAGCAAAAGGATCTAAAACGACATCGTTTTTGAATGAATAGTATTTTATAACTCTTTCTGCCAGCTCATAAGGAAATGTAGCAGGATGCTTTCTATAACGAGAAGGGTTTATTTTCCACAGATTGGTCTTTTCGTAACCGTCGCCGATTTTTGATTCAAAAACATCCTCTTTGCTATGATGGTTTCTTATGTTCCAATCTATTAATTTATCGGTTTTTTTTCTGTAAACAAGAATATACTCAGTTACTGGAACTGGTTTATATTGCAACGGATTGCGGTCAGCTGCGAATCGGCGACCCCGACCTAAAGCCCATCCAGCTCCTTCTGGCTTGACCCAATGTATATCATCTACGAATTCGTAGCCTTCTTCAATAAATAATCTATGTAAATCAAAAGGCACAGCTATTCTTTTTGATGCTTCATTTCGTGACGCCCTTCTTATTAAAACAGGGGAGACATTGATAACAAAAAATCGGCCTTCACTCAAAACCCTATGGCACTCTTTTATTACTGATCGTAACAAAGAGAGGTACTCCTCATATGTATGATATTCTGAATACTCGGGTTTGGCATTATAATATGGCGGTGATGTGAAAACTAAATTCACTGATTCATCAGGTAATTTCTTTAAAGTCTCCGCACAGTTACCTTGTAACAAAGTATTGTTTAATGGGGACTTTGATATTATTTTTTTCCCTTGCTTTACCTTTTTCGGTGTATGACTAACCTCCATTGCCTTTTTGATAAGAAATGGAGATTTCGAGCTTTTTTCATGGTCAATAGTTGATGTTCTTGAATTTATAACTATTTCACCAATTCTTTGACCTGTTATTACTAATGGTACACGCCATACGTGGTATCGGTCATCGACTTCAGGCAACCCAAAAGAAAATTTATCAACCAAGTCTAATTTTTCTAAGTGCGACTTCGCTATTTTTTTCGCTTGAGTCGTAGAAGTTACCAAATAACCTCTGTTTAAATAGTTGTTTTTAATCGTCATTTTTCCTAACTATCGATCTGTTACCATACAACCTGCTATCTTAGCATCTCTTTTTTACTATGTCCATGGTGAGGATATGAATTTCAAGGATAAAAATTGTTTCCCTAATGAACTCATAGCGTTAGCGAAAATTTCAAAAAATGATGTGTTAGATAAATTTGGGCCTGATGTTTTTAAAAAGGTTGTTTATGATGTTTTAACAGGTAAAAATGTTCGTGAATTTACTGAAATATTAACTCGGACTAGGTTGTTAGAAAGCAATCTCTCTTTATTTGATTTTTTCGTTGATAAAATGAAAGAGGGGTTAACGCCAAAACAGCTTTATCTTATTGCAAAGGATGCATTATCGAACAAGGCTTATATTAAGTCTAATCAACCAGTCCTTGAATGGATGGTTATGATGACAAATAAGCAGACGCAAAATGTTTTAAGAGATGATCATGGAGATGGTTTCGACAGGCTTGCTTTAAGGACGCAAGAAGAAATTCTTCAAATAAAAAATAAGTATGAAGATAAAATTGGCGAGATATCTATTGGTGGGCAAAAGGTATCGTTAGAAGATTTTTGCTATATTCTTTTGTCACTTGGCTCACAAACATTAACTATTAGAGGGTCTGAGAAATCTCTTCATGGCAAATATTTTGAAAAACTAATACTTGGATCTTTGTTTACAATAATGGGGTTTGAATACAAAGAAAAAATTGAAGAGGGTTTGAATGATAAATGCTTCACTCTTTCAACAAGAGCTGAGGATAGGGAGTCAGATGCTACTCTGGTTTTTAATGGGAAAGCTATTAGGGTTGATATTGGATTTATAGGTAGAGGTAATACAGAAATAAGTTTAGATAAAGTATCTAGGTTCAGACGAATAGATGACATTGGTGGGGTAACACATAATGTAAGTACAATGATTATCGTTGATGTTATTGGTGATAGAAGTAGAATAGCTGATATGGCTGAAGAGATTGATGGTAAAGTTGTTGCGATGAGTGACCCGTATTGGGTTGCAAAGGTCTCTTCCTATGTTAGCTCAAAATTAAATGTAGATGATCTTCTAGAGGATAAACCTCAGCTTAAATATATACAGCCTTTTATATCGGATGCTCTAGATAAAGTAGATCTGGAAAAATACATTAAGTTATAAGATATTGTAATCCTTGACTACATGCTTATTAAAAGCATAATCTCTACATAAAGAAAAACCACCGCTACCAACGGTGGTTTTTCGAAGGATCAGGAACCTGCAAGTTTCTGATCCGTGGTAACAGTCTTGTGCGAGACGTGTCACCAAATCCGTCCTTCCAGTGTAGCCTCACTAAGGCCTCCACTTCAAGAACTCTCGATACATCTCTCGCACATCCTGCTTACCAGTGGCCGTTGCCAATGGCGCATTTGCACGTCTATCCGGGTTGGACTCAAGACGATAGTTACCGGATAAGGCGCAGCGGTCGGACTGAACGGGGGGTTCGTGCATACAGTCCAGCTTGGAGCGAACTGCCTACCC
>NZ_VJZJ01000008.1:0-4590 GCF_009825425.1 Klebsiella sp. Lac1
CAAGGCGCGGGAATAAAATCCCATTCAGACGCCGGATAGATTCAAGCAAGCCAACTTGTCGTCAAAATCGGTGTTGCAAAAACGGGAGTGACCATAGATTCCGTTTTCTGAGGTGACCCCTTCCTGTTCGGCCAGGCGCTGTTTCAGCAGAAGGATTTCGTCAGAAGAGGTGTCGTTCATAAGCCCGTATTTTACCAGGCTTATTCAGCAACAACCAGGATAAAGAGATTTACAGCATGGTCAGGGATGTCAGCAGCCGTTTAGGTTGTCGCCAGTCGATACCTTCCATCAGCATCGCCAGCTGTGCCGGGGTCAGGAACACTTTGCCATCGCGGGCCGACGGCCAGGCGAAGCGGCCGCGCTCCAGCCGTTTGGTCAGTAGACACAGTCCATCGCCGGTAGACCAGAGGAGCTTTACCTGACTGCCATTACGCCCACGGAAGATAAAAACGTGACCTGACATCGGATCGTCTTTCAGCGTCGTCTGCACCTTTGCCGCCAGGCCGTTGAAGCCGTTTCTCATATCGGTGATGCCAGCGACGAGCCAGATCTTTGTCCCTGATGGTAATGGGATCAACGTTTGAGCTCCCGTATCAGCAGGTTCAGGATATTTTCGCTGATGGCACCATTCAGACGGAGTGAGCCATGCCGGAACGTCACTTCACAGCTGATATTGAGTGATTCAGATGTCGCAGCAGCTACAGGTTGTGACCGGGAGGAGGTTGTAGGAACAAGATCTTCGGCATCAAGTGTTATGGGGAGCAGCTCAGGCACGCTGTTTTCTGTTGTTGAAGGAGGGCGTAGTTTTCCTTCGCGCCAGTACTGGCGCCACTTGAACAGCAGATTATCGTTGATCCCATGCTCACGAGCGAGTTGCGCTACGGAGATATCTGGTCGATGCGAGAGTTCAACCATTTTGATTTTGAACTCAACGGGATAATTAGGGCTTTTTTTACGCACTGTGGTTAATGATTTCATGGATAGTGTCCACCATATTTGGTGTCCACTATCCTCTCAGGAATTTCAGGATCTGCCAGACGGTGCTGAGACGACGCTTACCCTGATCAACGCAGGTCAGTTTATCGAAAATCTTATAACCCAGTGGCCGGTGCTGATGCCGGAAAGTAATGCTTCCGTCAGGGTAATCATAAACGGTAATTTTTTCACCTGCTATGCGCGTATTTTGTTCGGTGGGTTCAATGATATACATGACTTTATCATACTGAAAAGTCAGTGCTTTCGATAAGGTCCGTAGCTCCTGCCAGGCGAAGATATCATTCAGCTCCAGTGGACTCTGTGTGACCGCACGGTGCAGATCTTTAGGGTATTTTGCCGGCCGGGAGAAACGACGGTTAAAATCAGACATGAAATGTTCAATCCACTGATTGGCTTCAGCAACCGAGCTGATGTTCTGCAGGCGCATCTCTTTAATCAGGCGATCCTGGAGCGTTTTATTTACCCGTTCCACGCGACCTTTTGCCTGGCTGCTGTTGGCACAAATCAATTCGATCGCCAGTTCCCGGAGAGCCCGTCCGAACTGGGTTGTGCCAGTACGTCGACTTTCGGCTCCGCTGACCCTGAACACCGCATGCTTGTCGCTGTAAAATGCGACAGGTTTACCATGTTTATCAATGTATTGCCGGGTAGCCATCATGTAGTCAAACGCGTTTTCTGAATCACAGAATCGCAGGTGCATCAGGCGACCTGTGGCGTCATCCATGAAGACCAGAAGACAGCATTTTGGGGCTCTTCCTTCGAACCAGTCATGGTGAGAGCCATCGATCTGAACCAGTTCGCCGAGACAGTCGCGACGATAGCGCGGCTGGTAAACCCGGGTTCGCCGGCGGGAATGAGGACGCCAGAGACCGTCGGCTGTCATCCAGTTACGGATGGTTTCAACGGAGAGATATATATGATGGCGTTCAGCCAGTTTTTCGGTTGCGAGCGTTGGGCCAAAATCTGAATAGTGGCACCGGATCAAATCCAGGGCTTTACAGCGTGTTTCTTCATCGATCCGGTTGTTTGCAGGACGTCCACGGCGGGAAGATGCAAATGCGGTTGCGCCATCTGTCCGGTACAGACGCACAAGACGCTGCACCTGACGAACACTGAGCTTAAGTATGTCTGCTGCGTCGCGCTGAAGCAAAGCCCGGTCAAATACTCGCTGAATGATGCCAAGCCGGTAAAGTTCTTTGTCTGTCATAGTCACCAACATAAGATCGCGGTCCTGTGCTGAGCAAAATGAAGGCTTAGCGTACACGACGCGTGTGAATTGTGCTGAGACGACAATAACGCTTTGTGCTGACAGTATTTGTCAAGGCTCAATTGAAATGTCCGTTATCCAGCTCAATTAAAATGACCACTTTGATCTCTCATTCTCTTTACTGATAGACTTTCCTCCGACTGAAACAACAGGATGATTGAGCCCATGCTTCGATACGAGTTAACGCCGAACAATGCAGGTTTTATACTGTGGGGAGATTCAGAAGCCCTGAATGAATTACATGAACTCATTCATTACATCGTGGATGAAAGCCCACTGATTAAAGTTAAAGACGGATTTATGTTATCCCTTGCCTATGATATTCGTAAAGCACGGGAAGGTAATCGTCGTGTTGAGCAACATCAGTATGATCAACATGATACATATAAGCTTTATGGTGTTGAGCTTTTATGGCCTCTGGTCCTGGTACAGTCCTCAATACTCAGAAACTCAATGGGTTATATTCAGACAGACAAAAACCAGCTGTCTGTCATGTATGCCTTTGAATACCTGATAGAATCAGCATTAACAGAGTCTGAGAGAACAACGTCGAATGATATTATGCTAACAGTAAAATATGCATCAGACTCTGATTTTAATTTCATTGAGGATAATATTGACAGCAGGTGCTGCTATTTTATCAGCCTATCTCCGGAGCAAAGAAAAAAGCAGTTAATCAGTATTGTTCGTTCTTTTCATTCATTATGGGGTAAGTATGCCCGTGAAAAGCAGGACATAAAGATGCTGAACGAAATGAATAATACATCATGGGTCTGGCCGGACAATATCAACTGGTGAGCAACCACTGTCCGGCCAGTGAGTACCATCAGCGGGCTCTTTTACCAAAAATGTCCTCTGAACGTGACTGAAGCTGTTTGAGTGCTTCGAGCATGTCATCATTATCCAGTGAGCGCTGGGATTTCTTCCCTTCCTGCTTTGGCCGTCGTCGGGAAGGGCCATCTCCAGCGGGAATTGACTGAGAGCGCGTGTTATCCCGCTTGCTCTGCACCAGACTGATAAACTCCAGGGTTCGGCCAAGACGCTTGTTATCGACAATCGCGCCCTGGTCGATTTCTGACAGTCGGTCGTAGGTAGAGTAGGGAAGTAGCGTACCGTTCAGGCGCAGCTCTTTTCTGCCATCAGGATAGTGATACACATCGATATATTTACCTATTGCACGGCGACTCAGTTCGCTGTCTTCAATCAGGTACAACATTTTATCATATTGTATCGTCAACGATTTTGAGACTTTACGTTTTTCACGAACAGTGAAAATAAGCCCCAGGTCCTCATCATGTTCTACAGCACGGTGTACGTCAAAATCATGTCGCGGTACTTTGCCAAAACGGCGGTTATAGTCAGCCATATAGGCCTCAGCGAAGTCATTTGCAGCCTCCATTGAACAAATGCCCTGTAACCGCAGCTCTTTGACCAGACGATCCTGTAAAGTGAGGTGAGCTCGTTCTACACGCCCTTTGGCGGGACTGGTTTCTGCACAGATAGTCTGGATGTTCAGTTCATGCATGGCTCGCCCAAACTGAGTATGCCCGTCTCCGCCTGTGGCGTGTTTATTGTTAACACGAAAAACACCGGCTTTATCGCTGTACAGTGCCAGCGGTTTACCATGCTTATCGATATAGCGCCGCGTGGCTTCGAAGTAAGAAAACGTGGACTCCGATTTAACAAACAACAGTTCCATCAGTTTGCTGGTTGCATCATCAACATAGACCAGCGCGGTGCAGGCCGGGCCACGGCCTTCAAACCAGTCGTGATCACAGCCATCTATTTGTATCAGCTCACCAGTACACGGACGCCGGTACCGTGGTTGAGGGATCCTTGCGGCACGTTGTTTACGGGGAACCCATAAGCCAGCCCGCACCATGATGCGCCGGACAGTTTCTTTGCCAAGAAACAGTCCGTGGAGTTCTTCGAGCTTTTCACGCGCCAGAGTCGGACCGAAATCAGCATAACGCGTCTTGATCAGTTCCAGAGCCTGATCTGCGAGCCCGGGTGGCAACTGGCGGTTACCACGCATGCCACATCGTCTGCTGGCCATACCAAGCGGTCCGCCTTCACGGTAACGGGCAAGAAGTCTGCGGCATTGCCTGTCGCTGATACCGAGGTGCTCGGCCGCACGGCGCGTTGTGATGCGACGTTCAATGACGTCCTGTATAATCTTGATCCGGTTGATCTCTTTCAAAGTAAACACTCCTGAGCTTTCTGCGCTCATGATATGCCTCCCGGTAGTTTAAACGGACCAGTGAAGCTTACCATAGCGCGGACATCTGAATTGAGCCACAGGCGGACATTACTATTGAGCCATTACA
>NZ_VJZJ01000009.1:0-2172 GCF_009825425.1 Klebsiella sp. Lac1
TCGCCAGTGGCGGTAGCCATTGGCAACTGGAATTTTAGAGGGATTGTCTCTTGAAGTTATGCACCTGTTAAGGCTAAACTGAAAGAACAAGTTTTGGTGACTGTGCCCTCTAATAGCCAGTTACCTCGGTTCAGAAGAGTTACAGCTCAACTGATCCATCGAAAGAGCCACCTTACAGGGTGGCTTTTTCGATTCAAGTGGTAAATTACGCTAACAATTAGGATTCAGTCAATTGTTTACTACCCCGAAAACTACTAGCTAATAAAAATAAGCATCATCCAGCTTAGGGAACCCCTTTTGGGTTCGCTCTTTGTTAACATCATCTTTAAATATTTTATTCACTCGAAGATCATAACCAGAAGATGCACAAAGAGATGAAATAACCTCTTGGCTATCCATGCGTCCAAGTGGCGCTGCCAAAAGCCCATCCGATTTAGTATCAATAAAAACTACTGCAAACAAACGGTCTCCAATATATGCACCATAGGAATTTTTCGCATTAACCTTCCCGCAATACACACCACCTCTATGATCATCGGACATATAGGAATTATGAGTGTATTTTGCAGAATATGGATCTTTAAGCTGTTTGTTTACCCCAACTTCAACAGCATCAATCTCCTCTTTAGTAAGCTCCCTAGCTGATAAACTGGATGAAGAAAAAAACAATAAAAAAATGATCAATAAAGAAAATCGACTAGCTGTACCTTTCACGTTAAAACTCCACTATCTGATTCAAGAATCTATTAGCATAAGCAGCCTAGGAACATACATAGCCCTTATTTACCATAACACCTCATTACGCGCACCGCGAAAACGGCCTCAGGGCGTTTCTGCGCCTTCAGCCACAAAAGAGCACGTCTTACCCCCAGAAAACCGCCCGGAATCGCTCTGGTGAGTTTTACGGGGGTGAATGACTATGCACCGGAGTGAATACCACGCTGTTTCGCCCTGAACTCCCCACGAAACCGACGAAAGTGGCAATCAGCGACGCGGCGCCCGCGGACGCGACCAGGTAAATTCCGCCTGCTGCCGCTCCTCCTCACGCGCAGATCGCTGCCGTTCTGCCTGGCGCTGCGATTCGATCTGTGCACGAGCCCTGTTAAGGACAATGTGCCTGTTGGGCTGATTCAGCTTCTTGCCTGACACTCTCTCAGCGGCGGCAACAGCATCGTCGAGAAATCTTTTCTCGGCGGGCGTCAGGTTTATCAGTCGTTTCATGGCGATCTCCGGTCAGAATAACTCTGCACAGTCTGCCAGACACGGCGAACCTCATGAAGAACCTGCAGCCGGCAACAGCCCTGAGAAACGGTGAACGGGAACGGATTTTAATCCGGTGCCGTGAAGCGTTGGCGGGGTATCGGGGCGCAGCCCTGAGATATCGTTTTGGTGCCGGCATCATGATGGCGGTACTCCAAAAACACATCTTGTCACGCTTTCAGTTTCTGAATTTGCGGGTTCCGGGCGCAGCGCCGGACCAGTCACGTAGCGCTAGCGGAGTGTATACTGGCTTACTATGTTGGTACGGATGAGGGTGTCAGTGAAGTGCTTTATGTGGCAGGAGAAAAAAGGCGGCACCGGTGCGTCAGCAGAATATGTGATACAGGAGATATTCCGCTTCCTCGCTCACTAACTCGCTACGCTCGGTCGTTCGACTGCGGCGAGCGGAAATGGCTTACGAACGGGGCGGAGATTTCCTGGAAGATGCCAAGAAGATACTTAACAGGGAAGCGATAGGGCCGCGGCGAAGCCGTTTTTCCATAGGCTCCGCCCCCCTGACGAGCTTCACAAAAATCATCTGATTTTCGGTGCTCAAATCAGCGGTGGCGAAACCCGACACAGCTTAAAGATGCTAAGAGTTTCCCCCTAGCGGCTCCCTCGTGCGCTCCTGTGTTCCTGTCCTGCGGCTGACCGTGTTGTGGTGGAAGCCTCCCCTAAATCACCACGCCCCGTTTCCGTTTAGACAGTTCGCTCCGAGCTGGGCTATATGCACGAACCCCCCGTTTAGCCCGACTACCACGTCCTGTAAGGTAACTATCAACTTGAGTCCAACCCTTACGGACACGACTTATCGCCAGTGGCGGTAGCCATTGGCAACTGGAATTTTAGAGGGATTGTCTCTTGAAGTTATGCACCTGTTAAGGCTAAACTGAAAGAACAAGTTTTGGTGAC